>CAMLJM010000025.1 GCA_946480475.1 uncultured Alphaproteobacteria bacterium
GACACTGCCAGTGAATGGTACGCTGACTTTCAATGGTGCAGCCATAGCGGTGCCGCAGGAAATTGCTGTAGCGGATATCCCTCAATTGCGCTTTACACCTGCAGCCGACGCTTATGGTGCTGGGTATGCATCGTTTGACTTCCGTGTCCGTGACGATGGTGCTACCGCAAACGGCGGTTTTGATACAGATGCTTCGGCAAATCGTATTACGCTTGATGTTACGTCCGTCAATGATGCACCAGCGGGTACAGATAATACTGTTACCACACTGGAAGATACGCCTATTTCATTCCAGGCTACCGATTTTGGTTTTACGGATCCAAACGATACAGTCGCTCCAAATGCATTGAGCGGTATCATTATTACAACATTGCCGGTGTCAGGTATTTTAACCCTGAGTGGTTCGCCTGTCACAGCCAACCAGTTCATTGCCGCTGCTAATATACCGAATTTGGTATATACCCCAGCATTGCATGCTGACGGTGCCGCAGCGGGCAGTTTCACATTCCAGGTTGTGGATGATGGTGGCACTGCAAATGGTGGCCAGAATACGGATCAGACGCCAAACACGATGACCATTGACGTCACGCCTGTGAATGATGCGCCTGCGGGTACTAATACAACAGTAACAACACTGGAAGATACGCCTTACATCTTTACATCGGCAAACTTCGGGTTTACGGATCCTAATGATGTGCCTGCTGATAGTCTGACAGCTGTAACAATCACAACACTGCCCGCTGCAGGAACATTGCTGCTGAACGGTGTTGCTGTGAACGCGACAGATGTAATTGCCGTTGCAGATATCAATGCCGGATTGCTTCAGTTTGTACCTGTCGCTGATATGCATGGAGCCGCTTATGCTTCATTCACATTCCAAGTTCATGATAGTGGCGGTACGGCAAATGGTGGTATTGATATCGATCCTACACCAAATGTTATGACGATTGATGTGACGTCCGTGAATGACGCGCCAGCAGGTACTGATAATACGGTGACAACGCTGGAAGACACCGATTACATATTCAGTGCTGCGGACTTTGGATTTACGGATCCTAGTGATAATCCGGATGATACCTTCTATTCCGTTATCATCACAACACTGCCAGTGAATGGTACATTGACACTGAATGGCGTTGCAGTTGCCGCATCGCAAGAAATTCTTGTAGCGGATATTCCGCAACTGCGCTTCACCCCTGTAGCTAACGCTTATGGAGCATCTTATGCGCAGTTTGACTTTCAGGTGCGCGACAATAACGGCATAGCGAATGGCGGCGCAGATACAGACCCTGTAGCTAATCGTATGACGATTGATGTTACCTCTGTCAATGATGCACCGGCAGGCACTGATAACACAGTGACCACGCTTGAAGATACGGCGCTTCCATTTACGGTCGCAGATTTCGGTTTCACAGATCCTAATGATAGCGCCGGACCAAATATTTTGAATGGTGTCATTATCACTACGCTGCCCGCAGCGGGCTCTTTGACATTAAGTGGTGTGCCGGTTACGGCGGGCCAGTTTGTATCCGTGGCTAATATTCCTAACTTATCATATCTGCCAGCTCTCAACGGAACAGGCACTGCCTATAGCAGCTTCACATTCCAGGTTGTGGATGATGGCGGCACGGCAAACGGTGGCCAGAATACGGACCAGACCCCGAACACGATGACCATTGATGTGACAGCGGTTGACGATCCGTCCGTGCTCGATACCAATGCAGGTATGGTCACATTTGAGGGATTTACGACGATCATTACGACCGCAATGCTGTCCAGCTCTGATGTCGATACGCCGGATAGTAATATTGTATATACAGTTACAACGCCGGTAACTCATGGTCGCCTGGAATTGACGACAGCGCCGGGTGTGGCAATAACAAGCTTCACCCAGGCTGATCTTGTGGCAAATCGCGTTGCGTATGTTCACGATAGCAGCGAGACAACAACAGATAACTTTGTATTCGAGGTGTCTGATGATTCAACAATATTGGCACCGGCAACGTTCAATATTTCCATTGCGCCTGTAAATGATGCACCGATTGGTACAGATAATACGGTAGTCACCCTTGAAGATATGCCAAGGGCTTTCACAGCTGCCGATTTTGGATTTACAGATCCTAATGATACACCAGCGCATTCTCTGCAGGCTGTGATTATTACTACGTTGCCAGCGGTTGGTACTCTAACGCTGAATGGGGTGGCCGTTACTGCAGGACAGACTGTTCTGGCGGCAGATATTCCTAATCTGGTATTCGCGCCTGTTGCAGATCAGAATGGCGCAGGATATGCGACCTTCACATTCCAGGTTCAGGATACAGGTGGTACTGCCAATACAGGTGTTGATATTGATCAGACACCAAGAATAATGACCATCGATGTTACTCCTGTGGATGACGCGCCCATTCTGGATGTTAATACAGGTATATCGGTTCTGGAAGGCTCTACATCTACAATTACAACAGCGATGCTGTCTTCCCATGATATTGATACAACAAACCTGAATATTGTCTACACCGTCACAACACCTGTTGCAAATGGTAGGCTTGCGCTTTCAACAGCGCCAAGTGTGGCTATCACAAGCTTCACACAGGATGATCTGGCAAATGGCCGCGTCATTTACGTCCATGACAGCAGCGAGACCTTAACTGACAGTTTTGTGTTTGAGATTTCCGATGCGACAACGACGTTGGCGCCAGCGACATTTAACATTTCAATTACACCTGTGAATGATGAGCCGGCAGGGGCTGATAACACCATCACGATCCTTGAAGATGCGCCGTATACATTTGCTGCTACTGATTTTGGTTTCACTGATGCTAACGACAGCCCATCCCATATACTGCAGGCCATTATAGTTACGGCGCTCCCCACAACAGGCGTTCTGACATTAAACGGTAGTCCGGTTACCACAGGTCAGGCCATTGCTGCAGCTGACATACTTAACCTGGTTTTCACCCCAGATCTTGATTCTCACGGTGCTGGCACCAGCTATTTTGAATTCCAGGTACAGGATAGTGGCGGTACTGCGGACGGCGGCGTGGATACGGACCAGACACCAAACCGCATTACATTCGACGTGACGGAAGTTAGTGACGCTCCTGATGGTGCAGATAATACGGTTACCATGCTTGAAAGTGGAGCATATGCCTTCAGTGCCACCGATTTCGGATTCACAGATAGCCATGATAGTCCCGCTGATAATTTTGCCTTTGTGCAAATTACAACATTGCCAGCCTTCGGTGCCCTGACATTGAATGGTAATCCTGTGGCTGCCAATGATCTTATTGCCGTGGCAGATATTCCGAACCTTGTTTATACACCTCCCATTAACGCAAATGGTGATGGTTATGCGAGCTTCACCTTCCAGGTTCAAGATGATGGAGATTTGACTAATAGTGGCGTGAACCTGGATCCGGTCGCCAATACGATGACCATCGATGTTGACCCTATCAACAGTGCGCCGGCAGGTTCTGATGCGACATTGACAACATTGGAAGATACACCGCATATATTCACAGCGGCTGATTTTGGTTTCAGTGATGTTAATGATACGCCTTCGAATAGCCTGCAGGCTGTTATCATCACATCTCTGCCTTCTGTCGGTACACTGACATATAGCGGCGCACCTGTTATAGTACCTATGACTGTGGCAGTTGCTGATCTTGGTAATCTGGCATTTACACCGGCGCTGAACGCTTATGGGGCCGGTTATACATCATTTACCTTCCAAGTTCAGGATGATGGTGGCACTGCGAATGGCGGTATTGATATTGATCCTACAAGCAATACGATTACCTTTGATGTTACATCGGTAAATGATGCGCCCGTAGGTACGGATAATACAGTCCAGACTTTGGAAGATACGCCATTTACCTTTGATCCGGCAGATTTTGGATTTACAGATCCTTCAGATAGTGCCGCACCTGACGGATATCAGGGAATTATCATTACAACGTTACCCACAGATGGTGTTTTGACCTTGAATGGCAACCCTGTTGCCGCGAATGATTATATCGCCTATGCCGACATTGATGATCTGGTCTTTACCCCAGCTGCCAATATGCATGGTATGCCATATAGCTCGTTCACATTCCAGGTTGTTGACGACGGTGGCACGGCAAATGGCGGTCAGAATACTGACCAAACTCCAAGAACAATGACTGTGGAAGTGCAATCTGTTAACGATGCACCTGCGGGTACAGACACTACAGTGACAACGCTGGAAGATACAGATTACCAATTCACGGCTGCTGATTTCGGCTTTACGGACCCTGATGATATCCAAACGCCAGATACCTTGCAGAGTGTGCAAATTACTGTATTGCCTGTGAATGGCACCCTGCATCTTGTGGCGCCAGCCTCTGTTACAGGGCCTATAGCTGTGAACCAGGTTATTAGTGCTTCTGATCTTGCATATCTGGTTTTTACACCGGCGATGGATGCGCACGGATCGGGTTATGCGGATTTCAGATTTATTGTGCGTGATGATGGTGGTACGGCTAATGGTGGTCTGGATACTGATCCCGTCGAAAACATCATGACCATTGATGTAACATCTGTAAATGATGAGCCTGCGGGTGCTGATAATACGGTCATCACTCTGGAAGATACGCCTATCACCTTCCTGCCTGCTGATTTCGGCTTTGATGATCCTAAGGATAATCCGGATAACGGATTCATGAACCTGATTATCACAACACTGCCGGCATCCGGTACGTTAACCTTGAACGGCAATCCGGTTACAGCAGGGCAGGTGATCGCTTACAATGATATCCAGTTTCTTACCTATACGCCGGCCTTAAACGTAAACGGTGCGGCAGCTGGCAGCTTTACGTTCCAGGTACAGGATGATGATGGCGTATTGAATGGCGGCCAAGATACAGATCAGACACCGAATACAATGTATATCGATGTTACCGCCGTCAATGATGCGCCGACTGGAACGGATGATACAATTACAATTCTGGAAGATACACCATATACATTCAGTGATACTGATTTTGGATTTACAGATCCTGCGGATGCTTCTGCGCCGCACGCTTTCACAAACCTAATTATTACTACCCTGCCGGCTGCTGGAACGCTGACGCTGAATGGCGTAGCAGTTACAGCGGGTCAAGTCGTTGCTGTTACAGATATTCCTAATCTGGTATTTGCGCCAGCTCTGAACGATAACGGTCCGGGTTATTCCAGCTTTACGTTCCAGGTTATCGATAATGGTGGTACAGCTAATGGTGGTCAAAATACAGATCAGACGCCAAGAACCATTACATTTGATGTCACAGCTGTTGATGATCCACCAGTCCTGGATACAAACCTGGGTATGGCTACATTTGAAGGTCATAGTACAATACTGACAACGGCGATGCTGTCGTCTTCTGATGTTGATACGGCTGACAGCGATATCATATATACTGTTACGACACCTGTTGCCCATGGCCGTTTGGAGTTAAGCACAGCGCCGGGTACGGCCATCACAAGCTTCACCCAGGATGACTTGGCAAATAATCGCGTCATTTATGTTCATGACAGCAGTGAAACCACAACAGATAGTTTCGTCTTTGAAATTTCTGATGCGACGACAACGCTCGGATCGTCAGCATTTGCTATTTCCATCACACCAGTAAACGATGCGCCGATTGGCACGGATGCTGTCCGCAATATTCTGGAAGATACGCCGTATTCATTTACGGCTGCTGATTTTGGATTTACTGATCCTAATGATACGCCGCCTAACGTCCTGCAGGCTGTTATCATCACGACACTACCCGTGAATGGCGCCCTGACACTGAATGGTAATCCGGTTACGGCGGGACAAGTTATAGCTGTTGCCGATATACCTAATTTGATCTTCACGCCAGCGCTTGACCAATATGGCGTGGGTTACGATGGCTTTACTTTCCAGGTCCAGGATGATGGCGGTATTGCAAATCTTGGCGTAGATACCGACCAAACACCCAGACAGTTCACATTTAACGTTGAATCCGTTAACGATGCTCCGGTTGGTGCTGATAATACAGTAACAACTCTGGAAGATACGGTTTATACATTCTCTGCCGCTGATTTTGGATTTGATGATAGCCATGATAGTCCGGCCAATAACTTCACGAATGTAATCATTACCTCCATTCCTTTAAATGGTGTGCTGGCCTTAAACGGTGTTCCTGTTGCCGTAAATGATGTGATTGCTGTTGCAGATGTTCCACTTCTGACATTCATGCCTGTTGCTGAGGAAAACGGTGCTGCTTATGCCAACTTCTCCTTCCGCCTACAGGATGACGGTGGCGTTCTGAATGGCGGTGTCGACACAGACCCAGTAGCGAATACTATTACAATCGATGTGACCTCTGTGAATGATGAGCCGGCGGGTGCTGATAATACAGTCACAACGCTGGAAGATACGCCGTTTACATTCAGTGCCGCCATGTTTGGATTTAGCGATCCTAATGATAATCCGGATAACGTATTCTACAGCGTAATTATTACAACGCTGCCAGCTAACGGAACGCTGACATTGAATGGTAACCCTGTTGTAGCGGGTCAGGAAATTCTGGCGGGAGATATCGGCAATCTTGTGTTTATGCCGGATGCTCATGGCAATGGCATAAGTTATGCGGACTTCACATTCCAAGTTCGTGACGACGCTGGCACAGCAAATGCAGGCCAGGATACAGATCAGACGCCGAATACCATGACTATAGATGTAACACCTGTTAATGACGCTCCGGCAGGTACAGACACAACTATTACAACACTTGAAGATACAGATTATATATTCAGCGCTGCCGATTTTGGATTTACAGATCCTAATGACAGCACCAATCCTGATGACTTCATGTCTGTTATTATTACTTCTCTGCCTGTGAGCGGTACACTGCTGTTTAATGGTTCGGCTGTTACAACGCCACAGGAAATTGCTTACGCTGATATTGGATTGCTGCGTTTTGTTCCTGTGCCGAATGAAAATGGGGCAGGGTATGCTGATTTTACATTCCGTGTCCGTGACGATGGCGGTACAGCAAATGGCGGCTTCGATATCGATGCTAGCGATAATGTTATTGCGATTGACGTAACTTCTGTAAACGATGAGCCTTTAGGTACTGATAATACCGTTACGACGCTCGAAGATACGCCGTTTGTATTTAATCCTGCTGATTTTGGATTCACAGATCCTGAAGATGTTCCGGCTGATAACTTTGCAGGAATCATTGTAAGCGCCTTGCCGGCTAATGGTATTCTCACCCTGGGTGCCGGTTCCAGTGCGCCTGGTGCTGTTACTGCTGGCCAGATGATCAGCTACGCCGATCTTTCATATTTAACCTTTACCCCTGCAGCGCACGCATACGGCAACGGTTATGATTATTTTGACTTCCAAGTGGTGGATGATGCCGGTACAGCCAACGCCGGTGTCGATACTGACCAGATCCCGAACCGCATGACAATTGATGTCACAGAGGTCAGCGATGCGCCTACTTCAGCGGATAATAGCGTTACAATACTTGAAGATAACCATTATGATTTCAGCCTTGCTGATTTCGTATTCAGTGATCCGTATGATAACCCGGACGATATATATACGAGCATCGTTATTACAACGTTGCCGGCTGGTGGCACGCTGACCTTATCAGGTGTTGCGGTGACTGCGGGTCAGGAGATTCTAGTGGGTGATATCGCCAACCTGCGTTTTGATCCGGCCCCGGATGCGAATGGTATTGATTATGGCACCTTTACATTCCAGGTTCGTGATGATGGCGATACCTTGAATGGTGGTGTAAACCTCTCTGCACCGCATACATTCCATATTAATGTTACGCCGGTAAATGATCCACCCATCCTGACAACTACCAATCCGGTTGTGTCTATGTTTGAAGGTGGGACGGTAACAATTACGCCTGCTATGTTGCTGACAACTGATATTGATACAACAACAGACAATCTGGTTTACACGGTTACATCTGGTGTTCTCCATGGACGAATTGCTTATGCTTCGGCACCGTTGGTGGCAATAACAACATTTACGCAAGATGACATTGATAATGGACGCGTAATATATACGCACGACAGTTCGGAAACGACTTTCGATAGTTTTGATTTCGAAGTCACTGATGGTGACGGTACATTCCTGCCATCTACGGGCACATTTGACTTCAACATTACGCTGATTAACGATGCGCCGTTATCTTCTGATAATACGCTTGTTACACTGGAAGATACACCTCTGACATTTACACTGGCTGATTTCGCCTTCAGCGATCCAAACGATGCTATATCAAATAATCTGCAGGCAATACGCATCGTAACGTTGCCACCGAATGGCATATTATATCTGGCGACAGGTGCTGTGGATGCAGGCCCTGTCGTAGCTGGCCAGTATATTGACCCGGCTGATATTGCCTTCCTGACATTTGCACCGTCATTGAATGGAAATGGTATTGATTATGGCACCTTTACATTCCAGGTTCAGGATGATGGCGGCACGGCTAACGGTGGCATTGACCTGTCAGCTATACATACAATGCATGTTAATGTGACTCCGGTTAACGATGCGCCTCATGATATTAATATGTCACCTATGTGGTTCCCAGAAAGAAACCCTGTAGGTTGGACCATGGGACCACTGGTTACTTCTGACGTTGATAGCGATACGTTCACTTATTCTATTGTAGGCGATCCATCAATATTCTCCATTGTTGGAAACCGACTGGTTGTGAACTCAACGCAAATTTACGGCAGAGATCCGAGTTCTTATACGATCACTGTACGTACAAATGATGGCTTCCTGGACTTCGATAAGACAATGACTATCGAGCTTATGGAGATGCCATTTGTATCGCCTCAAGAGGATGCTTTGCGTGATGCAGAATCTGTTACAGAATATGACAGTTATATGCCCGGTTATAACATGTATATATCTGATACTACTTTGGGTATTCGTTATAACAATGGCGTGTTCTACGGCAGTGAAGGTCTTCTGGATTCCGCTCTTGACCTTACGGATCACCCGCTACTTCAGGCATTCTATGGTGGTGGTCTGCAGCAGATGTTGCGTGAAGGCGGTATCTTGAATGCCAAAGCATGGTTGCAGGACTTAAAACTTCTGTCCAATCTGCCTGATAATCTTGTGGCCAATTTTGATCTTACCAATATGTTCAGTGAGCTGAGTGGTGATCTTGTGTTCTCTGATTATGATACATCTGATAAAGGTACGCATGTAGAAGATCGTGATATTTATCAAACAAATGCTATCTATCAAGCGCTTCTGGCTATGAATAAGGGCGTGGATCAGAACCCTGATAAGGCCGATGATGTTGCGAATATCCAGCAGAGTGAAAATATCCAATATCTGCATAAACAACTGGATGAAGCTGCCCGCTACTATAAGAGCCAGCATCATAAATTGATGGAAGCTCTGGGTAAGTCAGAAGATCAGCCCCCAGCCTAATAATATTGAAATTATTGATGCCGGCTATTATCTTATAAAGATGAGCAAAGCATTCACTAAAGAAACTGATCATGAAGAGGATCTGGACGAGCCGGACCCTCTACCAGCCCATGTCAAAAATTATATGACCCCGCAAGGCGTTGAGATGCTGCAGAAGGAACTTAAGTTTCTTCTCAGTGATGAGCGTCCTCGTATTGTTGAGATCGTTTCCTGGGCCGCAGGAAACGGTGACCGCTCCGAAAACGGTGATTACCTTTATAATAAGAAACGTTTGCGGGAAATTGACCGTCGTGTGCGATACCTGACAAAGCGTCTTGAAGATGTTGAAGTGGTTGACCCGTGTAAACAACAGGGAATAGAACAAGTATTCTTTGGTGCTACAGTGACTTATGCCCGTGAAGATGGAATGGAAATAACCGTGAAGCTGGTCGGGGTGGATGAAGCCGATCTTGATCAGGGTAAGATCAACTGGCTTTCGCCTGTTGCTAGGGCCCTTATGAAAGCGCGCGAAGGTGATTGTGTTGATGTGCGTACGGCGGTGGGCATTGAAACTATAGAAATCCTCCAAATTCAATATATTATTGTAAATCAGGTTCCTTAGGTATTTTCCTATCTAATTTTTATCGGAACTAAAAGGGCCTATATCCGTTTTAGTAAAGAGTTGCTTTCACTTTGGGGGGCTTTAAGCCATATGATCTATGTCCAATACTAACGGGCCTATGATTAATAAGATGTTATTAGATAAAGAAGATGAAGCCGAATTTTCTCCAGATGAGATTAAGCGTGACACCGATCATCGTGTATTGGTCGTCGATGATAATGAAAATTCTGCCCAGACTATTGGCTGGCTTCTAGAGATGCAGGGATGCGATGTGCGTCTTGCTTTCACGGGGGCTGATGCTATAGCGATGGTCTCTAAATATAATCCTGATTATGTTTTTCTTGATATCAGTATTCCTGATATGAATGGCTATGAGATATGCCATTTGATGAAAACTTTACCCGGAATGGAGAAAACTATATTTGTGGCGCAAACCGGATGGAGCGATAAGGAGTTTATTGAACGTTCGCGCCTTGCGGGGTTCGACCACCATTTGGTGAAACCTATAGAACCCGCCAGCCTTAAGGACATTCTACAAAAAAGGCCTGAATAGCGGACCCTGTGGATTTAGAAGGCTTGGCGGGTCTTGAATACCAGCCGCTCTATGAGCGGCGTCATCATCATGGATAAAGCTGTTACAATCATGAAGAATTGAGCATCAGCATTCGCAATGATGCCTTGAGTGAGTGCCAAGGCTACAATTACAAAGACAAACTCACCGGATTGTCCCAGCATAACGGCAACAGGGAATGCTGTTTTGCGCTCGATCTTGAATACTAAACAAAGAGTATAAATAATAGAGGCTTTCAGA
Organism: uncultured Alphaproteobacteria bacterium; assembly: GCA_946480475.1. Next base: position 10,858 of record CAMLJM010000025.1, read on the forward strand.
AACCCTATGCCTATGATCGACAGGACAATCCAGACAGGGTTTTCTAAGGCCATCGCAGGATTGATCATCATTCCTACGGAGAGGAAGAATACGCCTAACAATAGCCCCTTCACAGGTGAAATAATTGTCTCAATGCGGTTTCTGTATTCTGTTTCTGCAAGTAAAACGCCTGCCAGGAAAGCGCCTAATGCCGCCGAGAGGCCCACGGATTCGGTTAGCATGGCTATTCCAATGACAATAAACAACACAAAAGACATGAGCCACTCAGGTCGATCGCCTGGGTGAAGGTAACGGAGCAGGGGTACTAATATCTTCATGCCTATAGCATATATACCCATAATCATTATGGCTGCCAGAAATAAGGCCTTTGTCAGTTGGAGCGCAATATGATCATTGCTCTCTCCGCTTAATACATGAAGCATGATCAGGATGGGTACAACGGCTAAGTCTTGCATAAGTAAGATTGCAAAGCTTACTTTCCCAACTGGTGAGTGAACCATCCGCCGTTCTTCGAAAAGTTGCATTACTACAGCTGTTGATGAGAGGGCAAAACATGCGCCCAATAAAATAGATATCTGCACATTGTTACCAAAAGCTCGTGCAATCAGAAAAATAATTAGTGCTGTGACAATAATCTGACATGATCCTAAGCCAGCAATATGCAGTCGCATGCGCCACAAATCTTGCCAGGAAAGCTTTAATCCGATCATAAACATCAAGAATATGATGCCTAGTTCGCCGAAAGTGTGAATAACGGCGCTATCATGAATAGGGGTAGGAAAATCAAACCCCATAGCTTGCCAAGCGGCGGGAAGTCCATGGGGGCCTGCCAAAAGACCGCAGAACAGGAATCCCAGTACCGGGGAAATATTAAGCCTTTGCAGGAAAGGAATTGTCAGGCCGACTATTCCTAACAGGATCAGAATGTCAGTCGCATGTTGTTGCGGAAGCGCTGTGTCCAATAACGACCTCTTTTAATCATCACAAGGAAAAACATTCGAGCAAGCTGTGCATGTATATGTAATAAGATTGCTGAGATTTGTGATTTCAACGGTAGCGCCACGCACCTTTATGCCTGTATCTTCCTGCAAACGGCTTAATGCGCGTGAAAATGTTTCCGGCTGCATGCCAAGACGGGATGCGATCAATGTTTTGTCGTAGGGCAGGTGTAGAATGATCGGGACCGGTTGCTTTACCTTGCATAAACGTAGCAAGAAGCAGCCTATGCGCTGCGGTGCTTTCATGACTGTGCGATGTTCTATTTCACGGTCTTTGAGATTGTTTTTATTGCTGATGTGCTGCAGAAAAGCCATTGCCAGTTCAGGCTTCTCATCCAGGTATCTTTTCAGCAAGGCGATAGGATAAGACGTCAGAGTTGCGTCTTCGACGATTTCCGCGCCGTAGGGGTAGGCGCCCTTTTCAAACATTGTAGTTTCCCCAAATAAGAAGCCATGAGGCATAACGTCCAGGATAACCTCGTTTCCGTCCAGAGTTTCACGGAACAGCTTCACCCACCCGCTTTCAATCATAAAAAACCATTCAGCAGGATCATCCTGAGTGAACAGTATCTGCCCTTTAGTATAGGTTGTGGTACGTCCCTCCTCATGAAGCTTTTTAAGCTGCTCAGGCGGCAATACCGTAAAGAAATCTACCGTGTCGAGAGGGTAGCGGCTTTCTGCACGCGTTTTGGGTGGGGTTGTAAGACACGGCATCATATTCTCCTTATTTTATCACCGATAAACTATACCCGATTGACTTTGGTCAAGGTAAAAAAATTACAAAAAAACGATCCTAAAATAGGAAAGCAAGGTTTGCCTTATGTCCCTATGTCTTCATAATATATCCTCGGAAGTGGGGCTTTATAGCGGCCTATTTCTGGCCGGATTAGCAGGCGGTTTTACGCATTGCACGGTCATGTGCGGCCCTTTTGCCCTTGCACAGGCTCGCACCGACATTTCCCCAAGGCTGGCCCCCTGGGAACGCCTGAGACGGAGCTTACTTCTACCCTATCATATAGGGCGGATGACGACTTATGTCATGCTGGCAATTGTTTTTAGTGCGGTATTTAATACGGCGCTTTTCTTTTCCCCCCTGAAAAACGTCATTGCTGCTCTTCTGCTTCTAACGGCAGCCCTGATCTTTATTGCGAACGCAGTTCCTCTTATAGGCCGTATTTTCCCCTATTTGGCGCGTATTACGCTACCTGTACCACGGGAGCGTATTCTGTCAAAAAGCCAGGGTTTAATACGTAATCGCACACCACTCAAACGCTTCCTTCTGGGGGTGATTTTGGGGTTTATGCCCTGCGGTTTGGTTGTTGCGGCTTTGATGACCGCTGTGGCTCTACCGAACCCGGCTATGACAGCCTTTGGTATGGCCCTTTTTGCCCTGGGGACAGTGCCAGCCCTCATTATATCCGTTATGACCGGGCAATACGCCTTTGCCCGCTATCCCAAAGTTGTCCCCGTATTCAGGGTAGCGCTCTTGTCTATAAGTACCGCGACGCTGTTTCTCTCTGCCGGAAGGATAATCCTTTCTTAAGTTTTAAGGAAAAAACATGACTGATAACTCTGTTCCCGCCAAAGCGATATATAATGATGACATCGTGAAATTATTCACGCTGGCAACCGTATTTTGGGGAATTGCTGGTTTCCTTGTAGGTGTCCTGATTGCTGCACAGCTTGCATTCCCTCAGCTGAATTTCGAGCCGTTCCTTTCATTCGGAAGATTGCGGCCGTTGCATACATCCGCAGTCATTTTTGCATTTGGCGGAAATGCTTTATTTGCAACCAGCTATTACGTGGTGCAACGTACCTGCGGTGTAAGGTTATGGAATGATAAATTAGCGCTGCTTACGTTCTGGGGGTATCAGTTCTTCATTCTAATGGCCGGACTGGGGTATCTCGCAGGAGTTACGCAAGGCAAAGAATATGCAGAACCGGAATGGTACGCCGATTTGTGGCTAACCATCATCTGGGTGGCCTATTTGCTTGTATTCCTGATGACCGTCATTAAGCGTCGGGAACCGCATATCTATGTCGCGAACTGGTTCTATCTCGCCTTTATTATTACGGTCGCTGTTCTGCATATCGGTAACAATATGGTGATCCCCACGGGATTAATGAGTGTCAAAAGCTACTCTGTTTTTGCGGGAGTGCAGAGCGCCATGATCCAGTGGTGGTATGGCCACAATGCGGTGGGCTTTTTCCTGACGGCCGGTTTCTTGGGTATGATGTACTATTTTGTGCCTAAACGCGCAGAACGTCCGGTTTATTCTTACCGGCTGTCTATCCTGCACTTCTGGTCGCTGATTTTCATCTATATCTGGGCAGGGCCTCACCATCTGCACTATACATCGCTGCCGGACTGGGCCCAGACGTTGGGCATGACGTTCTCGATCATGCTGTGGATGCCTTCATGGGGCGGTATGATCAATGGCATGATGACGCTTTCGGGGGCGTGGCATAAATTGCGCGAAGACCCCGTATTGCGATTTATGATTATTGCTTTGGCATTCTACGGCATGAGTACCTTCGAAGGACCCTTGATGTCGATCAAGGCCGTGAACTCTCTTTCTCATTATACAGATTGGACTATTGGCCATGTGCACTCTGGGGCATTGGGTTGGGTAGGATTCATCACATTTGGCGCGCTTTACTACATGGTGCCCAAACTTTGGGGGCGTAAGGATTTGTATTCGATGAAGCTGGTAGATATGCATCTCTGGATCGCCACGCTGGGTATTGTCCTTTATATCTCTGCGATGTGGGTGTCAGGAATAATGCAGGGCCTGATGTGGCGCTCTTATGATGAAATGGGCTTCCTGCAATATTCTTTTGTCGAGACCGTAATGGCGATGCATCCGTTCTACATTATCCGTATGTTGGGTGGGGTTCTGTACCTCGCAGGCGCCCTAATCATGGCGTACAACTTCTGGCGGACTATTCGCGGTGACGTCAATGTCAAGGAGAGAAATTTGATTCCGCAAGGAGTAACAGCATGAGTCTTCTTTATAAACATCAGAAACTGGAAAAAAACTCCATTTTGTTGCTGGTTTGCATCATTGTGGTGGTGCTGATTGGCGGAATTGTTGAAATTATCCCCTTGTTTCGCACAGCAACAGTTATCGAGCCCGTGAAGGGCGTGCGCCCTTATACGCCGTTGGAATTGGCAGGATATAATATCTATATCCGTGAGGGATGTTATAACTGTCATTCTCAGCAAATCCGCCCTTTGCGGGATGAAGTCGCCCGTTATGGTCATTATTCTCTGGCAGCGGAAAGTATGTACGACCATCCGTTCCAATGGGGTTCCAAGCGTACCGGCCCTGACTTGGCCCGGGTGGGTGGCAAATATTCCGACGAATGGCATACCGCGCATTTAAAAGATCCAAGGGCTGTTGTGCCTGAATCTGTTATGCCTTCTTATTCTTTTCTCTCTGGACGCGGTGCGAAGCTTTATGATCTGCGTAACCATCTCTCGGCCTTACGTGCTGCAGGCGTCCCTTATACAGATGACATGATTAAGCATGCTGAGCAGGACGCCGCTTCTCAGGCGCATTTTGCTAGCGATAATCAGAGTGTGGTTGAAGATCGCTATGGCGGACCCCTGAATTTCCGTGATTTTGACGGTAATCCGATGCTGGTTTCGGAAATGGATGCCCTGATTGCTTATCTGCAGGTACTGGGCACCATGGTTAAATTCACAGACTTCGAGCCAGAGATTCAATCCGGTACTGGGGGTTCACATGATTGATTGGATCGCTACGCATGCAACACAAATAGGATTGATATTCTTTTTTAGTTTCTTTGTGCTGATGACAATCTGGATTTTCAGGCCGGGTTCGGGGTCATCTTACCGGAAGCAAGCGAATATCCCGCTGAATGAGGACCATCATGAGTAACGACAAAAAAGAAATCGACCAAATCTCCGGCGTCGAGACGACAGGTCATGAATGGGATGGCTTGAAAGAGCTCAATAATCCGACACCGCGTTGGTGGCTTTGGGTTTTTTATGTCACCATTATATGGTCTATAGGGTATTGGGTTATTTATCCGGCATGGCCTACGCTTTCAGGGGCTACAAAAGGAACTGCGGGCTGGACGCAGTTTGACAAGCTTAAGCACGAACAGGCTGAAATCACACAAAGACAAGCTCAATATCTCGAAAGATTCCATAGAGCTGAATTTGATCAAGTCATGAATGACCCTGAGTTATATGCGTTTGCTACTGCAGGCGGATCTGCAGCCTTTAAAGATAATTGTGCCACATGCCATGGCACAGGCGGGTCGGGCAGCCCAGGATATCCCAATCTGAATGATGACGATTGGCTATGGGGTGGGCATATAGATGAGGTTTACCAGACTATCCAGTTCGGTATTCGTTCCCCCCATGATGAAACACGCATTTCGCTGATGCCGTCATTCGGTGTTGATGGCATTCTAAAGCGTGATCAGATCACAACGCTTGTTGATTATGTTGCAGGATTGAGTAAGCCGGGCGATCATTCTGCTCACCCCGGGTATGCAATATTCCAGGAAAAATGTGCGTCTTGCCATGGTCCTGATGCTAAAGGCAATCGCGAATTTGGCGCTCCTAATCTGACGGATGCCATATGGCTTTACGGGAATACGCGTGATGTAATTTATAAAACCATATTCTACGGACGTAATGGGGTTATGCCCTATTGGAAGGGGCGTCTGGATGAGGATACGATCCGCCAGCTGACTGTCTATGTACACTCGCTGGGTGGTGGTGAAGAAAGAGAGTCCCCATATGAGCCTGAGCTCTATGGCCCCGAACAAAACAGAAGTGGCCAATAAAGCTGTTCGCCTTTTTGCCCGCCGCGAAAAAATATATCCGCGGCAGGTAAAGGGGCATTATCGCCGTTTGAAATGGCTGATCATGGCATTGACTCTGGCGGTCTATTACTTGGCGCCTCTCATCCGTTGGGACCGGGGGGAAAATGCGCCTAGCCAGGCGATATTGATCGACCTTCCTGCCCGGCGCGCTTATTGGTTCTTTATAGAAATATGGCCACAGGAAGTTTACTACCTGACAGCTATATTAATATTCTCTGCAATAGCTTTATTTTTTGTAACCAGCGTTCTAGGGCGCGTCTGGTGCGGTTACTTTTGCCCGCAGACTGTCTGGACTGATCTCTTTATTGCCGTTGAAAATTTTGTGCAGGGTGACCGTGTTGCCCGTCAACGACTGGATAAAAAATCTCTGTGCTTCGAAAAAATATGGAAGAAAGCGCTAACCCATGCGTTATGGCTGCTCATTGGGCTTGCGACGGGGGGCGCGTTTGTTTTTTACTTCAATGATGCTCCTTCACTCTGGTCTGATATATTGCAAGGAGATGTTTCGCCTACGGTTATCGGATTTGTTCTGTCGCTTACATTCAGTACATATTTAATGGCAGGTTTTGCGCGAGAGCAGGTATGTACGTATATGTGTCCCTATGCACGCTTCCAATCTGCCATGTTCGATAAAGATACCCTGATTATTGGTTATGACGTAAAACGCGGAGAAACAAGGGGTAAGCATAAGGCGGGTGCCAGCTGGGAAGGTCGTGGCCATTGTATTGATTGTACAGCCTGCGTTCAGGTTTGTCCCATGGGCATTGATATACGTAATGGTTTGCAGATGGATTGCATTGCTTGCGGTCTTTGCGTAGATGCATGTAACGACATCATGGACAAAGTTGGATTGTCCCGAGGGTTAATCCGGTATGATACCCAGAACCGTATTGAACAGGGAATTAATGACAAGGCTTCATGGAACATAATCCGGCCACGTACGATCTATTACATCCTGGTATTGTCTCTTATAGCAGGGTTGGTCGTCTATGGGCAATTTACACGCAAACCATTTGAATTACATGCGCTTCATAATCGTAACCCTATGATGGTCAGACTCTCTGACGGCAGTATTCGGAATGGTTACGAAATCAAGATATTGAATAAGACCCATCAGGATAACCGATACAGCCTGCGCGTGGAGAATCTTCCTGGTGCTGTTCTTGAAATAAAGGGGGCTGGCCATATAACGCCTGATATGTTGTCTGTGACGGCCGACCAGGTTTCGACTTTCCATCTGTTTGTGACGGCCTTGCCACAAGAAAAACCATCACAGGATATTGTCTTTGAATTAAAGGACAATGCTAGTGGCTATACTGATTCCTATACGAGCATGTTTATCAGTGGAGATAAAAAATGAATACCTTAAGTGTAAGAAAACCTATTGATAAATACATACCCTGGATGGTTGTCTTATTCTTCTTAGCATTTATCGCAGTAGATGCGGTTATGGTTACGCTGGCTGTCCGTACCCAAACGGGCGTTGTAACGGAACAAGCTTATGAGAAAGGTTTGGCTTATAATAGGGCCTTAGAAGCTGCTGCCGAACAACGGAGCTGGGGCTGGTCGAGCGCCATAACGCTAAACGATTCGAATCTGTCTTTCGTGCTTAAAGATGAGCAAGGGCAGGTGATTGAGGGGGCAGAGGTTACGGCGACCCTGCGTCGCCCGGTTCAGGATGGTTATGATGCATCATATCGACTTTCTGAGGTGGAGGGGCAGGGCTACCAAACTTTGTTAAAATTTCCGTTGCCCGGTGAATGGGATATAAAAGTGAGCGCAAAATGGCAGAACAGGCATTATCAGGCACATCAGATATTTATTATTCGTCAGTAGTAACGCCGCAAGTTACAACACGACTTTCCAGGGTCGTTCCGTATGTAAAAACGGAATCTTCCGGTGACCACCATTTATATTTCATGGTGGAAGGGGCACATTGTGCTGCGTGCATACAGACTATCGAGTCCGCGCTGCGTAAACTGCCGGGAGTTTCTTATGTACGTCTCAATTTCTCGACAAGGCGCCTTCATGTGATATGGCGTGGCGACCTGGGGCTTGCCGACAGGATGGCCGATACGCTCACGGGACTTTCCTATAAAGTAACGCCTTTTGATTCTGATGCGCTGGCGCGCCAAAGTGGAAAAGAAAGTTCTTTTCTATTGCTTTGTTTGGGGGTCGCCGGATTCGCAGCCGGTAATATCATGTTGTTGTCGTTCTCACTTTGGACGACAGATATTCAAACCATGGGCGTGGCTGTTCGTGACTTTCTGCATTGGGTATCAGCCTTAATTGCCATACCTGCGATTGCTTTTTCTGGAAGGCCCTTCTTTTTTTCTGCCTGGAGTGCTTTGAAAGCAGGGCGTACAAATATGGATGTGCCTATTTCAGTGGGGCTGATCCTGACAACAGGAATGAGCCTGTTTGAGCTTATCAACCACGGTGAGCATGCGTACTTCGATTCAGCCGTCATGCTGATGTTTTTCCTGCTGATCGGGCGTTATCTTGATCACGTTGCCCGCAGCAAGGCCAGGCAGGCTGCAACTGACCTAATTGGCATGATGGCAGGTACAGCAATGGTGCTGGAGAAAGGGCAACCGCGTACTGTCCTTATCCGTGATATCAAGCCGGATATGGATATCCTTGTGGCGGCTGGCGAATTTATTCCTGTAGATGGTCAGGTTCTTGAGGGCTGCACCGACCTTGATACTAGTCTTGTTACAGGGGAAAGCTTACCTGTTTCTGTCACTGTGAGTGATGTGGTTATGTCTGGGACCATCAATTTGTCAGCGCCGGTTATTATTCGTACGTTACGCAATGCCGATGAATCGCAGGTCGGACATATGATTTCTCTTATGGAGAAGGCTGAGGATTCTCAGGCCCGGTATGTCAGGATTGCTGATCGTGTGGCGCGCTTATATACGCCGGTTGTGCATTTGTTGGCTCTCCTCTCTTTCCTGGGGTGGGTCTTGGGAGGGCATCTGCCATGGCAGGATGCATTGTTAATTGCTGCTACGGTACTGATCATCACATGCCCTTGCGCTTTGGCGCTGGCTGTCCCGATTGTGCAGGTTTTGGCTGTTGGTCGCCTGATGAAGCAGGGTATTATGGTGCAATCAGGTGACGTACTGGAGAAAGTATCTACGGTCGATACAATCATTTTTGATAAGACCGGCACGCTTACATGTGGCAGGCCTATGCTCATAAATGCTTCTGGCATCGATCCTCAGGATTTACAACTGGCTGCTTCTATGGCTCGATATAGTCGTCACCCTCTTTCGCAGGCGTTGGCCGCTCTGTGTGCTGCAAACACATCATCACTTACGGTGGAAGAGATTCCAGGATCAGGCTTGAGGACTGTGATTGATGGTCGGGAGATTCGTCTCGGTCGTCGTTTGTGGGCGACGTCCGCTGTGCTTCCGAACGATGTGCCACAGGCCCTGGAAATCATTCTTTCCGTAGAAGGTAAGCAACCTGTCCGATTCTTGTTCCGTGATGAATTACGCCCCGAGACGCGTCAGATTATATATCAGCTTAAGTCACGCGGACTGAACATCCATCTTCTGTCCGGAGATCGTGAAGATATTGTTCAGGATATGGGCAGAATGTTGAAACTTGAAAGTGTTCATGGCCAAATGTCACCCGAAGATAAATTCCGTTTCATGGAGGATTTGCGCGTACGTGGGCATAAAATTATGATGGTCGGTGATGGCATTAATGATGCGCCTGTTTTAGCCGGTGCTGATGTATCTGTAGTACCGGCAAGCGGTATTGATATGGCGCGACGCACGGCGCAGATCGTTTTTTCCGGCGAGACATTGAGGCCAATTTTGACTATCCTGGATATGGGTAAGCTTTCTCAGAAGCGTATTCGGGAAAATTTTATAATGACAGTTTTATATAATGCCTGTGCTATTCCTCTTGCCATTGCTGGTTATGTCACTCCCCTGATAGCCGCGTTGGCCATGTCCTTATCATCGTTAGCTGTAATTCTGAATGCTTTCCGCTTACGGAGGTCGGCATGAGTATTCTTCTTTATATGATTCCTTTAGCCCTTGTTCTGGGAATGATTGGTCTGATAGCCTTTGTCTGGAGTCTGAAAGCGGGGCAGTATGATGATCTGGATGGGGCTGCCTACCGCATACTTATGGATGATGAGGATGAGAAAACATCAGCTTGATTAATGTCAAGTACTTCTGTCTAAGCGGTAGGCATAGTCTGTGTGGTAATTAACTTGATCGTATGTGAGGATAACAATGAAAGTATTTTGTAAAACAATTCTGGCATGCACGGCCTTAAGCTTAGCTGTCATGGCTCAGCCAGCTTCAGCGCAAGACCAGGGAGATATCTGGGCAAAGGACAATTGGCAAGTACGTGTGCGCGCTATAGGCGTTGTTCCCGATGAAGATTCTTCCGTAAACATTGGCGGCAAAGTTGATGTTGGCGATTCTTTGGTGCCTGAATTGGATATTTCGTACTTCTTTACGGATAATATATCGACAGAATTGATTCTGGCGACCGCACAGCATCAGCTGGATTATACGGGCGGAGTCAATCTGGGAGATACGATGATCCTTCCTCCGACACTGACGTTGCAATACCACTTCATGCCGGATAAATCGTTCAGCCCTTACGTAGGGGCTGGCGTGAATTATTCCCTGTTCTACGGCGAGGATTCTGGTACTGGTTTTACAGATCTGGATGTTGAAGGTGGATTTGGCTGGGCCCTGCAGGCTGGCTTTGATTACTGGGTAGATGACCATTGGGGTTTTAATGCTGACGTAAAGAAAATATTCCTCAATGTTGATGCTTCATTGAACAATGGCGCTGTGCGGGCTGATGTCGATCTGGACCCGTGGGTTATTGGCACAGGTGTATCATATCGCTTCTGATATTGCTCGGCTGGCTGAGCAACAAGGAAGGTCTCCTCTGGCTCCGGGGGAGGCCTTCTTTCTATTATGTTGATGAGGCGTGTTTGACTGTACTGGGTTCGAGTTTTTGATCAAAACAGGCGGCTGCCAAGCGGGCAGCTTGGCGCATCAATACATGAACTGTACCATCGCCTGTAACCTTAATAAGGCCATCATGTGCCAACGTATGCAGGTTTTCATAGCAGCCATCAAAATCGTGGTGGTCCATTTCAAGTCGCTGTGCTTCTGTAATGGGATTAACGCTCAGGCTGCACATCAGACCTTTTATAATTGTTCCGCGCAATTTATCTTCAGGCGTTGATTGATAATATTTTGATACAGGGAGACTATCTTTCCTTACTTTTTCCCGATACTGAGGTATATAAATTTCATTCTGAATGTAAGTGCTATCTAACCTGCTAATCGCGCTGGCGCCTAAAGCGAGCAAATAGGGAGCATTATCGTCTGTATAACCCTGGAAATTGCGGTTCAACTGGTTCTGACGCAAGGCTGTTGTCAGGCTATCGTCTTCCTTGGCAAAGTGGTCGATGCCAATCGGGATATATCCGGCATCCTCAAATATGGCGGCAGCTTCTTCAAACATATCAATTCGTTCTTCTGCGGAGGGCAGTTTTTCCTCCGGTAGCAAACGCATATGCTTTTTTAGCCAAGGCACATGAGCATAACCAAACAAGGCTATCCTGTCTGGCTCAAGGCTAAGCGCCTTTTCGGCACCATTTCGCATCGTTTCTACGGTCTGAAATGGCAAACCATACATCATATCGATATTAATATGATCGATGCCCTGATCACGGCACATGGATATAACTTTCTTATCCAGTTCGTATGTCTGCGGTCTGTTAACTGCCTCCATAACCTTCTGGTCAAAATCCTGTATGCCAAAGCTCAGGCGGTTAACGTGATTGTTGCCATATGCTTTGATTTTGTCTTTATTTACATTGCGAGGGTCGATTTCAATGGCAATTTCCGCAGCAGGTTCAAAATCAAAATGCTCTTTTAGCATTCTGATAAAAGCCGTGAAATCTGCGCTTTTAAGCATAGTAGGCGAGCCGCCCCCAAAATGAAGGTGAGATACTTTTAAGTTTTTTTCCCGTATATGGGGCCATATTATGCTGAATTCATGTTCCAGCAATGCAAGATAGTCCTCAACAGGGCCATAGCGGTTGACGATACGGGTATTGCAGCCGCAGAACCAGCATAGCTTGGGGCAAAAAGGAATATGCACATATAGGGATAATTCTGAGCCAGCAGGGATTGCGGCTAATTGGGCTTCGTACCAATTATAAGGAACGGAAGCATAGAAGTGCGGCGCGGTTGGGTAACTCGTGTAACGCGGTACCAATCGTTCGTGCTTAAGTAGTGCCTGTTTTAGATCTGGCCTCATAAATCATTTTCACCAGCCTGAACAATTTCTACATTGATATTGGTCAATAATTCTTTACTTTTTAAATTTTTTCATAATTATAAGCGTTTTCTCGCTGATGTGATGTTCGATACCTTCCGCATCGAATTCGGCAGTTCGAGAATCAACGCCAAGCCGGATAAGAAATTCCAGAATAATCTGATGCCGTTCCTTACATTTTTTGGCCAGTTTTTTCCCTTTATTTGTTAAGAAAATCGAGCGATAGGGCAGGCTGTCGATATAACCCTCCTCTTTGAGGCGCGCCACAACCTTATTCGCTGTGGCATGCGCAACGCCTAAACGTGCAGCTAGGTCGCTTAAACGGGCTTCTTGTTGGGCTTCTATCAGATCGGCGATCAGTTCAACGTAATCTTCGGTTGTTTCTGTTTGATGCGCCTCTCGCACGCGTGCAAACCAACTGGCCTGTACTTTAGGGTCGGCAAGTCTTGCATCAAGCTTCTTTGAGAGAGGTCTTACCATTGATGTCTCCTTTTTCAAGCGGTCGGTCTTTTCCTATTGCAAGCGCCAGTATAAATAGCCCGGCTTGAATAACAACGATCAACGGCGCTGTTGCCGCATCAATGTGGAAGCTCAAGATTGTTCCCGTAATGCATGAGAAAACAGAGGCTCCGAGCGCTATCAGCAACATATGGTCAAAAGACTTGCTAAGAAGGAAACCGATAGCGCCTGGTGCAATTAACATGGCTATAACCAAAATAATTCCAGCAGCCTTGAGAGATGACACAATTGTTAGTGCCAGTAGGGCCAAAAGGCCGAAATGCAGCATCCTGACAGGCAATCCGATTACGCTGGCATAGGCGGGGTCAAAGCAATACAGCATCAAATCTCTGCGTTTGACCAGCATGATCAGTGAGCACAGCGCTGCAATGCTTCCGGCGCTTACAAGGTCACTTCTTGAAATGCCAAGCACATTGCCAAAAAGCACATGTAGTAAATGCACGTCAGTTTCAATTCTGGTGATAAGAACAAGACCAAATGCAAACATACCAGAAAAAACAATCCCCATGACGGCATCTTCCTTAATCCGGCTGTGTTCTTTCAGATAACCTGTGGCCAAGGCACAGAAAAAACCTGCGATAAAGGCACCCATGCTTAGCGGGATACCTGCAACAAAAGCTAATGCCAGTCCGGGCAGGACAGCATGAGATACGGCATCGCCCATCAAAGACCAACCCTTTAAGACCAGGAAACAGGAAAAAATTGAGCATACGATCGCGATCAGAAGCGACATAAGCAACGCGCGCTGCATGAATTCATGCGCCAGGGGTTCGGTGAGGAACGTGATCATGCTATCCATGCCCGGCTTCCTTCTTCATACGCCGGATGGTGCGGCGTGCATAAAGTAACCCATGCTTGGGTGCAAACAGGAAAGTCATCAGAAAAATCAGCGCTTGCATCGTTACAATCAACCCGCCCGGATTGGCATTGAGGAAATAGCTTAAGTAAACTCCAAGGGCGCTTGTGATGCCGCCGAACGCCATGGCCATGATGATGAGTTTGCCGAACCGGTCGGTCAATAAATAGGCGGTGGCCCCCGGCGTGACCACCATGGCGATGACAAGGCATGCCCCCACGGTTTGCAGAGCCGCGACCGTAGCGGCGCTCAAGAGGGTAAAGAAAACGGCTTGCAACACCCGTACGGGCAAACCGATAGAGCGTGCATGACCCTCATCAAAGAATACGGCCAGGAAATCCTTCCATTTGAAGGTTAGAACAAATAGGCAAATCAGGGAGATTATTACGACTTGTGTTAAATCGTAGTCTGAGATGGCGAGAATATTGCCCAGAATAATGCCTTGAATATTCACAGAAGTAGGATTTATTGAAACCAGAAGCAAGCCGATTGCAAAGAACGTTGTAAATACCAGCCCTATAATCGTATCTTCCCTCAGTTTTGTTTTTTGCTTCACCACCGCCATGCTGAATGCCGCCAGTAATCCTGCAAAAAAAGCGCCGATGGCGTATGGCAAGCCTAATAAATAGGCCAGAGCCACGCCCGGCACGATGGAGTGAGCCAAAGCATCGCCCATCAGCGACCAACCTTTGAGCATGAGATAGGAGGACAGGAAGGCGCACGTCATTCCAACCAGAGCGCAAATCCATATGGCTTTGACCATGTAATGATAGGAAAACGGTTCAAGCAGAACGTCAATCATTCCTTGCTGCCATGTTTAGTAATTTTTTGTCCATCGCGTTCTCCGTAAAAAACAAGCGGACGTTCATCATCTGTAAGAACGGTTACGCTGCGGTCGTCTTCATCATCATGCAGTTCGGTACCGACAAGTCGATGATGACGAAGCATGCCTCCAAAAGCTTTGGCAAGATTTTCCTGTGTGAATGTTGTTTCAACCGGTCCGTACGCCAGCAGGGTTCTATTGATCAGCATTACATCGTCGCAAAAGCTGGGAACACTGCCCAGATTATGCGTCGAAACCAAGATGAGGCATCCATCCGCTGCCAGTGAGCGGAACAGCGCAATAAGAGACTCCTCTGTTTTAATGTCGACACCTGTGAATGGTTCATCGAGCAGAATGATCTTGCCGCCTTGCGCCAAAGCACGGGCAACGAAAACTCTTTTCTTCTGACCGCCACTAAGTTCTCCGATCTGGCGCCTTTTATAAGCACCCATACCGACGCGCTCCAGAGCATCGTCCACGGCTTTCCTGTCGATTTTGGATGGATGGCGCAAAAAGCCCATATGGCCATAACGCCCCATCATCACCACATCTTCAACCAGAACCGGAAAATTCCAGTCTACTTCCTCGGTTTGTGGTACGTAGGATACCAGATTGTTTTTCAGGGCACGGCGAACTGCTTGTCCTGCAATTGTCACATTTCCGGTTGTCGGTGTCACAAATCCCATAATGGCCTTGAACAGGGTGGATTTACCAGCCCCATTTACCCCTACAAGTCCACAGATTTTTTTGCCATGGAGTTTTCCGCTAACCCCTTCCAAGGCGGTATGCCCATTGGGGTAGGTTACGCCGACATTGTTAAGCTCGATAAATCCATTCACAGTTATTGTTTCTCCAATGCCTGCTTGAATCCGCTTGCAATCGTTCCTGTCGTTACCTGCAGTAAGTCAAGGTAGGTAGGGACCTTGCCGCCCGGTTCGCTCAGGGAATCGACATACAGAACGCCCCCATAAAGCGCGCCTGTTTCCGTTGCGACTTGCCTTGCGGGTTTGTCCGAGATTGTGCTTTCGCTGAATACGACCGGGATATGATGCTCTCGAACCAGGTCAATGACCTTTCTGACTTGTTGTGGCGTTCCTTGCTGGTCGGCATTGATCGGCCAGAGATAAACCTCTTTCATTCCCATGTCCTTGGCCAGATAGCTAAATGCACCTTCGCTGCTGACAAGGTAGCGTTTTTCTTCTGGTATATTTTCTAGGGAATTGGCAAGATTCTCCTGCAGATCCTGAATTTTTTGACTGTACGATTGGGCATTGGCGTTGTAGATGTCCGCATTTTCCGGGTCCATCTTCACAAAAGCCTTACGGATGTTCTCAACATAGATCAGGGCATTTTCCGTTGACATCCACGCATGCGGGTTGGGTTTTCCTGAATAGGGCCCCTCATAAATGGAAAGCGGTTCCACACCTTCGGATACAACAACATTAGGCACATCTTTAATATCCTGTAAAAAACGCTCGAACCAGCGTTCCAGGTTAAGTCCGTTCCAGAAAATGACATCCGCGTCTTGTGCCCGGATAATATCCCGCGGTGTAGGTTGATAATCATGGATCTCTGCACCGGGCTTGGTGATGGACTCGACAATCGCTGCGTCTCCCGCAACATTGCGGGCAATATCGGCAATGACGGTGAATGTGGTGACAGCCTTGAGTTTATCTTCTGCGAAGGCCTGTCCATTAGAAAAAACAAGTGTCATAAAAACAGCGATGGCTATAAGCCTTGTTCTGACAGGCGACTTTCTCATGTCTGGACTATGCTCCTTATTATTTGCAATACAAACATATATTTAGTTTAATGGTTAATGTTTAGCAATAGCTAAAAATATAGTCTTTTACTAAATTCTGCGGGGAAAAAGTATGTTTTCATTATTTAGGCAATTCTCCGGTTTATTTACTGCGCCAATACAACACGATAGAAAGCAGGAATGAAAATACTTGTTGTCGGTGGTACAGGAATGCTGGCTGAGACTTCGCAAGAAATGGCAAAGCATGCCAGCAAGTTAACTTTATTAGCGCGATCTCCAGCTACACTTGCTGAAGAAATAGGTGCTCATGCCATTTCCATGGATTGGTCTGATAAGGACACAGTAAAAAGTGCTATAACAATTCTCCAGAATGATGGCCCTCCTGATTTGTTGGTCAGCTAGATACATAACAGCGGTTTATGGTGTTTAAGCGATTTTGAAACTCTTTTGGCTCCCGGTGGACGGTCTATTCGCATCCATGGTTCTGCTGCGGGTCATCCGCAAGTGGGGATCAAAACAGATCCAATTGCGCCCGGTCTATTACTCGCCAGAATGTTGTTTTAGGCTGGGTTAGCGAACAAGGAACGCGCCGGTGGTTGAGTCACCACGAAATAAGCGCGGGCGTTCTATAACCGGAGGCTTTGGTTCTTGTGGGTTAAATGGCGGACAGGGAGGATTGATCAAAAATGCTCGTTTCTTGCATTTTTGCCCCTGCGGGCGCTTCACTGCGTTACGCGTCCAAAACGCCTGTGGCGTTTTGTCGAACCGGATGTTTCTCATCCTATCCCATTCACCATGAACAAACCCTCGCTAGAGGGGGCTTGTTCATGGCGGACAGGGAGGGATTCGAACCCTCGATGAGCTTGCACCCATGCCGCTTTTCGAGAGCGGTGCATTCAACCTCTCTGCCACCTGTCCTTAAGGGCTTAAGCGAGGGAAGCCCCTTTATAAGCGGCTGTCATGTGATTTTCAAGGCTTAGTTGCGTATCAGGCTGTACCCAGTTTCTTTAATTCATAAAGAATATCAAGGGCTTCACGCGGGCTTAGGCTGTCGGGCTGGATGTCCCTCAGGCGTGTTTCTAACGCTGAGGCTTTAGGCGGCTCCGGTGCTTTTGCAGTGAAGAGCGGCAGGTCATCGGCTAGCTTGGTTACGGTTGCTGTATGTTCGCCTTTTTCCAGTGTTTTCAATACGGCTTCGGCGCGCGCGATCACAGCGGCAGGCAGACCCGCCAGGCGCGCCACATGAATGCCGTAAGAACGATCGGCAGCGCCTCGGCCCACTGAATGCAGGAAAACGATATCGCCTTTCCATTCCCTGACCTGCATCGAATGGCAGGAAAGGGCAGGCAGGCGCGATTGTAATGCTGTCAGCTCATGATAATGTGTAGCGAAGAGAGAGCGGCATTTGTTGCCCTCATGCAAATGCTCAACACAGGCCCATGCGATGGACAGGCCGTCGAATGTGGCGGTCCCGCGCCCGATTTCATCCAGGATCACGAGCGAGCGGTCTGTCGCCTGATTAAGGATCGTTGCGGTTTCTACCATTTCAACCATAAAGGTCGAGCGCCCGCGGGCGAGGTCGTCTGACGCGCCAACACGGCTGAACAGGCGATCTACCAGGCCGATATGTGCTGAAGCAGCGGGCACATAAGCGCCTGTCTGGGCCATCAGCACGATCAGTGCATTCTGGCGCAGGAAGGTTGATTTACCCGCCATGTTGGGGCCGGTCAGCAGCCAGAGGCGCTGCTGGTTGCTTAAATCGCAATCATTCGGCACAAATTCATTACCGCTGGTTTTGCGCAGAACCTGCTCCACCACCGGATGACGGCCGCCTTTGATATCAAAGGTCAGAGTCTCGTCAATCGTGGGGCGGATGTAGTTTTCATCGGTGGCCAGTTGCGCAAAGGCGCTTGCTACGTCCAATGCGGCAACGGCACGGGCATGGTTGCCGATGTCTTCGGACAGGCGGCTGATCTCATCAACCATCTGGCGGAAAACTTCCAGTTCGATGCCAATTGCTTTATCACTGGCGCTGGAAATATCGCGTTCCAGTTCGGCAAGTTCAGGTGTGGTGAAACGCACGGCGCTTGCCATTGTCTGACGATGAATAAAGGGATTATCCGTCGTGTTTTCTTCGCCCTTGCGTACTAACAGCGGGTCAGCCTTCTTGGCGGGGACTTCGATAAAATAGCCCAGAATGTTGTTATAAGCGATTTTCAGGGAATCGATATTCGTCATCTGCTGGTAACGGGCCTGCAGGGCGGCAATCAGGCGTCGGCTGTCATCACGCATCAGGCGTAGTTCATCAAGTTTGGCGCTGTATCCTGCGCGTACAAAACCGCCATCACGTTCCAACGCAGGCAGGTCTTCGGCCAAAGCATCTTTCAGACGGTCCGCCAACTGTTGTATCATTGGCTGCTGGTGCAGGGCTTCTGAAATATTATCCAGCGCTGGCACTTGTTCATCGATCAGAAAAGCGCGCAGGTTCTCCGCCTGCTTCAGGCCATCACGGATCATGCCGAGATCGCGTGGGCCGCCACGCCCGACTGTCAGACGACCAAGCGCGCGTTCTATATCCGGCACCTGTTTCAGTGTGTCCCGTATCAGGCCGCGCAGGCTGGCAGATTTTACGAAGCTTTCAACTTCGTTCAGGCGTTGGTTAATGGCTGTGACATCACAAAGCGGGGCGGACAGGCGCGCTTGCAGCATGCGGGCGCCTCCGGGTGTTACGGTGCGGTCAATCGCCGCCAGCAGTGATCCCACTTTCTCGCCCGATAATGTGCGGATTATTTCAAGATTGCGGCGGGTCGCGAGATCGATCTCCATAATGCCGTTTGCGATGATCTGGCGCGGACGGGAAAGGTGTGGGATTTTACCTTTCTGCGTGCGATCAATGTAATCAATCAATGCGCCAGCGGCGGCAATCTCGGCGCGGCTAAAGCCGCCAAAGGCATCAAGGGTTCCGACGCCAAATGTGTCTTCCAGGCGTTTGCGCGCGTTATCACTATCAAACAGGCTGGCCGCTTGCGTTGTTAAGGTATCGCGTATTAGACCCAAAAGTTCGAATAGCGTTTCTTTCTGCACTAAACGATCCGGGATGAGCAGTTCGCTGGCGCTGACGCGGGCAATTGCCATGGCGAGATCTTTTTCCAGCACGGGCTGTACCAGAAATTCGCCGGTCGAAAGTTCCAGCCATGAAAGGCCGTACTGGCCACCAACTTCGCAAAGGGCTGCGAGATAATTATTGCTGCGGGCATCGAGCAGGCCATCTTCGGTTAATGTACCTTGTGTGACCACACGAATGACATCCCGGTTTACAAGAGCCTTGGAACCACGCTTTTGTTTGGCTTCTTCCGGGGTTTCGGTCTGGTCGCAAATGGCAACCTTATGGCCAGCGCGGATCAGTTTGGCCATGTAGGCTTCGTGCGCGTGGAAGGGGACGCCGCACATGGGGATTTCATCGCCCTGTGTTTTGCCGCGTTTGGTAAGTGTGATATCTAGAATGGCCGATGCCGTGATGGCATCGCTGAAAAACAATTCGTAAAAATCGCCCATGCGATAGAAAAGCAGGCAGTCATGATACTGCGCTTTGACGGCGTGGTATTGCGCCATCATGGGCGTATGGCCTTCGGCGACGAAGGCTTCTGCTGTTTTCAGGGCTGTTTGTGACATACCCTGAATTTACGATAATCAAGGGAAGGGGAAAAGGCCAGAAAAGGGCTTTTCCCCGCTAAAATCGACCGTTACCGGGTGCCTGTGGAGCCAAAACCGCCTGCGCCGCGTGATGTTTCTTCCAGTTCGGCCACAACTTCCCAT
This sequence comes from uncultured Alphaproteobacteria bacterium, assembly GCA_946480475.1. The sequence continues at coordinate 30,825 of CAMLJM010000025.1, forward strand.
GTCGCCGTGCTATGACGCGCAATTACCATCTGGGCGATACGCATGCCACGTTCGATAGTGAAAGGTTCTGTGCCGAGATTGGCAAGAATAATTTTGATTTCGCCGCGGTAATCGGCATCGACGGTGCCGGGGCTGTTCAGTACGGTAACGCCGTTCTTTAATGCAAGTCCTGAACGGGGGCGCACCTGTGCTTCGAAACCAGCGGGCAGTGCGATGGAAAGGCCTGTCGGGATCAATGTGCGCGCCCCCGGCGTAAGGGTGATAGGTGTATCGATAGCGGCGCACAAATCCATACCGGCAGATTGTTCGGTAGCATATGCGGGCAACGGGATGCCTTCAGCGTGGGGAAGGGTTGTCAGCGCTACTTTGATTTTGTCCATTTTTATCTCCTGCTTATAAGAAAGACCCCGCTGTTGCCAGCGGGGCCATCCTAGACAATTCCGTGAGAAAGGTCGAGATACAGATTAGTGTGCGCCGTGATCAGCAGCTGGAGCTGCTTCTTTTGTCGCTTCTGTAGCAGCTTTCGCAGCGTCTTTTGCTTCTGCGGCAGCAGCGTCAGCATCAACTGCAGCATCAACGGCTGTTTGTGCGGCTGCATCAGCGGAAGCAGCAGCGTCTGTAGCAACAGCAGCTGCATCAGCAGCGCCTTCAGCTTTTACAGATGCTTTTGCAGCCAGGCATTCAGCGGCTGCTTTCTGTGTTTTCTCTGCATCAGCTGTACCCATGGCGGCTGTAGCAGCAGCTTCGAGTGTTGAGCAGTCAGGAGCAGGTGCTGGAACAGCTGGCGCCACTTCTGTCGTCGTTGTTGTAACTTCCGTTGTTGTCGTTGTGACTGAGCCATCAGCGCCAACTTCTGTTGTTGTAGCAACAGGTGTTTCTGTCACTTCAACCGCTACAGTGCCTTCGGCAGCGGGAGCGCCAGCTTCAGCGATGATGATGCTTTCTTCGTTGATATCACCAGCAGCTGGTGCAATTGTTGCAACCTGATCACCTTTAGCGGTGAAGAAATTATCATATACGAGGTAAGCGCCTGCGAGGCCTGCAACCATCACGGCGACGGCTGGTGTAATATTGCGAAGAATGTTGCTCATTTTATTATTTCCCTAGTTCACGGAAGTAAAACCTGAAAGCCCAACCCCGGACTTTCCTGAGGCTGTTTTCTATAAGAGAAATAAGGAAAAATCGTGGCAGATGCAACGTCTAGCGCTATGAAATCCCAAGGAAAATAGGAAATCTGTGGATAATCAGGTCTTCAGTCCCTGATGGATGGCGGCAATGCCAAAGCTCAGGTTTGTGAATTTGGCGGTTGCAAACCCGGCGGCGGCCATGCGCTTTACCAATTCACGCTGTGGCGGAAATTTTCTAATACTTTCAATAAGATACTGGTAACTGTTGCGATCTTTGGCAATAAGCTGACCCATGCGGGGGATCAACATTTCAGAATAACGGTCGTAAAGAGGGCCTAAAAACGGATCTTCCACGCGACTGAACTCAAGGCAGAAGAAGCGGCCACCTGGCTTCAAAACGCGGTAAGCATCGGCCAGGGCATTATCAATCCGGGTCACATTCCGCAGGCCAAAAGCAATGGTGTAAACATCAACGCTGTTATCGGGTACGGGCAGGCATTCAGCATTGCCTGTAACCCATTCGAAATCATTGACCCATCCCTTGTTCAAGGCACGGTCGCGCCCCACACGCAGCATCTCCGTATTGATATCGCAGATCGTGATTTTTGCTGTAGGACCAGCAGCCTTACGGATACGAAATGCGATGTCCCCGGTGCCGCCTGCAACATCCAGGTAATTTAAACCTGGCTTGGGGCGTATCATGCGGATAAGGCGGTCTTTCCAAAGACGATGGACGCCTCCAGACATGACATCATTCATGATGTCGTAATTGTCTGCGACTGAGTCAAACACATCGCGCACCAGGCCTGCTTTATCGTCAGCCTTGACGCGTTTTGTACCAAACCACTCACCTTCAGGATTAAGCTTTTGTTTCATACGCGGCAGATTAGCAGGGCTGCCTTTTGTATGAAAGACTTAACTTTTGACGAGTTTTAGCGGCTTGAGGTGGGGCGGGATAAAGTTGATTTTTGTCCAGTTTTGTTCAGCGCCAAACATCAGGGAAATAACCTGATTAAGGCTGGGGCCTGATCTCTTGTTGATGGGATTGATACGGTCCTCACGGTTGAAATCGCCGTGCAGGCACATTTCCGATGGGCTATCGTTGTTCATAAAACGAAAGCGCACAAGTATTTCTTCATTCCACGTCAATTTGGTCTCGGGATCGACAAAGCGGCCCAACCCTTCAAAGATAATGGGGTTAGGCAGGTCTTTCTGGCTTTTCATGTCGAATGTACCCCGTTTCAGCAGCGGAATTTCTGTGTCCCGGAAAAACTGCAGGTAGGAAGCGATTTCAAACGGGGTTCTTGCGTTGGCAGTCAAAGTGCTTCCCCGACTGCTTTCCATGGAGATCGTTACCTGGCCCATGTTCAATGTGCAGTGGTCAGCCCTGTGATTGAAAAGCCGCGTAAGCCAGCGGGCTTCTTCGTATTCCATTATTATGCTCTCCCTGTATTCTTCTTAGGCATATTTCTACAGGGGCTTGTCATGGATATGCAAGTGTCTTTATTGTAGGGCGGGTTAGGAAAATCATGAAATTAATCAAGGCGATGGCAACAGTGGGCGGGCTGACCGGGGTTTCCCGGATTGTCGGCTTTATCCGCGATATGATGACGGCCTATTTTCTGGGGGCGGGGCCGGTGGCAGATGCTTTCGTTGTGGCGCTCAAACTGCCGAACTTTTTTCGCCATGTGACAGCAGAGGGTGCGTTTAGCGTATCCTTCGTACCGCTTTATTCCGAGACATTGCAAAAAGAAGGTGAAGCCGAAGCCGGGAAGTTTGCCGGGCAGGCTTTCATGACCATGCTGGCTATACTCAGCATATTCACCCTTATTATTATTGTAGCGATGCCGTGGGTGATTTATGCAATTGCCCCGGGTTTTAAGGCAGGGACCGTACAGTATGATCTGGCGGTTGGTATGTCGCAGATTACATTCCCTTACTTGCTGCTGATGTCTTTGGCGGCTTTAGTCGGTGGTATGCTGAATGCGCACGACAAGTTCGGACCTTTTGCGGCAGCCTCCATCTTCTTCAATATATGCCAGATCGGATTCATGCTGATTGCCGATCAGTTCCTGACCGTAGGTCATGCGCTATCATGGGCTGTATCAATCTCGGGTGTCATTCAACTGGCTTGGCTGTGGTGGTATCTGCGTAAATACAAAATTCAATTGCCCATGGTATGCCCTCATATGACGGAAAAGGTTCGCAAGCTGTTCAAATTGATGGGACCCGGTGTTTTGGGCGCGGGCATTATTCACGTCAATTTATTTGCCGATATCATGATTGCGTCATTCCTGTCTGCCGGCGCGATTTCAGCCCTTTATTATGCGGACCGCCTGTTTCAGTTACCATTGGGTGTAGTCGGTATTGCCGTGGGTACAGCATTGTTGCCAATGCTGACCAAGGCTTTGACAGCAGGCAATACGGAGGAAGCACGTGATCTGTTTAACCGCGCTCTGGAATATTGCTTGTTCTTTACCATGCCTGCTGCTGTGGCGCTGGTGTTTGTGACCCACGATATTATGTCCGTGCTTTTTGAGCGTGGAGAGTTTAGTGCGTCAGATACGGCACGCGCTGCGCCTGCACTGGCATGTTTATCGATTGGTCTGCCCGCTTATGTGGGTGTGAAAATTTTTTCATCCGCTTACTGGTCCCGTCAGGATACCAAGACTCCGGTTAAAATTGCGGCCACTATGGCGATTGTGAATATTGGCGTGGCATTATTGCTGACGCGATTTATGGATGTTGCAGGTATCGCTCTTGCCACAGGTCTTGCGGGATGGGTGCAGTGTTACTTCCTATGGAAGGGGCTGAAAGGGAATGAGGCAACAGCGTTTGATGAGCGTCTCAAAAAAACCGTTCCTAAGATTGTTGCCTGCTCCTTGCTGATGGGGGTTTGCCTGTTGGGTATGTCTTGGGGGTTGCAGCCCTGGTTTAAGAAGTCGTTTGGCCATGAAGTCGCGGCATTGGGGCTGCTTGTTTCCGGTGGTGGTGCGATTTACTTTATTGCCGCCCACTTTACAGGTGTTCTACGTTTTAGCGATCTCAGAAAATATTTTGTTAGACGCCGCAAAACAACTCCGCTAGAAGCGACGACAATACAAGAGGATGATCTATGAAAAAGCGTATCTTATCAGGCATGCAGCCAACCAATAATCTTCACCTGGGGAATTATCTCGGGGCGTTGAAGAACTGGGTAGAGCTACAGAAACAAGGAGATGAATGTCTTTTCTGTGTCGTTGATTTACACGCAATTACTATTCCGCAGGATCCTGAGTCCTTGCGCAAGTCTACACGTGAGATCGCCGCTGCTTATATCGCTGCCGGTGTTGACCCAGAATCTGCAATCATTTTCCCGCAGTCAGCTGTGCCTGCGCATTCGCAATTAATGTGGTTGCTTTCGACCATTACGCAGATGGGCAAGCTTGAGCGTATGACGCAGTTCAAGGATAAAGCGGGTAAGAATGCTGAGCGCGTTGGTCTTGGTTTGTTTGCCTACCCGGTCCTGATGGCCGCTGACATTTTGATATACAAGGCAACGCATGTTCCTGTGGGTGAAGATCAGAAGCAGCACCTCGAGCTTTCACGCGAAATCGCCTCGACATTCAATACGCGTTATAAAGTTAATCATTTTCCGCAACCTGAGCCACAAATTCTGGGTGAGGCAACGCGTGTGATGTCATTAAAAGATGGCACCAAGAAAATGAGTAAGTCGGATGAATCCGATCTCTCCCGTATCAATCTGACTGATAGCGCCGAAACGATTGCCAACAAGATCAAGCGTGCGCAATCGGATTCCGAGCCGCTGCCTTCGACGATTGAGGGGCTTGCGGGGCGTGCAGGGGCCGACAATCTTGTCACTATTTACGCCGCGCTTAACGGTCAAACCAAAACTGACGTGCTGAAAGAGTTTGGGGGGCAGCAATGGTCCGCTTTTAAACCTGCTTTGGCTGAAGTGGCTGTAAAACATCTTGCACCGATTACTGCGCGTATGAATGATTTGCTGGCGAACCCTCAGGACATTGACCGTATTCTGAAAGATGGCGCCGAGCAGGCTAATGTCATGGCAGAACCCGTTCTGCGCGAGACTATGGATATTATGGGGTTCTGGAAGGCGTAAT
>CAMLJM010000026.1 GCA_946480475.1 uncultured Alphaproteobacteria bacterium
CCGCGAAGGTGGTCGTACAGTCGGCGCCGGCGTCGTCGCCAAAATCCTGAAGTAATTTTTCCTTCAGTAAAAATTTCGAAAGCCCCTCTGATGAGGGGCTTTCTTTTTTGTTCGCGGCGTATCGTATGCCTGTGAACTTAAGATTAAAAAAACTTGGTGTTTGTGCATAGGCAACATACCCGGAAGAATCATTGTTGCCGTCCAAATTTTTTATTGACAGGGACCTGATTATCTAATTACGTGAAAGACAACTTAAAAAACTCTTAAACAATACACGCTAGTAAAGCAGGGAGATCGCCTATGTCGTCCAGTACAGCCCAAGACATCCTCGCAGGATTTCAAGAAGATTATGAAAAACAAAACGCCGAACCCATTAGCATCGGCGAGTACCTTGAAATCTGCCAGAAGGATCGTTCTGCATATGGCACCGTACACGAACGTTTACTAAAGGCAATTGGTGAGCCTGTATCCATTGATACGCGCCGTGATCCGCGCTTAAGCCGCATACACCAGAACAAAGTCATCAAGGTGTATCCGGCGTTTGAAGGCTTCTATGGCATGGATAATTCCATCCAGCAGATCGTTGATCATCTGACACACGCTGCGCAAGGTCTGGAAGCGCGTAAGCAGATTCTCTATCTGCTGGGTCCTGTGGGTGGTGGTAAATCGTCTCTGGCCGACCGCGTAAAGGCGCTGGCTGAGAAAGAGCCGTTCTACGCTTTGGTTGGTCCGGATGGTCAAAGATCGCCCATCAACGAAAACCCATTAGGCCTGTTCGTGGGTCCTCATGCCGCGAAACAGCGTAAAATTCTGGAAGAGAAGTTCGGCATTGCGCCGCGCTACTTCCCGGACACAATGTCTCCTTGGGCAGCGAAGCGCCTTGCTGAGGTAAAAGGTGACATCAATAAGTTTAAAGTTGTGAGGGTCTACCCTTCATTGCTGAAGCAGGTCGGCCTGTCTTCCACCGAGCCGGGTGATGAAAACAACCAGGATATCTCCACGTTGGTTGGTAAGATCGATATCCGCAAAATGGAACGCTATGGCCAGAACGATCCTGATGCCTACGCATGGGATGGCGGCCTCTGCACGGCGAACCGCGGTGTTCTTGAATTTGTCGAGATGTTCAAGGCGCCGATCAAGGTTCTGAATCCTCTGCTGGCTGCTACTCAGGATCGTCGTTTCCAGGGTACCGAGAAGATTGGTGCGATCCCATTCGAAGGCCTGATCCTGGCGCACTCTAACGAGAGCGAATGGAAGTCGTTCCGGGACAACAAGAAGAACGAAGCCTTCCTTGACCGCGTAAATATCATCAAGGTGCCATACTGCCTGCAATTGGATGAAGAAGTAAAAATCCTTGAGAAATTGCTGAACAATAGTGAGCTAAAGGATGCGCCATGTGCGCCTGGTACGCTGAAAATGCTGGCGCAATTCTCCATCCTGACACGTTTGAAAGAGCCTGAAAACTCATCTCTGGGAAGCAAGCTGCGTGTTTACAATGGTGAGAACATTAAGGACAAAGACCCCCGCGCCAAATCCATTCAGGAATATCGCGACGCGGCTGGTGTAGACGAAGGCATGAGCGGTTCTTCAACCCGTTTTGCTTACAAGGTCATTTCCAAAGTGTTCAATTTCCATGCGCAGGGTGAGCCTGAAATCGCAGCGAACCCGATTCACCTGATGTACGTGCTTGAAGATGAAATCAAGCAACTGCAATCCAGTGAAGAAGAGAAAATGCTGGGTTTTGTTAACAAAAACCTCAAAGGGGAATTTGTTGAATCCTTGTCCAAGGAAATCCAGACGGCCTATCTGGAAAGCTATAGTGAATATGGCCAGAATATATTTGACCGCTATTTCACATATGCTGATTACTGGATTCAGGATAACGAGTACCGCGATCCGGATACAGGCGAGGTTTTTGATCGCAAAGCTCTCGAAGCAGAACTTGCCAAGATTGAAAAGCCGGCGGGCGTTTCCAATCCTAAAGACTTCCGTAACGAGGTTGTCAACTTCATCCTGCGCGAGCGCGGCAATAATGGCGGCAAGAACCCTGACTGGACCAGCTATGAAAAGCTGAGATTAGTGATCGAGAAGAAAATGTTCTCTGGTACAGAGGATATGCTGCCGGTTATTTCTTTCAGCGCCAAAGGCAGTAGCGATATGCAGAAAAAGCACGACAACTATGTTGATAACATGGTTAAACGCGGCTGGACACCGAAGCAGGTGCGTCTCGCGACAGAATACTACCTCAAACATAAAGTCAGCTAGTAAGCTGAAAGCCACCGCCATCGGTATCTCGATGGCGGTGTTAATTCCCTGCACAGGGCGGGGATAATCACTTATATAAAAGTAAGAACTCAAGGGAGCGATCTTTATGGCTATCGTCGTAGACCGCCGGGACCAGACAGGTAACAGCACTGCAAACCGTCAGCGTTTTCTGGAGCGAAACAAGCCTCACATTAAAGAGGCGATTGATCGCGCCATTTCCGGGGGTAATGTTACAGATATTGGCAAAGGCGGCGCCGATGTCATCGTTCCTAAAAGAAACTTAAGGGAACCTTCATTCCATCGCGGCCAGGGTGGCGTTAATAAGCGCGTACATCCGGGTAATAAGGAATTTGTAGCAGGCAGCACAATTCCAAAGCCGCCTGGCGGCCGTGGCAAGGGTGGTGGACAAGGTAATAACGCGTCCGAAGATGGCTCTGGCGAAGATGATTTCATCTTTCACATCAGTGAAAAGGAATTCCTCGAGTACTTCTTTGGCGATCTCGAGTTGCCAAATATGCATATCCGCACGGATGCCGATGCCAAGCAAACAAAGATGCGTCGTTCTGGCCATGTTTCCCAAGGCCCCTATGCCAATCTTGATTATGCGCGCTCCCGCAAACGCCGTATGGGCCGTATGTTTGCGGCCAGCATGCCGATTAACGAACAGATCCTCAGTCTATTGGATCAGCAGAAGGATATTCTGCAGCCACATGATGAAAGCCACATAGAGGCCGCTGCTGAAGAGGAATGGCTGCCTATAAAATACGAGATTGAGCGCCGCGAAAGTAAACTGGATGCTATGAAGGCACGCGTGCGTCATTTGCTCTCTCCAGACGATGAAACAAAATTAAAAGATCTCGAAGGCCAGGTTAACGACCTGAAGAAGGAAATTTCATTGATTCCCAGCTGGGTTGAATCGACAGATATGCGATTCCGTCACAGCGAGCCTGAAACGGTTCCTTCAGCCAAAGCTGTGATGTTTGCGCTCATGGACGTGTCAGGATCGATGGACCAGGAAACCAAGGACAGGGCCAAAATTTTCTATTTCCTTCTGTTCCGCTTTCTGAAATTGCACTACGAAAAGGTCGATGTTGTTTTTATTCGCCATCATACGCAAGCAGAAGAAGTGGATGAGAATGAATTCTTCTATGGGCAGGAAACAGGCGGCACGATAGTTTCATCGGCGTTAACGCTGATGAAACAAATCCAAGAGGAACGCTATCCCGCAGATCAGTGGAATATATATGGCGCGCAGGCCTCAGATGGCGATAACTGGCATAACGACAGTGAAAAATGCGCCGAGATGCTGATTGAAATGTTCCCCGCGTTGCAGGGTTATTTCTACACAGAAATCACCGAGCGTCCGCACCAGAACTTATGGGACGCATACGCGAAGTTAGCTAAAAGTCACAGTGATAAATTCTGGATGGCGCAAATCAAGAGTCGTAAGGATATCTGGCCCGTATTCCGGGAATTCTTCAAGAAACGCGAAGAGAAAACGCCGGGGATCGGTACACACAGCGCACGTATGGCATCGCCATCGATATAGGAAACTTCGTCGCATTGAGAAATAACAAGAGATAAAAATGACGCAGGAAAATACGGATTACAAAAAGAAAATTGAAGATGTTCTGTCCCACTATGAAGGAGGCAGGGACATTTTCAAGAATGCAAAGGACTGGGATCATCCGTTAATTTTTAAACCGGGGTCAGAAAATGCCAATGTCCCGCAAACATGGCTTGAACTGGTTGAGCATGTAATCGGGATTGTTGCTCACGAAAAATACGGCCTGAAAACCTATGCGAACGAGATTTCCATCATCGACTATGAACAGATGCTGGATCTTTATTCATCTGTGGGCATTCCTGTAGGATATAAGCATTGGTCATTTGGTAAAGAGCGTGCCTCTCAGGATCAAATGTATAAACAGGGGCGCATGGGCCTGGCTTACGAAATTGTGATCAACAGCAATCCTTCAATCGCGTATTGCATGACGCAGAATACGCCGTTGATGCAAATGTTGGTGATCGCTCATGCCAGCTTTGGCCATAATTCTTTCTTCAAGAATAACCATATGTTCCGCCAGTTTACCGATGCAGATGAAATCCTGCCGATGATGGAGCGTTTCGAACAAGACGCAGCCCGTTATGAAGAACGATATGGCGCTGAAGAGGTAGAGAAGCTTTTTGATGCCGCTCATGCTCTTGAGGCTTATGCCGTAAACCGTTACAGCAAACCACATAAACGTACACCTGAAGAAGAAACCGCTCGCCGTATGAGAATTGAAGAGATGCGCCGCGAGAACTACGATCCCGTTCTTGACCGTACATCTGTGAAAATGTCCTCAAAGGATGCTTTTACGAAAGCGGCGCATGAAATTCCGGCAGATATGGAAGAAAACCTGGTGCGTTTCATTGCCAGCGATGCGCCGCATTTAAAGCCATGGCAGCGCAACCTGCTGACACAATTTGCAGATAAGGCGCAATATTTCTATCCGCAGAAGCAAACCCAGCTTATGAACGAAGGCTGGGCCAGCTTCTGGCATTACACATTGCTCACAGACCTGCGTGAGATGGACCTTATCAGCGAAGGTATGTATCTTGAGTTCCTGACTTCACATACAGGTGTTCTGACACAGCCTGATTTTGATGATAAGCGCCGTTATAGCGGCATTAACCCGTATGCTTTGGGTTTTGCCATCTTCCGCGATATACGCCGTATGTGCGAAGAGCCGACAGATGAAGACCGCAAGTACTTCCCCAATATTGTGGGTAAGCCTTGGATCCCCACTTTGATGGATGCTATGGAGCGCTTTAAGGATGAGAGCTTTATTCTGCAATTCCTCTCACCGAAAGTGGCTCGTGATTTCAAATTATTCTGTATCAAGGATGATGCAGAAGAAGATGAATATGTTGTCACCTCTATTCATGACGACTCTGGCTTCAGGGCTTTACGCGAAGATCTCGCATCTCAGTATCGCTTGGCTGAACGTGAACTGCAGATTGAAGTGGCGAAATATAACTTCAAGGGTGATCGTGCCCTGACATTGCAGCACACTATGCGGAATGGCATCCCCATTGATGAAGGGGAAGCCCTGGAAACATTAAAACACTTCCACTATCTGTGGGGGCATCCGGTTATTCTGCACAGCGTTGACCAGGATGGCACGATTGTTAGCAGCCTTTCTATCCCCTATAGCGCCAAGGATAATGGCCCGAAGCCCGGTCAGAAGCTGACATATAATTAGTAAGAAACCCCTGTTTTTCAGGGGTTTTTCTTGCTACGCCAAATTTTCACTGGAAATCCCGGAACTTCTGTGGTTAAAAAGGGCCTGTCGTAGGGGTATAGCTCAGCTGGTAGAGCGTCGGTCTCCAAAACCGCAGGTCGAGGGTTCGAATCCTTCTGCCCCTGCCACTATCAAAACTCCCGTATAATATTGAAATTCCCTAACTATTACTTTATGCTGCACCGCAGAAAACAACAGCCGTGCCGGAGTTTTATATTTATGTTTCTGTCCAAAGTATCAATTGGCAAAAATCCTCCCGAGGAAGTCAACGTCCTGATCGAAAATCCGATGGGCGGGGTGCCGGTAAAGTATGAACTGGATAAGGAAAGCGGCATTATGTTTGTTGATCGCTTCCTGCATACGCCCATGTACTATCCCGGCAACTATGGGTTCATCCCGCATACGCTCTCGGGCGACGGCGACCCCGTCGATGTAATCGTGATTGGCCGCACCCCTGTGATGCCGGGTGCTGTCATGCGTTGCCGCCCGGTCGGTGTGCTGCTGATGGAAGATAACGCCGGCACGGATGAGAAAATCATTGCGGTCCCTGTGGCGGCGCTGCACCCCTACCACGACAATATCGAGAACTACACCGATATCCGTCCGATCCTGCGTGACCAGATTGAACATTTCTTCAGTCATTATAAGGACCTTGAACCCGGTAAATGGGTAAAGGTAAATGGCTGGGCCGATGCCGCGACGGCCAAGAAAATGATCGTCGAAGGCATTGAACGTGCGAAAAATGCCGAAAAATAAGGCGGACAAATAAAGGAAAGGGGCTGTTAAAAGCCCCTTTTGACTGTCTATAGTACCTGATCAACAGGGGTTATAAGACTATGACAACTCTCAAAACCGCGCTTTTTGATTCCCACATTGCTGCTGGCGCTAAAACCGGCCCGTTCGCCGGTTACGACATGCCGCTTTATTATAAAGAAGGTGTGCTGAAGGAACACGAATGGGTGCGTAGCCGTGCGGGTCTGTTCGATGTTTCGCATATGGGGCAGGTTTATCTCGAAGGCTCTGGCGTCGTGTCGTTCCTTGAGCAAATCACACCATCCAACTTTGCAAAATCCGGGCATGGCGTTGCCAAATATACCGTCATGACAAATCCGCAGGGCGGTATTGTCGATGACCTGATCATCACACGTGTGAATGATACGAAATTTTTTTCCGTTATCAACGCAGGCTGCAAGGAAAAAGACATTGCCTGGATGAATGATCATCTGCCCGCTGATGTGAAACTTACACGTCTTGATGATCGGGCCCTGATCGCGTTGCAAGGTCCCAAAGCGGAACAGGCGCTACGCGAAGTACTCAAGATCGACGCCAGCGCGCTTGGCTATATGCGCATGATGTATGTCGATGAACTGATCGTAAGCCGCCTGGGTTATACAGGCGAAGATGGTTTTGAGATCAGCGTTTTTGCGATGAAAGCGCCGGAGTTATGGGCGAAGTTCTTGGCAAATCCTTTGGTGCGGCCCATTGGCTTGGCGGCGCGCGATTCATTGCGTCTTGAAATGGGTTATCCGCTTTACGGTCACGACATTAATGATGAAACCACACCGCTCGAAGCCGATCTCGGCTGGGTAATGGGTAAGGGGAATGAAAGCTTCATCGGTGCGGGCAACGTACTCGGCAAAACTCTGAAGCGCAAACGCGTCGGCGTAAAACTGATCGATAAAGGTATCGCCCGCGAAGGCGCTGAAATCCGTAACGATAAAAATGAAGTGATTGGTGCACTCACCAGCGGTGGTCACTCGCCGACGCTCAAAAACTCCATCGGCATGGGTTATGTCGATGCGGCTTACACCAACCCCGGCACGAAAATTTTCGTGACCGTGCGGGGTAACAATATCGCAGCAGAGGTTGCGGCGTTACCATTCATTCCGGCCCGTACCAAATCGGCAAAGAAGGCCGCCGCGTAAAGGCAAATCAAAAAATTTAGCAGCATAGGAGAAGTAAATGTCTGACAATCTGAAATACACGAAAGAACATGAATGGCTGAAGATCGAGGGCGGCAATGTCGCCGTTCTGGGCATCACGGCCTATGCGCAGGATGCTCTGGGCGATCTCGTGTTCGTTGAACTGCCGGAAGTGGGGCGTAAACTGACCAAGGGCGAGCACTTCGCTGTTGTTGAATCGGTCAAAACGGCTGCCGAAGTTTATACGCCTGTCGCTGGTGAGGTTGTCGCCGTAAATGACAACCTTTCAGGTGATCCGGAACTGATTAAAAAATCACTCGAAGAAGGCTGGATTGCCAAGATCAAGATTGAAAATCCCGCCGAGCTTGAAAGCTTGATGGACCGTGCCGCCTACGACAAATTCACGGCGTCTCTCGACTAACTTTTTATTGTCATTCTTCGCTGACGCTCAGGATGACAAATGTGAGAAACCATTTTTTACAGGGGTCTGCAAGATGCGCTACCTGCCGCAAACCAAAAAAAGCCGCGAAGACATGCTCGCCGCTGTCGGTGTCAAATCCGTCGACGATCTTTTCCGTGATGTGCCGAAGGCAGCCTTCATCAACGGCAAGGCCAGGATTGCTGACCACATGGGCGAGCTTGAGATTGAGCGTCTGCTCTCCGGTTACGCGAACCAGAACCATGCGGCAAACGCAGGCCCGTTCTTCCTGGGTGCTGGTTGCTACAATCACCACATTCCAGCCTCTGTTGATTACATCATCCAGCGCTCTGAATTTCTGACCGCCTACACGCCCTACCAGCCGGAAATTGCGCAGGGTACCCTGCAGGTGATTTTCGAATACCAGACCTTCATCGCCCAGCTGACGGGGCAGGATATCGCTAACGCTTCCATGTATGACGGCGCGACCTCCGCTGCCGAAGCGGCGTTGATGGCGATGCGCGTGACCAAGCGTGACAAGGTTGTACTTGGTAATGCGCTGCATCCGCATTACCGCGATGTCGTGGCCACCTACGTAAACAACCAGCACGGCGCTTCGCTGGCGGAGGGTAAACCCGACGCGGAAACCGCTTGCGTGATTATCCAGACGCCCGATTTCCACGGAACCCCGCATTCATTAGCCGAATGGCGCAAGATCTGCGATGAAACCGGTGCCTTACTGGTGGTCGTCATCAATGAAATCGTATCACTCGGCCTGCTACCTGCCCCTGTGGAAGCCGATATCGTCTGTGGTGAGGCGCAATCCGTCGGTGTGGCCATGTCTTACGGCGGGCCGCATCTGGGCTTCTTCGCCACCAGGGAGAAATTCCTCCGCCAGATGCCGGGCCGTCTCTGTGGCATGACGGTGGATGCCGATGGCAAACGCGGTTTCGTGCTGACGTTGAATACCCGTGAACAGCATATCCGCCGTGAGAAGGCAACCTCCAACATCTGCACCAACCAGGGTCTGATGGCACTCGCTTTCACTGTGCATATGGCGTTGCTGGGCGAGGGTGGCTTCAAGCAACTGGCAACTCTCAACCACGAACGTGCCTGCGATCTCGCTGATGCGCTGGAAAAAGCGGGTGTAAAGATTGAGAACAAAACATTCTTCAACGAATTCGTAGTTGATCTTGGTAAGCCTGCCAAAGAGGTTGTCGAAAAACTGGCCGCTCAGGGCATCATCGCCGGTCTGGCGCTGGACGGCAACAAACTCCTCGTCACTGCGACCGAAATGACCACAGACGAACATATCGCCACCTTCATCAAAGCTCTGAAAGAGGTGCTGTAATGGTTGCTGAAAGAAAAATTCCAGAAAGCGGAAAAGTTGCACAGGAACAGAACAACATGAACATCATGGATCAAACCCGTGGCCTGAATTACGAAGAAAACTTATTGTGGGAGAAAGGCCCCGGTGATCACCCCGGCGTCGATCTGCCGATACCCAAGGGTACAAAATCACGCACCGGCCTGACCGCACGCGATAAAGTCGGTCTGCCGCAGCTCTCCGAGCCGCAAGTGCTGCGTCACTTCGTGCGCCTGTCCACCAAAAATTACTCCATCGATCATGGCTTCTTCCCCTTGGGAAGCTGCACAATGAAGCATAATCCGCGCCTGAACGAAAAAATCGCGCGCCTGCCGGGTTTCGGTGGCATCCACCCGATGCAACCCGCGTCAACCGTGCAGGGTGCGTTGCGCGTCATGTTCGAATTGCAGGAAATCCTGGGTGAACTCACCAATCTGCGCGGCGTCTGCCTGACACCGGCGGCTGGTGCGCATGGCGAACTCGCGGGCCTGATGACTATTCGCCGCGCCCACGAAATGAACGGACAGGGCCACCGCAAGGTGATCCTTGTGCCTGACTCCGCGCACGGTACCAACCCGGCCACCGCCGCGATGTGTGATTACACGCTGCGCGTCATCCCGACCAAGGAATCCGGACGCGTGACAGTGGAAGCATTTAAAGAAGCACTTGGTGACGGTAAAGATGTCGCGGGCATGATGGTCACCAACCCTAATACCTGCGGCCTGTTCGAACGCGATATTATCGAATGTGCCGACCTGCTGCATAAGGCTGGCGGTTATTTCTATTGCGATGGCGCCAACTTCAATGCGCTGGTCGGTAAAATCCGCCCCGGTGATTTTGGCGTCGATGTCATGCATATCAACCTCCATAAGACATTCTCGACGCCGCATGGCGGCGGCGGCCCGGGTTCCGGCCCGATCTGCGTCAATGAAAAACTGCGCCCCTATCTGCCGATGCCGCTCGTGGTGAAAAATGCCGATGGTACTTACCACCTTGAGGAAGAAGGTGAACGCGACACATCAATGGGCCGCCTCAAGGGTTTCCAGGGCCAGTTTGGCATGCATATCCGCGCGCTGACCTATATTCTCTCGCACGGTGCCGATGGCCTGAAGCAGGTTTCAGAAGATGCGGTGCTGAACGCCAACTATATTCTGAGCCAGTTGCAGAACGATTTCTATGTACCGTTCGAAGGTCCCTGCATGCATGAATGCCTGCTGACCGACAAACTGCAAAAGGACGCAGGCATAACCACGCTCGATATCGCCAAAACGCTGATCGAACACGGCATGCACCCGATGACGACCTTCTTCCCGCTGGTGGTATCCGGCGCGATGCTGATCGAACCGACAGAAACAGAGAGCAAAGAATCATTGGATCGCTTTATCACCGTGATGAAATCTGTGGCTTCGGATGTGAAGGCAGGCGATGCCGAGAAATTTCACAGCTATCCCCTCTCCGCACCGCGCCGCCGCCTTGACGAAACCAAGGCTGCGCGTGAACCGGTCCTGCGCTGGAAGGCTTAAAAGGGTAAAATTTGACATATCAAATAATCCTATCCTAAGGTCCCCTAAAACAGGGGATCTTATGGCTTTAAAGCTCGAAACATTATTCAACCAGAAAGCATTCGACCGGGTATTTATACGACAGTTGGACGACGTAACCTGCACCCCTGCGAGCCTTACGACGATAGCAAGGCTTTATGATTTGCCCCGCGAATTGGATTTTGCCTTCTTTAAGGGCGAGCTGAAAACTGGCTTTAATGGAACATTTCAAACGGAATTACGCCCGGTAGCCAGAAAATTTCTCCCCGTTACAAAATCGGGAATTGATGTGTACGACGGCGGTGTGGCGCTGGCGACCATTCGTCACAAACCGACGGGGTACAATCATTCTGTAGTATTTCTTGCCAAAAAGGGTTCCGAGGTCGTTTATTATGATCCTTGCGACCATAAAATCTATCATGACAATATTCGTAATATGCAGCGCGGGTCACAGGGTCTGGCAAGTGAGCGCTGGACAGCCAATATGCCTAAAATTTCTGGCGCCAGTTTTTCATTCTGGAAGAAATTATCGGTGCCTAATCCTTACCCTTTGAAACAGCAGGTATTCTGGTTGAAAGAACACGGCTATAAAAATTTCCCGCCTCGTCAAACCTGATATTTTTTTACGATCTTTTCCATCGCTTCCATAAGGGGCACAATCTCGCGCGTAAAATCGTCGCGTTTCTCGGCATCAATGCCTTGGCCTACATTCTGCACAAGGCCGAGCAGATGGTTCTGTAGTTCTGCCATGCGCAGGTAATAATGCATTTGCTTGTTATTGGCGTCACGCAACCGGCGTGTTTGTGCTGCGATCAACGACCGTACAAATTTATCGTCGATATTATTGATGCGTGCTTCCAGATCTTCGCGTTTCAGAACGCTGACAGTTGTTTGCTCCAGCGCGGTAACTGTCGCTGTGCGCAACTGGTTTTCCAGCACGCTCATCTCACCAAAAATTTCGCCGGGGCCTAGTTCCGCAAGCTTGATGGTATGTTCACCTTCGCGCACGCTGACCTCAACGCGGCCTTCTTCAATATAGAAAGCCTGAAAGGCGGGCGTCCCTTGCTCAAAAATGGCGCGTCCGGCATTTGTGACCATTTGGGTCAGTTCGGGAAAGGCTGTAGGTGATGGCGAATCATCTTTATCCATGGCAGATGAGTGTATCTGCTTTTACTAATTTAATAAACGCAGACGCGGTATGGGGTATGTATTAACGGTCAGGGACCTTGAAGAATGTTCCGTAAACCGCCGCCATGCTGGATATAGTTAATATTGTAAGAGGGTAAATTCCCTGTGACGCCGCTAATCCCCTCAGAGATGTAAGGCGAAGGTATCTCATAGCCGCGTGCGGCATTCGCGGGTCTTTCCTCATAACAGCTGCTTTGCAGCGTACGTTCATGCATGTGCAATGTGCTGATGGGGGCTTTGGCGACATCTACCCCCTCAAGGGCGCTATCCTTATAGAAAGATAATAAATCGCGATCACGATACCATGCCCTGAAAGCGGAGAGGGTTGCATCGGTTTTACTTTCGCCTCGTGTCATGGCGTCTTTGAACGCGGTTGAGATATGTGCATAGCATATAGATTTGGGGCCATAATTCAGCGGGTTGTTATGGGCGTTCCACGGGCCGGCATGCCCGGCTTCCTTCAACTCCCACATTAGTAAGGATGCTGTGGCCTCGGCATCCGCTTCGCCCGCATATTCCAGATGTATATGGTCGTTTTTTTCGCGCGGCTTAATTTTGTGAATGCCCGCTTTGTCCTGGAACAAATGGCGTAATTCATGTGCCGCATCGGCAACGATCTCGTCATTGCTTTTGTTCAAGCCTACGGACAATACGCCGTTGCCGGTGTAATATACCGCATGCAATCCTTTGATACTCTTAAAGCATATCCATGCAGGCTGTGAATCATAGGTTGCAGCCGCCTGCATCAGGTCACGGCCTGTGGCTGACTTGTTGATGATTGTATTGAAATCCCGGATACGTTGTTCGATTACCGGATTGGCGGCGCCGCCGGTAATGGGGCCGCACATTTGGGCTGCGTTTTTATAAATCGCACTGACACGTGCGGGAATGGCGGCAGGCTTCAATTCAGGTGGGGAAAGGGGAGCAGCTGCACACGCGGTGCCTGCAAGAGCCGTCGCGGCCAGTAGACCCGCTACCAGCTTCCTTATGTTCCGATTCATAGTCATACTCCCTGTTGTGCGGGCTCATTAAGTCTGGCCCCGCGTACGATTAAGTAACGGATCGTCGCGTTATTAATAGATGACATGAATCAAAGAGGGCGTAAAGCCCTATTATTATTAAGAAATTTTGGAAAATGACTCTGGAAAAATGAAGATATTCATGGGGAGGATTTTTGAGTCAAAAACAGCGGTTTCTGAGAACCGGAACACAGAATATCTACTCATATTTGAGTACCGGCAGCGCAGGAAAACGCTGTTTGCAGACCAAAGACAATAATATATTAGCGCTGATACTCGGCCAGCATTTTGTCCAGTTGCTCCAGCAGCGGCGTAATTTCATTCCGGAATTGCTGTCGCCTCGATGCTTCAACCCCATTGGATACTTTCTCTACCAATCCGGCGATGCGGTCCTGGAATTCAGCCAGGTTTTTGTAATGTTGCAATTGACCGCGATTGGCCCCGCGCAAACGCGCTAGTAAAACGCGAATCAAGGCCCGCACGGCCTTATCATGCACATTGTTCAGCTTCTCATCCAGTTCCTTATTGGTGATGACGGTAACAGTGGTATCCTGTAAGGCCCGCACAGTGGCAGAGCGTTCCTTATGCTCGATCAGGGCCATTTCACCGAATATCTCGCCTGCACCCAACACGGCGACACGCACCATGTAAGGGCCGTCCTTGACCATGACTTCTACCATGCCGCGCTCAATATAGAAGGCGCGGTTGCCGGTAACGCCTTGCTCTATAATCGTTTGGCCTTTGTAAAAGACTTCTCGGGTCAATATGCGGGGCATATGTGCGGGCAGATCGCTTCGCGGGTCCAGATCTGACGTGATGATATTGTCGCTTTGCATGGCCGATCTCGTTTTCTTGGTTTCTTATGGTTATTATCTTTAAGGCGTCTGTTCTATCTTCAGTATAGCATATTTACATAATAAATTTAAAATATCGGGGTTATTTCGCTCTTATTTTATAACTATTTGATTTTTAACGATTATTAATCTGGCCCTTGTGCCAGAACCCGAACCGGGTTACATCTCTTTTCATGAGAATGCTGCATTTCCTTACCCTCGGGCTTGGGTTTCTGGCGCTTGGCGGGTGCCAGACGGTCGATTCCGTGATCGGCGGTCCTGAAAGCCACTACAGCTGCGTAACGGGCGGGTTGATCACGGCACGCCCGGGTGTCAACCGCCGTCATCTTGATGTCACCTATGCGCTGGATGGCCAGGTTTATTTCAAGGGGGTGCTTCAGTCTGTTCCGTCTGATTTCGGCGAACGGTTTACCGCTGATACAGGCACGACATTCTGGATCAATGGCGATAAAGGCCTCTTCAGCCGCCCGGGCGAAGACCAGATTCTCTGCCACCAGGAACGCTGATTCCTGCAAATTTTTCATTTTTTGCTGGTCAGGGCGCAGGCGTTGGGTTAAAACTCTTCCTATCTCCTGACAATTTGGTTCATCTCAAACGGCCGCCGCCGAACGACACGAACCTTTGGCGGGAACGATGTAACGAATATGAATTTTAACAAGCCGAGGAATATATGGCCAAGTTTTCGCCCGTTGAATATGTGCGTCAGGTAAAAATCGAAATGCAGAAGGTCACATGGCCTTCACGCCAGGAACTGACCAGCAGCACTATTGCCGTATTCATCATGGTTATGCTGGCGGCTGTATTCCTCTTTGTTGCCGACCAGATACTGGCGTTCGGCGTAAACAAAATTCTCGGTCTGAACTAATTAATTTATTAAAGGAAAGAGCAACATCATGGCATCCGCAGCAACAGCACGCTGGTACGTTCTTCACGTTTATTCAGGTTTCGAAGAGAAAGTTGCCGAAGCGATTTTCGACAAGGCCCGTAAACAAGGTCTCGAAGACAAAGTTGAAGAAGTAATGGTTCCCACTGAAAAAGTGGTCGAAGTCAAAAACAACAAAAAGCAGGAAAAAGACAGCAAGTTCTTTCCTGGTTATGTATTGGCTAAACTACAACTGACAGACGAAGTCTGGCACATGATCAAGGACACGCCAAAGGTCACAGGTTTCTTAGGGGCAGGTAACAAGCCATCGCCGATCAGCAATAAAGATGCTGAACGCCTGATCAAGCAAATTCAGGAAGGCGTCGAGCGCCCACGTTCAAGCGTATCCTTCGTTATTGGCGAAGAAGTCAAAGTTACCGAAGGTCCGTTTGCTTCCTTCAACGGTACGGTTGAAGAGGTCGATGAAGAGAAGGGCCGCCTGAAAGTATCCGTTTCGATCTTCGGTCGTGCGACGCCGGTGGAACTGGAATTCAGCCAGGTTGAGAAGGTTTAATCTATCTTTGGTATAGGCCCCTTCCGGTCGTTAACAGGAAAGAAATGGCTTTTCTCATACAATAAGCTAAGTACGGGCGAATTGTATGGAAGAGTATGACGGATACATCCAAAAGCAAGATTTTCTCCGGAAATGATGCTGTCTCCCAAGGCCCCTATGTGGTGGTCAGGCGTTATGCTGGCAATGCCGGCAATATAACGGCGGGGGATTTCTTTCTAGCAGAAGGCCAGCGCGCGGCGCTGGCTATCGCCTTTATATCTCCGGAACTGGACTTCGACGTAACCTGCAGGACTCTAAAGGCGGTGGCGGGCGATAGCCGGTTTCTGGCCGTATCGACAGCGGGTGAATTATGCAGCGCCCGCGATGGCGCGGGATCGCTTTACTGTGCTGATTCTTCTCACTCCCCGGGAATTGTTCTGCAACTTTTCAGCGCGGATATCATCGCGGAGATCAGCATTCACGCCGTGCCGCTTTTCAGCGAAGATATACGGCGCAAGGACATTGTCCTGTCCAAGGATCAGCGCGTCGAAAAAATCAGGAATTGCTTACAGGAGCTTCCGGTAAATTTCCCCGTGACAGCGCGCGACACGCTGGCTTTGACATTTGTCGACGGTCTTTCGGCTTCCGAGAATTATCTGATGGAAGCCGTGTATGCCAGTGGACGATTCCCCTGTCTGTTCGTCGGGGGGTCAGCGGGGGGCAAGCTGGATTTTCGCGATACATATCTTTTCGATGGCAAGGATGTTTTGCAGAACCATGCTATCGTGGCTTTTTGTAAAATGGCAAAAGGCGCATGGTTCAGCGCGTTCAAATCGCAAAATTTCAGGATGACGGGCCAGTCATTCGTTGTTATCGAGGCGGAAAGCGCCTGCCGTACTATCAAAACCGTTATGCGTGCAAATTCTACGGACCTTTTATCGCCTGTGGATGCCATGTGCCAGATGTTGGCATGTTCTGTCGATCAACTGGATGACTACCTCTCCGGTCATACATTCGGCATTAAGGTTGATGGTGAGTTATTTGTCCGGTCGGTAGCAAAAATCAATCATGCCGATGGCAGTGTTGAGTTTTATTGCGATGTGAATCCCGGCGATGAGCTGTTCTTTCTGGAAGCCACAGATTTTGTGGAACAGACCAGGAAAGATCTGGAGAGTTTTCTGCAGGGCAAGCCAGCCCCTGTGGGGGCGATTTTAAACGATTGCATACTCAGGCGCCTCAACAACGCCCGGAACTTGGGGGGCATGGACGATCTGTGGTCTATGCCTGCTGCGGGGTTCTCCACTTTTGGCGAATTGTTCGGCATCAATATTAATCAGACCTTGTCGGCGGTTGTCTTTTTCAGAACCCGCGAAGGGGAACTTTTTCACGACCGCTTTATCAATGAATTCCCGATACATTATGCCCGCTATATGAATTATTTCAGCCAGTGCCGTTTGCAGCAAGTATCCATCCTGAACAAATTGCGCGTTCAGATTATTCAGAAACTGATCAATTTTATAAATGAATCCAATCGCCTGAATCGGGATCTGGGGATTTTGATCGACAGGCAGGAATCAGGGCAGGGAAATCTGGACGAAGCACAACTGCTTGCGGAGAAAAAATCCTATGAAAAGCAGTTTGACCTGGTGGATGAGTTCATGGATATCAGCAGGGTTCTGTCCTGCATCGATCATTCCCTGGGGATCAGGCAGGAAACGCTTTCGCCGGAAGCGGCAGGGGAATCCCCTGATCTGCTTTACAAGACATTCCACAACAGTATTCAGCTAGGGCAGCGTCTGCGCGAGAACATCATAAGTCTCAACCGGGCGCGACAAGAGGCGCAGGCCGCGAGTATCGCGAAATCGCAGTTCCTGGCGAATATGAGTCATGAATTGCGAACGCCCATGAACGGAATCATCGGCCTAGCGGAAATTCTTTCTGGGACAGATCTCAATGACGATCAGGCAGAATCGGCAAGGGCCGTCTTAAGCTCCGCCAAATCCCTTCTCTTGCTGCTGAACGACATTCTTGACTACTCGAAAATAGAATCTGGCGAACTGGTTCTGGAGACCGTGTCGTTCAACCTGCGCGCCAGCCTGCAAAGCGTGGTCAGTGTGCAGCAACCTGTCGCTGCCAAAAAGAATGTCGATCTGAAATTCATTTACGAAGACTCCGTGCCCGTTCATGTGATGGGGGATTCTTTGCGTATCAACCAGATGGCGCTCAACCTGATCGACAACGCGCTTAAATTCACGGACAAAGGGCACGTTATATTGCGCGTTACATCCGGCGGCAGGGGTGAAGACGGAAAAGAAACAATCATCATCAGCGTCGAAGACACAGGCATCGGAATTCCTGAAGACAAATATGACCGGATATTCCAGAAATTCATGCAGGCAGACGGATCGACAAGCCGCAAGTACGGTGGTACGGGCCTGGGTTTGACAATTACAAAAGATCTGGCGGAAATGATGGGCGGGCAGATCAGCCTGTCCAGCAAACCGGGAGAGGGAAGCGTTTTCAAGATCAGTGTGCCGTTAATGGTTTCTGCCGACACGACAACCGGCCTCTCCAGTGACGAAGAAGACAGGATCGTTATGATGCCGGATTTGTCGGTGATGAGGATACTGGCCGTCGACGATCACCCGGTGAATATGATGTTCCTGCGCAAGCTGTTGAAGAAAATGGGCTTTGCACACGTTGATGAGGCCGAGAATGGTAGGATTGCGGTGGAGAAGGTCAAGGCGGCGGATCAGCCTTATCAGGCGATCCTGATGGATTGCCAGATGCCAGAGATGGACGGTTTTGATGCCAGCCGCCTGATACGCATATGGGAGGAAGAGCAGGGGCAATCTCCGGGAATCATTATTGCTGTTACAGCCCACGCCATGGAAGGCGATCGTGAAAAATGCCTGCAGGCCGGTATGAACGACTATATCGTAAAACCTATCAACCCTGGTAAATTGTATGAAACACTGGGGCGCTGGCTGTTCAGGCCTGAATCCACAACGGAATCATTCGCGCCTGTCCCGCCGCCGGACAGGAAAAATATCCCGGATGACGTGCCTGTCGATCTTGATCATCTGGCCTTGTTTACTGATGGCGATCCGAAGCAGGAGCAAATATATTCAGGCATATTCCTGAGCGTAGGAGAAGAAATCCTTGGCGTGATGCGCGGGCATATACAGGGTGAAAAATCCACCGAAGAATGGAAACAGGTGGTGCACAAACTGAAAGGGTCGTCCGCCCAGATCGGCGCCAATAATTTATTGGCTATATGCAAGGAAGCAGAAAGCAAAGACGCTGCCTCTCTGGCTGACAAACAAGAGTTGCTTACGCGTATCGAGGGCGACTTTGCCACGGTGAAGCGCTTTTTTGAAGATCGCCAGCAGGTTCATGGCCATATGGCCTGTCGTGCCTGAATTTCCCCCCCATTACACTGATTCTTTGACATAAGGGAGAAATCGGGATTACAACCGTAACATCCTGTTAAAAGCACAAGGGAGTTACGTCATGACTGCGCAACCTGCCACTATTGGACATCAGTGGACACAAGCTTCATCTGATCGCATGGAAGATATCATCGATAAACTAGGCAGGCTGGGCGCAGGCACGGGCGTAGGGCCGAATTTCTACCCTGGGGCAGCCGACAACCTTAAGGTCCGTCTGGGTGATCATAAGCATGGCATCGAATATGTCACACTGACACCTCAAGAAGTTGCAACCGTGCGCGCCTATATGGACCGCAACGACAAGCCGGAATACGCAAAAATACGCGAACTATTTGCTGCTGCCGATAAAGCGTTTGTTCGCGGGCAAAGCTATGCGCGTGAGTATTATGAGAAAAACGCCGCCAAAATTATTACGCAAGCCCCATCGCATATGCGTGCAGCCTGAGTAAATCCCGGAGGGTTTTTTTCAGCTTAAGGCTTGGGGACGGCTTTGTAACAGAACGCGGTGACTCCGGCAGCCAGGGCAACACCTAACACATTCATGACAATGCCCGTCGGGGTGGCAGCTTCGCCAAATGATCGGGCAAGATTTGTGACGGTAAATCCCGAAAGGCCTGCGCCGACAATTGATAAAGTGCTAAAAAGTTTAGACATGATCTTTAAAAAATCTCTGTAGTTTGTTAAAGCTGGGCATAGTTATAGCTTAAAAATTTACATAATGCAATAACTGATTTGAGAATTACTAAAAACCTTGCATTTTCTGCGACTTCCCCCTAATTTGCCGCGTCTCTGAGAAAGGTTTTTCAGGGATTTTCGTGGGAGGCCATACCGGGCTTCTAAGACCATCCGGCCGCCGCACCACGAGCCTCGTTCTTTGTTTAGGAGGTTTACATGGCAAAGAAAGTAACCGGATATATCAATCTGATTATCCCGGCGGGTTCTGCGAACCCGTCACCGCCGATTGGTCCAGCACTGGGTCAGCACGGCGTGAACATCATGGAATTCTGTAAGGCATTTAACGCCAAGACAGAAAAAATGAACAAAGGCATGCCGATTCCGGTGGTGATCTCGGTTTACGAAGACCGTTCCTTCACCTTCATTATGAAGCAGCCGCCCAACACGTACTGGATCAAGGAAGCGATCAAACTGAAAAGCGGTTCTAAACTGCCCGGACGTGACATCGTTGGCTCTATCACGACAAAACAACTGCGTGAAATCGCCGAACAGAAAATCCAGGACATGAACGCAAACGACATCGATGCCGCCGTGAAGATCCTCGCAGGTTCCGCACGTTCCATGGGCCTCGAAGTGAAGGGGGCATAAGATGGCTTTTGTTGGTAAGAAACTCAAAGCGATCAATGAAAAAGTCGATCGTACAAAACTCTACACTGTTGAAGAAGCTGTCGCTGTTCTGAAAGACGCTGCGAAAGTGCGTAAATTCGATGAAACCATCGAAATCGCGCTGAACCTCGGTATCGATCCACGTCACGCTGACCAGGCCGTTCGCGGCATGATTTCGCTGCCACATGGCACAGGCGCAAAACTGCGCGTGGCCGTGTTCGCAAAGGACGCGAAAGCAGAAGAAGCTCTGAAAGCAGGCGCAGACATCGTTGGTGCGGAAGATCTGGCGGAAAAGGTGCAGAAAGGCGAAATCAACTTCGACCGCTGCATTGCTACACCAGACATGATGCCGCTGCTCGGTCGTCTTGGTAAGGTCCTCGGTCCACGTGGTCTGATGCCGAACCCGAAACTGGGTACGGTGACAATGGATGTTAAAGGCGCTGTGGCGACTGCCAAAGCCGGTGCGATTGAATTCCGTGCTGAAAAGGCCGGTATCATTCACGCGGGCGTGGGCAAAGCGTCCTTCGCTGATAAAGCTCTGGTGGAAAACATCATCGCTTTCGTCGATGCCATCAACAAGGCAAAACCGTCAGGCGTAAAAGGCACATACATGAAGAAGATTTCCGTATCTTCGACAATGGGCCCAGGCCTGAAGCTGGATCCGGCGGCTGTTACAAAAGCGGCTTAATAAATATTCTTTTCATGAAAAGCCCCGGTTATCCGGGGCTTTTGACTTTCCGCGACTTTGTAATTGTGGGGGCTTTACCTGCAGGGGTATTAAAATGATATAATCAGGAAAACCTGGGTGATACGGCATGCAAGAGGGGAATCATGCACCGGATATTCAAGCATTCAATCGCTATTTTGTTTTTCGCTGTTCTGGCCGTCGATTCAACCGCGCTGGTTAACGGTGATCTGGCATTTAATAACAGTTTCGCTACATCCTCTTCATCGAAACCCAAAAGCGCGGACATGGGCGGGGCAACTGTGGTAAAACCCTTAGGTTCCGGCGAACCTATAGATTATTACAACAGCGCGACCATCAGGGCGCAAAGCGTCCAGCAAAACCTGACGCAGGAATATGAATTGCTGCAACCCGGCCAATGCCAGCAACGCGTACTACCCCCGCATAGCACGACAGCCATCCCTTTCACATATGATAACCGCTACAGCAATATAAATGTGGCTGCTGGCGGCGTGACGCGCTTGTTTATTTCCAGCGTGCCGGGCTATGACCCCCTCAACAGATTAGCGCCCAGTGTCCAGAATGATTTTGCGAGTCCCTGCCACGCGCAGGCGAACTTGCCAGGCTCTGATCCCCACAACCAGAATAGCCTGAGCCTCACAGAGGCTGGGGCCAGCGGTCAGCAAGGCTGCATGTTGCGGAGGGGAGAAACCTACTATCTGAATATTCAAAATCAGGGGAAAGCCCCCCTGTGCGCTTCTTTTGGCAGCGATACGGCCTGCGGCTCCTGCGAATAATCCCGGAAAATCCTCGGAAAACCGCGGTCAGATCCCCGGTTGCGGTTTTTTGCACGGCCCCGCGCGAAATGGTATAATCTATAATAATTAGAAATGTGTCTTTAGGCACGCTAGAGGGGGCACCTATGCGGCAATTTATCCTTTCCTGTATATCTATGATTCTTATTACATGTGCCTCGACGGCGGCATATGCGCAATGTTCGATAGGCGATACGAATGACCATACCTGTAGCGAAGGCGCCGCACCCGCGCAGGAAGCCGCGCCCGCAACGCCAGCAGGTACAGCCATTCAATCTGCGCCAACAGCGCCACCGATTGGCACCAGTGATGTGATTGATTATTCAAGAACCTCGGAAACAGTGCAGCGCGATGTCCAGCCTAACCTGACCCAGGAAACAGATCCCATAGAACCGGGTGAATGCGTACAAAGAACAATCCCCCCCAACAGCACGACCTCCATACCCTTCACATATGGGGGCGGCAGCACCAATATGAACGTGCCGGAGGTCGATGGTCAGGGCGTTACGCGTATGTTTGTGTCTTCAATGCCGGGTTATGATCCTTTGAACCGTTTGGCGCCCGGGGCTGGAAATGATTTTTACAGCCCCTGCCACGCGCAGGCCAACCTGCCTGACATATGCGATGAATCATCCTGCGTACCGGATCCTAACAATGAGAATACGATCAATATCAGGGATGCAGAAACCGTAGCGGCTGACCCTACAGGTAATGCCGGCCAATGCCCGCTGGTACCTGGCACGCGCTATTACGTGAATATCCAGAACCAGGGTAGCAGCCCCATTTGCACGTCCGTAGGTAACGGGACGTCATGTCCGCCTTGCTACGTCGATGGCGGTGGCTGGGGTGGCGGGGGCTGATGAAATCCCCTCTTCATATTTACAGGAACTTCGGTCTACAATGACCGGAGTTCTTTTTTTACCAGGAAAGGGAGCGCCAGATGAATTGGGCCCTTTACGCATTGCTCCACAGTCTGTGCAGGGCGTTCTTCGTTGAAACCAACCGTGTCTATAAGGTCGATAGCTGGCATCTGACCTTCATGCAGGCTTTGTTTGGCCTGCTGGTGTTGGTACCCGTTATACCTTTTATGCACTGGCCCACCGACCCGCGCTTTTATTTTGCGGCATTGATCGTATCCCTGATTACGGCGGTGGGTTATATGATCCAGCTGGGTCTGGCCGCTCAGAAGACAGGTCGTGTATCGGGTATGTATATGCCGCTCGAAGCATTGACAGCGACTATCGTATGGGTGCTGGTCATGCCTGCCGCGCTGGAAATTCATACGCATAACTTATTGCTTTCCGCAGGTGTTGTTGTGGCCTTTGCATTGGCCAGCTTTGGCATGGCGCGAATTCGTCAAAGCGATGTGTCATGGAATACGTTCCTGATCGTGGCGCCTGTGGGTGTGACTTATGCGGTATCAGGTATTGCGACCAAAATCGTCATGCCGGAAACCATGATTATCCCGACGGTGCTGACATATTCCTTCGTCAGTTTCGCTGTCATGACTTTTGTTCTGGGTACGGTGCTGCTGGCCAAGAAGAAAGTAAGCCGTGAAATGCTGGATAAACGCAATCTGCGGGGCGGCATTCTGACAGGCGCATTCTCTGTTGTGGGCTCTCTAAGCTTCGTGGCCAGTGTCGCGATGGCGCCGAACCCCGGTTATACCAGCATGATGGCGATGATGCTGCCCGTGTGGCTGATGCTGTTCCACAAGGCGCTGGGCGTGGAAGACCGCGCGAATAAACTGGCGGCTTCCATGCTGGCGCTGGGGGTGGTCCTGCTGATTATCGTGACGGCTGTATTCTCCGGTCCTCAGGCATAATAAAAAAACCCCGGTCAAACCCGGGGTTTTTATTTTGAGGCCGTGATCGTGTTAAGCAACTACGGGGCGAATTTGGTTTCTTTGTAGTTGGCTGCTCAGGGACGTGTCCACACCTGAGAATGTAGGATATTGAGGGTGTGCCTCACGGATCAGATGGTCGGCTTCCACAGTCTCAACACCAGCAGCGCGAAACTCTTCAAGCTTACCAATAGCGCGCTGTGTGCCTTCGACCATGGCGCTGCTGTAACCGGCAATCAGTTCCCCGTCTTTCTTGGTGGCAGCTTCGGCGGCTTTGACTTCAAATCCGGCTTTCAGTTCTGTAGCCAAAGCGAGAAGGTCTGCAAGTTTGTATGTAATCGTGGCTTTAACGGCGGTCATAGTGGTCTCCTTCGGGTTAATAGTTCTCAAAAAGTCCAAAAATCAAAACCCCCGGACATGCCGGGGGTTTAAACTCACAATCGGGGCGCTTTTGTTCCCACATTCGCGCGCGCCTGGCCGTGGGGCACAATTCCGGTGCCATCACCGAGCGGTCGCTGTCTAAATGTAAGATGTTTCGTGTTCAACACTTCACCTTAAAAACGCCAGTTATCTCTAAAGAAGTTATTTTCTATAATTATTAGATGCAAGTGTCAAGAAAAAATCAGGAAATTCTTGGGTTTCTCCGCACTTTATCGCTAATAATTCTCTTGACCCCAAAGGGTAACCCCCCTATAACAACCCGGTTTGAAGGCTTTAAGGGTCTTCAACAGCTGTCCAAGACTACAGGTAAAACCTCGGTTTTATAAGTCCTGTATAGACGGAAATGATTGATCGGGGTGCCCTTTAAGGGGCTGCCTTTTTTCATCGCCGTATGTTTGGACAGGATGGGGTTTAACCCGTCCTTTTTTATTGGAATTTTTTAGGTCGGTTTTGAAGGAGAAAAAACCATGGCACAACAAAAGCAAGCACACATCGAGAAAGCAGAAAAAATCTCTGCCGTTTCCAAACGCCTCGAGAAAGCTGAACTGGTCATTCTGACCCGTAACAAAGGTCTGACACACCTGATGGACCGCGAACTGCGCAATAACCTGCGTAAAGAAGGCGCTTCCTTCGGTGTTGAGAAAAACACACTGGTTGCACGCGCTCTGCAAGGTACCAAATTCGAACACCTCTCAGACAAACTCTCTGGTCCGATTGGTATCGCCATTTCTGAAGATCCGCTGGCGGCTGCCCGCGTGGTTTATGAATTCGCGAAAAAGAACGACAAACTCGAAATCGTGGCAGGCTCCTCCGGCGCTGACGCTCTCGACCTCGAGAAAATCAAATTCCTTGCCATGCTGCCGACAATGGATCAGCTGCGCGGCAAGATCGTGGGCCTGCTGCAGGCTCCGGGTGCGCAACTGGCTCGTCTGGCCAATGCTTACGCCACCAAAGACCAAACATCTGCTTAATAATTTTGACTTTAAAAACGAATACAGCTTTTTACACTTAAAAGGAGAACTAAAATGGCTGCAAATCTTGAGAAACTCGTTGAAGACCTGTCCGCTCTGACAGTACTCGAAGCTGCTGAGCTGGCAAAACTGCTGGAAGAAAAGTGGGGCGTTTCTGCTGCTGCTCCGGTAGCTGTTGCCGCTGCTGGTGGCGGTGCTGCTGCTGCTGAAGAGAAAGACAGCTTCAATGTTGTCCTCGTTGACGGCGGTGCAAACAAAATCAACGTGATTAAAGAAGTTCGTGCCATCACCGGTCTGGGCCTGAAAGAAGCAAAAGACCTGGTAGAAGCTGGCAACAAAGAACTGAAAACAGGCGTTGCGAAAGCAGAAGCTGAAGAGCTGAAGAAGAAGCTCGAAGCTGCTGGCGCAAAAGTAGAACTGAAGTAATTTCAGTTTTATTGCCCAAGTTTAAACGGCTCGCTTCGGCGGGCCGTTTTCTTTTATGATGGCTCTTCGATTTTATGCCCTGCAAAGGTCCAGATAGAGAATGCCAATGTAAGAACGGCACTGCCTGCCATGCCTAAAACCATGGGGGTGGGTGTTCCATCGGCGAATAATCCGCTGATCGCAATGATGGCTGATCCTGTCATCAGTTGCACTGTATTCATGACTGATGCTGCAGTGCCTGCAATATCGCCATGGTTCGCCAGCGCCATCACAGAGATAGTAGGGATGACGATGCCTAAGAAAGCGAAGCTTACAAACATCAACCCCATTACCAGCGGCAGAGCCGTAAATCCTGCCAGCACCAATCCCGCCAGTAAAATCATGCAGGCTGCAAAACCACCCGCAGCAGGCATAATGATATTATGAATGCCATAGCGTTTGGAAAGCCAGCCATTACATTGCGCAGCGGCAAAGAAGGCCGCAGCATTGATAGAAAACATGATGCTGAAACCGCGGGGACTCAGACCGTAATAATCCATCATGACGAACGACGAGTTGCCCAGATAAATAAAGAATGTCGTGATGCCGAAAGATCCAATCAGGGTCATGCCGACAAACGGCTTATCGCGGATCAACACAGCAAAGGCCTGACTCATGCTGGCAAATCCGGCCCGAATGCGTTTTTCATGAGGCAGGGTTTCACGCAGTGACGTAAGCAGCAGCATAATACCAAGCCCGCCCAGGATGGTAATGCCCCAGAAGACAGCCCGCCATCCGGCAAATTCCACTACGTAACTGCCCACCAGGGGTGCCAGTAAGGGTGATATACTGAAAATCAGCATCAGCAATGACATCATCTTCACTTCTTCAACACCGTGATAAAGGTCGCGCACAACCGCGCGGGCAATGATCATTCCGGCGGCCCCGCCAATACCCTGCAGGAATCGAAACAACACCAGCATGCCGACTGACGACGCCAGCGCACAGCCAACCCCGGCAGCCACAAAAAGTATAAGACCCGTCAGCATCGGCGCGCGGCGGCCATACATGTCGGAAAGCGTGCCGAAAATCAGCTGGAATATCCCGAATGAGGCGAAAAAAGCTGTCAGGCTCAGGATAGCGCCTTGCCCTAACGACTTTTCGATCTCGGGCAGGGCAGGCAGATACATATCGATGGCAAACGGCCCCATGGCGGTAATCAGGCCAAGGATCAGGGCGTTTTTGAATAAACTGTTTTGATTCATGGGTTCACTCTGGAGAGGGGTGCCGATGCACTGATTTAAGCGCTCATCATGACAGGGCAAGCGCGAATGAAACAGCCCCCGTTTGTGGTGGCCTCAATAGGATCGGTCATGTGTGGCCTCTCCTTAGAATACACCCACATCATACATAATAGTTAGGCAAAAGGTTTTATATTAACTATTTGATTATCAATGGTAATTTTATAGAATTTTAAAAGGGGCCGCCGAAATCACAGCCGATGCTACGGTCAAAAGCGCGATCTATTCTCCGTATCGCAATACCGGTAGCTTCCTTTGCCAGCGCGCTGTCTGAGGCCTGTAATCCGCCCTTGACTTGGCTTGCAGCATCGTCAATCAGATCGATGGCCAGTTCCGCCCTCACGCGCTCTGCGAAATCCTCAACAAGTGAAGCGGGAAGTTTAATTTCAAAAGCTGTTGTCATGATGGAGCCCTTTCTGCACACGATATAGAATATTGAAGGGGCTATTAGGTTATGTCAACAAAACAATCCTTGTGGATATTTTTACTATCCGATTCTTTCCACAGGGTTTTTTCTTGAAATCCACAGAATCAAAAATACTTGACTCTCAACCCCCGGTCCGGCATAAAACGCGTGCGAAAGACCGGGAAAAGTGTGACTGCAGCCATTCCGCAAAGCGACTAACAGATTGATTTAACACCGTTTTTAGTAACCCTGAGCAGGGCGCGCTAAAGGCGGTTTTCCGCATTTCATCGTCGCTGCAGACGAAAAAATGCACGAATTTTTTATGATGCTCGGTGAAGGCCAACTAAGGAAAAGTAACCATGACAACAAAAACGCCCAAAACAACCCCAAAAGACAAAGCAGAGAAGAAAGCGCCCGCTAAGTCGCGCTCCTCGACCAAGGCTGCTGCCGCTGATAAGCCGGTTGTTCGCTACGTTGTTGAAAAACCTATTGTATTCAAGCCCGCTAACGATGTTGACAGCTTCACAGGCCGTAAGCGCGTACGCCGTTCCTTTGGTAAAATCCGCGAAGTGGCGGATATGCCGAACCTGATCGAGGTGCAGCGTCAGTCATACGAAGCATTCCTGCAGGCGGAAGTGCCGGCGGATCACCGCAAGATGCAGGGCCTGCACGAAGTGTTCTCTTCCGTATTCCCGATCAAGGATTTTTCTGATCGCGCAGAAATCGACTACGTGAAGTATGAGCTGGAAGAGCCGAAATACGACGTTGATGAATGCCAGCAGCGTGGCATGACATTCGCCGCCCCGCTGCGCGTGACACTGCGCCTGTCCGTATTCGATGTGGATGAGGATACAGGCCTGCGTTCTATCCGCGATATTAAAGAACAAGACGTTTATATGGTTGACATGCCGCTGATGACAAAGAACGGTACGTTCGTTGTTAACGGCACAGAGCGTGTGATCGTATCCCAGATGCACCGTTCACCGGGTGTATTCTTCGACCATGACGGCGGTAAAACACACGCATCAGGTAAGTACCTGTTTGCGGCCCGTGTAATTCCATACCGTGGTTCATGGCTCGACTTCGAGTTCGATGCGAAAGACAACATTTATGTTCGTATTGACCGTCGCCGTAAATTGCCTGCCACAACATTCCTGCGTGCGCTGGATTCCGCCGCCACGGCAGCTTACCGCGTGAAATGCGAAGAAAATGACCAGCCGGTTGATCCGCTGCTTGTGCAAGGCATGGGTAACGAAGAAATCCTCCAGACCTTCTATGATGTGATCAACTACACACGTGAGAAGAAGGGCTGGAAAACGGCATTCAACGGCGAGCGTATGCGCGGCGTGAAACTGGTTCACGACCTCGTGGACGCGAAAACCGGCAAGGCTGTTGCTTCTGTTGGCGACAAAATGACTCCGCGTCTGGCCAAGCAGCTTGTTGAAAAGGGCCTGAAAGACATCCTGGTACAGGACGAAGAGATCATCACCAAATATGCGGCGATGGATATTTTCGATCCGAAAACAGGTCTGGTTGTTCTCGAAGCGGGTCAGGAAATCTCTGAAGAGAACCTGAAATCGCTGGAGAAAATGGGCGTAAACGAACTGCCGGTATTGGCGATCGATCACCTGAACGTGGGTCCATACATCCGTAACACCATGATGGTGGACAAGTGCGATACACGTGAAGAAGCGCTGATCGACATCTACCGCGTGATGCGCCCCGGTGAGCCGCCAACTGTTGAATCGGCTGATGCGCTCTTCCAATCCCTGTTCTTTGACGCTGAGCGTTATGACCTGTCCTCCGTGGGCCGCGTGAAAATGAACATGCGTCTTGATCTGGATGCAGAAGACACAGTCCGCATCCTGCGCAAGGAAGACATCCTCGCGATCATGAAATACATTCATGGCCTGCGTGACGGCATGGGCGAAATCGACGATATCGATAACCTCGGTAACCGCCGCGTTCGTTCCGTCGGCGAGCTGATGGAAAACCAGATCCGTGTCGGCCTGCTGCGTATGGAACGCGCTATCCGCGAGCGCATGTCCTCTGTCGAAATCGACACATACATGCCGCACGACCTGATCAATGCGAAACCGGTCGCGGCTTCCGTTCGTGAATTCTTCGGCTCAAGCCAGTTGTCTCAGTTCATGGACCAAACCAACCCGCTCGCTGAAATTACGCACAAGCGTCGTCTCTCAGCGCTCGGCCCCGGTGGTCTGACACGTGAACGCGCAGGCTTCGAAGTCCGCGACGTGCACCCGACACACTATGGCCGTATCTGCCCGATTGAAACACCGGAAGGTCCGAACATTGGTCTGATCAACTCTCTGTCCACATTCGCACGCGTCAACCAGTACGGTTTCATTGAATCTCCTTACCGTCGCGTTCAGAACGGCAAAGTAACCGACGAAGTCGTTTACATGTCTGCGATGGAAGAAGCGAAATACACCATTGCGCAGGCAAACTCTCCAATGGACAAGGGCGGCAAGTTCACGGAAGAACTCGTCTCCTGCCGTAAGGCCGGTGAAAACATCATCGCTACCCCGGAAATGATCGAATTCGCCGACGTGTCGCCGAAACAGATCGTTTCTGTGGCTGCTTCGCTGATCCCGTTCCTTGAGAACGATGACGCGAACCGCGCGCTGATGGGTTCAAACATGATGCGTCAGGCTGTGCCTCTGCTGCGCTCTGATGCGCCATTGGTAGGCACAGGTATGGAAGCAACGGTTGCCCGTGACTCTGGTGCGGCTGTAGTGGCGAAACGCTCCGGCGTTGTGACGAAAGTCGATGCAACTCGCGTCGTTATTCGTGCAACCGAAGATATGCGTTCCGACCAGGCGACTGTTGATATCTACAAACTGTCGAAATTCCAGCGCTCCAACCAGTCAACCTGCATTACGCAGCGTCCGCTGGTTAAAGTGGGCGATGAAATCAAGTCCGGCGACATTATTGCTGACGGACCATCGACACAACTGGGTGAATTGGCTCTGGGCCGTAACGTGCTGGTCGCGTTCATGCCTTGGAACGGTTACAACTTCGAAGACTCGATCCTCCTGTCCGAGCGTATCGTGTCCGAAGACGTGTTCACCTCTATCCACATCGAAGAATTCGAAGTGATGGCGCGCGATACCAAGCTTGGTACCGAAGAAATCACACGCGATATCCCGAACGTGGGTGAAGAAGCCCTCAAACACCTCGACGAAGCCGGTATCGTTCACATCGGTGCCGAAATGAACCCGGGTGACATTCTCGTTGGTAAAGTGACACCGAAAGGTGAATCACCGATGACACCGGAAGAGAAACTTCTACGTGCCATCTTCGGTGAAAAAGCAGCCGACGTGAAAGATACCTCCCTGCGTGTGCCGCCGGGTGTTCAGGGTACAATCGTTGATGTACGTGTGTTCAACCGCCGCGGCGTTGATAAAGACGCTCGTGCAATGGCGATTGAGCGTGCCGAAATCGAACGCCTTGCAAAAGACCGTGATGACGAACGCGCGATCCTGGAAGATGGTTTCTTTGCGCGTCTGAAAGATCTGATGGTGGGTCAGACAGCGGGTACCGTGCCGAAGCAAGTCACATCCGTGAAGAAAGGCGAGAAAATCAAAGCCGCCGATCTGGACGAAGTGGGTCGCGGTTACTGGCGCCAGATTTCCGTCGAAAACGAAAAACGCATGGAAGAAATCGAAGCTGTTTCCAAGACATTCGATGACGCCGTGGATCACCTGCAACAGCGTTTCGAATCCAAAGTCGAAAAACTGCAGCGTGGTGACGAACTGCCTCCGGGTGTGATGAAGATGGTTAAGGTCTTCATCGCTGTAAAACGTAAAATGCAGCCAGGCGACAAGATGGCGGGCCGTCACGGTAACAAAGGTGTGGTTTCCCGCATCATGAAGACCGAAGACATGCCTTACCTCGAAGACGGTACATCTGTTGATATCGTTCTGAACCCGCTCGGCGTGCCTTCACGTATGAACGTGGGTCAGATCCTGGAAACCCACCTGGGCTGGGCCACAGCGTCTCTGGGCAAGCAAATCGGTCAAATGATCGACAGCTTTGCAAACCCTGACGAGGCGACCGCTGCGGAACTGAAGAAGCTGAAAGATCAGCTGAAGACAGTTTACGGCGACAAGGAGTTTGACGAAAAAGTCACACGCCTTGACGACAAGCAAGTTGTGGAAATGGCGAACAACCTGCGTGGCGGTATCCCGATGGCGACACCGGTATTCGACGGCGCGCATGAAGCTGACATCGACGAACTGCTGAACAAAGCAGGCCTCGACAAGTCCGGTCAGGTTCGCCTGATCGACGGTCGTACGGGTGAATACTTCCATCGCAACGTGACAGTGGGCTACATCTACATGCTCAAACTGCACCACCTTGTTGATGACAAGATTCACGCCCGTTCGATCGGTCCTTACTCTCTCGTTACGCAACAGCCTCTGGGTGGTAAAGCCCAGTTCGGCGGTCAGCGCTTCGGTGAGATGGAAGTCTGGGCCCTGCAGGCATACGGTGCGGCTTACACGCTGCAGGAAATGCTGACAGTCAAGTCGGACGACGTGGCTGGCCGTTCCAAAGTCTACGAAGCGATCGTTCGCGGCGAAGACAATTTCGAAATCGGCGTGCCGGAATCCTTCAACGTTCTCGTTAAAGAACTGAAAGCCCTTGGTCTCAACGTCGATATGAAGAACTCGGAAGGCAACTAAGACGCCATGAACCGCACGGTCGTTGTCATTGTTGATAAAGGTCTGAAGGCACGGGTCGGCCCCGCGAAGGGTTTGCGCCCCGTGCTGAACGGCCTGGCATCGACACTGAACGCCGCGCAAGTGGCAGAGCGCGTTGAACAAGTGCGCACGGGCGTTGGCGAAGTGCTTACCCGCGAGGGCGGCAGGATTGAACGCACCATGCCGGATAACAGCATTGTCGTCAGCACGACCGATAAAGGCGTTATCGCACTGGGTCAGATCGAAGGTGTCAAAGGCATCAGCGAAAATGGCGTTCTGCGTCCGGCCCGTGAATTTAAACAACCGGCAGCTTTGGCTGCTACAGCTTCGAGAGAAGCATTGAAAGTAACCGCATAAGAATTTTTAAAGCTTGAAAAGGTAGAGCGAAAAATGAACGAACTGATGAACCTCTTTGGTCAACCGACCGGCCCACAAAGCTTCGATAGCATCCGCATCGCGATTGCTAGCCCCGAGCAGATCAATTCCTGGTCTTTCGGCGAAGTGAAAAAGCCGGAAACGATCAA
>CAMLJM010000027.1 GCA_946480475.1 uncultured Alphaproteobacteria bacterium
ATTTTCCAATAATCTTGACTTTTTATATCCCATATTGTAGCTTTGAGGTAATAAAAAATCCTATGGGGTAGGTAAAGCGTGAAGCTGAGTGAACTGAGTAAGTCACAACTAGGTTCTGTCCAAGAGCGATTTTCTATCGCGAGTAATGTCTATGAAAAAGATGATGTTGATCAGGCGCTGGTCGGCGGCTGGCAGAAAATCTTCAAATCATCAGAAGTGCCGGGTTTAGAGGAACGTGGATTTGGAGGCGCTCTTTACAAACGCACAATCAATGGAAAAGACCAGTTCATTGTCGCATTCCGTGGCATGGACGGGCTGACGGATTTAGATGATGTTGCCCGATTGGCTTTAGGTAAGCCGCCAGCACAACTGACCGAGGCTTACAAATTTACAAAAATTGCGAGTGAGAAATACGGGTTCAATCCATCAGAGGCCGAATATGTCGGCCACTCCATGGGTGGCTATTTATCCAAAGCGATCGGCATGCTGCATGGTTCATTAAATGTAACGGCGTTCAATAGTCCAGGACTCTTCCATGAAGACCTGGAGGGGCTGCCTCGGCGCATTCAAAAGGAGTTTGGGGAAAATAAAGCAGCGATCACACTGCGCCAGATTGAAAACGGAATACTTTCGATCAATTCCAAATTTGACCCTGTCACTTGGGTGGGGGAAATTAGCGGCAATACGATCAAAGTAAATACGAGCGGCAGCCAGCACAAATTAAGTTCTTTGCATAGTAGCTTTAGTCGTGCGGCTGAAGGTATTCACGCAGCACAGCCTGTGCCTGTCGTTACACACAGCAGATTCCCTGCTGCGGGCATGGTGCCTGCTTAAAACTCTTCGGTGTAATCCAGCTTATAAGAGCTATGATTATAAGGGTAGCGTTCAAAATAACGCATGCAGGCCTCATGAAGGGCTGCCAGCAATTCCTGCCCGTGTCTGCCGCCTGTGCCGCTTATGCGTCCCATAACAACAGCGCGAATGGTTGTGTGGAATGCGAGCACAATTTCCAGCGCATCAAGGTCGGGTTCAACAATTACTTCAAGATATTGAATCAGGCGGTCCGCCATTGTTGTAATCAGCGGATAATGGAACATGCCGCCATTGGCTTTTAACTGAATAGCGGGATAGATCATGCCTGCTATCAGCGTCTCTGTATCTTGCTTGTCATGGTTGACCTGTGCATTTTCAATCGCTTTCATTAAAGCCTGAAGGTACATGTCAGCCAAAGGTTGAAAATCAACGACATTGTTTTCGAGTAACGCCTGCGCCTTATCAAGAATGGCATCACTAATGCCGCCGGAGCCTACTTTGGCTTTCAAGGTATTGGGCGGGCGCATAATCTCAGCTTTGCGGCGAGGAGCCTGATTGAAATGCTGAGGGAATTTATTATCTTTCTCGGCTTCCATATCAGATCATATCTATATCATTGGGGTTAACATCAAATTTATCGCCCTTTTTCAAGCCTGCTTTATCACGAATGCGCGAAAGTGTATTGTGCGCTTCCGCCTGCTGGGTCAGTAAAGCTTCCTGTGTTATGGCGGCGTTTTGGGCTAAATCTTGTTCACGGCGCATAGGGCCTTCGTAGGGACCACGGCTGCGACGACGGCGATCCGGGCCAAAGAAATCATCAGCTTTTACAAACTGGCGCGGGCGCTCAATGACCTGCACAAGGCGTTTGTATAAATCACGGGCGTTAAAGGGCTTTACCAGGAACTCTGTTACGCCTGCATCACGCGCTTGAAAAACCCGGCGTTTCTCACTAAAGCCCGTCATCAGAATAATAGGGACATAAGGGTTTGGACTCTTGGGATCATTTCGGATGATGCGTGTCAGCGAAATGCCATCAACCGGTTTCATCATCCAATCGGCAATAACGATATCCGGATTCAATTCGCAAAAACGTTTAAAACCGATTTCGCCATTCTGCGCTGTAATCACATGGCCGATACCAAAGGTCAGCAATAGTGATTTCGTAATTTCAAGCATCGGCAAGTTGTCTTCAACAACAAGGACGCTGATTTTGTGCATCTGGTAAGCCATAGTGGGCGATCTGTTCCTAAACCCGGAAGGGCCAAAACGAGGTTTTCTTTTAATTCTAAGGAGTAATAAATTGACGAGTGATTAACGGAAATTCCGTAAAACGCAGTAATATGAGCATCATAGCAGTTTTATTAAGGGTGCTCTAGGGAGGATTTGGCCTAAGGGGTTGTTTATTTCTATAACGAGAACTAAAGTGCTTCCCACATAAACAATAATTACGAAAAAGGTAGAATATGGAACAGGGCAATCTGACGGCTATTTTTGCAGAAAACGCAGCTTTAGGCGCAAAAGCACAAGCGTTTTTGCGAGAAATGTCGAAAGGCTACAACAAACAGGGCGGATTCTTCTCACTTTTCGAGTATGCCTCTGAGCAAGGACAGTTTATTGAGTCTGAAACTGAGGAAAAACTGGCTTTTATTGTTGGCAAAATGATTGAAGACAACAAACCTTATGTAACGTTGGGGCATCCCGAAGACATTACAATCAGCTATCTGACCAGGAACGGCTATGCTATTTTGCAGAATAATCGCCTGACGCTGACGGATAAGATGTTTGATCGGCTGGAGCAATGGTCAGGTGTCAAAGAGATGCAGCCACCATCATTCACGCAAGACCGAACAGTTCGACTGATCCTCGAATAGAGCACGGGCTGATTTACGGATAACAAGTGGGGGTAGACGTGCGCGGGGGGATTGATTTTCTCCCGCAAATCCGTCATTTTCTAGATAATTGTTTCCGTTCTGTTCTCTTCCCCGGATTTTCATAAAT
Organism: uncultured Alphaproteobacteria bacterium; assembly: GCA_946480475.1. The sequence goes on from CAMLJM010000027.1 coordinate 2,812, forward strand.
GGCAGGCCATTCCCAGTTTAAAAACATCATGCACCGTAAGGGTCGTCAGGACGCCAAACGGGCCAAAATTTTCAGCAAAATCGGTCGCGAAATCACTGTGGCCGCAAAGCTGGGCGGCCCTGATCCCGGAGGCAACCCGCGTCTGCGCGCTGCTATTCTTTGGGCACGCGAAGAGTCTATGCCGAACGACCGCATCAAAAAGGCAATTGATGTTGCAACGGGCGCCAATGCTGACGATAACTATGAAGAAGTGAGTTACGAGGGCTATGGTCCCGGTGGTGTGGCTATCATTGTTGATGCGCTCACCAACAACCGCAACCGAACGGCAGGAGATGTGCGATCCACATTCAGCAAATACGGTGGCAATCTTGGGGAAACCAATTCCGTTCGCTTTATGTTTGATCGCATTGGTGAAATATCATTCAAAAAATCTGTAGCCTCCAATGATGCTATGTTTGAGGCCGCTGTAGAAGCAGGCGCTGATGATTGCCAGAGTGATGAGGAACATCACATCATCCAGACGGCAACCGATCAGCTTGGTACTGTCATGGCTGCGCTGGAAGCGAAATTTGGCGAACCTGAGAAGTCCAGCTTTGTTTGGAAACCTAACGTCATGACGTCGCTGGATGAAGAGCAGGCAAAGTCGATTATGAAACTCATCGACGTTCTGGAAGATAACGACGATGTCCAGACCGTTACCACCAACTTCGAAGTCAGCGAAGACATCATGCAACGCCTTCTGGCGTCCTAACGAAAGTAACCATTATGCGCATTCTCGGCATTGATCCCGGATTGCAGAAGACAGGTTGGGGCATTATCGAGTCAGAGGGCAACCGGCTGACTTACGTAGCGTGCGGACTCATCAAGACAGATGCAGGGCTGCCGCTCTACGCACGGCTTGCTACATTAGATGCGGGCCTGAGTGATGTCTATGATCAATGGCGGCCTGATACAGCGGCCATCGAAGAAACTTTCGTGAACCAGAATGCGGCATCGGCGCTAAAACTGGGTTTCGCACGTGGGGCGGCTATTGTAGCCATTGCCCGTAAAGGCATTGAAGTTGACGAATACCCGGCCAACCTTGTCAAAAAATCACTGACGGGAACAGGGCATGCCACGAAGGACCAGATGGGCATGATGATTAAGACATTACTCCCCACAGCGGGCAAGGTTGGTGAAGACCAAGCTGATGCGCTGGCGGTTGCTATCACACACGCTCATCATGCGGCTTCACGCAAACTGATGGGTGGCATTATGTCGGGGGCCGCACGATGATCGCAAAACTTTCAGGTATCATGGATAGCGCAGGTCAGGATTACCTGATCCTGGATGTTAACGGTGTGGGCTACCAAGTATTTGCCAGCGGTCGCACTTTATCGCGCGTGCAAAAAGGCGAGCCTGTATCACTGCTCATCGATACGCATGTGCGCGAGGATCATATTCATCTTTACGGTTTCATGGATAAAGCCGAGCAGGAATGGTTCCGGTTGCTGACAAGCGTGCAGGGCGTGGGCGCCAAGGTCGGTATGGCCATTCTTTCCGTATGTCCCGTTGACCGTCTCGGGTTTGCGATTGCCTCGGGTGATGCCGCCTTCGTACGTCAGGCTGACGGCGTGGGGCCTAAGCTGGCAACCCGGATTGTAACCGAACTCAAAGATAAGGCCGCCAAGATTGATCTGGCGCCCCCACCTAAATCTGTTGGCAAAGTAACAAAACTTCCTGAGCAACCTGAGCCGCCAGCAAATATCGAGAATGATGCAGTCTCCGCTCTTGTCAATCTGGGATATGGCCGGGCCGATGCGTACTCTGCTGTTCTACAGGCCCGGCAGAAGGCAAACGATAACGATGATCTGCAAATGTTGATCCGTCTGGCGTTGAAGGAGTTGGCATCATGAGTGATACGGCTATTAAGAATCCTGATCTTGATTGCGAACGCCTCCCTCATGAATTGAATGATGATCATGCGCTGCGCCCTGTCCAGTTAGATGATTTTATCGGACAACAATCGCTGCGCGAAAATCTCCGTGTGTTCATTGAGGCGGCGAAGAAGCGTGGCGATGCAATGGACCATGTTTTGCTCTTTGGCCCCCCCGGTCTGGGTAAGACGACCTTGGCGCAAATCATTGCCCGGGAACTAGGGGTGGGATTCCGTGCCACTTCAGGCCCCATCCTTGCGAAAGCAGGCGATCTTGCGGCCATCCTGACCAACCTGCAGCCGCATGATGTTTTGTTTATTGATGAAATTCATCGCCTGAACCCTGTGGTTGAAGAGATTCTTTATCCAGCCATGGAGGACCGTAAGCTGGACCTGATCATCGGTGAGGGGCCAGCCGCCCGTTCCGTACAGATTGATTTGCCGCCTTTCACATTAATTGGTGCAACAACACGTAGTGGTCTGTTAACCAACCCTCTGCGTGATCGTTTCGGTATTCCTTTGCGCCTTGAGTTTTATGAACCGTCAGAACTGACGCAAATCGTCAGCCGTGCGGCAGGCCTGCTGAAAATGCCGTTAACACCGGATGGTGCGATGGAGATTGCCAAGCGGTCGCGCGGCACCCCCCGTATCGCCGGGCGTTTGACCCGCCGTGTGCGCGATTTTTCCGAAGTGTCTAAGGCAGCGATGATCGATGCAAAAGCTGCCGATACAGCGCTTCAGCGTCTTGATGTCGATGCACAGGGCCTGGATGGTATGGACCGCCGTTATCTGAAATGTATTGCCGAAACTTATGGTGGCGGCCCTGTAGGGGTAGAAACCCTCGCGGCTTTTCTGTCCGATCAGCGTGATGTCATCGAAGATGTGATTGAGCCTTACCTGATGCAGCAGGGACTCGTGCAACGAACCCCGCGTGGGCGCGTTATTTCAGCCAAGGGGTTTACCTATCTGGGGTTGAAGCCCGTTAAGGGGATGCAGGCCGATCTGCTGGATGATACTGGATTATGACAGCACATAATATCGACATACGCGTTTACTACGAGGATACCGATGCGGGGGGTATCGTTTTTTACGCCAATTACCTGCGTTTTGCCGAGCGTGGGCGTACGGAATACTTGCGAAAGCTTGGGTTTGAGAATAAATCTTTGATGGATAAACAAGGGGTTATTTTCGTCGTTCGCAAGATCGAGGCCGATTATCTGACCCCTGCATATCTGGATGATATGTTGCGTATGGAAACCAGCGTTATCGAGATGAAAAACGCCAGTTTCAAGATGAAACAATCCTTATTCCGCCACAATGAATTAATATTCTCTGTGGACGTGATTCTGGTTTGTGTGGATCGTGCGGGCAAGCCCGTGCGTTTACCTGATGGTTTAAGAACGGCGATGGAGCGCTGAAAGATATGAACGGAACAGATTTAGCAAGCCGCGCAGTGGATGCCGCCGATTTGGGGGGCAGTGCCGCTGTTCACGATCTAAGCATGATCGGCTTGTTCATGCAGGCTGACCTGGTGGTAAAAGCCGTAATGCTGATCCTGATCTTTGCCTCGGTCTGGAGCTGGGCCATCATTTTCGAAAAACGTCGCACGCTGAAAGTACTGAATAGCCGCGCCAACAAGTTTGAAGATTCCTTCTGGTCAGGTGAACCACTGGACAAGCTTTACCAGCGTGTAAAGAAAGGCAAAATGGACCCGCTGATCAAGACATTCGCTGCCGGTATGGAAGAATGGCAGAACGGCGTTGCAGGCGGCATTCCTTCAACAGAAAACGTTCAGGCCAGTCTGAAGCAGCGGGTGGAGCGCGCCATGGCTGTTACCATCAATCGTGAAATGGCGCATCTGGAACGTGGTATGACATTCCTGGCTTCTATCGGTTCCACAGCAACCTTCATCGGTCTGTTTGGTACTGTTTGGGGTATCATGAACAGCTTTAGCGCGATTGCTGGAACGCAGAATACCAGCCTCGTGGTGGTGGCGCCAGGTATTGCCGAAGCTCTGTTTGCAACGGCTATCGGTCTTATTGCTGCTATCCCGGCAGTTCTGGCTTACAATATTTTCACGACAGGTTTGGCACGTTATGCTGATCGTCTTGATGCCTTTACCAGTGATTTTGCAGCCATCCTCTCGCGTCACCTCGATGCGCAGGAAGTGCGCAGCAAGAAAGTAGCATAATCATGGGCGCAGGCATTCAGCACAAATCCGGACGGATCGGGCAGGCAGGTGGTCGCAGCCGTGCGCATCGCCCGATGGCGGAAATCAACGTCACGCCGATGGTTGACGTGATGCTGGTGTTGCTGATCGTGTTTATGGTGACGGCGCCGCTCCTGACCACAGGCGTGCCTGTTGATATGCCAAAAGCGGAAGCTCGCGCGATCAAGGATGATGACAACAAACCGCTTGAAGTCACAATCACCAAGGATAACTTCATCTATATCGGCGAAACCAAAGTGGAGCGTGATCGCCTGATTGAAATGCTTTCTGCCATGACGAATAATGATCCCGAACGCCGCATATATATCCGTGCCGACCAGGCGCTGTCTTACGGCCTGGTGATGGATGTTCTCGGTGGCCTGAACAAGGCAGGGTTCCGCAAGGTTGCCTTATTGTCGAATTCCTCAGCCGCAAAACAGCCATAAAAACCCAGGAGACTCTTGGGGATGAATGCCAGCGCCGTACATAACGAAAATCTGCCGGACATCCAGGGGACCATGAAAACACCCTTGGTGAAGTCGGCCATTTTTCACGGCATATTGCTGGCGATTTGCATGGTAGGCCTGCCCATATTCAGGCCGAATATAGAAGTTATTCCTGAAGCGGTACCGATTGAAATCGCAACTGTTGCCGATATGTCGCAAACTGACCGCGCACCTGCGCGTGCGGAGGTGGAAAAACCAAAACCGGAAGAGAAGCCGGAAGAGGAGCCGCCAAAACCCAAGACTGCGACGAACACGGCCGAAACACCGCAAAAACCTGTGCTGGAAAAACCAAAGCCCGTAGAGAAGCCAAAACCACCTGAGCCTCAGGATGATGATGTGGCTGATCCTGACAAAAAGGCTGAAGAAAAGCCGAAGGAAAAACCAAAGCCACCCGAGAAAAAACCTGAGGTAAACCAGGAACAGAAAGAGGCTTTCAGTTCTTTGCTAAAGAACCTTGAGGTAAATAAACCAGCACCATCAGAGCAAAAAATTGAAGCTAACCAAACTGGTGAAACCCCGTCACCCATGGCATCGCTGACAGATCGTCTCGCGGTGAACGAACTGCAGGAAAAGCTGCGTCGTCAATTGAGCTATTGCTGGAACGTCTTGGCAGGGGCTAAATATGCCGAAGACCAGATCATTGATATTAAAATCACTGTGAACCCTGATCGTACGGTACGCGACTCCCAGGTTGTTGATCAAATGCGCTATAACACGGATACATATTTCCGTGCAGCCGCTGACAGCGCCTTGCGCGCTTTGAAACATCCGTATTGTACGCCTCTGGATTTGCCTCCCGACAAATACGAATTGTGGAAGAACATCACATTCCGCTTCGACCCCAGCCTGATGCTTTAACGCAGGAACCAAAATTTAATAGCGCCGTTTAAACGTGGGGAATTTTCCTCACTTCAGACACAATCCTGTCGTACGTTACCGCTTCCTGTGGATAATTATGACCGCTGGAAAACTATGACAATCGCTTTTGACTTCCGCCCCTTATGATGTCGCAAGACTGCTTTTGAATACGAAAGGTAAGATTTAAATGAAGCGCATTCTGCTCGTTTTGTTCGGCCTTCTGGCGTTCGTGGCTACTACGCCCGCACACGCAGAACTGACCGTCAATGTTACATCTGGTACGCCTGAGCCTTTGCCTCTGGCTGTCAGCCCGTTCTTTGCTGATGCCGGTGCTGATCAGGTTATTGCTACTGATATGCCGCGTGTTATCGAGGCGAACCTCGAGCGTACAGGCCTGTTCAAGCCTCTCAACAGCCGTTCTTTTATCCAGACACCTGAGTCTCTGGTAAAAGAAGGTCCGCGTTTTGCTGAGTGGCGCGCTGTTAACGCGCAAGCATTGGTTACAGGTCACGTAACGCGCTCTGCCGATGGTCGTACACGCGTTGAATTCCGCCTGTGGGATGTTTTCGGCCAGCAACAGATGATTGGTATGGCTTATACAACCACGCCGCAAAACTGGCGTCGTATTGCGCATATCATTTCTGATGAGATTTATAAGCGTATTACTGGTGAAAACGGTTACTTCGATACACGTATTGTTTACATCTCTGAAACCGGCCCGTCGAATGCCCGTGTGAAGCGTCTGGCGATCATGGATCAGGATGGCTATAACCACAAATACCTGACCGACGGTAAATACATGGTGCTGACACCGCGTTTCTCGCCGAACTCTCAGATGATTACATACATGGCATATTACAATGATAAGCCACGTGTATATATCTACAACATCGACACAGGCCGCCAGGAAGTCCTGGGTGATTTCCAGGGCATGACCTTTGCGCCACGTTTCTCACCTGATGGCCGCAAAGTCATTATGTCGATGGCCAAGGACGGCAACTCCGAAATCTACACAATGGATCTTGGCTCACGTTCTATCACCAAGCTGACAAACAACCCGGCCATTGATACAGCCCCCAGCTATGCCCCAGATGGTCAGCGCGTAGTGTTTGAATCTGACCGCGGCGGCACACAGCAGCTATATGTGATGTCGGCATCCGGTGGTGAAGCCAAGCGCATTACCTTCGGTCAGGGGCGTTACGCTAACCCCGTATGGTCCCCCCGTGGTGATCTGATTGCGTTTACCCGCATGTATCAGGGTAAATTCTATATTGGTGTAATCCGCCCGGATGGTTCAGGTGAGCGCCTGATTACTTCTGCTTACCACGTAGAAGGCCCAACATGGTCGCCAAACGGTCGTGTTCTGGCATACTTCAAGGAAACACCAAACGGCGGTTCCCGTACAGCCAAGGTCTATACAATCGACCTGACAGGCTATAACGAACGCCTGATGCAGACACCGGCTGATGGTTCCGACCCAGCCTGGTCACCCGTCAATCCATAAGATACCGGCTTAAAAGAAAACCCGCTCAATGAGCGGGTTTTTTTTATTATTTTACCAGATGCTTAAAAGCCTGAATCACTTCCCGGTAAGTATCCCGCTTAAACGGAACAATCAAATCCAGGACTTCGGGCAATGCCACCCATTTCCATGCTCTGAATTCAGCAGGGGTATGTGCGTTGATATTAATATCACTGTCATCGCCTGTAAATTTGACCGCAACCCATGTCTGCTCTTGCCCGCCATATTGACTGTTCCAGAGTTTTTCAACCAGGCGATCAGGCAGGCGATAACGTAACTTCTTATCGTAAATATGAATGATTTCGGCTTTGTTACTGCCGACTTCTTCGCTTAACTCGCGCAAGACGGCCTCCTCAACAGACTCGCCCGGATCAATTCCCCCTTGGGGCATCTGCCAGGCACCCGGGGAATCTATACGCTCACCGACAAAAACCTGCCCCGTATTATTAAACAATGTAATGCCGACACAGGGACGATAAGGGAGATGCGCATATTTATCATCGCTCATATCAGTACCCTGTTTGTGCGGATAAGGGCGCTAATACAATGCCCTTGGCATTCAATGTTTCAATCCATGTCTGTAATTCGCGGAAGCTCACAGAGCTGGGGGATATAACACCGGCCGCAAAGCCTTTATCCCGCGCGATCACCTCGAGTTGTTGTAATGAAGCTTTGATGATGTCTGTCGTGTTTTCCGGTTTATCAATCCAAACGTCAATTGAGGAGTAGGGAGCGTTCATGCTCAGGGCCATCGAGTCAGGCAGGGAGCCTGCGCCGCCATTGGCAATCAAGCCAACACCGCGCTGGTAAATAGCGCCCAGAACAGGTCGCACATCATTCTGAGCATCCATGAAAACAGGCTGATATGTAACCACAAGACCTGCATAACCGACAGCGCGGCTCATAATCCAGTTCAATTTTTGTAAATTCTCCCGCTCGGGAGCGCCCACTAACAATGTATAAGGACCAGGATCATCCTTCGGGTAATTTACCGACTCCATAGGCAATGACATCCAGACCTCATGTCCATTCGAACGCGCCTCATTCGTCCACATGTCGGGGCCATCTGCGTATGGGGAGACGATCAATGTCACTTCTGGTGGCAATGATTTAATAGCTGAGTCGGTAATCTTCTGGGATAGTCCCATATCAGAAACCGCAATAGAAATAACCGGCGTATTACCACTAAGAGCTACAGGTTTTCTGTACGTTTTGAATGGGGTTAACCCATCTTTGCGTATAGTGGGCAATCGTCCTTCTGGCGTGTCTTCATAAAGGCCCTCGACGGGGGCCATGCACATGCCATTAGAGTATTTTTTGACATCCTTAAGCTGCACATCCAGCGCTTCCTTGGCGGAAAGTGGCGCTGGAGCCGCAGGTGTGGTTGCGTGGGCATCAGGTGTCTCATGAGAGTCCGCTGTTGCTGCAGGGGAATGTACTTCTGCAGCATGATGATCGTCAGCACCATGCGCTGGAGTGGCATGGGTTTCTTCCGCAACTTTATGCTTGTCTGCTATCGCTGGCGCCGGATGTTCTGGTGTGTGCTTTGCAGCGGGCATAGGCGCTGGCTCTAGGTGCGCTTCAGCAGCATGCTGTTCAGGACCCATCACAGTTTGCTGCTCAGCCTCAGTGGTATGTACTATTGGCTTCTGTATAGGGGGGTTAATAGGCATAACCCGGTCAAGTACTACCGTGCTGGACACCAGCTTGCTGTCGCGCTGTTTGCGCACCTCAGGGCCGTTTATATCTACCCAACCATAAAACCCTGCATATGCCAGCACGACGACAGCCAGACCTATGCCAAATCCTTTGGCAATGCCCTGGCTGTGTTCTGATGCAAGAATATTCATCACTGATTATGGTGCGCCATTCTGCGGCATAATGTCTTGGGGTTCAGGTTGAGGAGGTACCTCTTCTTCCTTAGCTGGACTCGGCTCTGCAGATGGCGTCGTCTTGGAAGGTGCGTCTTCAGCAGGTGCTGTAGTTTCTGCTTTCTCAGTGGCATCAGCTGCAACAGGCTTGCTGAAATTGCCGCCATAAATGGCCACACCGCGTACCAGATCAACAGCACGCGCCAACTGGTAATCCTCAACCAGATCAACGAGTTTCGGCTTGTCGTCCTTCTTGCCTTCTTCTTTCTTCTCGGCTTCCGGTGTTCCTGTCTCCGGCGTCGGTGTTATAACCTTCTCAGGCTTCTTGTTATCAAGGGCGCCACGCAAATCAGCTTCGGAAATACGTTCTGATTTGATGGTTTCAATCTTGGCTTGTTCAATCACGATGTCCGGCTCAATACCTTTAGCCTGAATGGAACGGCCTGACGGTGTGTAATAACGCGCCGTTGTCAGACGCATTGCACCATGACCGGGCAACGGAATAACGGTCTGCACAGAACCTTTACCGAATGACTGGGTGCCCACAACAATAGCACGATGATGGTCTTGCAGGGCACCTGAAACAATCTCAGAGGCCGAGGCTGAGCCGCCATTAATCAGCACAACAACGGGCAGACCATTTGTGATATCGCCGGGCGTGGCGTTATCACGCTCCGTATCCTGCGCGTGGCGGCCTCGTGTAGAAACAATTTCGCCTTTATCCAGGAACAAGTCAGAGACTGAAATAGCCTGATCCAGGAGGCCGCCCGGGTTGTTACGAAGGTCAAGAATGATGCCGCTCAGCTTCGCATCCTTCTTGGAGGTAAAATCAGCAATCGCCTTCTTCACGCCGGCATCACTATTCTGATTGAAAGTCGTGATACGGATGTAACCGATATCGTTGCCGACCATTTCAAACTTAACAGATTCAATCTTGATCACATCGCGTACCAATGTCAGCTCAATAGGCTCGGCTGCACCTTCACGACGAATGGTCAGCTTGATAGGGGTGCCGACTTTGCCACGCATTTTATCAACGGCCTCGTTCAGGGTCAGGCCGATAATCGCTTCGCCATCAAGATGCGTGATATAATCACCGGATTGCACACCCGCACGGTATGCCGGTGTATCAAATATCGGAGAAACAACCTTTACCAGGCCTTGCTCCATCGTAACTTCAATGCCGAGGCCACCAAATTCACCGCGAGTCTGCACCTGCATATCGCCGAATTCTTTTTCATCCATATAAGATGAGTGCGGATCAAGGTTCATCAACATGCCGTTTACGGCGTATTGGATCAGCTTCTCATCAGAAACTTCATCAACGTATTTTGCACGCACGCGTTCGAAGACATCGCCGAACAGGTTAAGCTGCTGGTATGTATTGCTGACACTGTTGACGGATGTATCTTCGGCTGTCGTACCCGCTGCTGTGCGATCTTTAGTCTCCTGTGCGTGTGCAGAGATAGGCAACACCTGAAGACTGATAACAGCCACGCCAATCATAAGAGCACGGGAAAGGGGGGATGGGATCAGCATCATGGTTACGCGGTCCTTTGTGGTTAGCTTTTCAGGTCGGCAAATAAGTAAGCGGGGTCAACGGGTTCGCCATCACGGCGCAATTCATAATATAGCGTTAGCAGACCATCCTGGGAAGATGATGAGGGCATATATCCTAAAGGTTCTCCCGCTTTTAGTGTCTGTCCTATACCCACCTGCGCCTGCGACAATCCCGCAATCAGGCTGTGATAACCGTTATCGTGGTCAACAATAACCAGCTGTCCATAGTTCCGGAAAGTGCCGGAGTACTTCACGGTACCTTTAAGCGGTGTTACGACAACTGCCTTGGGCGCAGTGCCGATTTTAATACCCTTAATCTCGGCACCCATTTCATCATTATCACCGAATCTGGCAATTGTACGGCCATTCACAGGCAATATCCCTTTGGACAATCCCTTAAGCGAGCCAGCAGGTTTCTTCCGGACCTTGGGTTGGTGCTCTTCAGGCTGGCTGAAGCTCTCAGTTCTTTCCGGTTTATTGTCGGCTTCAATACGGGATACCAATTCTGATAGGGATTGCGCTTCAGCGGCATATTGCTCAGCGCGTGCCGTACTGGCTCGGTAAGCCGAATTCGTGGCTTTGAATTCTTTCTCGCGCTGCTCCATTAACCTGATAAGTTCTGTGTTCTGCTTATCCAGTTCAGATTTGCTGGCAAGTAACGACTGCTGATCGGATTCAAGTTGCTTCTGCACGTCATGTAATTTCTCGAGATCGCGGGATAATGCTTGAGCACGCTGATCCAGAGCAGGGAGGAGATTTTGAAGAAGTAAGGCAGTCTGTGCTGTCTCCAGCGGCGCACCCGGGCGCACAATCAAAAGTTCCGGCGGTACGCGACGCATGCGTTCTAATGCCAGAATAGTGGCCGCCATGGAGCCATGATCACTTTCCAGCTTTTGGGTTATCGCTTCCTCTTCAACAGTCAGCTCCTGTATGCGTTTTTCCAGGGTGCGCTGGTTGGCTTCATTCTTACGAATTTGCGCACTGAGCGTAACCATGTCAGATTTGGCAGCAGCAATCTCTTTCTGGTTCTGCCTGACCTGTTTCGAAAGCTTGGCTTTTTGCGCTTCTTCTTCAGCAATCTTGTCACGCAGAGTTTCCAGTGATTGTGTTTTTTGCGGCGGTATAGGTGTGCCTTCCGCAAAAGCGGGCACGGCCAAAACCATTGCAAAGAAAAACACAAGAAAGCGCATGTTAGTCCCGGTGATAGGGGTGCCCGGCAATAATTTGCTGGGCGCGGTAAAGCTGTTCCAGCAGCATAACGCGAACCATCATATGAGGCCATGTCTGGGGGCCAAATGCTAACAGGAAACGCGCACGTTTGCGGATTTCATCATTCAGGCCGTCAGCCCCGCCAATCAGAAACTGAACATCGGTCTGGCCCTGGGTTGAAAGCGCGGAAAGTTTGCTGGCAAATTCGCGGCTGGTGAAAACTTTGCCTTTTTCATCAAGCGCTATAAGAATGGCGCCGGGGCGGATTTTTTCAACCAGCTTTACCTGTTCTTCTTCGGCGCACCGTCCTTCGATTTCGGTAATGGTCACGGGCCAAGACATACGCTTGAGATATTCATCCCTCAAGTCGGCAAAAGCGCCTTTCTTAAGTCGCGCAGCAGCAATAATTTCAATACGAAGCATGTCGTCAGACAACCAGTTTTGTGATTTTTTCTAAATAGTATAATCTTACCAACTATGAAAAAAAACAACATGGAAATCAGGGAACTGGTGCCCGATGACTGGGAAATATTCCGGAATATACGACTGTTTGCCCTGAAAACTGAACCCGGCAAATTCAGCAGTAATTACACGTTGGAAAGTGGTTTTTCCGAACAGGAATGGCGCGGCAGATTATCAGGTCCCGTACGTGCATATTTTGGTTTATTTGATAATGACCGGATTGTAGGCATAACAGGTGTTGTGCGTGTCAATCAGGATATGGAATCTTCTGACGTTGTTCTCGTTGCCAGCTTTTTAAAACCTGAATATCGCAGGCAAGGTTTGTCACACATGTTTTATCAAGCACGGCTTGACTGGGCAGCAAAACAACCAGGCGTGAAAAATGTTCTGGTATCACACCGCGAAAGTAATATTGCTTCACAGCGCGCTAATCAGGCGTTTGGTTTCGTGATGACTGGTAAGGAAATGATGGAATGGCCTGATGGCATGAAGGAAAACCAGGTTTTGTACACACTGGATATCAGCGGCTATAAAAATAGCCGCAAAAACACGCCATAATCCGCATATCCTTTTAGTGAACGTTCAGCTCAGCTGCAGGCCCGTTACGCCACATCTTTTCGATGTTGTAGTATTCACGAACCTCTGGACGGAAGATATGCACGACAACATCACCGGCATCAACGACAACCCAGTTGCAATCGCCCAAACCTTCAGCACGGACATCGCCGTAACCACGGGCTTTCAGACGTTCCTGGATTTTCTCGGCGAGGGCGCCCACATGGCGGGTGGATGTACCTGAAGCAACAATCATATAGTCAGCAAAATCTGTCTGACCCTTCAGGTCTATGGTTTCAATCTGCTCGGCTTTGTCCGCGTCGAGTGATTGTTCAATGATTGTTTTTAAAGTCTCCGGACTTCTGTCCGTATTTGTGTGTCCTACGATGTTAAGAATGGCTTGGGCCTCCTGCTATTGTTGTGGTTGAAATACCATAATAAAAAGCGCCGCGATGGGCAAGCATCATGGCGCTTCTGCATGAGGGCAGCGATTTTGTAGCAACAGTAAAAGACACGGCAATCTGCCTGGCTACCAAAGTCAGTTACCATCCTTTCTGTCACTAAAACTATATATCGATACGCTCATACTTAAATTTTACCCCCGCAAGGATAGCGGCTGCAACAATTCAATATTTTGCAGAGCAGGGAACCAGTAGAAAATTTATACTAAATTATTGATTTATAAAGATTTTCTTATTTCTGTGGAGGACAGAGTTTGCAGGGGATGATTGTTCATCCAGTAGCACTTGCCAGGGATCAGGGGCTTAGATTCCGCACGACTCAGGTCCTGATGATCTAAAGCAGATATCTTAAGGGGGCTGCTGCGTCCCAGATTTTGTGCAGGGGGCCTGCCCAGTATTCCCAGTGCCACAAGGTCAGGAATTTGCCGCCAGCGGTACCATTTGTGGAAGCCTTGGGCGCTGTCAGATCCCATGAGAAAGACAAAATCCGTATTGTAGAATGTACGGCGTAAAGCCAGGAGCGTGTCATAGGTGCGATAGGTTCCTAAGGCACATTCAATATCCGTTGCCAGCATCCGAGGCTCATTCCTGAGCATATTTTCACTAGCGCTCAATCGGTCTTGCAGTGGTTCATAAAGATGCGGATCTTTAAGCGGGTTACCTGGCGTCACCAGCCACCATACGGCATCCAGCTTCAGCATGCGTAAGGCTATGCGGCTGATGTGCAGATGACCTTCATGCGGCGGATTAAATGAGCCACCCAGCAAACCAACACGAAGGCCGCGCCATATAAAAGGGTTATGAAGGTTAAGCGGGGTCTTAAGCACAATAGCCTCTCTATGAAGAGAGGCTATCATAAGAATTCTATATGGTGAAACTTACTTCAGCTGGCCAGCGATTGATTTGATCGATTGGTCAATCAAACGATCATTTGTTGCCTGGTCCATCTGTTTGGCGATGATTTCAGCAGTAGCTTTAATAGAAAGTTCGGCAGCATAAGCTTTGATATCCTGCAGGGCGGCTTCTTCAGCACGCTTCAGGCGGTCTTTCAGTTGTGCTTCCTTGCGGGCAACCATCTCGTTCAGCTCAGATTCAGCCTGCTTCTGGATTTCAGCAGCATGCTTTTCAGCAGAAGCAATGATTGTTTCCGCTTCACGGGCTGCATCACGTTGCTTGCGTTGGTATTGCGCCAGCAATTCCTGTGCCTCAACACGTAGTGACTCGGCTGTCTCGATTTCCTTACGGATTTCCTCGATACGGCGATCCAGCTTACCCAGCAGCAGTTTCAGGCCAAACTTCCAGAAGCCAATCGCAAAAATGACGAAGGAAATCAGAACCCAGTTGGTGGCGTTACCAAGAAATTCCATCATGATTACGCAGCCTCACGTTTGTTAATCGACTGCACGACGCTTTTGGCATGTGCCAGGTCAGCGGGTGTGCCGACAATCTTGGCAGCAGCTTCGCTGGCAACCTCTGCAGCAATCGTTGTCATTTGTTCCATGGCTTCATTTTTGGCTGATTGCAGGCGAACCTCAAGGGCGTGCATGTCTTTTTCAGCTTTATCACGCAGGCTGCTCATCTGCGCTTCCGCACGTGTTTTCATCGTTGCGTGAACGTCATTCACCAAACGCTTGGACTCGTTACGGGCATGATCCAGATTGCTCTCGTAAGCGGCTTGAACACTGTCAGCTTCCTTACGGAGACGATCAGCGGTTTCAAGATCGCTTTCAATATGCACGCGGCGGTTTTCAAGGATGCCAGAAATATCCGGCAGGATACGGCTTGAAAATACGGCGTACAGAATGACAAAAGTAACGGCCAGCCAGAAAATCTGTGTCGGGAAGGTGGTGGGATCAAACTGCGGTAAGCCTCCGCCACCCTCTGCATGATGTCCGGCATCAGCGGCATGCGGATCGGCAGCAAATGCAGCCTGAACGCCAAGCGCCAAAGCGCAGAACGTATAAGCAGCGAGTTTGTTCAAACGATCCATCATGCCAAAGAGCCTTACTTTACTTCGTTCAGATTAACCGAACAGGATAACGAGAGAGATAACCAGTGCGAAAATCGCCAGAGCTTCTGTCAGAGCGAAGGTCAGGAAGAATTTCTTGTCCAGCAGCTCCAGAGCACCTGGGTTACGGCCTACAGCCTCGTTGTAGGAGGAGAAGATCAGACCAAGACCAATACCAACGCCAAGAATTGGCATCAGAGCCAGTGCGGCGGCGATCAGTTTTGCGGCTTCGAGTTCCATTGTTTTACTTCCTTCTTCAGTAGTGATGAGTGGTTAGTGGTGAAGTTCAACCGTGTCTTTCAGGTAGATACATGAAAGGACGGTAAATACGTATGCGTGAAGCAGAGCGATCAGGAATTCAAAACCGATCAGGATCACGTTAAAGAACATCGGCACAAGGCCTGCAGCGAAACCGGCAGGCGCCATATTCGCAGCGACGGCAGCGCCCAGCATGCTAACGCTGAAACCGGCAAACACTTTTAGCATCAAGTGACCGGCCATCATGTTTGCAAACAAACGGACGGAAAGCGTTACTGGACGCGCCAGGAATGATACCAGTTCAATCGGAATAATCAGCGGGAACAGCCATACCGGCACACCGGGTGGCACCAGGAAGCTGAAGAAAGCCGGACCATGCTTCACAACGCCGATAATCAGCACGGTGAAAAATATCAGCAATGCCAGAGCCATCGTCACGATGATATGGCTGGTATAGGTAAAGGAGTAGGGGATCATACCCAGCAGGTTACCCATCAGGACAACCATGAACAGTGTGAAGATCAAGGGAAAATACTGGCGGCCACCTGATCCGATATTCTCACGGATCATATTGGCCACGAACTCATAAAGCATTTCCCCCATAACCTGCAGACGCCCCGGCACCAAAGACTTGCGGCGGGTTGCCATCGTCAGCGTAACGGTCGAAAGAACCACGCCGATCATCATCCAGAGGGATGAGTTGGTAAAGGACAGATCAATGCCACCGACTTCTAGCGGGATAATCGGGGTAATCACAAACTGGTGAATAGGATCAGCCACGCCTAGGAATTCCTTGTGTTCAGCGGTTAGTCGTCTTCATTTTCCGGCGCCTTTTTAGCGCCTTTTTCAGCCTTTTGCAAGGTGGCATATCCAACAGAAGACCCAATATTCTGAGTTATTCTGTATATGTTGAAAAACCCTGCAAAAACACCCGCCAAAAGGAAGATAATCAGGAATATGGGCTTGGTTCCCAGCCATGAATCCAGCCCGTAACCGATCAGGACGCCTGCCCCGATTGTGACCACCAGTTCAGCGCCCGCCCGAATCCCGTTATTGACGTTTTCGGCGTCTTTTAACTTATCGGATTCCTGTTTAGCCACAGCAGTCTTGCCTGATTTGAATTGCGCAATTTTGGCTTCAAGGTCATCGAGATCGTTAGGCATGATGTTCTCCCGTGTTGTAATCTACCTATGTAATTGAACATAAAGGTAAAATAAAACAAACCCCTAAAAATTTGACATATTGATATGATTCTAAGTATTCGGCCTAACAAAAACCCCTCAATTATGAGGGGCTTTTTATATCCAGAATTAAACAGGCCTTAGTTGAGAGGAGCCTGCAAGGCTTTTTACATTCGGATCATTGCTCAAGGGGCCTAGGGCTGCGCCAGTAACTGTGGCTGTTTGGATAGTAGAGTCTTCTGTGCCACGAACAGAAACACCAGGAATAGGATTGTTATTCTGATCCCTATATAGACCAGGGCCAATCGGATTATGAGTCCTTATGAATATTTCAAAACTGGCGTTGTTAAAGTCAGCACGAGAGCTGGCCATACCAACCTGCATATTAAGTTTTGAATCAAGCTTTGAATAATTAATCGCTATGTTTGTCATGATAGAAACCTCTTATTTATATTAGCTTTTATATTTTGCGACCCGGATCATATCGTCGGATTTTGAGGGAGTCCAGCAGGGTGCGCGGCGTGAATGGCCAATCGCAAATCATCTGCTGTCGTATCTGTCTTTGCTAATATATCAAACAATGTACGCAAGCTGTTCCTGGACCAATCTGTTGCAAAAACAAATTGGTGATATGCTTGATGATCTTGCGCTTTCATGTCACGGATTTTTTCGATTTCACAAATAACCGACCCCAGTGCAACGGATCTCCTGAAGGGGCTGCTAAGAACATGTGTCACTATGGCGCTGTCGTTACCAGCCAATTTTATTAATTTGACCAGTAACGCATTATCTTTATCGCTTAGAACTTGCATAAGACTAGGCTGCTTCAAGGAAGTCCAGCTGCTGGTTCATGTCCACCGACACCAGCTGCGATACGCCGCGTTCAGTCATCGTCACACCATACAGACGGTCCATACGGGCCATTGTCAGACGATGGTGTGTAATGACCAGGAAGCGTGTTTCGCCGCGTGCTGCAAATTCCTGCAGAACGTCGCAGAAACGATCCACGTTGGCATCATCTAATGGCGCGTCAACCTCGTCCAGCACGCAAATCGGTGCGGGGTTAGTCAGGAACATCGCAAAAATCAATGCTACGGCTGTCAATGTCTGCTCACCACCGGAGAGGAGGGACAGAGACTGCAGTGCTTTACCGGGAGGCTGGGCAAAAATCTCAAGGCCTGCTTCGAGAGGATCGTCAGAGTCGATCATCTTCAGGTGTGCTTGGCCGCCTTTGAACAGACGGGTGAACATATCCTTGAAGTGGGTGTTCACATCATCAAAAGCTTTGGTCAGGCGTTCACGCGCTTCCTTGTTCAGCATTTGAATACCGTTACGAAGCTCGGCAATAGCTTGCATCAGGTCATCACGCTCGGTGAAGATACCGGAAAGCTCTTTTTCCATCTCTTCAGCTTCCTGATCGGCGCGCAGGTTAACAGCGCCTATAAGGTCACGGGAACGAACATCCTTCTCGCGCTGTGCCTTGATCTCCTCAAGGTTCGGCAGGTTTTCAGGATCAAGCGCCGCTTCCACAGCCAATTCTTCAGGGGACATGCTGAACTGTTCCTGAATGTGGGCTTTCACTTCTTCAATGTGGCTTTGACGTTCAGAAATGGTTGCCATCGCATGTGCACGTGCCTCACGCACTTCACTCAAGGCAGCCTCTGCTTCTTTCAGGCCCTTGTTGGTATCGTTTAGCTCTGCTTCCAGCGTTGCCAGTTTATCGGATACGACCGATTTCTCGCTCTCGATTGCAGCAATCGTGCTCAGCAGACCTTCGCTATCCTTGCGGATTTCTGCAGGGCGCTCGATCAGTTCAGCAATCTTGGCTGTCAGTTGCTCCTGACGTTCATCCAGCTCACGCAGACGTTCTTTGGCGCGGATGCAACGGTTCGCCAGATTGACGCGTTCATCGGCAATCGCATGCAGACGGCCTTTGCGGCGGTTCTGGTCCTGACGCACGATCTCAAGGTCGCTGATCGCTTCCTGCAGTTTCGTACGGGCAATGGTCAGACGCTCACGGGCGCTATCGACCTTCTGCTGACGCTCGGCCAGTGTGTTATCGTCAAATGCTTCCAGTTCTTTACGGCTGACGCTGATCGCTTCTTCCAGATTGCCAATATCTGTTTCAGCAATGGTCAATGCTTCTTCCAGACGGCCCAGTTCCGCCTGACGTGATGCTTGCGCCTCAACAGAACGGTTCAGGTTAATACGGCGGTCACGCAGGCTGTATTCGGCCTGGTTTTGAACGGTACGCGCTTCTTTCAGCTCATCCTGTGCCGTAGAGAGAACTTCCTCAGCGGCGGCCAGAACGGTACGAGCCTCTTCCAGGGCAGCCTCAACACCGGGCAGGCGTTCCTGCAGATCGGCAAGCTGGTTCTTTTGCTTGAGCTGGATGGCATGGCGATCAGCCGCTTCGGCTTTAATATGCAAACCGTCCCAACGCCAGTAAGCGCCTTCGCGCGACACCAGCGATTGGCCGACTTTCAACTGACGGGCCAGTTCCTTGCCTTGTTCAGCGCTATCGACAACGCCGATCTGGCTTAGCGCCAGTTTTAGTGCGGACGGGGCCTGAACATGCGGTTCCAGTGTGGTGGCGCCAGCGGGTAGGGATGGCAGGTCAGCTACGCTGATATTGCTTTCACCCCAGACAATAGGCGCGCCTTCATCTGTCGATGCGGTCAGTGTATCGCCAAGGGCCCGGGAAAGGGCTGTTTCAAAACCTTCGTCAGCCTGAACATCTTCCAGTACGGCACGGAAGCCATCTTCGGAATACATTTCAAGCACAGAACCCAGTGTACGAACTTCGGCTTCCAGGCGTGATTTTTCAGTGGAGCGCAGCTGCACCGTTTCACGGGCTTCTTCGCGTTTTGCGCGGGCTTCCGTAATCGCGTTTTCAAGCTGCTCGATCTTGCTACGCAGGGACTCTGTCTGGGTTTCAAGCGTTTCAATTTCTGTACGCAGGTTGGCAATCGCTTCATCCTGACCGCTGTCTGCCTTTTTGGTTTCCAACGTCTGACGCACATTGGCCAGTCTTGATTTTACGGCATCCATACGGCCTTGGTCGGTAGCAATCTGCTGCTCCAGACCTTCACGTTTTGCCTTGTCGGAAGCAGCGGCCTGCATAAGGCTGGTGAACTCTGTTTCCAGCTGGTCTACTTCAACCTGGATTTCATCGCGTGTTGTCTGGCGCAGGGCAATTTCACGTTCCTGATTTTCTTCACCGGCACGTAATGTGGCTTCTTCAGCTTCAATACGTTCCAGCACAGCGGTGTTTTCAGTCAGGCTTTCATCTTCATGGCTACGGTCGGCTGTCGTTTGTTCCAGCTGGGCTTTTGCTTCTTCAACGGTAGCTTCAATACGTAACGCTTCATCTTCCAGGCGTTGCAAGGCCAGTTTCTGAACCTGTAGGCGGGCGCCAAATTCAGCGTCCTGCTGGCGTAGATCAGGCAGGTCAGCAGATTGTGTATTTTGTGTACGTGTCAACTGGCTGACGGTCAGCATACGCTCGGCAACCTTGCTTTCGATCTCGTCAAAGGTCGATTTGATTTCATGCAGGCGCTCGGAAGCACGGCGCCATTCCATCGTACCGATCATAACTTCCAGCTGACGGATTTGTGCGCTCAGGTTTCGGTACTTAGCAGCCTGACGGGCTTGTTTTTTTAGTTCTTGCAGGCGACCTTCCATGCCACCAACAATGTCATCAAGGCGCTTCAGATTATTGTCAGCGGCGCGCAGGCGCAGCTCAGCCTCGTGACGACGGGCATACAGACCGGTGATACCCGCAGCCTCTTCCAGGATCATGCGGCGATCAACAGGCTTTGCCTGGATCATGGTTGTTACCTTGCCCTGAGACACAAGATACGGTGAACCAGCACCAGCGTGCAGATCTGCGTAAAGCAGTTGCACATCGCGGGCGCGTACGGATTTACCGCTGATTTTGTAATCAGAACCTTTTTCACGCTCGATACGGCGTACAACCTCAATCTCTTCCAGCTCATTAAACATGGCTGGCGCAGAGTGGGCCGAGTTATCAAGGACAACTGTCACTTCAGCAAAGTTACGGGCAGGGCGCTTTTCCGTACCATTGAAGATTACGTCTTCCATGCTGCCGGAGCCGCCGCGCATACGCTTTGATGATGTTTCACCCATGCTCCAGCGCAACGCTTCAACAAGGTTGGATTTACCGCAACCATTAGGTCCGACGATACCTGTCAGACCCTGACCGATATCCAGTTCTGTCTTTTCAACAAAGGATTTAAAACCATTCAGGCGGAGCTTGGAAAACTGGATCATATTATTCTGCAACCTTTTCCTGTGTCAGGTATGTATCCACCTTCTTTTTGAATTCATTGAATGGCAATGCGCCTGAGAATGTTTCTTTCTCATTAATCACGAACGAGGGGGTGGATTGAATTTTGTACTTATCACTAGCCTCTTGCATCCTAGCAACAATTTCAGCCTTCTTCTTCTCGTCAGCAAGGCAGGCATCCAGATTCTCTTCCGAAGCGCCTAGCAGCTTGGCGTTCTGTTTCAGGATCTGGCGATAGTTTGGATCAAATGCCCATTTTTCCTGCTGCTCAAACAGGAAAGAAATAAACTGGTTATAGCGCTCCTCCGGAAGGCAAAGCGCAACCAACGCGCCATCCATAGCAGAAGCGTTCAGCGGAAAGTTCACAAATTCAAAGTATACTTTACCGGTGTCGATCAGCTCTTTTTTGACTTCTGGCAAGGTATGCGTATGGAAGTCAGCGCAGTGCGGACAGCTGAGGGAGGCAAATTCCTTGATTTTCAGCGGGGCATTCGGATTGCCCATAGCATAAGTTTTTGACTCAACAGCAGCACTTCTTGCTTCTTCATGCGAAGCTTCATCCTTTGCAGGTTCTTCACTGGCTGCAGGTTGGATACCGTTGGCCTCCACAGCACTGGTTTTCAGTCCAATGCCAGCATACAAACCAACGATTACGACAACTGCAAGGGCCAAAAGGCCGATCAAACCTTTACGCATTCGATTTCCTGCTCCGTCATACTTTAAATATGACAAAAGGGTGAACCACATCAGTAATGAGCTATATGGTAAAAATCAATAAAAAAGGGCAGGAAGTCAATAAAACCCTGATGTTTCAGGGCTTTTATCCACACTATCTAAGGGGATAATGCAGGGAGGAAAGGAACAATCTTACTATTCTACCGACTTGTCCCAATTCCGACCACAATGGAAATGCGGCAATGAGTTTAACAAAGGACACTAACTCTTTTTAGCGGGATCAAAGACTATAAGGTCAACCCGGTCCATTGGGTCCCGGTCGCTTTCAGCCCCTAATGCCCGGATATCCATGCGGGTGGCCTCAATACCCTTGCTCAAAAGGAAACTGCGCACTGACATGGCGCGTGCCAGTGAAGCCTTGCGTGCGCTACTTGTGCCATCTTTCACAGGGCTTGCAAATGCCTGGATCTGTAGCTTCCAGCCGGGGTTATTGTTGAGGACTGGCAATAACTTCTCTTCGATCTCGGCCGTAATCTGATTGTCGATTTCGGTAAGTCCCTGCGCAAAGGGAACGCTGACATAGGCTTGCTCATCCTGATCGCGGGGTGGTGGTGGTCGGGGGGCAATCGGTTCTGCCGCAGGAAGCTCCTCCAAAGCTGCAATTTTTTCTTCTTCAACTAAGGGTTCTTCGGTTGCGTCTTCCGCTTTTTTATCTTTCTTTGGCCGGTATACGTTATAAGGCCGCTGCATAGGTTCAGCTTTTACAATATTGGTCCCTTGTTCACGTTTAACTTTCTTTGTCTCAGGCAAAGGCACTCCATCTTCACGCTCAGCGACCATAGATTCAATCGTGGCTACCAAGCTCTCCTTATCTTTCTCTACAAGACTGTCTAATAAGGGATCGGCTTCTGCTTGTAACTTGATTGTCTGTTCTGCCAGTGGCTCTGCATCTACAGTTGCTTTAGCAACTGCAGGCATATTTTTCTTACCGCGCGGACCGGGCGGTGGCGGTGGATTGGCCAGATCGATGGCCGCGCTTTTCACTTCGGAGTGAGTATCTTGTTTTCTTTCTAACTGCTTTTGTTTTTCAGCTTCGCGCGCCCGAAGTTCAGCTACAAGCTCAGGCGAAGCCTGCTGCACATTATCAGGGCGACGTGGCGGAATGATCGGCGGCTTTACTTCAGCAGCGGGTTTTACTTCTGCAATATTTGTCGCTGTTGCCGCCTGTTCAGGATTAGCAGGTTTATCAGTAACCTTAATCTCTCCAGGTATTGATGGCTTACGCCCGGGGATCACCGGCGCCGCTTTTACAGCTTCACTCTTTGCTACAGACGGTTTTTTCTCAAGCACAGGGTCGTCTTCCGTCAGGTCACGCACAGGAACAGAGTCCGGCTTCGCGGCGCCGGGATCAAAGTCTGGGGCAGGGCGTGACAATACAGCATCATTCAGATTTCCCGCTATACCACTTCTAACAGGTACAGGCCGTGAAGTGCTGCTAACGGCAGGGTCAGAAGTTTCTTTGCGGACTTTCGTTTCAATTGGAAAAGCTATTGCTTTTGGTGTTTCTGCAGGAGTTTGCGAAGGTGGCGAGGGTGAGATAGCGCTCACTTCTTCGACAACCTTCTCTTTTACAGTCGTAGGTGCGGGTAGTGGCGGTACTGACTCTGAAGCTTTATTGCCAACAGGCTTTGCCACTACTTTTCTTATTTCATCAGCAGGCATAGCCGGAGGCTTGCTGACAATATTAACAAGGGCCGGTTGTGGGGCCTTCGGTTTTTCCTGTGGAACTGGAGGTTTCTCAGTTTCTGAAACAGGTTCAGGTTTGGGCGGTGCCTTTGCTATAGGCTGCGGTACGGGAGCGGTAGGAGCTTGCTGCGTAGGTGTAATAAGCTGTGGCTGTGAAAGCGGGGTTGCCGCAGGTTTTCCAGAAGGGGGTTTAAGCTTGATCGGCGGTTGTGCCGGAGAACCAGTTGCGTTTGGCGGCGTCCCTAACCCCTGCAGTACACCCATATCAATATACACTTCAGGATTACCCTGCTGCGCGTAACCTGTGTACGACCACATGCAACAGATAACGGCTACCGTCAATGACAGCCGGGCAAGAATTCTATAGCTATATATTCTGCCCTTGTTCATGGGAATTAAGCAGCGTCTTTTTCTGCCGATGCTGTAACAAGCGTTCTTTTCAGTTCGTCAAAAATTTTACCATTACCGGCAACCACGCCCGCGCTGTAAACGGGGTTATCGTTACCATGTATGGATGATATAAACCCGCCAGCTTCTTTGACAATGATGCTGCCCGCTGCAACGTCCCATGGCTTCAGGTTATATTCCCAGTATCCTTCAAGACGTCCGGCAGCCACATAAGCCAGGTCCAGTGCAGCAGAGCCGAAGCGGCGCACATCACCTGTCTTGCTGGCAACAGCCTCAACTTGTGCGAGCTGGTGTTTATGTGTTGGTTTTTGTGGTGCAATCATGCCTGTGGCAATTAATGCCTGTGAGAAATCGCGGCGACCGGAAATCCGCAAACGCTTGTTACGCAGAAAAGCGCCAGCCGCTTTTTCAGCGCGGAACATTTCATCACGAATAGGGTCATATACAATACCAGCTACGATTTCGCCATTTTCTTCAATTGCAATCGTGATGTTCCAGTGCGGAATGCCGTGCAGAAAGTTGGTTGTGCCATCAAGCGGATCAATAATGAAACGGTAAGGGGCTGAACCTTTGATCTCACCGCGCTCTTCCATCAGGAAACCCCAGTCCTTACGGGCATGGGAAAGCTCTTCGAATAGGATTTCTTCAGAACGGTGATCGGCGGCAGATACGAAATCGGCGGGGCCTTTTTGGGAAACCTGTAATTGCTCGACCTCACCGAAATCTCGGATAAGGGAGCGTGCTGCCTTTTCGGCGGCGCGCAGCATGACATTCATGTTGGGCGACAGGGCCATCTTTAATCACCTATGTACTGTTGCGAGAACGACCTTGAAGCATCGCTTTTCCTAAACTTTCCAGCACAGCCTTCAGTCCAGGATCCTCGACGGTTTCAAGCACTCCTGATAAATAGGTTTTATCGTTTTCAGTCAAGATTTTTCTGGGTTTTCCGGGCTTTTTGAAGTCTTGCTCCGCCGTTTCATTGGGAACAAAGCGTACAGCTGTCACAAAACGTTCACCAAAAATCTGGTTGATGCGCTCAAGGATTAAGTCCTTACGATAGTGAAGCATTGTGGCTTCTGCGCTGGATGTAGCAATACTCAGAGTTGCCGTGGCCTTCTCACCCTCTTTAGGTTTGCGATACTGCAGTTTGACAGGCTGTGTCTTGCTCGCGAGATCTTTACCGACTATATCCTCCCAATAGGTCAGGATACGGCCCAGCATCACAAACTTGCGGCTGAAAACCTGACCAGCAATTGCTGGAATTTTCTCTGACAGGGGTTTAAGGCCGTACATGGCTGCTCGCGCTCAAAAACAAAAGAAAAAGGACGACATGAATATGTCAGGGTCTAGTATACCCGACAAGCTTCCCGTGCGCGAGATTAACAGTTTTCGTAAGTCTGTCCTTGCCTGGTACGACCAACACAGGCGGGTTTTGCCGTGGCGGGTGCTGCCGGACCATACCCCTGATCCATACCATGTCTGGCTGTCAGAGATTATGCTCCAGCAGACAGTCGTGGCATCGGTTATCCCTTATTTCCTGAAATTCACGGCGCTTTGGCCCACAGTGCATGATTTGGCATCCGCCCCACTTGATGATGTGCTGAAAGAATGGGCAGGACTTGGCTATTACGCGCGCGCCCGTAATTTGCATAAGTGCGCCATTGTGGTTTCCACAGAGTTTCAGGGGCGTTTTCCACAGACTTACGAACAGTTGAAATCTCTGCCAGGAATTGGCGACTACACCGCAGCAGCTATCATTTCCATTGGATTTAACAAGCCTTCAGTAGTTGTGGATGGAAATGTAGAAAGAGTGATGAGCCGTTACTTCGCCATCACGCAACCTTTGCCAGACAGCAAGCCAGCAATTCGAAAGGCGGCAGCGCTTTTATCTACAGGGCGGGAAGATCGTCCTTCCGATTACGCGCAAGCCTTGATGGATATAGGTGCCACAGTTTGTATCCCGAAAACTCCACGTTGTGCCGTTTGCCCACTGAATAAAACTTGCCAGGCAAAGATTCTGGGAACTGCCTCTAATTTACCAGCCCGCGCCCGGAAAAAGGCAAAACCCTTTAAGCGTGGACATATTTATTGGGTTTCTCATGGCAAGACCGGGCATATTCTACTGGAAAAACGCCCGGAAAAAGGTCTTTTTGGCGGGATGATGGGATTTCCTACGTCTGAATGGCTTGAAAAAGGGGAAATTGAGCATCCGGAGGCCATTTTAAGCCTTGGTAAACCTGTTTTGCTCAATAATCATATTATCAGACATAGCTTCACGCATTTTGATCTTGAGCTTCAAGGATTCAGAGTTGAAGCTAAGAAAGCTCCTGCTAAGTATTTAAGTGTTGGCAAGAAAGAGATTCTGAAAAGTGGCCTGCCATCGCTTTTTCAAAAATTTGCCCGGTTTATAAGCAATAATGATGACGAATAGACAATTGCAGTCCAGCAGGGGATGTTTCATTATCTAGTTGGTAATGTGTTAAAGGGGATTCATATGCGTTATTTGCTGGTTTTTGCTTTTATACTGGGTAGCGTTTATCTCTCATCCGCACCAATCGCTCTTAGCCAGCAGCCCGCTACCCCCTCATCTACGGCAGTTACGACTACGACCAAAACGAGTGTAGAGGCACCTGCGGTACCCGCAGCTACACCGGTGCCTGCCGTTGTAGCTCCTGCACAGCCAGCACCGGCACTGGATGCAGCCACTACTACAGCGACTGCTGCGCCACAAACGGCAAGTTCTGCAGTTCAAGATGCAGGAGCTATGGAGTTCGATGATAAAAAATATGTCGACCCAACATATCAAAATCTTGCGGCCTTATACTGGGCGCTTGGAATTCTGGATGTAAACAACTCAATATTGATTGATAACTTCCTCGCCATCACTGAATGCGAGATGTACATGTCATATGTGAATAATGACTTGGAATGGAAAGAAATACGCGAAGTTACGCGTGATTTTCTGCGTACAAATTATAAGAATTTTCCAACAAGCTTCAGGATTACAATTCCGCTTTATCTAGGGCAATATAATGCCGATGAGGAGTATTTTGAGGTTAACAAAGAACGCTCTGCTACCGATGCCGTCAGGAATATTGAGACTATCTACTACATAAAAGCCGTTACATGCGGTCTGCCTGGAGACCTCGAGGGTTATCCCCGAAACCTTATTCTTTACCTGAACAGGCCATTCTCACTGCCTCAGCTACCGGTAGAAAAGGAACTAGCCAGACTCTTTCTTGATGAGGCAGCTTCTAAGAACTCAAGAAGGATCATGGATGCCAATCGCTCTACAAAGCGTGAAGACTCAGACCGTATGGCATTCCTTGAGTTGATGTTCCGCGTACATTCGTTTAAAGAAAATAAAAATACAATGGGCGGTTTTGTTAAGGCCGTTGTATATGCTCAAATTGATTATATTCGCGTTTATGCAGACTATGAGAAACAAAAGCTTTTATACGAAAAAGATATGTATGAAGATGAAACCCGTAAGCGCCGCAGACGGAATGGGTCTATTACAGAGGATGATTTGAAGCTTCCTGACGGGCCGCTCTTCGCTGATCCTAAAAAGAAAACAACTGCGACTCCGTAGTAACGGTTTTACTGAAGAGTGCCACGACTCGTGCCGTCGCTGGATGATGTGACATCGCGCAATTTTTGGCGTAGGGCATCAATAGGCACATACTGGCGGCCTTGGCGCACATGCCAATACGTCCAGCCATTGCATGATGGTGCGTTCTGAACCGTAGCGCCTACTTTATGAATGGAGCCGCGCACTTTATCAGACATAATCGTGCCATCAGCACCCACTTTAGCTTCGTGTTTGCCTTTGGCATCGGTCAGAATGGTTCCCGGCTTCAGCAGACCGCTTTCAATCAGGGTACCGAAAGGTATACGCGGCTCTTCACGCTTGGAAGAAACCGCGTGCAGAATTTCGTCGTCGCCAAGCCTTGTAATGGATCTCAGACGCTGTTCCGCAACTTTAATATAACTTTCTTCACGCTCAAGGCCGATATAATCGCGGCCGAGCTTCTTCGCCACAGCACCGGTTGTCCCTGTGCCAAAGAACGGATCGAGTATCAGGTCACCCGGTTGTGTGCATGACATGATGACACGATGAAGGAGGGCTTCCGGCTTTTGTGTCGGGTGTGCCTTCTGCCCTTCGTCGTCCTTCAGACGTTCAGAGCCGGTGCAAAGCGGAATGAACCAGTCGCTGCGCATTTGCAGATCTTCGTTCATCGCCTTCAGCGCGTCATAATTAAAACGATATTTTGATTTCTCTGACTTCGAAGCCCAGATCATTGTTTCATGCGCATTCGTAAAACGGCGGCCACGGAAATTTGGCATCGGGTTTGTCTTACGCCAGATTATATCGTTCAGCACCCAGAACCCAAGATCCTGGAGAATGGTGCCAACGCGGAAAATATTGTGATAGCTGCCGATCACCCACAGTGTGCCATCCGGTTTCAGCAGATCACGCGCGGCAGACATCCATTGGCGTGTGAAATCATCATAAGCCTTCAGATCGCTGAACTGATCCCAGTGATCGTCACAGGCATCCACAAGTGAGTTGTTAGGGCGGTGTAACTCACCTCCAAGCTGAAGATTATACGGAGGGTCGGCAAAGATCATGTCGACAGACTCTTTGGGAAGGCTTTTCATATTCTTTACGCAATCGCCAGCCAGAATCTTGTTCTTAACTAGGGCCTTCGGTGCTTTTGGACTCGACATGGTGTCTCCTGATTGATCTCAGGATTCACTATGATTCAAGACCGATTCGCCGTCAACACAAAAATATGATTCATTTAGTAGAGTCAGTAAGTTAGTAGTAACTCTTGAAGTAAAAACAAAAGAAGAACAAGATTCAAATTAGCAAGCTTTTTGAGTCCCTTAAGTATCCTGCGCAATTTTCTGGCGGTAAAAAATAATCTTTTGCTAGGATGCCCACATGAACAAAAATGTCCGCCAGATCGATCTTGCTGATTATCCGCCTAAGCTGCGGGAGATATTCGATATGCTTAGCTTGGCAGAGGCTGAGAACTTTGCTGTTTTTGGCGGCGCTCCGAGAGACGCCGATTATGCGGCGCGCCATAATAAACCCCCACGTATTAATGATTATGACATCCGCGTATGGTTTAATCCCGATAATCTGGAAGAAGAAACGAAAGCATTCGTAGAAAAACTGAAGCAATATGCGAAAGTGGTGGAAA
>CAMLJM010000028.1 GCA_946480475.1 uncultured Alphaproteobacteria bacterium
CGTAATCGTAATTCGTCGTCTTGCCCGGTTCCGTGATCACATCCGGCAGGTTGAAGTTGGCGATATAGCTGATGGTTTTCTGGCGTTGCAGCGCCGTGCCGTCGGCCTCGGTGATCTGGGTAATGTTGCCGCGGCTGTCATAGCGATAGCGGGTCATGTTGTTTTCCCAGTCGGTCTTGCCGATCACGCGGCCCTTCTGGTCGTAGTTATAGTACAGGGTTGCGTCGGGGCTGTAGGTCGAGGACGACTGATAAAGCTGCACCGCCTGCCGCGTACCCTGAATATTGGTGAAGGTGGCTGTGGTCGCCTTGTTCAGCGGGTTGGTCACCGAAGACGTACCATTGACGTTATAAGTCACGGCAAAATCATCGACCGCGCCCGCATGTTGGGTAAGTGTGGCCTGGCCGCTGCCGTTATAAGTGTAGGAAGAAAACCGTATGCTCGCCTCGTCGGTGATGCCGGTCAGGGCGTTGACGTAGCTGCCATTCTCGTAATGATATTCACGGGTATAGCTATCCGGTTTGGCGACCTCATCCAGATTGCCGTTGCCGTCATAGGTGTATGTGAACGTGCCGTCCGGCGTACCGAGTGTATTCACGCGGTTGCTGGTATAGCTCAGGGTCAGTTGCCGTCCGTTCTCGTTCGTGACGGAGGTCAACTGGTTACTGCCGTTATAGCCTAGATTGAGCGCGCCGCCGCCAAGATATTCGATCCGGGTCAGCAATTTGCTGCTGTTGTATCTCTCGACCGTATTATCAGGATACGTATAGACATACGTGCCGCTGCCGCCGTTTTCGAGCGTGGAGATTGTATTCGAATCATTCGCAACCCAGTTGCCGCCGCTCGAAGTGAATTGAATCGTAGCGCCCGTAGCATCGGTCACCGACGCCGTCCCGCCGCTCACATACAATATCCGCGCATAATTATGCCGCCACAGCGCACCAATCGTATTATCCGTCCATGTGCTGTCGGAACGGTATATCCGCGAGAATGTCAGCCCGCCCGCGTCGTAATCCACCTCCACCTGCTTCTTGAAGCCCACATCAAAATTGATGGGGTTGCCTGTTTCATTGGGATTCTGCGGAGAGTTCTGCGGATTCACGGCCGAACATGTCGTGTACGGCGCACCCACCTTCGTCGGCGTGGTCGTCGATACGGGTGCGGGCGGCGTGGTCGCGGTGATGGTGTACCCGCCGCTGGCGCCGGTAGTACTGCCCGACAGAACCACTGTATATTCACCCGTGACGGGCAAGGTCCCTGATTCGGAATTCGAGCCGCTTAACCAACTGCTGCCGTCAGGCCGGTATACCGCCAGCGATCTTGTGAACGATCCCGTGGTCGCAACAGTCATGCTGTTGCTGGCCACGCCCGAAAACGTAAAACTCTCCATGCCATTTTCCGGCAAGCTGCCCTGGCGCTGGCTGCCGCTGACGAGCGTGCCTTCCGAAACGTCATCATCGCCGCGCACATAATACAGGCGATAGAAGCCAGAGTTGCTCGCGCTACCTCCCAGAACCATGACAGTATAGGTCCCGGTGGAGGGCAGTGTGCCGCTTTCGCGGTTGCTGCCTGAGGACCAGAAACTACCGTCCGGTTTATAAACGGCAATCGTTACCGTATAGGCCGCCGACCCGTGCAGTCGAAAGGCCTGTCCGGCGGTTCCCTCGAACTGGTAACTCTCAAGGCCGTTTACGGGCAACAGGCTGCCATAGCTATCGCCGCTCGCCAAATCGCCGCTCGAAACGCTGTCATCGCCCCGCGCGTAATCCACGCGAACGGCGCCTGAGTTGGAAGCGCTGCTCCCCGTGACCGCCACCGTATAGGTCCCGGTGGTGGGTAGTGTGCCGCTTTCGCGGTTGCTGCCTGAGATCCAGAAACTTCCGTCCGGTTTATAAACGGCAATCGTTACCGTATAGGCCGCCGACCCGTGCAGTCGAAAGGCCTGCCCGGCAGTTCCCTCGAACTGGTAACTCTCGATGCCGTTTTCAACCAATGAGGGATTATAACTCTGCCCGCTGGTCAGGCTGCCGCTCGAAACGCCGCCGCCGCCCTGCAGGTAGGCAAGGCTGTACGAGCCCGTCGCTAAACTGGAGACAGCCGAGATCGTCACATCATAAGTCCCTGTAACTGGCAGAGTAGCGCTATAGCGATTCGTGCCGCTGCCCAGACTGGTGCCATCAGGTTTCTTAACCACGATAGAAACGTTGTAATTAGCGGAATAGGCATAAAGCATAATCCCCTGGCCCGCCGATGCCGTAAAACTTTGGCTTGATGTGCCGCCCGGCGTGGAAATCGTTCCTGTCGTCGTTGTGCCGCTGCTCAAGGCGTGCGCCTGACTGGCGCACATAAGGCCGATCAGGAAAATAGCTTTACAAATAATCTGTCTCATAATGTCCCCCGACATCCCTGGAAGTTATTATCTTCTCTCGTATGTGATTTCTATGGCTTTGAATTCTCTTCCGGATTTTCCAGTAATAAAAAACGTTCTTTTGTAAGTTCCGTCATCAGTAAACTGGAGCGTGGAGCGATAGGCCTGCCGTCCTGCCATAAGGGGATGCGTAAAACTGCCTTTTTCCTCAATTGTCTTTGATTTCTCGTTATATTGTCCATTGCTGGTTACAAAACCTGTATGCATTGAATCAGCCCAGACGGACGTAAACGTATTCTCAACCGGGTTATAGCCCAGCATGCCGTGGCCTTCATAAGGTATGTTCTGCCCGCCGACATTCAGGATCAGGCTGGTTTTAGTCAGTAAATATCTTCCGCCCAGAATCATCTCGTTCGTGGTGATTCCCGTTGAAATTTGTGGGTCTGCTCCTTCTTTCGTCCAGTAGCGCACCTCATAATACCATCTCCCCGCCAGAGCCGACAGCAACTGATGCTGCTCAGTAGGCTCGGCCGCCTTCGTCAGCTTTTCCATGACCTCATCGTCAAGCATCTCTATTTTTGCTGTAGTTGCCTTAGACTTATCTTCTGCATGACCAAAAGAAGAAATTCCGGTTAGGATGAATAGCCCCCCCAAAACAGCAAAATACTTTTTCATAGAAACTCCCCTTGGTAACAACGATAAAAAGTAATTCATAACGAGAATCAGCGCCCCATCCCACCACACCCTCGCATGACAAACAATCTGGTTTATACATCCGCCAGTCGATTTTATTCATCTTTTATTGCAATTGGAGGGTGTATACATAAAAACACTTAGGGTTGTATGCGTAATTACGTATGTAACATATAGGTTGTGCAGAAAATCAGTGAACGGTGATCTCAACAGGCGTATCCGGAGTTTCTTACTAAAGGGCCACTCTCAAGACCGGTAATATCTCGTGAAATGGTGGTTTAAACCTTACGATTTATAACGGCTTCGATTTCAGAAATTCTTTCCTTGTCTACATTTGCTCTTTTTGCCAGCTTTTTCCAATTGGCCAGGGCAGAACGACATTGATCAATAATTTCGGCCACTCTCTTTTTGGAAATTCTACTAAATTCGGCAAGCTTCATGAGATCTTCTACGCCGGGATTTCTCCCCTCCCCCATAATCATTGTACTTTGCTCGCCGCCAGGTCCTGCGGAGTATATTAGATCGTAGGCAGGGCTTAGATGCCAGTGCCCGTCCTTATTCATCAGGTATGAAAAATTCTTGCCATGATCATCGCGGTTATGGCCCAGAACATTAAAGACAGCCAGGCGGAAGATTTCTTCAGCCTGGGACAAGTCGCGTGTAAGCGCGATCGTTAACCCTAGTAAATCTCTATAATCAAGAGAGGGCACTCTGAAATCAGAATGCACAAGCCCCGCAGCCGTGTGTAAGTGAATTCTTTCGTTGTTTATCCGATCAAAACGCTTTGTTCCAAAGTAACCAGGGGAGTTCTTAGCCGGGAAAAGATATGTTTCCTCCATATCAATACCTGCGTCTTTTGCCATCTGGGCGTAAACATATTCAACGGCGCCGCTGTCCAAACCATCTGTTGTATTCGGAAACTTTACCATCCAGTGTTCGTAGTTTTCTTCCAAATCATGAACACCATGGATAATCTCTGTTTTCTTTTTATTGACGCCGATCATGACTTTAGGCCGTGCACCCGCTGAAGAACCGCTGATTGCTACAAGCTCATCTAATACCTTACTCGCCTCTCCTTTTAGAAGCTTGGAAGCATGTGTTGCCAAGACGTTCAAATCAATCGGGCCGGTTTCCCTGACGGGCTCACTATGGATGGGTTCATAAACGAGGGCTCCCATCCCTGAGTTTCCCACATGAGCCAACCTGTCAAGCGGGCTTAAAAGTTCGGGGTTCATGCCCTTGGCCTTTAAAGAACGGTCCAGAATAAGCCGACCCCAGCCATCCGGCAGGGAATCGTCAAACACACCGGGCAGTCCGCCAAAGAGGCTGTTATCGAAAGATTGAACGCCAGGTCTTACAGGCAATTTATATGGTGAGATAGCAAGCCCCCTCACGAGAAACTCATTATCATATTCAAAATAGATTTTCTTATCCCGTATTGCCAACCTGCCAACGGAGATTTTCTCTGCCGTGAACTGAAGGCTGACATACAGAAGATCAACCGGTTTATACTGCTCACTCATATTTTTTGCCCCGCCGTACCCGGTGGCCTATATGTTCTCTATTGGCTTTGATTATTTCATCTAGAGAATTGTAGTTATTCTGTGGCTCTACTGTTTTCACAATACTTCCCAGAAGGCCAAAAACAGCCGCCAGCTTCAGGAAAGATTCGAGTGATATCAGTCCCGTTTGCTCAAATTTGCGCAAAGTGGCTAAAGGCACGCCCGATCTTTGAGAAAGATCGGCTTGAGTGAGCTGGTTTTGAATGCGTTGTTGGCGCATAAAAGCAGCTATTTCCTGAAGAGCTTTTCCGGGACCTATAAAAAACATTATGATATCACTTAAGATATATTAATAAGTTAAGTACTATTATAGTAGTATTTAATGAATTAATCCAGAAACAAATAATGCTTAGATTTAGGCTGCCCCAATTAAACATCCCAGTCAAAAATTATGATGAACTATTCTGTGCGCATGAAGGATATTACGATTGAACTTACGCAGGAGCCTATTACCCCTAGTATTATCGATCAAATTCCACCTCTTTTAGACGGTTCAGTTTACCGAGAATGGCAATTCAGGCAGAGACTTTTAAGCAGAGGAATAAGCTCGCATATAGGGGGTCGTTCAGCATAAATTTTGTGCTATGGGCAAAAACAGGATTGAAATAAATCAGATGCTTAGTCATGATTAGTACAGATATTTTATAGCACAAAACTTGTTGACCAACCCTTTGAGGTAGTTCAAAAAAACCAATTTTAGACTGAGTCTTTCCTAAACCGCAGGCCGGAGGTTCGAGACCTCCCGGGGACGCCATATTTAAGCCTTAAGAAGGATAACGGCCTGTTTGCAAATAAGTTCCGTTCGACGCGAACCGCTAAGACATCAACTATGAATTTTTTTCATCGTTTTCTGACAGACATCATGGAAAGCGCCCTGCAATGCCTTACCTTCAGCGCCCCCATCACCTGACATTTTACGTGCAAGTATCAAGAGGATTGTTTTGTAGAGTAAATCCACTATCTGCACGACTTTCCTGTCGAATTTTTTAACATCCTCCAGAAAAGTCAGAACCGTTCCCGCCAAGCCACTGACAAGGGAATAATTGAAAGTGGCGGCATTGGCTTTGATATTCATGATGGGAGTCATGAAAGCTTCGAGAATCTCTTTTTCGTTCTCCGGATTTTTCAGCCCCAAACTCGCCTTAATCGATTTACTCAGTTCATCCAGGTGCGGTTTCGCGATAGGCGCAAAATCGACTTTGTTGTTCTTGATGACCTCTTGCGCTCTCTCGACTTTCTTCTCATCAATTGCGCCTGTGCCAACTTTTTTCTGCAGATCCAGATTGGCTTTGATTCTTTTAGAATCCTTATCTGGTCGTGATGGCTCTGCGTTCATAGTCATTACTCCTCAATAGTCATCAACTATATTTTTCGATCGCTTTTGCGACGATTAATTTAAGTTCCTCGGCCTTGGGCCCGCCCTGGTCTTTAATATTTTCATGATAAACAACCCACATCACATCGTTGTGGGCCTGCACTATGATGTGATGCTCCTTCTTGCTGACATCGATACGTTCAGAGAAATCACGTAATGACAACGCGAAATGTTGCATTAATTCGTAATTGAATGTGGATGCCAAATCCTTGATATGGTTCGCCGTATGATAAATCTGCTCCATCGACGTCTTACGCCCATCATCGTTTGCCGCTTCCTTGAAATTCTTCCAGGAGCTTTCCAGTTTCTTGAGACTCTCCTCAACAATCTTCGGATAAAGGCTTTCCTTGGTTTGGATGATGCTCTGGGCGCGGTTTACGGCATGCGGATCAATAAAGCCCGGGCCGTCATTTAAACCTGCACCCGTTTTCAACTTCAAGCGATTAACGCGGTGGAATATTTCCACCCTATCGTCATTGTCATTATCAGAGTCGTTCATGATATTGTTTTATATCCTCCGCTGTACTTACCCTACGCTCAGGCCCCTTGTATTCCTCGCTATTTTTACGTCTCCTGTCAGGTCCGAAATAACCTGGCGCCTTTAAAAAAGGCCGCGGTTTGTCAATCACATGCAGTAGACGGGATGCTAATTTGACGGCTGAAATCGGTTTGACCAGCACTTCATTGGCGCCATTATCGCGCCCCACTGTTACAACATCTTCACTGGCATAGGCGCTGCATAGCACCGTCGGCAAAAACCGTACGGAATCTTTTTTATGATTCCTAATCCACTGCAACAGCTCCAGACCATCGCCGTCAGGCATCAGCCAGTCCATCAGCACGATATCTATTTTATTGCGAGACCCTTCGTCAGAATTGAACAGGGTAATCATTTCTTTACCCTCATTCCCGCTAGAGGCCTGGACGATATTTCCAACGCCAAATTCACGCAACATGGAAGACATCAAATCCGCCATGAAGGGATAATCCTCCACAATCAATATGCGGAAGGCCGCTAGCGAATAAGCTCTCTTCTGCTTATTCCCGGCAGAATATGTCTGGGCGCTTTCAACTGATTTATTCATAGAATCTCTTAGAAATACCTCACGGAATGATAATAAGGCATACCTTTTTAGGAAAGTCTTAAATTTATGGATATTATGTTTTTCCCGGTTTTCCGGCTTGCGCGGAATAATCAAAATATCCTACTGTATCAAATACATAAATCAACTTCATCCTTATGGGTAGTCCTTATATGAAAGTCCTTGTTGCCGTCAAACGCGTGATCGATGCTTATGTCACAGTCCGGGTCAAAGCTGACCAGACGGGCGTTGAAACCGCTAACGTCAAAATGTCGATGAATCCCTTTTGCGAGATTGCTGTGGAAGAAGCCGTTCGCTTGAAAGAGGCTGGCAAAGTGACTGAAATCGTAGTGGTTTCGGCAGGCCCTGCCACATGCCAGGAAACATTGCGCACGGCCTTGGCCATGGGTGCTGACCGCGCCATCCTTATACAAACAGATGCTGAACTACAACCTCTCGCCGTTGCCAAGCTGCTGAAAGCCGTCGTAGATAAAGAACAGCCCGGTTTGGTATTGATGGGTAAACAAGGTATTGATGGCGAACACAACCAGACAGGCCAGATGGTGGCCGCCCTGAAAGGCTGGTCACAGGCCACTTTCGCTTCCAAAATTGAACTGGGCGATGGCGAGGCCACCGTCACGCGTGAAATCGATGGCGGCCTGGA
Source organism: uncultured Alphaproteobacteria bacterium (assembly GCA_946480475.1). The sequence continues at coordinate 7,745 of CAMLJM010000028.1, forward strand.
AACGCTCAAGATCAAATTGCCGGGCGTCATCACCACGGACCTGCGCCTGAACGAGCCGCGATATGCCTCCCTTCCGAACATCATGAAGGCCAAGAGCAAACCTCTTGAAAATCTGACGCCGGATGCCTTGGGCATTGATATTGCGCCACGATACAAAACCCTCAAAGTGACTGAACCGCCCAAACGTCAGGCAGGCAAGAAAGTGGCCGACGTTGCAGAACTCGTCAATAAACTGAAAACAGAAGCAAAGGTGCTGTAATGTCTATTCTTGTTGTTGCAGAACATAATAATCAGGCACTCAACCCTGCCACGCTGAATACCATTACAGCGGCCGCAAAATTGGGCGGTGACATAGATGTTCTGGTCGCTGGCCATAATTGTAAATCTGTTGCCGACGCCGCTGCCCAGGTAGCAGGCGTGAAACGCGTTATCCATGCCGATGATGCCGCTTATGCGCATGCTCTGGCAGAAAACATGGGCAACCTGATTGCACATGTCGGAAAATCACATTCTCATATTGTGGCCCCTGCTTCATTCTTCGGTAAAAATGTTATGCCCCGTGTGGCCGCCATGCTCGATGCCGTGCAAATTTCAGATATCGTCGCTGTTGAGTCTGCTGATACGTTTGTACGCCCCATTTATGCGGGGAATGCCTTGGCTACGGTCCAGACCACAAGTTCCCCCGTTGTTCTGACTGTACGCCCAACAGCGTTTGATGCCGCTGGCAGTGGCGGTTCAGCCTCTGTCGAAACCCGTAACAACGGCACTGAAACGGGTCTCACCACATTTGTGAGTCAAGAACTGACCAAGAGCGAGCGTCCTGACCTGGCCACAGCCAAGATCATCATTTCCGGCGGACGCGGCCTGGGCAACGGTGAAAACTTCCATAAATATATTGACCCTGTGGCTGACAAACTGGGAGCCGCTGTTGGCGCTTCGCGTGCGGCGGTTGATGCCGGATATGTGCCCAACGATTACCAGGTGGGGCAAACAGGTAAAATCGTAGCGCCACAGCTTTATATCGCTGTCGGCATTTCCGGCGCTATCCAGCACCTTGCGGGTATGAAAGATTCCAAAGTGATCGTTGCAATCAATAAGGATGAAGAAGCCCCGATCTTCCAGATAGCTGATTACGGCCTTGTCGGTGACCTGTTCCAGATCCTGCCTGATCTGGAAAAAGCCCTCTAGAAATTAAGTGGCCCCGCATATCAACTTGAAATGCGGGGCCTAGATAGCATTCCTACGCCAGCATTATCTGGATCAGGTTCGCGGGTGTGATCTCAGCTCTGTAATGAAACAGTTAAGCACCCCGATCAGCCATCTGGCTTACCAACAGATCAACGCCGCTGATGTTCCGATTTTTTCCTTAAAAAATTATCGTTTTAGATAATGTTCGACATGAATTTCCGCTGCATCAATGACATGGCCGTTCATAGCGGGCAGAACCTGCTGCAACGTCGCTCCCGTTTGCAATGGCAATACATTATCAAGTGCGAATAAACGCAGGACATAGGGGTACACTCCTTTGGGTTCGCAGGGCCCCGTATATGCATTATGGCCATAGGGATTGGCACCGAAGAAGCCCTGTCCGGCTGCTAGCGTTTCAGGATCTATCTTGCCCGGCAGGCCCGTAGAGGACGCCGGAATATTGAACATGATCCATGACCATGATGCCTTCTCATTCGGCGCACGGCGTTCCAATACCAGCACGTATGATGTCGTCGCTGATGGCGCCCCATACCAGTTTATCGCAGGGGATGCATTCTTGCGGTAACAGGTTAACTCCAGCGGATAGCGTGGCAAACCCCCGCTCGCCGCCGCAGGAATATCTGCACTGCTCATTTTCAATGTGCCCGCGATTTTCGAGATATCAACTTTGACCTCATCGTAAACGACAGACTTCGCAGGCTCAGGCTCCTGCGCAACTTGCGGCGTTACCGACACAATAGGTGTGACAGGTTTAGAGGGAGCCTCTGACACAATCGCGGAAGATTGCGGGGCAATCGGCCCTGATACAGGTGCGGTCTTCTGACGGGCGATGAAAACAGCACCCATCAGCATGGCAATGGCGATAATAGCCGTGACAATCCAGAGGATTTTCTGATTCATGACTTTAATCTTTCTGCAACTTGCTTATTAATCCGTCCACACCGCTGGCGATCAGTTCATAAGCATGGTCAAAATCCTTTTGTCCCCCGTAATACGGGTCTGGCACATCATTCCATTTACGTCCGGGATCATGATGCATAAGAAGAGATATTTGCGCCTGGGAAGAAACAGGCTTCATTCTCATCATAAAATCTAAATGCGTTCCATCAAGGGCAATCAGATACTGGAATTTTTCAAAATCATCGATACTTAACTGCCGCGCGCGAAGATTAGAAATATCAATCCCGCGTGTACGCGCTGTCGCGACCGATCGATGATCGGGCGGATGACCAATATGCCAACCACCCGTCCCTGCTGAGTCAATCAGAAATTTTTCCTGCAGCCCCGCTTTTATTACACGATCGCGAAACACGCCTTCTGCCGTAGGCGAGCGGCATATATTTCCCGTACATACAAACAGAACAGATGTTAGATCAGTCAATCTTTCCATGACCATTATTTTAGCCTAGCAGACGCAGTTTAATCCATATTGAAAGCGCCGTATCCCCTTTAACCTTAGGTTATATAAGGACTTTTTCACAGGATTAGCGGGATAATTCCCTCTTGGCTTGCCTTCCCATGCCTTGCGCGGTATAAACCGGGACATGATTACGCCCCTACATAAAGTTGAGCCGATTTCTATCCGCCTGGCCGAAAACCAAAGCGAAATCGAAGCCGCGCAGGAATTGCGCTATAAAGTATTTTATGAAGAATATGGCGCGAAAGCAGACCCGGATACATTGCGTCTCAAACGGGATGCCGACCCCTATGACGTGGTGGCTGATCACCTGATTGTTGTTGATAATACAGCCGGGCCAAAGCCCAAAATTGTCGGCACTTATCGTGTTATTCAGCAAGCTGCTGCCGACCAGATCGGCGGCTTTTATTCATCATCAGAATACGATATTACGCCCCTGCATAATTGCGGCCTGAACATGCTTGAACTGGGACGTTCTTGCGTGCTGCCGGAATACCGTACGCGTTCCGTGCTTCAGTTACTCTGGCAAGGCATTGCGAATTACGTCATCGAAAATAAAATTGAGATTTTATTTGGCTGCGCGAGCTTCCATGGCAATGATGTGGGAGCCATCTCACAACAACTGGCGTACTTGTATCATTATCATCTGGCCCCGCCTGCCCTGCGCCCGATTGCGCGTAAAGAGCGTTACGTCGAGATGAACCTGCATCCGAAAGAACCTTTAAAACCGCGTGAAATCATTAATACACTGCCGCCACTGATCAAAGGTTACCTGCGCACGGGCTGCATGGTCGGCGAAGGCGCCGTGATTGATGAGCAGTTCAATACCATTGATGTCTGTATTGTATTGCAAACGGATATGCTGGCCAATCAGTACCGTAAGCACTTTAAATTACCCCTGCCCGATGAACTGGCTGGCAAAACAGACGCAGACGTTCGTTCTCTTTTCGAGCGCAAGCAGGAAGATTAATTGATATGGCTGGCCTTACAGCACCCCTGAAACTTGTAGCCTTCTTATTGTGGTGTGCCGTCATGGTGCCCATACAAATGCTTATTATGTTGTTTAGCGGCAGAAAACCTGCTTATACCACACCATGGATATGGCATAACGGCGTGTGCAAAATCCTCGGCCTCAACGTGATTGTTGAGGGAAAACCGTGCACAGATCGTCAGGTTATTTTTATCAGCAATCATCTTTCCTATCTGGATATTCCCGTAATCGCGAGCATCCTTAAGGCGTCTTTCATTGCTAAAGGCGAAGTCGCCAGTTGGCCTGTATTCGGCTTCCTTTCAAAGCTCCAGCAAACCGCTTTTGTCAGCCGTTCAAAAACAACGCTGGGCAACGACAAAAACAATCTGGAGAATATGCTGAAAGACGGTCGCAGCATGATCCTGTTTCCCGAGGGAACATCAACAGATGGCCGCAGTGTTGTTCCCTTCAAATCCAGCCTGTTCAGCATTGCGCTTGCGATTGAAGGAACTGATATCTGGCTACAACCCATGACGCTCTCGATTATCAATGTCGATGGCAACCCGCCCGTCGCGCAGGATGTTCGTGATCTGTATGCATGGTACGGTGATATGACCCTGCCCCCTCATTTATCCGCATTCGGCAAAACAAAGGGTGCGACTATCAAGATTACTTTCCATGAGCCTATAAGCGCCCGGGCTACGCCGGACCGAAAAATACTGGCATCCCGCTGTTATGAAGCCGTCGCAGGCGGACTGGAAAATCCGGCACTGGCTTTTGCGGCCTGATCTGGCTATTGTTCCTGACGACATTCCTTAAGGAGACTAAAAATGAAATTCACAAACGATGAAGCCAAACGCGTGCAGAAATACCTGCAGGTCAAGTTTGCCAATCAGAAAATCACTGTAGGCGCGATGTCCAAATCCGGCGATTCTGCTGAAATTCTGCTGGATGGCGAGTTTATGGGTACCCTGTATAAAGACACCGAAGACGGTGAAACGTCCTACGACTTCAACATGGCCATCCTGGAAATGGATCTGCCACCGGCTGCCTAACCCCTTTTTTTACCTGGAAAAAGGTATTTGCCTAAATAGAGTCATTTTCTGTAAAATTAAAGAACGCACAGAAAAAGGCGATCCATGCCGCGCGGGGCATGACATGCGGGTAAATCTGCGGTAAAATGGAAGGACATGCGGGGGTAGTTATCTATGGCCTTGAAAAAACTGGCTTTTTTTCTTTCATCAATGAAACGCTTCAGTTTCACGGCTGCCAGCTTTGCCATGGCAATGAGCTTGAGCACCCTGAGCATGGCTCAGACCGTCCCTTGCGACCCTGAATATATGGATGCCCTAGAGTCCCGCGCCTATCTGGAAGCACAGCGCGAAATTGCCATGAACCAGAACCTGATCGCCAAGCCGGACAGCGTTCTCGAATATACCTGTTTTGACCGCATCATGGGCACCATTGCACGAGCCCCCAGTGACCGCGGAAATTTCAGCGAAAGTAACCGCTGGGGTGAGATTACAAACCATGGCGCCACATCTCTGGATGCCGCTTTTGATACAGTTGTAACCAGCGCGCTGATCTCTTACATCAACACCAATTATAACCACAACTTCCTGGGTGGCCGTTCCACAGAAAACCACACGCCGCAAAACGTCACCGGAAATGCCGGTACATATAGCTGCAACCGTATGCTGGCTGTCTGGAACGCGGCACGCTGCATGAACTTCTTCAATCAGACACATGATGAATTTCATGACTTCCAATATTTAAGCACGAACGACCCACGCCGTCTGCCCACCGTATGCCCCAACAACGGTATTACCACTGAATGGATTAACCGCGCGTTCAATAACGAAGCTAACCGTTACGTACTGCAGACGGAAAACCCGATGGACAACACAGCATATACTGCAGATCCTATGGTTACACACCTGAACCGCATCAACCCATACGGCACAGCACCTGCCACAACCTGCGCCGAAGGTATCCCGACAGGTGTCGTTGTATTCCGTCAAGGCTTCACGCCACCTTATTATTATGAGAAGGTCTGTCCGAACCCTGGATGCTACTATGTCCCGTCGGGTGCCGGCTCTCAGGCATCGCCTAGCAATACCGGTGAGTGCCGTAACTAACAGGATCAAAGTTTAAACCCCCGCTTCGGCGGGGGTTTTTGTTTGTGCGGTCATTACAGATTAGTGAGTACTTTCCTGCAGAATGGTTTTCATCTCCTGCATCAGCGTTTTATTATCCGCTTTCAGCTCAATAAACTTCATGATTGTGGTCATGTTTTTCTGACGATCTATTTTCTCAAAACGATCATCGACAGCAACCTGATCCACGGCCCCTGCCGTTTCCAGTTTTTCCATACGGCTTGTAATCTGCTGGCGCGCACGCTCCAGCAACTCATGATCGATAAGCCCGCGTGTCTGACGTAAAATCAGAATTGCTTCCTGCTTCAAACGGCGCCTTTGCGGCGTATCCGTATAAAAAACCTTCCGCGACATAATTAATCCTGGCTCCTGCCTGACTATACCCTTGATACAAAGGGCAGAAATGAGACTTTCCAAAGGGAAAACAAGCCCTTATATCTACAGGATGCCTTGGTAAGCCCTAAAATAAGGTTAGCGCGTTGAATTTTCTTCTAAATCTCTACTCGAACATTCTGGAAATAGCCTCTCCAGGGCTGGACCTCCTTTTGTCGCGCCGCTTGCGTCAGGGTAAGGAAGATGCTCACCGCCTGCCTGAGCGTAAGGGGCAAGCATCCTTACCCCGTCCCTCCGGCGCCCTTATCTGGATTCATGGTGCCAGTGTTGGCGAAACACAATCAACACTGATTTTAATAGAACAGTTGCGCCAGCATTTCCCCACAATCACCATTTTGCTGACAAGCGGCACCGTAACATCTGCACGTTACTTAAGCTCCCGCTTACCATCAGGCGTCATTCACCAGTATTATCCTCTCGATCACCCTCAATGGGTTGGAACATTCCTGGATCACTGGCAGCCAGACTTTGTGCTCTGGATGGAATCCGAATTATGGCCTGCTATGCTCTGCGGCCTGCAGAAAAGAAACGTCCCAGCCATCCTGCTCAACGCCCGCCTCTCGCCACGTTCTCTCCAGCGCTGGAAAGCATTCCCGGATACAGCCCGCCACTTACTGCAAACATTCTCACTGATCCTGACGCAAACACAGGATGATGCCAGCGCCTATCGCACTCTGGGGGCGCAGAATGTCAGTGTGTCCGGCAATCTGAAATATGCAGCTCAGGCATTACCCGTCAATGATGCAGATTTGACGGTACTCAAGAAGGCACTGCAAGATCGTCCGGTATGGCTTTATGCCAGTACGCATAAGGGCGAAGAAGAAATGGCCTGCCGTCTGCATAAACGACTGACTGAACATCTACCGGAATTACTGACCATTATCGTGCCACGCCATCCTGAACGCCGGGACGATATCGTTAAGGCGTGCACAGGTATGAAAGTGCAATTACGAACAGATGCAAAGATACCGCCTGCAAACGATACGCAAATTTATGTTGCTGACACTTTAGGTGAACTGGGGCTTTTCTACCGCCTGTCCCCCGTTGCCTGTATTGGCCGCAGCTTTAGCGATGATGGCGGCGGCGGGCATAATCCTATTGAAGCGGCACAGCTCGGTTGTGCTGTTATACATGGCCCTCACGTGCAGAATCTTCAGCAAATATACGACGAGATGTCTAAGGCCGGCGCTGTTATGGGCGTAACATGCGAAAATGACCTTTATGAAACGCTGGCGGCCTTGCTGACGCAACCATCTCTCATGCAAACACTTGCTGAGGCAGGAAAAACATTCACACAAAAACAAACTTATGTACTATCGGGCATTATGAATCAGGTATTGCCCCTTGCAGGCAAAATCCTATCCCGAAAAGTTGAGGTTGCGTAATGTTTAGAACACCTTCTTTCTGGTACATGCCCGCAGATAAACTAGATCCCGCTATTCATATACTTTCGCCATTGGGACATATCTATGGTGCGGTTACAAAATGGCGTATTGATCATGCTAAACCGACGAAAGTACCAGCACCTGTTATATGTGTGGGTAATCTGGTAGCGGGTGGCAGCGGCAAGACTCCTACGGCTCTGGCTCTCGTGTCACTACTAAAGGAAGCGGGCGTCGCCCAGAACCCATGTTTTCTTACCCGGGGTTACGGCGGGCGCATGATAGGGCCGTTATTCGTATCTGGTCATTCTTATACCGATGTCGGCGATGAAGCATTATTGCTTTCACGCGTAGCGCCCACCGTTGTCTCGCAAGAGCGCGTACCCGGCGCTCAATTGGCGGCATCCGCAGGTCACGATCTCATTATCATGGATGACGGCTTCCAAAATCCATTCCTGTACAAGGACAAAGGATTGATCGTCGTTGATGGCCAGACTTTATTTGGGAATAACTACCTTATTCCCTTCGGTCCACTGCGCGAAGAGGTTACCGAGGGCATGAAGCGTGCGGCTGCTGTAATCAAGGTCGGCGGCGATACGGAACTTCATGTAGACAAGCCGGTTATCAACGCCAAATTGGAAGCAATGTCCGATCTGGAAAAAGGCACGCGCGTATACGGCTTCTGCGGACTGGGGCAGCCGGATAAGTTTAAGAAAACGCTCGTGGACATGGGCTATGATATTGCCGGATTCCAGGTTTTTTCAGACCATCATCCTTATCAGGATTACGAGCTAAAGGCGCTGCATGACAAAGCATTCGAGCATAAAGCCCGTCTTATAACCACTGAGAAAGATCTTTGCCGACTCTCCTCTGCCGAGAACATTCATGTCGTTAAGGTGGCGTTGAAATTCGAAGAGCCGCAGAAGCTGGTTGAACTCCTGACGGTGACGACATGAAACAGCTACGTTATGCAACAGAAGCCCTCATCCTGATTATTTTCTATGGCCTGTGCGATATTCTTCCTGCCTCAACTGCTTCAAACCTGGGCGGCTGGATCGGTCGTACAATTGGCCCTCGCCTTGCCGCAAGTCGTAAGGCACGTAACAATATTCGTGAATCTTTGCCGGAAATCACCGATACCAATGTTGAGAATTATATTGCCGGGATGTGGGACAATCTGGGCCGTGTTATTGCGGAATATCCGCATCTGGCAAAGATCGGCAAGAGCCACGTTACATTGGCGGGAACAGATTTTATAAAATCTTCAATAGCACGAAACAAGCCGGTCATTTTATTTGGGGCCCATCTTGCAAACTGGGAAGTGATGGCTCCTGCTGTATACGCTCAACTCGGGCTTAAACCGGGACTCGTCTACCGCGCCCCCAATAATCCTATTTCTGAAAAGCTGCTGGATTACGCCCGCAGTCTGCATGGTGAATTGAAGACACTGCCAAAATCCAAAACCGGAACTCGCCAGTTGGTGCAGGCGCTCAAGAATGGCGAAAGCATCGGCATTCTTATTGACCAGAAATATAATGAGGGTATTCCTGTCAATTTCTTTGGGCGTCCAGCTATGACCAGCCCTGCCTTTGCGCAACTGGCACGAAAATATCAGGCAACATTAATTCCCTTCCAATGCGTAAGGCATATAGACTGCACTTTTACGATTACATTCCATGAGCCTCTCGAGACAGATGGAACGGACCATGCTGTTATCAGCAAAGCACATACAGAGATGGAGTCATGGATTGAAGCGCATCCGGAACAATGGATGTGGCTGCATCGTCGTTGGGGGAAAACGGATTAGCGGAAAGATTCTTTACCGTCGATAATATCCTGCTCGGCTTGGGCGATCACTTGTGACATGGCCGGCCCAAATAACTGCTTACCGGCATTGGTAAACATTGTCTCACCCAATTGGTCACGCAGGAACGCCAGAACTGTTTTGGGCCCCGCTAGCGTAATATTGCGCTCCAGAAGGAATGATACAGTTTCCGTGATGGTGCGCTCATAAGATAACCCCGCTGAAGTACCGATATCGGCCTCATGCAGGAACATCGCCATCAGAACGAGCCTGGGATTATCCTCATAACGGCGCAGCTTACCCATCATCATCATGGAAACATCTTCACTGTCATCATGCCAAAAGAAATGCTTATAGATTTTCTTCATACGCACACAGGGACTGTTGTCGCCCGCAAAGAATGTAATATCGGTACAGAACACAATGGTTTCCATCTGGCCGATTTCATCGGCAGGCATACCGACGGCCTCTAAATATGGGCGCGCATAATCAAATGACCTCTGCTCCATCAGACCCGGCGCATAAACACCTTCCTTGGCATTGTCGCCACCAGGATGCCCCAGATCGTGGATGCATGCGGCTGCCAGCAGCAACCCCATCTCATCCTCGTCGAGCTTTTCGCTCTCAGGTACCTGCTGGTTATGAAGGGCCATCAGGCGAATGGTATGGAACACCACTTTGCGATAGTGATCATTACCGTGATATTCAAGATCATTGGGGATTTCACCAAGTATAGCCCCGAGGAAAGCAGCCCGCACATTCTTCTGATCTGTATTGAGATCGAAATGATGAATAGCCTGGGCAATCATGGCCGTTAAGGTGGGGCATCCCCCCTCATTTTCCCAGCGATCAAAAACAGACGTGCAGCGTTGACCATAGGCAGCTATGTCAGAACCGAATAGCAGCTCTGATACTTCCACCATACGGTGCATATCCCTCTCAAAGCCCTCCTGTAATTCCTTGAAGCGGTGCAAAAGCACGGGCTGGCTGATAAAACCTTCTTCCGGCACAGTATTTACAATCACCGGCTCCAGCATGTGGAACAGTTTATAGAACGGATGCTCTGTCTGGGCTTTGGCAGCAAGATCGTGCAAGGGAAGAATCCTTAGGTCCTAAGTACGCTTTTTATATTACAACAAAGTACTAAATTACTGAAAAAATAAGGGTTTTTCTTGCATTGCACAAGGAAATTCCCTAATGCTATTGCCCATAAAGATTACCTTAATTTGAGAGTGTGCACCATGACCGAAAAATGGACCCCCCAATCCTGGCGCAATAAACCGGCCAAGCAGTTACCTGCTTATCCGGATGAAGTCGCGCTGAAAGATGCAGAAAAAACGATGGCACAAATGCCACCGTTGGTTTTTGCAGGGGAAGCACGCAATCTGAAGAAACATCTTGCTGAGGTCGCACAAGGACGTGCCTTCCTGCTGCAAGGCGGCGATTGTGCCGAAAGCTTTGCCGAATTCGGCGCCAACAAAATCCGCGATTCATTCCGTGTATTGCTGCAAATGTCTGTCGTCATGACGTTTGCAGGCGCCCTTCCCGTGGTGAAAGTCGGCCGTATGGCTGGTCAATTCGCCAAGCCGCGTTCAGAAGATAACGAAACCAAGAACGGCGTCACATTGCCCAGCTACCGTGGTGACATTATCAACGGTTTTGGCTTCACGGCGGAAGAGCGTGTGCCCGATCCCCAGCGCATGATCCGTGCTTACAACCAGTCAGCAGCGACATTAAACCTGCTGCGTGCGTTTGCATATGGCGGTTATGCCGACCTGCACCGCGTGCACAAATGGAACCTTGATTTCGTTCAGGATAGCCCGCTGACACAGCGTTACGAAGACCTCGCAAACCGTATTGATGAAGCATTGAATTTCATGGCGGCTTGCGGTGTGACAGGCGACAAGGTTCCTGAAATCGTACGCCAGACAGAATTCTTCACTTCCCACGAAGCTTTGCTGCTGCCGTATGAAGAAGCCCTTACCCGCGTCGACAGCTTGACCAACGATTGGTACGACTGCTCGGCGCACATGGTATGGATCGGTGCGCGCACCAACCAGACCGATGGCGCACAAGTCGAATTTGTACGCGGCATCAAGAACCCGATTGGCCTGAAATGCCCGCCGAGCCTCGACCCGGACACATTGCTGAAACTGATCGATACAATCGACCCTGAAAACGAACCTGGTCGCCTGACATTGATCGCACGTATGGGTCACGATCAGGTTGAAGAAAAACTGACACCCCTTGTGCGTGCCGTAAAACGTGAGGGCCGCAATGTTGTCTGGTCCTGTGACCCGATGCACGGCAACACGATGAAATCGGATAGCGGCTATAAAACCCGCAAATTCGATCATGTCATGGGCGAGATCAAAGGCTTCTTCGCTGTTCATAAGGCTGAAGGCACCCACCCAGGTGGCATTCATCTGGAGCTTACCGGCCAGAACGTGACGGAATGCACAGGTGGCGCCGAGAAGATTACAGATGAAGATCTGTCCAGCCGTTACCATACAGCTTGCGATCCGCGTCTGAATGCTAATCAGGCACTGGAAGTATCCTTCCTGCTGGCGGAAGAGTTGCGTTCACTGCGTGGTGCACGCCCAGTATTCGACGCACAAAGCGCTGCCGCAGAATAATTACGGAAATTATAGATTATTTCATTCATGCCCCTGCTGTGATAGCTTCAGGGGCATGAAATCTATTGATCAATATATTGCGCGCTGGACGGACACTTACTTCAAGCACACAAAGGAAGTGGTGAACCAGAATGGGGATGTCACCGTTACTTATGCGGTGTTTATCCGCCGCCCGGTGGTCAGCGCCCCACGCCTGATGATCGAATGGCTGGAGTCTGTAGCACACGAGCGCAATTTCAAAATCAATATCGACCTGCGTTACCCCGAGGGCAAATGGGTCGGCGCCGGCGAACCACTGATGTATATCACCGGCCCCATGTCACAGCTTTGCGACCTCGAAACATTGTTCCTGCAGAAACTGGGGCCTGCATGTGTAGCTGCGTATAACGCCTTCACGATGTGTGTAACCCTGCCCGATGTGAAGTTCATTGCCATGGATGCACGTCATTGCGCGGGCACAGAAATGGCCGAGATGATGGCCTATGCTGCCAGCGTCGGCAGTGCGCGCGCCAAACGTAAATCCAATGCTGCAGGCTTTATCGGTAACGCTACTGATGCCACTGCGCATTACTTCGGCAATCAAAAGGGTATGGGGACAATGCCCCATGCGTTGATCGGTTATGCCGGATCAACACTCGAAGCCGCCAAGATGTTCCACAAGGCATTGCCCGATGCGCCAATGACCGTTCTAATTGATTATTTTGGCCTTGAAATTACTGACTCTCTGGCGGTTGCGGGCCACTTCAGCGAACTCGCGGAAGCTGGAAAACTAACCGTGCGTGTGGATACGCCGGGCGGGCGTTATGTTGAAGGACTGGACCCGCAGACATCATACGCTGTGCTGGAACGTAATGTCCCCGATGTTATTCGCGGTTACCGCAGCGAAGGTGAATTGCGCCATTTAATCGGCACGGGTGTGTCGGCGGCAGCTATCTGGCACTTACGCGAACAGCTGGATGAAGCTGGATACAATAAAGTTAAAATTACAGGCTCCTCAGGATTTAGCCCTGAAAAATGCCGCTTAATGGCCGATGCACAGGCCCCACTGGATTTTGTGGGTACAGGATCCTATCTTCCTGATAAGTGGACAGAAACATACGCCACCGCCGATATCGTGGAATATAACGGTGTCCCGCGCGTGAAACTGGGCCGCGAATTCCTGTTGCGTAAGAAGGCCTGATCATGAGTAACGCATCCCTTCATATCACGCTGGCACAGATTAACCCTATTGTCGGCAACATTGAATACAACCTGAAGCAAATCAGGAAAATCCGTGACGAATCTCCCGCTGCCACGAACCTCATCCTTTTTCCTGAACTCGCGATATGCGGCTACCCTCCGGAAGATTTGGTTCTTAAGCCGTTCTTCCTTGATCAAGTTCAGGATGCGGTTGCGGAGTTAATAAAAGAGAGTGATAGTAAATATATTGCCCTTTCCTGCCCCTGGCGTAAGGACGGAAGAATCGTCAGCGCCCTGCACATTATTGGCGAAGGGAAGATTACAGGAACCGTCTATAAACATGATCTGCCGAATTACGGCGTTTTTGATGAAGCCCGCATATTTAAATCCGGTACGCTTGCTGAACCGATTTCTGTGCACGGTCACAAACTCGGGTTTATTATCTGTGAGGACACCTGGACGCCTGCTGTCGCTGAGAACCTGAAAAAACATGGCGCTGAGTTACTTATCAGCATCAACGCCAGCCCCTATGAAATTACCAAACACGACCAGCGCACGAATATAGCCAGGGATCGTGTTAAAGAAACCGGGCTACCACTTATCTATGTCAACCAATGCGGCGGCCAGGATGAAATCGTTTTTGATGGCGCGTCTTTCGTACTGAATGAACGCGGTGATATCATTCTCCAAGCTGAAGAATTCGTCGAAGATATCCACCATTCCATATGGAATCGCACACATACGCACTGGTTATGCAGCACGGATAAAATCCACCTTCTTCATGACAAGACAGAATCTGTTTACCAGGCTGTTATGATTGCGCTGCGCGATTACGTCACAAAAAACGGTTTTCCCGGCGTACTGATTGGCATGTCTGGCGGTGTCGATAGCGCTCTCTCGGCTGCGATAGCCGTCGATGCCTTAGGAGCGGATGCCGTGCATGGCGTTATGATGCCTTCGGTCTACACATCGCATGAAAGCCATAAGGACGCCGAAGATACATGCCGTGCACTGGGTATTCGCTACGACGTCATTTCTATTGCGGCACAGGTTTCAGCTTTCGAAAAAGAACTGGGGGCGCATTTCAATGAAGATACCCCTGATATTACACATCAAAATATTCAATCGCGTTGCCGGGGCGTAACGCTGATGGCGCTTTCGAACGCATCCGGCAAGATGGTGCTTTCCACAGGCAATAAATCTGAAGTCGCCGTTGGCTATGCCACGCTCTACGGCGATATGTGCGGCGGATTTAATGTCCTGAAAGATATTTATAAGACACAAGTGTATGAGCTCTGCCACTGGCGCAATCAGAACAAACCTGATCACGGTTTGGGACCACATGGGATTGTTATCCCGGATAACGTATTAACCAAAGCTCCTACGGCGGAATTGAAACCAGATCAGAAAGATCAGGATACCCTGCCCCCTTATGATGTTCTGGACAATATTCTGGCAGGATTGATCGAGCACGACTGGGATATACAGACAATCGCGAAGAATGGGGGGCATGAGCCTGCCCTAGTAAAAAAAGTCTGGCGTATGTTGGATATCGCAGAATATAAGCGCCGCCAAGCCGCCCCCGGCCCTAAGATCACCAGCCGCTCTTTCGGACGCGAACGCCGCTACCCGATCACCAATCATTTCAGCCGTATCCTGAAGGGATAATCTTCTCCACCTTTGTCATCCTGAGCGTCAGCGAAAGATCTCACTTTGGTTAGTAAGGGGGCATCCCTCTTGGCTGACTGACAATCTGGGCACTGCATACGTTATCTTGAAATTATAGGAATTTTATCCTAAAATGAGCCATGTCTCAAAACACCGCCACACAGAAAAAACCCGACACTTCCTCAAGCTGGACTACTGCTCGCCGTGCTGCCGCATCTGCGCGTATGCACACACGCAAACCATGGCTCAAATCAACTGGCCCGCGTACTGCCGCGGGTAAATCAAGGGCTTGCATGAATGCCCTGAAGCACGGGAACCGTTCTGCCGCTGTTATAACTGCACACCGTGAAACCGTGCACTACCTCCGACAGCAACGCGCATTCCTGAAGCAAGTGCGCCTGCTACTTCGCCTTCGCCGCCATGCTGCAAAAACGTCAAAACCGACGAACGAACTAATGGCCTTGCCGTTATTACCGTCTGACAGCCTCCGGAAAAATGCTGGTAACCCCCGGAAATTCCTGCTAAATATGGCAAACTGCATACCAGCCGTCACCCTCGCGCAGGCGGGGGTCTGGCATGAAATAGTGTGCGGCCAAGCTGCACAACATTCCCGGATCCCTGCTATATAGCCCTGTCAGGCAGGGGCGCGGGGATGACATTGAGATAGGATTGACTGATGACTGTTCGTGTTCGTTTTGCCCCGTCCCCCACTGGCTATATTCATGCCGGTAACGTTCGTGCCGCCATCGTAACGTGGCTGTTCGCCCGTAAGAATGGCGGTCACTTCCTGTTGCGTATCGATGATACGGATCTGGAACGCAGCAAGGATATTTACGAACAGGATATCGAAGCCGGCATGACATGGCTGGGCCTGACATGGGATGAAAAAGCGCGTCAGCGTGACCGTAAGGATCGCTATGATGCCATGATTCAGAAACTGAAAGATGATGGCCGCCTGTACCCCTGCTGGGAGTCACAGGAAGAACTGGCACTGAAACGCAAGACCCTACTTTCACGTGGCCTGCCCCCTGTTTATGATCGTAGCGCGCTGAAGCTGACAGAAGAGCAGAAGAAATCATTCAACCACCCTCCCCACTGGCGCTTCAAAATGGAGGCCGAACCGATTGAGTGGCACGATCTGGTGCGTGGCGCGGTCAAGTTTGATGGCGCCCTGATTTCCGATCCGGTTCTGATCCGTGAGGATGGCAGCCCGCTCTATCATCTATGTTCTGTTATCGATGATATCGACTACAAAACAACACATATCGTGCGTGGCGAAGACCATGTTTCGAACACCGCCATGCATATCCAGATGTTCAAGGCTTTCGGCGCACCATTGCCGGAATTTGCGCACCTGCCCATGATTACGGATTCTGAGGGCGGCAAGCTTTCCAAACGCCTGGGGTCATTGAGTGTCAAAGATCTGCGTGAGAACGAAGGGTTAGAGCCTATGGCCATCATCAGCCTGATGGCGCGTCTCGGTAGCTCCGACCCTATTGAGCCTTTCAGCAAACTACAGGACGTGATTGATAGTTTCGATCTTTCCAAATTTTCAAAAGGCGCGCCAAAATTCGACATGGAAGAATTGCTGCGTCTGAATGCCAAGATCATCCATGAGACGCCATTTTCTGATGTGAAAGAACGTTTGGCTGCTCTGGGTCTTCATGATCTGGATGAAAGTTTCTGGATGGCCGTACGTCCCAATCTTTCCAAGCTGGCCGACATTAAAGACTGGTGGACCGTTGCCAACGGCCCTGTCACACCCCTTATTGATGATGCTGAGTTTATTAAACAAGCTGCCAGCCTGATGCCGCCTGCCCCGTGGGACGGCAATACATGGAAGCTCTGGACCGAAGCCGTAAAGGGTGTCACAGGCCGTAAGGGTAAAGAACTTTTCATGCCCCTTCGTAAGGCGCTGACGGGTATGGAACATGGTCCGGAACTGGCGGTATTACTGCCGTTGATCGGTCCTGAGAAAGCCTTAAACCGTCTCGAGAAAAAGGCCGCCGCTTAAGGTGTTGCTTTAGGTGCAGGCACTAGCGCCGCCATAGGAGCAATAGTCTGCAACATTCTGTGCGACGCCATTTCCAGCGCAATATCAGGATCTGGCGCAACAGCCCATGTCTGGATATCACGCCCCTGCGGCGGATGAAAATTCATTCCTGCAAAATATAGATGCGTCCCCTGAAAGATCAGAGTGCGTTCCGCAACAATAGGTCTTTGCCATTTATTTTTACGGCATAATTCATCCATGCTGCCCGCACTGGTAGTCCCCGGGTATCCCAGCGCCCGGTCAAATGGATGATGATGCTTCTGCTCGGCCAGCAATCTACCCCAGTTATTACGCCAACCCGGGGAAAGTGTAAGGCTTTCACTACGTCTGGCCGTCTGATTGAATACCTCCGTGAAATCGATCACATCGCGACGTAATGTGCTATCCACATTCTGATCTGCCAGAATTTTTCCCATGACTTTTATCGTTATATAATCTCTGAAATTACGCATCGGAGATGTCAGGCGGCTATATCCTGATTTCTGGTTATCGAGATAATTGGCAACCTTCCAGCATAGTTTGTTACATACCTGATCGAAGTGGAAATCTGGCGTTACAGACGTTTCTTCCATGTAAATACCGCGCACCTTTGTAGGTACGGACTGGTTATGGGCTTTGAAAAACTCCCCAGCCACAGTATTCGTCAAAAGCATTACTTCGTGAATGAGCGTTTCCGCCAAACTCTCATCGGAACCAGCCCCGGGGTAAAATACACGCGCCGTTGGTTTATCACCGTTAATTTTAAAATCGCCTTCGTCAGCCAGTTTTTTCTGACGCGCGCGACTTAAGCCGCGCGTAACCTCTTTCCAGGCACCTGCTTCCGCTCTGGTAATATCAAGCTGCGCACGTAAGGGTTGGAAATCACATTGTTTCCCGCTGGTAAAAGCAGACCGAAAAATCCGGTAATTCTTGATAGAGAAAGATTTATCCAGTTCTATGCGAAATGTTATGGCTGGTCTTGCTTTACCTTCATGCAGACTGACATAGCGGTCAAGGAACGTTTCCGGGAACATACGTTGCAATTTACGGCGGCCCAGTTCTTTTTCTTCGCCACGGGCGCGCGCCACTTGCTCGATAATGCTGGCCTCTGGAATCATTGAAGGAACATCCGCTATGCTGGTTTTTATCAACCAGCCAGTTCCCAGCGATCGAATCCAAAGCCCATCGTCTATAATTCTGGTTCCGCGCGGATCAATGGTAATGCCAGCTTCCGCAGGTCGTGCATTTACTACATTGCGTAAACGTTCCGCCGGATCGAAATCCAGCGGTGTCTCCGGCTCCATAGGCACAACTGGACGTGGCCTGGGTGGCTTATTGCGGCTCATGAAAAACTCCCTGCAACCGAACAATAATATGTAAATCTTTGATGTGCAAATAAATTTATAAAATTTGCCTACTATGCTGGAAAAGAATAGAAAAATGGCCATAGAGGCAAAAATGACCGGTACAGACAAATCCATTCCTATCGAAGCACGACCCGGCCCTGTCGTGATCCTGGTTGATCCGCAGATGGGCGAGAATATTGGTGCCACCGCCCGGGCCATGCTGAACTGCGGCGTGACAGAATTACGTCTGGTGAACCCTCGTGATGGCTGGCCGAATGACCGCGCCGTATCCATGTCATCTGGTGCACTGGATCGCATGCCCCCCGTACGGGTCTTCAGTACAACGGCAGAGGCAATCGCTGACCTGCATTACGTTTATGCCACGACGGCACGCCCCCGCGACATGGTCAAGGAAGTTTTCACCCCCCGCACCGCAGCCGAAGATATGCGTACCCGTCATGATCGTGGTGAGCGGATAGGCTTATTATATGGCGCTGAACGGATGGGGTTGGTGAATGAGGATATCGCCCTTTCGAGCGCCGTCATTACCATTCCCCTTAATCCCGGATTTTCATCACTGAACCTGGGCCAAGCCGTTCTGCTAACCTGTTACGAATGGCTTATGACAGGCGATAAAACACCGGGGCAACAACTTGTCATCGGCGACACGCCGCCCGCCACGCAAGCGGATATGGATGCCCTATACCAGAGACTGGAAAGCGCATTGGAAGAAAACCGCTTTTTCCGTGCGCCAGAAATGAAGCCCACTGTTGTGCGCAATCTGCGAGCGCTGCTGGTGCGTTCTCAAATGACACAGCAAGAAGTGAATACGTTTCATGGCATTATCAGCGCCCTGACAGGGAAGAAGCTTAATCGTTGAGCCTGTTGATTTTTCCCCGCATTCTCCTAAATCAATCTTATGCCGGACAAGAATGCACTACTGCAGGAACTTGATGATATCGCTTCATGGATGGATGCTAAATTCTCCGTACCGGGGACAGATATTCGTTTTGGATTCGATTCACTCATCGGCCTGATCCCCGGCATTGGCGATACGATTGGGCTTGCAGTCTCCGGTTATATTTTTCACCGCGCCGTTCAGCATGGTGTTCCTCACCATATAAAGCTCCAGATGATATTCAATATATTCATCGACTGGGTGATAGGTATCATCCCCTTATTGGGTGACCTATTTGATGTAAAATGGAGAGCCAATACCCGTAACGTTGCTTTGTTACGCCAGCATTTCCAGACTCTGGCTTAACGCGGGCCGCCCCAGCCCTTATTAGCCAACTGCTCCATATCATAGGCAGATATGTATGTTCCGCCGCGTCTTGCTTCAAATGGCACTTCAGCCCCCTGCAACACGGCCTCCACTTCCCTGCGATCCTGCGTCTCCCCCGCCGCTCTGAACGAACTGACCAGAATGCCTGTTCCCGCCACATCCCAATTGATACCAGCCTGATCAAGAATGGCTGTAATTTCACCACGAATTTCTGCTTGTGTTTTTGTTGTCATTTTCAATACCCTCATTAATGTGCTACTGTATTAGCACATTAATACATTGACGGCAAGAAATAAGGGGGCCGAAGCCCCCTTACCTGTTTCAAATACGCCCGTGAATTAACGGGAGTAGAATTCGATAACCAGATGCGGTTGCATCTGCGATGCGTATGGCACGTCTTCCAGTTTCGGTGTGCGCAGGAAGGTTGCTTTCAGCGCCTTCTCATCGACCTGAATATATTCAGGCACTTCGCGCTCTTGTGATTGGACTGAACCAACGATGAAGCCCAGTTGTTTGGACTTGTCCTTGATTTCAACCACGTCACCCTCTTTCACGAGGTAAGACGCAATGTTAACGCGTTTGCCGTTTACCAGTACGTGACCATGGTTCACAAGCTGGCGTGCTGCGAATACTGTGATCGCGAATTTTGCACGGTAACAAACAGCATCCAGACGACGCTCAAGCAGACCAATCAGGTTCTGGCCGTTATCGCCACGCAGACGCATAGCTTCTGCATAGTATTTACGGAATTGTTTTTCACCGATATTGCCGTAGTAACCTTTAATCTTTTGCTTGGCAGCCAGCTGAGTACCATAGTTCGACAGCTTACCACGTGCGGCGCCATGCTGACCTGGTTTTGTCTGACGTGTGTTGTACGGGGACTTCGGACGGCCCCACAGGTTACAGTTTAAACGGCGGTCAATTTTGTACTTTGACTGCGGACGTTTTTTCTCGCTCATTTTTCTTCCTTTTCAACAAATTGTCCCGATATCCTCATGTATTGGCGTAACAAACTATTCGTTCACGTCAACGGGGGCATAACTCACCCCTCTTTTCGGGAATGGCCGGAATATAAGGGTTTTCAGGGATTTGTCAAATAAATCATTGAGATACCGCGTCCCAAACAATAAAAACTGATCAGAATAATCAGGATACGACTTAACCATTTGAAATTCTTGTCATTTATTCTGTGCAGAATGGGGGCTGCTGCCGTAGTACCGCTGATGGCCGCTATCATAAATAGCAGCATCCAAATGGGGTCCAAACCATCAGGCCAGCCTTCACGCCCCGTCAGCAGCGGGATCAGGCTGCCAAAGTAAACTAATCTGACCGTGTGCATCACACTCTGGGTCATAGCCTTTGTTGCTACGATCTGATGCCGCGTCAGAGGTGCGTTATTGTAAAGCAAGTCTAAAAGAGGCCCCACCACCCCACCGGTCATCTGGATAAAAGTCAGAACCATCGCGGTCAGGAATGTCTGGCCGCGATGCATAATACTTAATGTAAAAAAACGCTGTGCTGCAACGGCTAACAAGGGGACCGAACCCACGACAACCAATGCCAAGCCCTTATCAGGCACATATTCGATAAAGCTGATCAGGATGACACCCGCCACGATGCCCAAACCATAGAACGGCGTTACACGCCAGACAATGTGTTTACGCCAAAGAAAACAACGCCAGCCATTGGAAACCAGTTGGATCGCCGCATGCAACACCATAGCAGACGCTACCGGCATTAAACTCAGCAGCAGCGCCATCATAATGATGCCGCCCGCCATGCCGAATACCCCGGACAAGGTTGAGGTTAGGAAGGTCGCAACAGTAATCAGGCTTATCAGCGAAAGACTCATGCCGCTGAAACTAGCAGATTCACAGTTTTCCGCCAGAAGTTATGTCATTATATTTTCTTGACGTAACTTATTTAATTCTGGTAATAAACGCCACTTTTTACCAAGAGGACTGACAATGAGTGACAATATTGCGCGTATCAAATCCACGTTCAAAAACATCGCAGATGGCAAAATTGATCTGGGCCGCCACCATGATTTCGGGGTGACTTTGCAAGCCGGCATCAGACTGGGACTCTTTAGCAAGGCCGCTGCAGCGGAAGTGCTGGGCGTGCAGCCCGCCCACCTATATACCAAAGCCAACGCGCTGAAACCTTCTGAAGTTCAGAATATTTGCAAGAAGATGCAGATTCAATAAAATAAAAGACAGAATCAAAAGCCCCTTCGCGGGGCTTTTGCGTTTTTAGATTCTAAATCAGCTTACGCGCCGTCAGTTCATCTTTCAGGTAGGCGTAGTAAATCGGCGCAGCGACCACTCCGGCAATACCAAACGCCGCTTCCATTACGATCATGGCCATCAGGATTTCCCAAGCTTTAGCCCTGATCTGTCCCCCGATGATACGGGCATTAAAGAAGTACTCAAGCTTATGAATAACAATCAGATAGATCAAAGACGTCACCGCTGCAAATGGCGACACGCTCAACCCAATCAGGAAAATTACCGTATTTGATATCAGGTTACCGATGATCGGAAGAAGCCCCACGAAGAATGTCACAGCAATCATAGTTTTCGTCAGCGGCAGCGGATGGCCCAGAGCTGGCAGCACCACCACCAAGAACACGGCCGTCAGCACTGTATTCAGCGCAGAGATACGGATCTGAGAGAATACAATTCGCTTGAATGCATTACCGATAAATATAATACGTTCGCGCATGGCTGCCGCGAGCGGACGACGGTTTTCCTGTAGGCCGGGATTAAGAGCCACCATCGCACCGACCACCATACCGATCAGGATATGGAGCAGGAAATATCCCACATCCTTACCCACCACGCTGATTTCTTTAGCATTACCCATAAGCCAATCGGCGGTCGCTTTTTGCCATTCCTGCATACTCACGGGCAGCAATTCCTGTGTTGAAGCCGGTAAGTAACTGCGCGCTACGATAACGACATCTGCCATTTTCTGAAGCAAGGCCGAAATACTTTCAGGGCCAGCCGTCATTGAAGACGTAAATTTGAAAATACCGAGCGCAAAAGCCGAAATAACGCCTACGGCCAATAACACGACCAGGATCAGACGCCCCAGAGCAGGTATGACACCATGTCGCTCCAGCCGAAGCGCACCGAAATGGACAATCTGGTAAACCAACAAGCCGGATAGCAGTGCCGGCAGCAACCCCAAATAGAGCACAAGCAGAAGCGCCACCACAGCAGCGATTTGTGTCCAGAAATATATACGTGAAGCTTCCATGCCCACCTGCCTTTAAACATGGCCATCGTAAAGCATCGTTTAGGGAAATTCCACGCTGAATAAGAAAAAGGCGGTGAAAAAGACACCGCCTTCATTTTTTATGGTTACTCTGCCGCTTCCTGAAGAGCCTGATCGTTTATACTGTTCTCAGCCAATATACTCAGCTTTTCATCCATAGCTTTTTCCTCTGATAAAGTTTTATCAAGGATTTTTGCCGCATCTGGCATATCCAGCTTATGGGCCAAAGCCACCAGACAGCCATATCCCGCTATTTCGTAATGCTCGACTTTTTGAGCAGCGGCAATCAACATGGCATCACGCACGGGCCCACCCTCCACTTCTGCAATAATTTTTTTACCTTCCTCGACAAGCCCCTCCATAGCATCACATTTCATGCGCCTGAGCTTCAGGCCGCATACTTCAGCTACGCGCTCTAATCGCTCCACCTGGGTCTCCGTTTCGCGGAGATGAGTTTCAAAAGCTTTTGCTAATTTAGGATCGGTTGAGGCCTTTGCCATTTTAGGCAATGCTTTTGTAAGCTGTTTCTCTGCGCTGTACATATCTGACAGTTCATGAACATACGCATCATATAGTGTTTCAATTTTCATTTTCTTATCCTTTCATGGCTATAAAAAATCCGGGGGTGGAATACCCCCGGAAATGTTCAATTAACGACGGTCTCTCCAACCACGGCGGGAAGCTTCTGAATGCCCTCGCGGGTCACCGAACCAGCCGCCCTGTCCCTGGCCGCCGCCACGCCCTTGCGAAGAATAGTAACGGTCGTCGTCTTCATCTTCATAACGGCCACGGCCCTGATAAGTGGATTGATCTTCATAATCATCTTCATAGTCGTCGTAATTCTGTGATGAAGCATTGCGACGCCCGCGCGCATAATTGCGATCATCGTAATAATCTTCATCCTCATAACGCGACGAGGAACGGCCACGCCCCGAAGAGCGGTCATCCGCA
>CAMLJM010000029.1 GCA_946480475.1 uncultured Alphaproteobacteria bacterium
TGCATTTAAGCGCAAGTTCAACCCGGTACAATCCCTGAATTTGCAATCTTTCAGCGTATCTACGCAGGAAGCCGCGCAAGCCGCATAATTCACTTTCTTTTTACCATGTTTGCGATAACCTGAGGGACAGAGGTTATATCCATGCCCACAGAACTCGACGGCGTTTATCAGGTTTCATCAGCCAGCAATTACGAAGGCCCACTGGTCAAGCGTAGCGACGGCACTACAGAAATGCGTAGCGGCCAGACCAGCCGTCGCGATGGTAACAATGTCCTGTGGACCAGCACCTTCAAAGTACTGAGTGAAACCGAAGTGGAAATGGTGGCTGTGGCCGACCCACGCGAAGCCCGTGGTGATTTTGCCCTGCTGCGTCCGGATGGTTCGCCATCACGCGAAGTAACAACCTATACGTCTGTATTACGCCTCGCACGCAAGGGCGACAGGCTACAATTATCCGGGCAAATCGAATACGGGAACGAGATCATTATCCTGACAATGCGTAAGGTTAGTGATTAATAAGGTCAGTGATTAGGCTAGCAGCGCCGATAATATCTTTTTCGTCAGTGTCGCGGTCTTACCTTGCTTATCCAGTTTCGGATTATATTCAGTAATCTCGATCACATCGAAATCCGCACGCTTGCCAGCCGTTTTTAGAACCGCCAGCAATTCCTTCTCATCAAGACCACCTGGCACAGCTGTCCCCACACCCGGCGCGAATACAGGATCAATCGCATCCAGATCCAGTGACAGGAATTTGGCCTTCGCGCCCTTGGAAATGTGCAGAATGGAATCCGTCATCGCCTTCTTGAGGCCGAACTGATCAAGATCACCATTGGTGTAAGTTTTTATCTTGTGCTTGGCGATCTGGAGAATTTCAGGCTCATCAATGGACCGCAACCCGACATAGGCGATTTGCTTGGCAGAGATCGCCGCACGAGGCCCTGCCATATGAGAGAAGCGTTCATCACTTTCACCCAACAGAGCCGCAACGGAAATTGCATGAAATGTCTTACGGCGTGAGGATTTTAGCGTGTGAATGTCAGGATGGGCATCAACCCACAGCAATCCTGTTTTACCCTGTGATTTCTTGGCACGCGCAAGCCCCGCCACAGAACCAATCGCCATGGAGTGGTCACCGCCGATTGTAACAACGCGATATCCGGCCTTCACCGCTTCTTCCACATCATCGCAAAGCTGAGTCAGATGAAAATACACAACATCTTCGCGGGCTTTCGTGCCTGCTGCGGGGCGTGATTTATGGCCCAACGCTTTGTAATCGAATTCAGCGAGATCAGGGTCGCGCCACCAGTCGACATCAAGTCCTTGCTTGCGCAGGGACTGCACCAGACCGGCTTTCTTTAAAGCACGCGCTCCATTTTCGGACCCGCCGGAAAAGGCACCGCAACCACACAGATAAGGAATAAGACGAATCGGTTTTTTACTCATGACCTCAGGATAGGTGAGTGTGCAGCGCGAGAGCAAGCCCCCTTATACACCTATCAGATGCGCTATCATGGCGGGCCAGGTCCCCAGATCACGCCAGCACAAATCAACAGGAACCAGGGTAATGGCCTTTG
Source organism: uncultured Alphaproteobacteria bacterium (assembly GCA_946480475.1). The sequence goes on from CAMLJM010000029.1 coordinate 1,578, forward strand.
CCTTCTCCATCACGACGCGGTCTACAGCCACAGCCGGGCAATTCGTGAAATAGCGCGGCTCAAGGTATGTAAATGCCCCTTCATGCCGGGCATAGGTGACAGCATTTTGTGCAGCCTGCCAGAGGTCAGGCGATAATTCCTTGAACAAAGCCTGCATCGTACCTACCCGCGCCATCCAGATGCCGCTATTCCAGTATGCACCCTGCGTTATCAATTTCCTGGCTGCGGATGAATCCGGTTTTTCAATAAACTGCGCGCTGTCACCTTGCGGCAATATGTAACCAAAGCGTCGCGATGCCTGGCGGGGCTTGATGCCAAAGGACAGAATACGTCCCTGTCCTACATTCTGATGCTTGCGTACTTCATTCATCAGGACGTCTGGCCGATCAATCGCATGGTCAGAAGGCATCACAAGCATAAGCGTATCCGGCCCCTTTTCAGCCAGCAGATACGCTGCTGCTGCGGCAATCGCGGGGCCAGTATTCTTCATGAAAGGCTCTACCAGAAAATGAGCCTTGGACGCGATAACCAATCCTTGCGCACGCGCGAGGTTTTCATGATCCCGATGGCACAGTATAAGCGGTTTATATCCTTTAACCCTTTCCAGTGTTGATTGCAAAAGGCTGCTGCCCCGGATTTTCAGGAAAGGCTTGGGGCAAGTGGGGCGCGACCACGGTTTCAGACGATAACCGGGGCCACCAGCAAGAATGACAGGCGTAATATTTTCAGGCAGCACGGGTTACAATTTTTCGTTACGGCAAAACCAGTCGTAAGTTTCCTGCAAACCAGTCTTCAGGTCAATACGGGGCTGCCAGCCCAAAGCCTGTACACGCTGACTGTCGAGAATTTTGCGTGGTGTACCGTCAGGATGCGCTGGGTTAAAAACAATTTGCCCCTGATATCCTGTCACGGCAGCCATGATATGGGCGAGATCACGAATGCTGACTTCGTCGCCGCTGCCGATATTGAGCGGCAGGCTATCGTTATATTCCGTCAGCATCAGGATCAGCGCGCGCGCCAGATCATCCACATGCAAAAACTCGCGCAAAGGCGAACCCGTACCCCAAAGCTCAAGCTGCGCACGTTTTTCCTGCCGTGCCTGGTGCATTTTCAGCATCAAGGCCGGAATGACATGGGATCGCATAGCATCAAAGCGATCACCCGGCCCATAAAGATTGCAGGGCATAGCCGATATGAAAGATGCTCCGTATTGCTGGCGGTAAGACTGGCACATTTTGATGCCCGCGATCTTGGCAATCGCATAGGCTTCATTCGTGGGCTCCAGCGGACCTGTCAGTAAGGCTTCTTCCGTAATCGGCTGCGCGGCTTCACGCGGATATATGCAGGAAGAACCCAGGAACAAGAGCTTTTCAACGCCGGATTCATAGGCCGCATGAATGACATTGGCCTCTATCATCAGATTGTCGTAGAGAAAATCAGCCGGGCGCGCCTTGTTATCACCAATACCACCCACAGTAGCCGCCGCTAGGATGATGGCATCGGGTTTATGATGCTTGACCCATAAACGCGTTGCCATCTGGTCACGTAAATCAAGCTCATCACGGTCAACAACCATCACCATGTCTGCAGGCAAAGCACGCACAAGCGCACTACCGACCAGGCCATTATGCCCCGCAACCCAGATACGCTTACCCGGCAGCATAAACATCGCTTACGCCTTCATAAGCCACATCATTTGCGCAGATATCATCCAGATCGGCCTTGACCATTTCCTGAACCAAACCAGCAAAGCCGGTTTTAGGGAACCAGCCCAATTGAGCTTTGGCCTTGCTGGCATCACCACATAGGCAGCTAACCTCAGCCGGACGGAACAAGGTTTCATCAATCTCGATCAGGACACGGCCCGTACGACGGCATAAACCTTTTTCCTCTAAGCCCGATCCGTTCCATGCAACAGGCATACCCATACAGGCAAACGCCGCTTCAACGAAATCGCGTACAGAACGTGTTTCCCCTGTAGCCAGGACGTAATCATCAGGCTTATCAGCCTGCAGCATCATCCACATGCCTTCAACATAATCACGGGCATGCCCCCAGTCGCGGCGCGCCTCAAGATTACCAAGCTTCAGAATATCGGTACGGCCCGCTATCAGGTCAGCAATGGCCTTGGTGATCTTACGCGTTACAAACTCTTCACCGCGCAAGGGGCTTTCATGATTAAACAGAATGCCATTGCTGGCATGCATACCGTAAGATTCGCGATACGTACGCACCAGCCAATAAGCGTAGAGCTTGGACGCCGCATAAGGGCTGCAGGGCTGGAAAGGCGTTAGTTCATTTTGTGGCGCCGGGGCATTGCCAAACATTTCAGAGCTGGAAGCCTGATAGAATCGTGCATTCAGATTTAATGCGCGTATGGCATCAAGTAAACGCAGTGTCCCCAAGCCATTGATATTTGCCGTGGCCTCTGGCAGGTCGAAGCTCACTCGCACATGACTGAGCGCAGCGAGATTATAAACTTCATCAGGCTTTATCTGCAACAGCAGGCGATAAAGACTGGCGTTATCAGTCATATCGCCGTAATGAAGATGAAACTGGCCAGGATATTCTTGCAGAAGCCTCTCAAGGCGCTGTGTATTGGGTGTGGCCTCATACAGGCGCATGCCATGCACGCTGTATCCTTTACCCAGCAGGAAAGCCGCCAGATACGCACCATCCTGCCCTGTGATCCCTGTAATGAGGGCCGTTTTCGTCATGATATTGCCTGTTGTTATATACACAGGTATGCAACATTAGGCTGTATTTTGCAAAGCTTAAAAAATTATATATTTTTCAGTGTGTTAGCTACTCCGCAGGGACCGGCACGATCACTTTTACGGATTCTTTAGGGGGATTCTTCCAGTCCCGCGCCGCCAGTCGTTTGAAGGGGTATACCAGTTGCTGTAGGAAACCGGGCGGCATGTATTCCTTAATTCCGATATTTTCGGGCGGACGGCGATCTTCATCAAAATAAGTACCGAACAGCAAATCCCACAGCACAATATTTTCACCAAAGTTCATATCGCCCTCACGCAGGTCGCGGCTATGGTGCCAGCGATGAAGTTCCGGTGTATTGAAGATGTAGGATAGCCATCCGAAACGCATTTCAACATTGCAGTGGGTCAGCATACCGATAAACGCCGTAATCGCCGCCACCCAATGAAACACCTCCATCGGCGCACCCAGCGCCAGGAGAATGCCCATCGCCATGACAATACTTTTCAAGCTGTCAAAAAAGTGAAAGCGACCCGTATTCAAAATCCAAAGCTTGGTCACACTGTGATGAATAGCGTGGAAGTGCCACATCGGGCGCCATTTGTGCGCAATCCGATGTCCCCAATAAAGGCCGAATTCAGCCGCCGTCACGCCCAGAATGATCTGCACGGCCATAGGCCAATCCCGCGGCCAGATGCCATGCCCCGGTTCAGAGACAGGCGTCATATATTGAGAGATACCCAGCGCAGCACTGAATACAAATAATGTTTGCACCGTCCCTTTGCTGGTCAGTGTATGCAACAGGCCCGCCATGGTTTGACCGTCATCGTTATTCCAGCTTTTCTCGTGCGGCATTTTACATTCCAGCACATAAAGGCTTAAACCCAGGAACAGGTACGCCAGATTGAAACCCAGCACGGGCATATCATGGGCAAAACCAATGGCCGTGATCACCATGGCACCGGTGAAAATCACAGGCCAGGCAAGCCAAGACGTTATATAACGGATGCGTTCGGCGGACGCTTTCATTATGCTGAGACCCTGTATAAATTAACGCTGATCAAACCGTATAACATATCTGCCCGGGAGAGCCAAATATGCTGTTTGCCTTCAAAATGCTGGTGTCTGCCAGCGTCATTGCCTTTACTTCCTGGCTGTCGGGAAAACGCCCGGAACTGGCAGGTTTTATTGTCGCCCTGCCTCTGGTGACGCTAATGGTGCTGCCCTTCTCTTTCATGGAATATCAAGATGCAGAAAAGACCGTAAAGTTCGCGCAGAGTATATTTATAGCGGTGCCTTTATCACTGCTCTTCTTCGTGCCTTTCCTGTTCGCCAGCAAGCTGATGTGGAATTTCTGGGCGTTATATGGTGCAGGTTTGTTTCTCCTGACAGCTGGATATTTTGCCCATAAATTCATCATGTCACATGCGTAAATTATGAAAACAAGGGTGGCGGTTTATTTTCAATCGCTACATCTATAGCATGGCCGGAGAAATTTACGCAGGAGCCCTCATGAATATAGCCTCTGTTCTGGCCAGCATTACCAATCGCCGTGAGATTGATGAAGACGCTTCGGTCATGGATGCGATTGATATCATGAACATGACAAGGTCAACCTGCCTGCTGGTGACAAATCGCGATGGCCAAGGCATAGGCATTCTGTCCGAGCACGATATTGTGAAGGCCTTTGCTGCCGAAGGCGACAACGCCAAAACATCGTATATCAGCGATTACATGACCACCAAGGTCATCGCCGTGAAGGAAACTGACACTGTTGAAGCCGTAATTGATTTAATGACAGACCGTAATATCCGTCACATTCCGGTAGTAAAGGATAACGGCGATATTGCCGGGTTCCTGTCAATCATGGAATTGCTGGCAGCGCGGAAGAAAGCGGCATAAGCGACCTATAATAACCTTACGGCCACTAGTATTTCTTTAATTCGTCCAGTCGCGCATTAATCAGACGCATTTCACATCCAACCTTAGCATGACCCGCCATACTGCCTGTCGTCAAAAGAGCACGCTGTCGTTCACATTCCGCTTCTTTATAGGCTTTAAAGGTAGAGATACTTTTTAACGTGTGCTCTTGAATTACACTGTGTTCGTATAGGGAATCATCTTCACGGGCATTTGCAAGAGCTGCCTCATAAGCCGCTGCTAATGCAGACCTAATTGCTGCAGATTATTTACCATGCAGTTGAGAAGTTCGACATTACTCAGGTCTTTTGGACATGAAAGATTATTTGCCGCAACGCTATTAGAGCTAAAAAATAAAGCAAAATTAAATATAAGGATACGATTCATGTAAGCCCCCAAGAAAAAGGCGGGAAGTTTCCCGCCTTCTTTATTCCTAGAAATCAAACGTGCATGAGAGCGCACTTAATGCAATCAGCACCGTCATGACCTTGGCGATCACAGCCCAATGTTTAGGGCCTGCATATTTATCAGCCGCCAGCCAGGTTGGTTTCACCATGAAAGCCGCCCAGCAGAATGCCGCCAGAAAGAAAATGAACCCGACAAATCCAAAGATCATGCCGAGGATTTGTGCACCGGCAACGATGCCGAAATTATAAATCCAGAATACTTCAAAGAGCGGCATTTCACCTGCCCACAAAGCTTTCACTTTGGTTTCAGCCAGAGCTTTCAGTTTCTGAACATCGAAACTCGGTTGGCTTTCTTCAGTCATAATAATCTCCTCTATATAAGACCCGCTAAAGTGTACCTGTTTTTTCAGACATCGCCAGACGCATTATCAGCCCGTTTTGGCAATCTTATGTGAAACAAAAGTCCTGTTCTGCCAGCGATCATACCATGACTGATACATGATCAGGCCCCATAAGCGGTAGGACCAGTCATGCGTTCCAGCCAGATGTTGAGAAACCATAGGGGCAATCGCATCGGGCTTGAACAAGCCTTGGGCCTGCAGGCGTTCCGGTGACAACATGTCCTGCATCCAGGGTGCCAATGGCCCGCGCAGCCAAGCCCCGAGCGGCACGCCAAATCCACGCTTGGGACGTTCAAACAATTCTGTAGGCACATGGCGCGCCAGTAATTGCCGCAGGATATATTTGCCCTTGCCGTTGCGCACTTTCAGGTTATCAGGCAATGACCATGCATATTCAAATACGCGGTGATCCAGTAATGGCGCCCGCGTTTCCAGAGAGACGGACATGCTCGCGCGATCAACCTTGGCCAGAATATCATCCGGCAGATAGAAAGCGGCATCGGCCATCATCATATGGCGTGTGATGCTGCGTTCGTAAGGCGGCAATGCAATATCCGGTGCGCGGCCATTCACCAGCACATCCGATGTATCCTGCCAGTAAGAGAATATCCTGCGATAGAAATCGGAAGGATCGCGTGCCCCGCAAACCTCCAGGAAACGGCGCGCATTCTGGTGACCGGCCTTTTTCTGCAGCCCGCCCAGTTTCTCACGCCATGCCAACGGCACGACTTGCAGCGGTGGAAACACATATTGCGCCAGAAGATAGCGGTTATATCCCCCAAAACCTTCATCGCCACCATCACCGGATAAGGCCACTGTTACAGATTGACGCGCCAAGCGGCAGACATGCCATGTCGGAATCTGTGAAGCATCAGCAAAAGGTTCGTCATAAATATCGGGAAGCTGCGGGATCACGGAACGCGCTTCATCTGATGTCACTGTAAATTCGGTGTGCTGCGTACCCAGATGCTGCGCCACCGCCCGCGCATATTCACTTTCGTTATGGCTGGATTCGGCAAAACCGATACTATAAGTCCGCACAGGTTGCGATGCATTTTTTTGCATCAACGCCACAATCAAAGAAGAATCAATACCGCCTGAAAGAAAAGCGCCAAGCGGCACATCGGCTATCATGCGCTGCTTAGTGGCCAGACCCAGAATATTTTCCAATTCAGGCAAAGCATCCTCTTCACTGGTATGACGCTGTGGCTGGCGGGAGAGCGCCGATAAATCCCAATATGATCTTGCACGAGAAAGAAAGTCACGGGCATTTCGTGTAGCGGCCAGTTCATCCAATGACAGTGATAAGACAACGGCCTGCGGCAGTTTGAAGATGCCTTTATAAATGGACCATGGTGCCGGAATAAAATTATGGCGCGTGAATAGATGCAACGCATCCATATCCTGTTCACCTGTAAAACCAGGTAATGCCGTAAATGCCTTCAGTTCGGAAGCAAAGGCAAATTGGTTACCCACATAACCTATATACAGGGGTTTCTTACCAAGACGATCACGGAACAGATGCAGTGTCTTGTCGCGAAGATCATAGAGAGCGCAGGCAAACATGCCGGCAAATTTCTTGATAGAATCTTCGATACCCCAGACTTCGAAAGCGGCCAGCATCACTTCCGTATCGGAAGTTCCTTTGAAAGAAACACCGCGCGCCTCAAGTTCCTGACGTATCTCAAGGAAATTATAAATCTCGCCGTTATAAACGATAACATAGCGACCAGAGGGGGAGAACATGGGTTGGGCGCCACTGGGGGTAAGATCAACAATCGCCAGACGGCGATGCCCTAATGCCACATGATCACCGATCCAGTGATCGGCACTATCAGGCCCGCGATAGGCAATGCAATTGGTCATGCCGGTGACCAGCGCGCGCAAGTCGCCCTCGGTCCGTGCCCGTTTTGCATCAAAAAATCCGGCTATCCCACACATAAGAAAAACCCTTCTGTTGGCTCGATTTTATATAAAAACCGAAGCAATTAAAATGGTTAACGATCTTGATTTTAACATCTGTCTTATTAAATGAGTGCTATAGGGTTCCAGGGCCGCCCGTATGGGGGCCTTGCCCCCTTTTCCAGTCAAATACGATGGATGAAAGGAGACCTCAAAATGACTGCCCTTCGTAATATTATTCCGCATACACCCCGTAGCGGTTCTTCACTGGCACGCTGGAATTCATTCGATGACCTTGATCGGGTTTTCGACAATTTCTTCCGGAATGCCATGACCAATGTTCATTTGCCATCGGCTGCCGCTTTAACCAGCGTCCCTGTGCGCATGAATATCAGCGAAACTGATAAGGCGTATACGGTGACCGCTGAATTGCCAGGTCTGGAGCAAAAGGACATTGAACTGACCCTGAATGAAGGCTTACTGACAATTTCAGGTGAAAAATCAGAGGAAAGTGAAGAAGAAGGAAAAACTTTCCACCGGGTGGAACGCAGCTATGGCAAGTTCACACGCACATTACAGCTGCCTGCCGATGCCGACGAGAACGGCATTACAGCCAGTATGAAAAATGGCGTTCTGTCAGTGACCGTAGCCAAGATGGCCAAACCGGAGAAAACGCAGAAACGCATTGAAATTTCCTAAAACGAACATCGGAAGGCTAATTCCCTGACCACACACTAATCAGGGAATCCCCCCGACTGAGAAGGACGGCCCCGGAAACGCATATCCCCGGGGCCGTCTTTGTATCCTGTAGAATCAGTTCACTTTGAAATCAATATATAGCCTGTGACCAGCAGCCCCATCAGGCTTCAGCAATTCCTGTCCTTGAACACTGATAGCTTGCGCTGACCTTAAATGTAACTTTGTTCCCACTGCCTTGTTATCTTTATCTGTTAAAGCTTCGGCATCATAAGAAACAACATCGCTCTTGCCGTTTAACAAAGCATCCCATGCCACATCAGGAAGCTCAATGATAAGTTCATGCTGATCTGACCGGGGTAAAATTTTATAGCTCACGGGGCCGGAAAGTTCCATGACGAGGCGAACCTTGTCTGGGTGCTTCCCGGCCCTTACGCGGTGAACGACGGCGGAAAGGCTGCCGTCAGAGGAGTGCGGGGCAGGCATAAGCGTCCCGTTGTGCGTTTCATGGTAAGGTTGGGCTACTCTACCATTCTCCGCGCCGCTTCGAGGCTCGACAGCCGTGACCCCTTCAGCAGACTCCTCGATCAGGGCCTTTTCGAACTCTGCGTCGAAAGATTCCTGATCGGCAGCCGCCTGAGCATCAGCGGTTTTCAAGACCCCGTCCGCTTCCGATACCTGCCCCAGCAGGGTGAGATCAATGCCAGAGGCAAAGAGCTCGTCGGAAGCGACCGTTACGGTCACCGGTGGGACGTTAACTTGTAATGCCGGATCAACACGCACTGTATAAGCGCCAGGCCGGACAAATTCGAAAGTATAGAAACCGTCATAAGCGGCTTTGGTGGCCATGACCACCACGCCCTTATCGTCGACCAGCTGGATATCGATCCCCTGAACCGGATCGCCACTATCAGCGCCATAAATTGTGCCATCAATGGCGCCGGTCTCGATAACGGGGAAATCAAGCGTCGGCAATGAACCCGGACGCGGCGCGAGACTATATCCGTCATGCGCCGGTGCATAATAAGGATCATCCAGAGAGTTTTTCTCCAGAGCGATATTAACGGTTCCCGGCTTATCATAAGAACGCGCCACCATATAACCGGTTTCTCCCGACTCTTCTAATGTCGGACGCCCGTCAATGTTCAGGCGTGCCCCGGTAAGGGCTTCATCGCCTTCATCAAACAGGCTGTTGTAGTTATGATCAAGGAAAGCATGGCCGCGCACAGGCGCCAGAGAACGCTGGCTTTCGCTGACCATGTTATAACCGCCATCTTCACCATAAGGCCCCAGCGATGTGCTGGCGCGCAGAAGAACTTCCCAGCCGGCATCTTCGCGCCAGTTGGTATCAACACTGCCCAGGAATTTCTTGAAATCATAGCCAAGCTGCCCCCCCACCCCGATTTTATCTTCGACGAAGTCGTTATTCACACGAAGGGCGGCGATAAAATCATCGCGGGTCTGGTAACGTAATTCTGCATCAACCCCGGTAAACCGCGTCTCAGGGTAATATGTATAATTAAGACCACTACGCAGACGCCATTTCTGCATGCGGATATTGGTGCTGAAATTGCCACCCGTTCTATCATGATGACCATCCACCAGACGCGCATCAAACTGGTGCGTTAGCTGGAAACCGCCGCTGCCCAGAGTTTGCCGTGCGCGTAAACTGACCTCTATCGTATCATTAATACGGCGGGTGCGTTCAGCATCAAACTGCAACCCCAATGAACCAAAAGGCAGGCGGAAGTTGCGGCTGGCAACGATACTCTGCTCATTCTTCTTTGCCGACTGATTGAAACCGGATGCCGTGCTTTCAAATTTATTGAAGAACGACGAAACCATATTCAGACGGAAACCCAGCAATTCCGTAAGGTAACGAAGATCAACGGCACGGCCTTCGCCGATTTGCTGGAAAACTTCCGCCTGGCCATAGCCGCCGCCAGCAGCAAAGGTAACCCCGGTGCTGACATAAGATTTATCGCCATCGCTGGTCGGCATCGCATTATAGCTGGCAAAGGCCGTCAGGTTGCGGTTCAAACCATAAGAACCCATGAATGATCGTGCGATACCTTCGGGGCGCGTCTGATCTTCATCGGACAAGCGGATAAAGTCCCGGTCAGAATCGACAAATCCCGCTTCAAAACTATGCTCTCCGGCACGCAGCATCGTGCTGGCAAAATTATAATCTTTAACATCTTCCCGGATTTGCCCCTGAGGCCCATAAAGCACGACACGAATACGGTTATTACCATACTGGGTGGAAACATCTTCGAAGCGGTATTCGCCACGTTCGTCAACAACACCAAAGTCGATCAATTCATTATTGCGGTAAAGCTCGGTTTCCCAACCCGGCGGACCATTCCCTTCAACAGTAATCACATCGAACGAACCATTATTATCGTTGCGATCTGTCGTGACGAAAACACCCCGGCCTGTACTGCCGTTACCGACGATCTCGCGATAGTTGAGACGCGTATCACCGAACTCCGCCTTTTCCAATCCTAGCGGCAGCGGTGCATCCGGCGTCGTTTCACGCGAGAATGTAAGTCGAAGTGCATCAGGACGCTGAAAACCCTCAGCATCGCGATCAACCGTCAAACCATATTCGGCTGTCATCCAGGCAAGATCCTGGACGCCGTTCAAGCTGAGCTGCCCTGTAACGGCACGTTCTTCGCTTTTCCAACCCGTATTACTGTCAATATCAAGCGTAGGCTTGCCCACAAGGCGATAAGGGTTACTGATATAAGGCAGAGGCTTCTCCGGGCCTACCTTGGTTTCCCGCTGCGCCGCTACGATTTTCTGCCGTTGCTTGCGTTCTTTGCGTTCCATAAAGGGGAATTTTGTATCGGATTCAGCGCGTAGCTGCAGGCTGGCCATATCAACCGTGAAAGTAATCTCTGGCCATATTTTATTGAATATGGGCAACTGAAGATAAAGCTCATTATTCTCTTCGTACGGGTCATCGATAAAATCAATGTCCGACAGTTCTATGCGCGTCCCCTTATGATAGGCTTCCTTTTTCTCGCGATCGACAGAGAAGGTATTATCTTCACTGATATACCAGCCTTCGACATAGCCCCGCGTCAAATCTGAATCTGTAATGACGAATTCATAATTCTCGGCGATATCCACCAACGGCAGGTAATAACGCCCCTGACTTTCCAGGATTGTTGTCGCAGGCGTAATAATGGCCTGCCCCATCCTGACTTCCAGGATAAGGTCTTGTACATCCTGTTCCTGGGCCGCAACGGAGAATGCTGTTGTTCCCATGCAGGTGCCAATGAAAAACAATGCAACGCCTAAACGCAACGATGTGCGCAGAGGAGCTGCACTGGCCATCAGCCAGTGACGTTTTTTGTATATGCCCATGAAACTGAGCGGAGTGAAAAAATAGTCGGAGAAGAGAAGTAAGAATGCGTACGCGTATTATTACTCTTGGTAGAGTAGCCCACTACCATGATACCATGACATCGGCTAAACGCGAGCATAAAAAAACCGGCCATATAAGCCGGTTTATTACGTCTTCAAATCCGCATTACTGGACTGTGACATCTGCTGTAGCGAGAACAGCGCCTTTAAGATCAAGGTCTTCTTCGTCCGCCGTATATTCGATCTTAAGCGCTGAACATATGCCGCTTTCAGGATAAGGAATTGAGAAGTTCATGAAACGCTTGTTCACTTCTGTGTATACAGCTACACCACGCACCTGCTTCGCCAATGCGTTACCATCGCATGTGAATTTCAGATCACCATAAAGGCTGCGGTTGCCTTCACGATTGACTGTAAAACCTACATTCATATTCTTACCGTCAGCATCACGGGAAGCACGCGCATCAGAAATCGTAGCCTTCACAGTCATCTGGCCATGACGGATAATGACAGGGATTGTAATGCCGGTCAGCATTTTGATCTGCACCACAGGCTTGGTTTTAGCCGCTTCCTGCTCTTCCGCAGTCGGTGGCTCGAACTTCACGCTTTCGGCTTCAGGCTGGATCCAGAAGTGGGAACGATATTCACCTTCAGCAAGATCAGCCGGCTTGCGCAGCAGCAAGCGAACCTGCTGCGTGCCGCCAGGGGCAATCACAATACGGCGGGGCGCATAGCGCACCATGTCATCGACAGGCTTCAAACCTGCCATATCATCGGGATCATCAACCCCGACCAAAGCTTCATTCTCTGTCATGCGCATCTGACGCCAGCCGAGACGATAGGCCTGCTCTTCCGCGCTATTGTTGATAATGGTCAGATTAGCCGTACGGGTAGGCCCTTCGAACACAACGCGCTTCAGGGTCACTTTCAGGGCCTGCGCATCAGGGGCAAGAGATGTCAACACCAATAAACCTGCTGCAAAAGCGGCAAGGCCTGTAACAGCAAGACGGCGTGGCGTCATTTTCATGGTGGTGCTTGTCATCATCAGATCGGTGTAAGAATGCCCGGAGACACGGGATGCCCCAAGGCTAGTAACTTGAGAATTTTGCACGAGTTTGGAAATGAAAGCAATCCCTGCTTTAGAATCAGCATGTTACGAGAGTTTTCCCCAGTTCCGCGCTATTATGGATATTATTGGTAATTGGCAAACACACGGTTGCTGCCCACATAACTGCCACTCATCTGACCTATACGCGTTTTTAACGTAGCGCCGATAGGCAGGGAAATCAGGTTGCTGGACAGGTCGGGTGTAATCGTCACCCGGCTGCCTACCTGGTTATTGATGAAATTAAAATCAGCAACCGTCACAAAATTATGGCCGTTGGTGAGCTGAACCGCCGTCTGTTCCATACTGATCTGCACCGGAAATTCAGACCCGCGAATAATGACGCGCCCCGCTTGCGGGCGGCCCCCCACACGGAACAGGCTGTTCTGCGCATCGGTCACCAGAAGATTTGTCGCGGGATCAACGCGGGCCTGTCCGACGTGATCGGCTGTGAAAGCCAGAACGCCAAAATCAAGCGATGTGTTCACGGTAATTTCAACCGCACGCACAAGCTTGGCAATAATCGGTAAGGTCGCCGTAGCGGCAATGGCCTTGACCATCGCTACGGATGAAAGAGTCACCATGACAGCCGCTGCCCCTGTATGCGCCAGCGATTTATGAAAGGGAGATTTGCGATCTGTCATGTGCAATCCCCCTTAATTATAATCAGCATTAACGGTAAAGGTGCCTGTATAGGTTCCGGCCTGCTGGCCTGCGTTCACGCCAAGCGTGGCGCCAATATTCAGATCATATGTGCCGCCGCCGCCGATGGTCACCAATGCCGGGTTATTGGCGCCCGCCCCCAGATCGAAGGCCGTAACCGGCATGGTCACAGCGCCATTGGTGACAAAATAGGCCCCCGGCACAATATTGACATCCACTTGCGCCGACGGATTACCCAGGATACGCATAACGCCCTGCTGGTGCGGGGAGCCGCCCGTAAGCGATACGCCTGAAAGCGTTGGCGCACCCGCCGTTGAAATCGTCACAGTACCGGGCCCGCCTGAGGTAATGATTTCACCGAAGTTCAAGTTATCGATTGGCGATAAAGCGGGTGTAGTTAAACTGATAATGGCAGCTTCCGCCTGACCTGAAGACGTCACTGCATCTGCGCTATTAGTCAAAACAGCACATAAGACAACCACAATCGCAGTTGCCGACAACAATTGATGATTTGATTCTTGCAGTTTGCAAAAGTGCTTCATACTTGCAAACTCCTTATCACCGTATAGGGTTAAAGGATGTCTTTTTACTGGTAATTCACTGTAACGTCATAACTACCAACATATGTCCCTGCAGCCTGGGCAACCCCCACAGATAATGTTGCACCAATGGATAGTACATGTGGCCCGCCGGCAGCTAGAACCTGAGTGCCATCACCTAAGGTAGAGCCGACACCGTTATAACTCCACGTAAAAGCATCAACATCCATATCATTACCACCACTGCTAACCTGCACAGTACCGTTCGCGGGGACATCAATTGTAACAGTCGCATTATCAGTACCATCTAGGTTAAATGTGCCATCTTGCTCACCACCACCGGCAGCCAAAACAGCATCACCGCTGCCAAGAGTACGCGCCCCTGTTACAGGTGCAATAACAACAGTGCTAAGCGCTGTACCAGCAATAATATTGCCAAAATCCAAAGTATCCCCTGCAGTAAGGGTTATAGCCTCAAGAATTACAGCATCAATGCTACCAGATGTTGTAATGGCTTCTGCTTGATGAATACCAGCCATAAAAGTCATGGTTATAACGGCAGTAGCACTTAAAAGTATTTTTTTATTCATTTCCCGATCTCCTAATCATGCGCCTTTTGCAATGGCTTCTGCCCGTGGAACGAATCGAAGCATCCATACGTATGTTATCATACTTACCGAACTTGAAAAGGTATTATGATACTACTCTTATTACTATTGTGTGCTGGAATTCTTAAAGAAGAAGTTAATAGATTGCATTTTACGAAAAATCTTTAGATTAGACTCGTCTTAAGCATAGGTACGGCCATGACGTGCATTCAGGTGCGCAATGATAATGGCGGTTTTGTTATCATCCAGATATTCATTTCCCATAGCGAATGAATAAAGACGCGTGTTCGCATCCATAAATCCGGCACCGTCACCCCGTGCAAAAATCTGCGCACGGTTTGTCGCACTGTTGGCCGCAGAAACAAACACATGGGATTTCTCGTCAGCTACCGGTGTGTTTATCCAGAAACGTGTTTGGTTGCCGCTATGACTATGCGACACAATCAGAATATTCGTAGATAGGTTGGCAATAATATTAGCGGAGGACACTATCGAGATAGAAGTTCCTGCCCGCTGCCGGAAATCAATTGTATTGGAAGAGCTATAACGAATACCAACGGAGTCTGCCGTCGTACCCGTATTACCGGTGCCGAAGAAAGTCTGGGATGTGGCCGGTGAATCAGCAGAAAAAGTCAACGCCAGCCAAAAATCGCTACCTCCCGTGGTTTTATGCAAGCCATTCAAGAAAGCTGTATTTGTTCCGGATTTAAGATTGAAATAATCGCCACCATCAGTCGACCAATAGGCCGCAGCATTTCCCGCCGTACCATTAAAGGTCGGATATGTTGAGCTGGTTGCGCCATCGCCGGTATAGAAATCATAGTCTGTTTTTGCCGCCCCATCGGCGGGCGAGGCCACAAGATTGGACCATGTTGTGCCGCTGCCGCCGTAACTGGCAGCAATCGTGGCATCAAGATCAAAAACAGTGCTGGGCAGTACGCCATCCAGATAAGGGGAGCCTTCTGAAATCAGGAACGGACGCGGGCGCGGGAAACCGTAAGTGGATTCGGTCAGCATTTTTTATATCCTCATAAGTAAAAAGCCCCGCGCAAGGACATGCGAAGGGGTGGTATCAAAATGGTTTTCGGGTGTTGATGCCCCTCATGATAAAGGATTAAATTCCTAATGTCAATAATAGGGTGTGCCGACAACCCATGGGATTGTCAGAGTGATGGCAGCCCCTTATTCTTTTACAAATGCCTTTATCCAACGCCATACCGCTCGACGATGCGCTGAAAATTGCCGCACAATACCATCAGCAAAACAACCTGGTGCTGGCGGACCGTACATACCGCGATATTCTGAAAGCCGTTCCCGATCATTTCGATGCCCTTCATTATCTGGCGATCATCTGCTTCCAGCGCGGCAAGACGGAAGAAGCCGCCACATTGATCAAGCGCGCACGCGATGTCATGAACGAATCCCGGAACGATCCGCGCTTCTGGAATAACTATGCCGTTATGCTGGCGGAAACAGGCCAGATAGAAGACGCGATGCGGGGTTGGGACCGCGCTTTTAAAATCGATCCCGATTTTATAGATGCCTTAAGCAGCAAAGCGCATGCTTTATGGGGCTTGAAACGTTACGAAGAATCCGAGGCCCTGTGCCGCCGTGCACTCGCGATCAAACCTGACTTTTTTGATGCTCAGTTGAATCTGGGTAACGCGCTGGCCGCGCAGGACAAGCAGGAAGAAGCCATTCTGGTTTGGGAACAGATCTTGGCAAGCAAACCCGATTACGCGCAAGCCTGGAATAATATCGGCAATGCCCTGCGTGAACGGGGGCGTTTGAAAGAGTCGGAAGAAGCTTGCCGCAAGGCTCTGGCGCTTGATCCCAAAATGGTTTTCGCCATGAATAATTTAGGCAATGTGCTACGCGATCAGGGAAACCCCGAAGAAGCAGAAAAACTGTTCCGCAAAGCCGTATCTCTGAAACCGGATTATGCCGAAGCGCAGAACAACCTTGGTGTGTCACTCATAGATCAGCAGCGTTACGAAGAAGCGGCGACAGCCTTGCGTTATGCGATTGCCTTCCGCCCGGAATATGGCGATGCCCATGGCAACCTGTGCCTCGCCTTGCTGGAATTGGGTGAAATCGAAGAAGCGCAGGACCATGCGCAACGCGCCCTGATGCTGAAGCCGAAATCGGCACAAGCCTATGCCGAGCTATCAGATGTTTTGTTTGCCGCCGATCGTATGGACGAAGCGCAGATGGCTTTGGAAGAAGCCTTGCGACTAGAGCCCGATTCACCGCGCGTATATTTAAAATTATCGGCCGTGCTGGAACGGGCAAACCGCATAGAAGAAGCTTTGGAAGCCATCGACAAGGCCGTGGCGCTTAACCCGGAAATGCCGGAAGCTTACTTGCGTAAAGGCGTAATTTATTTCCTGACCAGCCGTCTGGGTGAGGCGCGCGCCGCAACCGAATATGCCTTGCAACTCAAACCTGATATGGCCCTCGCCTATGCAACGCTGGCAGAGATTTGCCAGTCGGAAGGTAATACAGAGGAATCAATCGCATATATCCGCAAAGGTCTGGCAATCAATAAAAGCCTGCCCACACTTTACTACGCCTTAGGCAAGGCCAAAAAATACAAACTTGATGATGAAGATTTCAAAGATCTGTGCGCGTTGTTGCCCGAAGCTGACCGTAAAGGCACACAATATGCCACCAGCCTTTATTTCGCGCTCTCAAAAGCATACGAGGACATAGGCGATTACAAACAGGCTTTTGAATATCTGCGTAAGGGTAACGATAACAAACGACGCACCATCTCTTATAGCAGCGCCACCAGTCATGAAGGTTACAACCAGATCAAGGCGGCTTATACAGCGGAAACCATAAGCCAGTTCAAAGGCAAAGGATACGATTCCCCTATACCTGTATTTATTGTCGGCATGCCGCGTTCAGGTACAACACTGACCGAACAGATTATTTCATCGCATCCCGATGTATATGGCGCTGGTGAACTGATTGAGCTGTCACTGACGGAACGGGCAATGGGGCACATGGGCCCTGATAATGCCGCTGCATTCGGCAAAACTTATGTCGACATGATCCGGAAATTGGACCCCACTGGTAAAGCCAGACGCATCACAGACAAAATGCCGGGCAATTATGCGCGCTTGGGCGAAATTGTCTGCACCATGCCGAACGCAAAGATCATACATTGCCGCCGCGACCCGATTGATACGTGCCTGTCCTGCTACAAGCAATTATTCGCGCGCGGTCAATACTGGTCCTACAATCTGGAAGAACTCGCAGATCAATACCGCCAGTATGAAGACCTGATGGCGCATTGGCGCAAAGTTTTACCAGGACAATTCATCGAGATTGATTACGAGGAAACCGTCAATAACCTCGAAGCCGTAGCCCGCCGCCTGATTGATTACATTGATCTGCCATGGGATGATGTCTGCCTGAAACCCCATGAACAGAAACGTAACGTGTTGACCGCCAGCAAAATGCAGGTGATCAAACCGGTTTACACATCATCGGTGCAAAGCTGGAAACGTTATGAAACGGAACTGCAGCCGCTCATCCAGAAACTGGCCAGATAGTTAAGGCTTAGGGCTAAAGCCACCCTTGAAATAGGCTTCGCGCGCTTCCGGCACAGCAAAGTTCTCCAGGAATTCAGCCGCTTTTACAGGCGCTGATTCAGCAGACAGGCCGACACGGAAAGGCTCACCACCTGCCGCAGCACGGAAATCGATACCGGAGCCCGGTTGGATCACAGTATCAGCGCCAACCTTGCAATCGATTTTCAAGGCACTATCCGTTTCTGTGATCAGGCATTCGCCAGCCGCAGGCAATTGTGGAACAGCAGCAGCTGTAGCAGGTACAGCAGCAGGAGCAACAGCCGGTACTTCAAGTGCTGGTGACGGGACTGGCATAATCGGTGTACGTGTTTCTACAATGCCGTTCGAATAGTGAATGGTTTCACTGCCATCAGCCCCCGTAATAATTTCCAGCGGTGTTGATGCCGGAGCGGGGGTGGCATCTGTGACAACCGCTTGTGCTTTAGCCGCCAGTATCTCGTCACGGATTTTGGTTACTTGTTCAAAATCATCCGCGGTAACAGGCAGATTTAATGTACGGCCTGCTTCGATATGGTTGATATCCTCAATACGGTTGAATGCCGCGATGTCATGCATCTTGTCGTGAATTTGCGCATTCGAAGCATTGTTACCAGCAAACTGCTTGGCGATATCCCATAGCGTATCTTTGGGCTGGATTTCATATGAAGTGGCTGGAGCTTCCACCGTCGGCGCACTTGCCTCAACAGCCGGAGCCTCGACAGAAGGCATCGCTGTATCAGCACCTGTTGCCGCGCCATTAAAATCAGTCACAACGCCGGAAGCGCTGGGCGCAACATGCGGGGCAGACAAGCCGGTCAGCGCCATCACAGCGCCAGAAATCAGCGCACCCAGACCCGCACTGATCAGGAAAGCCTTCTTGGCCCCCTTGGAATGATTGATCTCGGCAAACATGTTACGGAAGGTAAAGGGATCGACGGGGTGACCTGCTTCTTTCGCTTCGCGACGTTTGCTGAAATATTCCTGTACACCGGCACCCACGCCTGCAACGGCACTGCCGATAACCAGCATACCCGCTGCCGGAACAACAGCCGCCAGTCCGGCCATGCTACCCGCGAGAATAGCGGGTTTGGACAGGAACATGCTTTTGAACAGATCACCAAAGCTGAAGCGCAGCGGTGGGAAGCCCGATTCCTTCATGATGCGGCGCTTGGCCATATAATTGGAGATATAACCCACACTGCCGGCTGCCGCCATGGTTGCCACAGCACCCACAGCCACAACACCCAGCGCCGGAGCACCCAGCCAGATAGCCGCTGCCGTTGCAGCCGATTTCATAGCCATTACAGAACCGATACCACCGGCAACACCGAGAACCGTAGCTACTTTGCGGCGACGTTCTTCACCAGCAGCCACATTTCTCTCACGACGGCTCAGAGGGGCAATCGTTGCGGCTTGCGCTGAATCAAGAGGCATAAAACGTGCGTGAGATGCGTCCATTATAAAGTGGCTCCTTCAGTACTCTTTCTTAAATCCGTCACAAGGGCCTGATGGGTAATCCCCGCAGGGGGTTCGCTGTCATCAGGCACGGCAATCAAATCAACATGATCAAGGGCAGCAATCGTATCGAGAACCATGTCATCGATGTCTTCGACCCGGACAAAAACATCCCCGGCAGCGGCCAGCGTCACAGCATCGGTCATTACACCCAAAGATAAAGGCCCCTCGGGTATATTGCCCGGCACGACCAGAACGATCTGGCCTGCATCCGTCATAATAATGTCCATGTCGGTAATCATTGGGCCGGAGTAATACACGATCCCGCACGATTATGCAAAAAAATTTGAATTGGTTAATATTATAGGAAGCTGCACTTCTCCCCCGCTAAACTTGCATGCCTGAAACCCATATTTGCCAGATTCATTTTTCTTGACATAAATACATATTCTCAGGCATCTTCCGCGCAGTTTTAACTAACTGTAACCAACTTTAAGGGTATTTCGAGATGAAAAAGACCGTCGTAGCACTGGCTCTGGCAACCGCCGCAAGCGCAGCTTTCGCAACCAACAGAGATCCGAATAAAGATTGCTTCGAGTCTCCTCAATACCCGAACGGCACCCCGGCTTGCCACAAAACACAAGATCCGAAACAAAATCAGGGTCAACAACAAGGTCAGGGCCAGCAGCAAGGACAAGGTCAGCAGCAAACACAACAACAAAACAACCAACAGACCAATCAGCAGAACAACCAACAGACCGTTAAGGTACCTGTTACTGTCAACTCGACAACCAATGTAACAACACCTGTAACAGTTTCCGCGCCAACCAGCGTAACAACGGGGCCGACTAACGTTACAACTGGTCCAACCAATGTAACAACTGGCCCAACCAATGTGACAACTGGCCCAACCAATGTGACAACAGGTCCAACCAACGTAGGCGTTGAAACAGGCCCGCAAACACAAACAACAACAACAACTTCACAATCCCAGTCACAAGGTGGCGCAGGTGGTGCAGGCGGCAGCGTTGTTGACAATTCCCAGACAATTTACCGTCAAGCAGCCAGCACAGCGATGGGTCAAGCACCCGTTGGTGCGACTAACCTGGATTGCGGCCTGGAAATTCGTCTGGGCGCTGGTGTTCAATCACTGGATCATGGTTCCAGTGTCAGTGTTGCTATTCCTCTGGGCCGTAGCGAAAGCTGCCGCGTAGACAAGAAATGGGAAGAACTGGCACGTTCCGGCAACGATCTGGATCAAGGTCTGAAGCATGCGATGGCTGCAGAAATGCACCCGGAAACCTACGGCAAGAGCCTGCAACGGATCGATGCCAATGTCGGTAAAATGGTTGAAGCAAACGGTGGTAAGCCTGTGACAATCCAGCCTGGTGAAGCACACCGTCTGCTGGGTGGCAATCTGGCAAACCTGTACGTAAAGCCAACCGTTGTTACCGTAGAGAAAATCATAACAGCCCCAGCACCTGCTGCGCCTGCGGTTCCCGCTGTTTGCCAGCCTATCGTTCAGGTTTATACACAGGCCGCCCAAGCAGCGCGCGCGACAGGCAAAGTTGCTAGAATTGAAACACCGAAAACAGGCAATGTGACCTGTGACTTGGAAGTTGAGAAAGCACTGAAAGCCGCAGGAGTGGCTGCCCCTGTAGCAAAACCATAAAAACCTTTTGAATCAGCCCCCTGCACCATTGTGCCGGGGGCATTTTCATGCCTATTTATATTGACATAATAACAAGATTGGCGCTATAGTCACAACCAGAAAAAATAAAAGCGTATTCTAGAAGGTGTGCATTCAATGAAAAATTCCGCACTTTATAACCGCGTCGCTTTGGGTCTGAGCACGCTGGCTCTGGCAGGTTGTCAAACCTTGCAAAAGCCTAATACCGATACATGCATGCAGGAACGTAGTTTCCGCGCTATATTCTTTAATACAGGCGGCACAACTTATAACACCGATTGCAACGATGGCCGCACGGCTTATGCCTTGTTGGCACGTCAGGGAGACCCGGTCGGCAACGCGCTCGGTTTCTTGCTTTATATGGATCAAAACAAACAGGCCAAAGCGAATCTGGAAGCGCGTTTAGGCGGTAAGGATAAAGTCAAGGTGGCCCCTGAAACAGTGGCGGGATTAATGCTATCAAGTGACCCTACCAGCCGCTATCTGGGTCTTCAGATTTATACAGCGCAGCCAGAAGAAACACGTATCAATGTCAGTGACATCATTCTCGCTGAGAAGAAAGAACCGAAGGCTGTGATTGCCGCTATCATGGCAGAGAATAAAGCCGACCAAGGCCAGGGTGCAGAAAATCTTACACGCGATTGGGCGCATGAACATGCCAAAGCGCCGCAAGGCATTGCCGCCACGACATGCGCGGCCACAACAGGATGCAAACGCGCTATAACCGGCAATGGCGTGACATACACATTCCCGAAACAGCCCTAAGCCTTAAGTTTGATGGACGGTGGTTTTTTAAATAAGCCCATCATCCCCGCCCTTGCATATTGCTGATAATAATCATGCAAATGAGGATGATTACGTGTGGAATGCAGGTAATCGCTATCGGGCATATGCCTTAAACAGCCTACACGTTGCAATATCTTTTCTTCCTGTTTGTCCATATTGCCTTCACACCACACAAGGGCGCGCGCCAACAAACAGAAATGTTTACGGTCAGCAGGGTCGCTAATCTTTTTATAAAGATCTTCTGCGTTACGGGGATTGCGCAGGTCACCACGCAAGATGGCGAGTTGCGCCTTAGTAAAAGGGACTTTCGTGAGATAACTACGTAATAGCTCCTGTTCTTCAATAGACAAGACATTATCAACAAAAGCAAACGCAAATACAGCGCGCCACATAGCAAACTGGCTATCGCTGATAGCCGTGAATTCTTTATCTTTTTCAGCCATAAAAAACAAACATGGAAAGATCGTATTTGTTCCCGCTAATAGAAAAGAACGCCGGCAGGGCAACCGGCGTTCTTTGCAGGGATGCAGAAGGACTCTGCAGGGGGAGAAACTTATGACGAGACAGAAGCCGATATATTGCTAAAGAACTCGCGACCAAGCGGTGTTGGTGAGGGCTCAACAGTAGCAATAAGCCGGTTTAAAAAATTTTCGCTGACACCGAATTCCACGCCGTGTCTTACCAGCATGTAATCCTTGATTGCTTGCGGAGGCTCAAGGCCCCAGCCACGCGCCAGTTCGTAACCGTAAGCATTGAAATTGGAATGACCCCCGGGACGGTATCGATTTTTAAAGTAACGATAATTCTGCGGTTCTATGGCGATGAAGGCATAAAAATCGCGACCGTTATCTTGCCCATGGCATAACTCGACAACACAGATCCCTGTCTGCGAGAATTTGAAACATCCTAGACCCTTTAACATAGCTTACCCTTTCTTGAACCTCTTCCAGGATAAACTTTGCATAATTCATGCCAATGACAGCGCTAGAGCTATCAAATTGGAAAATAAGGATTTTCCATACCGGCGTATAAAGCTTAAGCGGTGGCAGAAAAGGCGGCCAGGCAAAAATGGCTCGGCAAATTCGAAACCCCTTACCCTATCTCCTGAAGCAGCGCCTGAGATTCCATGACATCAACCTGGAGGGAATAACGCTCATGATAAATTCTGAGAATGGCGTCATGAGTCTCATTGGAACTGCTGCACAGAGCATCTCTTACAACAATCACTTTATAACCAAGGTCAATCGCACCCGCTATCGTCGACAGGACACAAACATCTGTCTCACCCCCTGTCACGATCAATACCTCCGCATGTCGTTCTTGCAGTTGTTCATGTAAATCGGTTTCCAGCCAAGGCGCATAGAAATGCTTATCAATGATAGGGGCGTAAGGCGCCAATTGAAGAAGTTCGGGCACGATATTGAGTGCGTCCATTCCCAGTTTTTCAATTGTCATTTCGGGCCAGCGTTCGTAATAAGCACGCCAGGTCCCCTGCCCCTCACCCGGACGCCAGGCAGGAATAAAGCGCGTAAAGAATGTTCGATCAGAATAGGCAGATGTTATCTTCTCGATGCGCGGTAGCACACGTTCCATCCATGCCAGATGCCATGATGTCTTTTCCTTGAAGACAATCTGCATATCGACGCAAAGATGAACGGCATTTTCTATCATGATCATTCGCCACATAGGAAGAACGCATCCTGTTCAGGATGCGTTCTTGTAAATTATAGAATCCAATGGCTATGCCGCAGCTTTCAGCGCTTTGTCATTAACCTGGGTATCAGCCAGTTTAGTCAGATCTTCATCTGTTTTTGTTTCCTGCTTCAATGTCTCATCCAGGAGTTTAACAGCATCTTTGATGCCCATAATTTCTGCCCAGCGCTTCAAAGTGCCATAGCGGCATATCTCATAATGCTCTACAGCCTGTGCCGCCGCGATCAAACCGGCGTCAAGCGCAGGGGTGCCTTTATATTCCTCCATAATTTCCGCACCCTCATCCAGGATACCGTCAATGGCGGGGCATGTTTTACCCTGTGCGCGTTTACCAAGAATTTCAAAAACCTGCTCAAGGCGTTCTACCTGACCTTCGGTTTCTTCCAGGTGCTTCTCGAACGCAGCGACCAGTTTGGGTGATTGTGCCGCTTTGGCCATCTTCGGAAGGGTTTTCAGTATTTTCTTCTCGGCGTAATAAATGTCTTTCAGGCTGTCGTGGAATAGATTCTCAATTGTTTTCTGACTTGTCATAGCAGTCTCCTTCGAATTT
>CAMLJM010000030.1 GCA_946480475.1 uncultured Alphaproteobacteria bacterium
CTGCCGCATTATAGGCAAACGCAAAGAACAGGTTCTGGCGAATGTTCTTCATGACCTCTCGTGAGAGGCGACGTGCCCGGATAATTCCCATCAAATCTCCCTTAAGCAGGGTTATACCCGCGCTTTCCATTGCCACATCGGTTCCTGTGCCCATAGCGATGCCAACATCCGCAGCCGCCAAAGCGGGCGCATCATTCGTACCGTCTCCTGCCATAGCGACAATACGGCCTTTTTCCCGCAGAGTTTTAACAATACGCGCTTTGTCTTCAGGCAAAACTTCTGCTTCTACTTCGGCGATCCCCAAAGTTTTAGCTACAGCTTCGGCTGTTTTACGAGTGTCCCCCGTAAGCATCACCACCTGCACACCCAAGGCCTGTAATTGCTTGATAGCGTCTGGTGTCGTCTTTTTTATCGGGTCGGAAATTGCCAGCAACCCCACGACTTTTCCGTCAGTAGCAGCAAAAATCACTGTGGCTCCATTGGCTCGTAATTCATCGGCCTGATGGGCGAGAATAGAAAAATCTATGCCCATTTCCTGCAGCAGCAGACTGTTACCGAGAGCAACGGTCTTTCCATGAATAAGTCCGACGACTCCTTTGCCCGTAGGGGAATCAAAGTTCTCGACAGCAGCCAGCTTCATATTCTTTTCCTGTGCCGCCATCATAATCGCATATGCCAGCGGATGTTCGCTGCCTTTTTCAAGGGAAGCCGAGATGTTGAGAACATCATCTTGGGAATAATCACCGACCGCGACTATTTCTGTAACACGGGGTTTTCCTTCAGTCAGTGTTCCTGTTTTATCGACGATCAGCGTGTTGACTTTCTCCATACGTTCCAGGGCTTCGGCATTACGAATTAAAACACCCGCTTGCGCGCCGCGTCCAACACCCACCATGATGGACATCGGGGTGGCAAGGCCCAGTGCGCAAGGGCAGGCGATAATCAGAACACTGACTGCTGCGATAAGGGCATAGGTAAAAGCTGGGTCGGGACCATACAAAATCCATACGGCAAAAGCAGACAACGCAATCAAGATCACTGCGGGTACAAATGTACCAGAAACTGTATCTGCCAGCCTTTGAATGGGGGCGCGGCTACGCTGGGCGTTAGCGACCATTTTGACAATCTGCGCCAGCATCGTTTCTTGCCCCACCTTTTCGGCGCGAATAATAAAGCTGCCTGTCTGGTTAATCGTGCCGCCAATAACGGTACTGCCCATCTCTTTTTTCGCAGGCATGGATTCGCCTGTGACCATCGATTCATCGACACTGCTTTTACCTTCAGTGATAACTCCGTCTACAGGAATTTTATCACCGGGGCGGACACGCAGCAGGTCGCCCTGATGGACATGGCTCAAAGGGATTTCTTCATCGCCAGCATCTGTAACGCGTCGGGCAGTGGCGGGGGCGAGTTTCAGCAGGGCTTTGATGGCGCCACTTGTCTGTTCACGCGCTTTCAGTTCGAGAACCTGCCCCATCAGGACAAGTACCGTAATGACGGCGGCAGCTTCAAAATAGACGCTGACGACGCCATGTTCTGTCCGAAAGTTCTCCGGAAACCAGCCGGGAGCAAGAACAGCTACAATACTGTATATCCACGCAACGCCCGTACCCATGGCTATCAGCGTAAACATATTTAAGCTGCGATTAATGATCGAAGCCCACGCACGCTTGAAGAAAGGCCAGCCAGCCCACAGCACGACAGGCGTGCCTAAAGCCATCTGCGCCCAGTTAGATGTTCTTGCATCTAAAATATGCAGGTTCAAAACATGAGATCCCATCTCTAAGAAAAAGACGGGTAGTGTTAGGATGAGGCCAATCCAGAACCGTCTTGTCATGTCAGCGAGTTCAGGATTGGGGCCTTCTTCTCCTGTCACAAGTTCCGGTTCCAGCGCCATGCCGCAGATCGGGCAGCTTCCCGGCTCCTTTTGGCGTATCTGCGGGTGCATTGGGCAGGTATAAACCGCACCATCATCACTGCCGGGAGCAGCTTCAGGCTGTTCTTTGCGTTCATGAGGGTGTTCATGATGATGACAATGGTACGATTTTTCCTGACTCATTTTTTGTCGCTTTCTTCATGGTTGTGGTGATGCCCATGTCCGAAAATATGCATAAGCGGGCAGGCCAGCAGGAACAAATAGGGCAATGCAACGGCTAAATGTTCTCTATGTACCGTCAGAAGGTAAAAGCTGACAGCCGCCAGAGCAGCCGTCAGTATTACCCCGCGCCATGAAAGAAACCATTTAACAAACCCTTTGGGGCTGCAATGTTCATTATGGTGCATGGCTATCTCCTAATGGTGATCTTTATGACCGCTGTTATCAGGAGCAGGCTGCGCGGAAGGCGCATCCTTGGCGGCATCGCCGGATTTCATATCCTTCATGCCA
This sequence comes from uncultured Alphaproteobacteria bacterium, assembly GCA_946480475.1. The sequence goes on from CAMLJM010000030.1 coordinate 2,387, forward strand.
TCCATATGATCGTGCATGTCTTCCATACCCTTCATGTCCATGCCTTCCATGTCATGATTAATTTCCGGCATCGGGCCGCTGGCAAACTTATGGAAGTTTTCCTGGTTCTCGAAGTAATAGACCATGCCATGAGGGTCTGCACCGATAACAGCGGCGGCTTTATCGACCTTGTTACCGCTGACAGGATCGGTTGAGGATCTCTTCTCCGGATCTTTACTCAGCATTTCCTTGCACATGGGGCAGCAACCGTAATAGGTTTTACCATCTATCTCGATAGCCATCTGTTCCTTGTCGAATGCCTTGTCATTCATCATGCAGACCATTTTTGCTTCCACAGGCTTCAGCCAGCTACCGCCGTGCTGGTGTTCGCTCTCGGCGGCCATAACAGGCGTGATCATAAAAGCCATCAGGATGGTTAATAAAAGCGTCTTCATAGTATTCTCCTTTTTCAGGGTTGGTGGTGGTCGCCATGACCGGAATGGTCATGGGTAGGCAAAGCTTCTGTTTTCTTGCGATGATCGGGCATAGATTCGTGTGAATGACTGCCGTGACTGCCATCGCCGTGAACTTCCGGTATCCTCATAACGCCGATGCCATGGCGATAAACGGCTTCCGCGCCTTTATAGCCCGTCACAGCCAGCAAACCGGAGGACAGCAGCATGACCCCTACAAAGACGGGGGTAACGCTCCTGGCCCCACGCTGTTTCCATGCGGCCCAGAGTGCCAGAACGACAAATATCCCGGCAGTTGGTAAGGCCCAGTTGCGATGATCGGTCATGGCGGCATGAGAAGGCCCGTCATGTGTTACGGTGCTATACGCGTATAAGCCTGCCAATACCGTACAAACGGTCATTGTCGCACCGATCCAGAGATTCCATCGAGCGGCGATCAAAAGGTTTGGCTTCTGCAAGACCAGACCTGCCAGATACAGAAGCGCCGAGATACTCAAAAGCCCGATGGTGAAGTGTACGAAAATCGGGTGCCAGTTCGGTATAATTTCAATATTCATTATGGGTGCCTCTTAAAACATGAACCGTATACCCAAGGCGGCTACGAAGTCGTCATTATCGCCCTCTTCACGCTTGGCAATGGATGATGTTTCACCAAACTTGCGCTCATATTTAACATCGACATACGGTGCGAATTTGCGGGTGATTTCATAGCGGGTTTGTAAACCAATTTCGGCATCAGCTAATCCAGCGCCCACATTTTGTTCCGGAACATCCTGCGCGAATAAGTTCGCCTCTATATAAGGTTGCAGGATCAGCCGCTGTGTGATCAGGAGGTCATGCTCCCGGCGCAACCTCGCGCTGATATCGCCTTCCTCGCTGATAAACAGGTGCGCCTCTGTTTCAATAAAATAAGGTGCCAGACCTTCGATACCGAAAACCAGATAGCTGGTAGATACGGGCTGGAAATCATGCCGGATACCCGCTTGCAAATCCCAGAAGTCATGGATATTGCGGCTGTACATAGCCCATAACCCGGCTTTCTCCAGCGTTCCGTCTGAATTCTCGCCCTCGCTCTTTAGCCAAAGCTTGTTATCATCGGTGCCAACCCAGCCGTTCAGATCCCAGCTTGCAACTGGACCATGTTGGCCACCTCCATAATCAGCTTCTAACGTAAACATGTGCCAGATTTCAGACCCGTGCTGATGGTCGTCTGGATGGGTTGCAGCATCCTGTGCGTAGGTCGCGGGTGACAGGGCCAGCAGAAACAGAAGCGCCGTTGCGAGTGTTTTAGTGTGCATGATGCTTTCCTTCCTCATTCGTGGACTGGCTGGAATGATCCATCTTTGAGTGATCGACAGCGGGCTTTCCCTGTCTCACAGGCATTTTATGTCCTGCATGAGGATTGGTTGCTTTCACCACTGCCGAAGGGTCAAGTTTGGCGACAACAACCTTGTTCATCATTCCGGCCATCATATGATAAAGCAGATGACAGTGAAACGCCCATTCACCCGGCTCGTCGGCGGTTAACAGAACCGAATAGGATTGTCCCGGCGGCACGATAACCGTGTGCTTGTTGGGCAATTTTTCGGCGGGCTGACCGTTTTCAAGCTGGACGAACATCCCGTGCAGGTGCATCGGGTGCGCCATCATCGTGTCATTGATGAATTTCAGGCGCACACGCTCGCCGTACTCAAGGTTGACCGGGCCGGAATCGGCGTATTTATTGCCATTGATCGTCCAGATATAGCGTTCCATATTGCCGCCAAGACGTACGAGAATTTCACGTTCGGGCTGGCGCGTGTCTTTCTGGGTGCCATAATAGCGAAGATCGGCATAGCTGAGAGCCTTATCACCGGGAGGTGTCCCTGCCTTCGCCCAGCCGCTTTCCTCTGCCATTTTGTTCATGCTCTCATCAGGAGGCATTGCATGGCCCATCGAGACATGATCCACAGCGCCATGATCCATGTCGCCCATGTCGTGATTCATGCCCATATCGGCCATCGTCAGCAGGGCGCGTTCTCTGGCTTGCGGCATTTCACCGCGCATTCCTTCGTGCGGGGCCAGTGTTCCCAGTGCAAAACCTGTGCGGTCAATCGGTTCTGCAGCGATGGTGTAGGCCTTGTCTTCTTTCGGCGTGACGATGACATCATAGGTTTCAGCAACGCCGAAGCGGAACTCATCTACAGGCACGGGTTCGACATTCTGACCGTCTGCTGAAACAACCTGCATTTTCAGACCCGGTATCCGTACATCATAAAACGACATGGCCGAGGCATTGATAAAGCGCAGCCGCACGCGTTCGCCGGGTTTAAATGCGCCTGTCCAGTTTTGTTCCGGCGTTTGGCCGTTTATCAGGAATGTGTAACCCGTAACATCCGAAAGGTCGGTGGGCAACATACGCATCTCGCCCCATGCCAACGCATTATCCCACGCTTTGCCGAAACCGCGTTCCTGTGCATCATCGAAGAAATCGCCGATGGTGCGGCGGGCATACTGGTAGTAATCCGAGGACATTTTAAGATGGGACATGATGTCCCATGAGTCTTCATTCGTGAAATCGGAAAGCAGAACTACATAGTCGCGATCGGCCTTTACGGGATCATGACCTTTCGGCGCGATGACGATAGCGCCGTAATGCCCGTCCTGCTCCTGCCCCATACTGTGCGCGTGATACCAGTAAGTGCCGTTCTGCCGGATTTTAAAGCGGTAGGTAAAGGTTTCACCGGGCTTGATGCCGGGGAAGCCGTTAAAGCCGGGAACGCCATCCATCCCACCGGGCAATATCAGCCCATGCCAGTGGACGGACGTATCCTCGTTCAATTTGTTTGTGACGTGAATGACGGCATCCTGCCCTTCCGTAAAGCGCAGTATGGGGCCGGGAATGATGCCATTGATGGTGATTTTCTCAACAGTATCGCCCGTGATGTTCACAGGCTCGCGGGCGATAGTCAGGCTGTATTCTTCCGCAAGTGCAGGAAAGCCTGCACCAAGCAGGATCGAAAATGTTAGAATATGGCAAAAAAACTTCATAAAATTTCCTTCCGCATGTTTCAAGAACGCGCCAAGCCGCAGGGTCATGCGGCACGAAGGAAATCTAAATCCGGAAGCGTTGGGTGCTCAGAATCAGGGACGGCTTTATGGAGTGTGCCGAAGGCCAATCAGGGGGAGGCCCGCGTATGGCATCGGCTTTTGCATCAGGCTCGATAACGGGCAGGCCGCTTCCCCATACAAAAGCAAATACGGGGGAATGAACGTCAGGTTTGTCGATAGAGATACTGTCAGCAACCTGTAAATCCACACCCATGCAGTCCTTCAGAAGTTTCAGCTTCTGGCCTGCTTCAGATTTCTGATTGCTGCTGTGGTTTGCCGTGTGTTCGGGGCAGGGATTCGCAACTGTTTTCACCGCCGCATCACCTGCACAGACCGGCATGGCGCACGCCAATGATGGCGTGAGCATAACCAGCATCATCAGGGCGACCAGCAGCTTTCTCATGTGGAAGAATATAGCACTTATCTTCGAAACCGCCAGTAGGTGACCAGCGATGTGTAAAAATAATATGGAATTTACCGGATTTATTTCTGCCTGTCGTACAGAAGAGATTGGATTCTGGGGCAAAATTAAACGCGGCGCGTTTTTATACGGAATCCAAAAACGGCTACCAGTCCCCATCCCACCATAAGAAGGATGCCGCCTACGGGCGTGCCAAAAGTCAGGGCAGATAAGGCAAAGAAAGCAGATAGGTAAAGGCTGCCGCTGAATATGATGATGCCTGTTAAAAAGGATATGCAGGCAATCTGAATGATTTTAGGGCAGTTTTCTTGCAGGCCATAAAGCCCTAAAGCCAAGAGAACGATACTGTAGATCTGATGATAACGGAGTGCGACATCAATCTGTTCCGTTGCTTGTGCCGATAAGTTGCCCTCCAGCATATGATCACTTGCGGCACCCATGAGAACGGAAAATAGACCCAGGAAACCGGCAATGATAACGATCCACTTCATGAACTTTTCCTGAATGTGACGGTTACAATCAGGCCATGCGGCTTGTTATCCGATATCTGAATGCCTGCCCCATGCGTATCTGCAATTGATTGTGCAATAGAAAGGCCAAGCCCGCTGCCGATCTGCCCGGTCCTGTCCGCGCGCACGAAGCGCCCAAAAACCCTTGTTTTGTCTTTATCAGACAAGCCCGGTCCTGTGTCCTTAATCGTCAGGATAGCATCTGGCGTAAGAGTAATGTCAATTGATCCGCCATCCGGGGTGTATTTCAGAGCATTATCAACAATATTGCGGATCAGGATGGCAAGAGTATCCTGATTGCCGTTAATTGGAAGTTTATCCGGAATATTTGCTGTGATGGTTTGGTTGCGAGCCTTTGCGAGGCGCGATGAGTTATCTATGACGTCGCGCACGCATTCGGCAATATCTATGGCTTCCATAATGCTGCTTTCATTTTGAACTCGTGATAACAGCAGCAACTGTTCAATCAGATATGTTGCGCGATCAATGGTGGCATGAAGATTGTTAAGGCCTTCCTGACATTCCGGCATCTGGTGAGCCTTCTTCAACAGTACCTGGGTTTGAGTCTTCATGGCTGCCAGGGGCGTTCGCAATTCATGCGCGGCATAGTCCGTAAATTCACGCTCACGCCGAAAGCTGTCAGAAATGCGATGGAAAAGCCTGTTGAGCGCATGCACAAGCGGTAGAATTTCTTGCGGTATATCGGCGACAACAATGGGCGCCAAGTCTTCAGAGTGTCGTTTATCAACAGCATGGGAGAGGCGCACAACGGGCTTAAGACTTCTACGGACGCCAATCCAGACGATTGCAAGAATAATAGGTATGAATACCAGAATAGGGATGATCAGACTGATCATCAACTGCCCGATCAGCTCATAACGAATAGCGTAACGCTCAGAAGTTTCCACGCGCAAGCCTTTTTCAGGGTCAACAAACACGAAGAAACGCCAGGGTTTGCCCTGAATGCGCTGATCTGAAAAACCGGGTGCGGCTTCAAAATCTCCGAATACTGATGCGTTAGCGGATTGTGTAACCAGTTTCTCATCATGCCATATGCGAAAAGCCATTTTCTTTTCATAGCGATGCTGAAGATTCGGATTTTCAACGCCGAGTTGAATATCTCCCTTGCCGTTTTCAAGTACCTCATGTTCGGTCAATTGTAACAAGACCTTGGCGGAGTGAACCATCTGCGCGTCATAAACTTCTTCGATTTCGTGCCATGAGAAAGCGAAGGCTAAAGCGGCGGTGAAAAATCCGGCGATCATCACCGGAATGCTGATCCATAGCAGAAGCTGGCGGCGTAAAGAGGAGGATTTATCGTTCATGACTGTATGATATACCCGACGCCGCGAATTGTCTTGATAAGATCCCGTCCCAGTTTGCGTCGCAGCCCGCCGATATGGACCTCTATAGTGTTGCTCTCTATGTCTTCTGAAGACCAGTCATAAATTCTTTCTTCGATCTTGGCTTTGCTAACGGGGCGGTTCAGATTATGGATCAGGACATCGAATATGGCCCGTTCTCTTGCCGACAGGATTACAGGCTGTCCAGCTTTTTCAAGTTTTCCTGTAGCGGGTTCAAATATAACATCATGTGCCGTGATAACGGGTTCGGCGTGACCCCTTGCGCGACGTATGAGCGCCGCGCAGCGGGCGAGCAACTCATCAAGATCGAAAGGCTTAACCAGATAATCATCAGCGCCGGCATTCAGGCCTTCGACGCGATGATAAACGGCGTCGCGTGCTGTCAGAAGTAAAACCGGTATCTGGTTCTTCTGCTTTCTGATATCTACGAGAAGATCAAGCCCCGAAGCAGTGGGCAGGTTTATGTCGAGGACAATCAGATCATAGGCAGTGACCACAAGCGCTTCAGCGGCTTCTTCGGCAGAGCGTACCCAATCTACGGCAAAGGACTCTTTCAGCCCCTCTGCCGTAGCCTTACCCAGATTTTTATCGTCCTCAACCAGAAGGATGCGCATAGTGCCTTTAGGGGAATTAGTTATACTGCTTTCCCTTACTGTTCAGCTTTTCTGTGATTTTGGCAAGAGCTGCTTTAACTTCCTGACGGCGGCCTGCATCTGCCAATTCCCGGCCCGGCCGGGCAGGCGCTTGAAGGGCGCGTTCAAGATACGTTTTGGCTTCGTCATACCGGTTATCCTGTAAAAGAAAGTCGCCATAGAAGAAATTTGGATCTATGCCAGTAGGATTAAGCCGTAAAGCCTGCTTCAGGTGCTTCTCTGCTTCGTCATCATCACCAAAGCCGACGGGCCAGCCGGGAACCTGATAATAGAGAGATCCCAAAGAAGTGTGGATCGAACCGTCCAGTGCGTTGGTATTTATAACTTCTGCTGCTTCCAGCAAAGCTTTCGCTTGGGTCACCTTGGGCAGAGCCGACATGCCCTTAATAATGCCCGCCTCGGTAGAGAGAATAATAGCTTCCCAGATTTTGGGTTCAGCTTTACCGCTATAAGTTGCCGTTACCTGTGCTGCCCGTTCTTCCAGTTTATGAATGGCTGCCAGCTGAGCATCCTCATCAGGTGTCTGATATTTAATGCGCGCCCATTCAGTCTGCAGGTAAGCAATCTGCTCCATCATCGGATCCTGAACAGCCTGCGTGGATGCAGGTTGCGCAGGAGATGCCGTATTATCCTGTGCCATAGCGGACATGGATAGGGCAATGAGCGCAGTAGATATGAATAGTATCTTCTTCATGGTATTGTTCCTTAGTTAGAAGTTTTTTGTGAAGTTAGAATCTGTTCACCGATAAGCCGGTTCTTCCGCAAGCCCTGATCGATGATCTGCGGCATGGCGGCATTCAAAAAAGCAAACAATCTCTCGGGCCATCCAAAGCGTACTTCGCGCTCCTTGTTGAGGATAGCTTTAAGTATGCGCGCGGCAACAACCTGAGGATCATCGTAATGAACGCCTGTACGGGCGTTGATTTCTGCGCGCACGCCGGTATTCATGGGGGTGCTGACGGCGCGGGGTACAATATGGGTAACGGTAATGCCCGAACCGCCAAGTTCACGCCTGAGCGCATCGGAGAAGCCTTTTAGGCCAGCCTTGGCGGCAACATAGCCTGTCAGGTGTGGCAGCGGTATCAGTGCTGTCATTGAGCCTATATTGACGATGTGGCCAGATCCGCGCTTCTTCATGTCGCCCAGTACGGCTTGCGACAGGCGCAGCGGCACCGTCATATTGAGGGCAATAATCGCTTCAAGGTTCTGGTTCTCGCAGTAATCAAAAGCATTGAAGCCAGCCATGTTAATGAGAATATCCGGTGTATTTTCCTGAAGGCGGCGGCATACGGTTTCGCGCTGTGTAACCAGATCGCCTTCCTGTTTCTGGTCATAGATCGTGACAAGTGCGCCATTCTGTTCAAGCAGGCGCACAAGCGGGCGGCCAATGCCGCCCGTTCCACCCGTAATAAAGACCGTTTTCCCTCTAAGCGACATTTTTCATGACTTTCTCATGGGGAATGGCACGCAGAACATGCGCGAACAGGCGGAATGTATTATTCGTGACTTCGATAATCGCTGCTTGATCATCCGGATCGTCGATCTTGTTCGCTAACGTTTCGAAGAATTTTAGATGTTCGATGTCCAGTGCGCCATGCGAATACAAGTAGGTGAAGGCCGATTTTGGCAATCCCAGATTTTTCATCACGGCATCCGCACCGGTATTGGCGATTTGCGTGGATGTGCTTTCCAGCATGAAAACCATACCCAGGAAGCCCACTGGATTTTTCCGTGCGATATAATCGTAATTATAGGCAACCAGCACCTGCGTTTCCAGGTTTGGTGTGGCAACGCGTGCGGCCTCCTTGTCACCGCCTGCGGCGGCAATATCGTTGAGAATCCATTCTTCATGACCTTTTTCCTCTTCAATGTATTCGGAGATTGCATCGTGCAGCCATTTCTTGCTTTCCGGCAGGCGCACGCCCATAGCCATCAGAAAGCGCACGGTATGGCGCACGTGATGATAGGCTTCGGTCAGGTAGGCAATATATGTTTCCCTGCTGATATCACCACTTAATCCGTCGACCAGTTGCGGAACATGATAGAGGGATTCACGGGCGCTTTTGGTTTCCTGTATCAGGCGATCATAAAAATTCACGGTCTTCTCCTTAAGAATTCTGGTTTCGAGGATATGTTGACGGCGCATGCGGCCATTGCCGGTCAGGCTGCCGTCTTGAAGGGTAAAGGGATGTGTCGGCATTATGCCGCGTATACGGGCGTAATCAGGCAGGGTAGCGTTTGCCCTTGTGACGGCAGCACTGATATTCGCTTGTGGCGCAGATGGTACGATCAGCGCTGACAAATGCGGCTGTGCTTCGCCATAAACAAATGCCTGCAGAATTTCAGGCTGGGCAAGCAATGCTGACTCAACCCATTCAGGCGATACGTTCCGGCCATAAGAAGTAATAAGGATATTTTTTTTGCGTCCTGTAATGCTGATAAAACCATCCTTATCGATTTGCCCCAGATCGCCTGTGGCGTAAGGCCCTGTATGCGGCGTGCCGACATAGCCAAGAAATCCCGGATTGCATATGACAATTTCATTATTCTCAACGACGGCATCAATATGCGGCAACATGCGGCCTGCGGTTGCCGGTTTGTCATTACCCGGAACATTAAGCGATACGACAGAGGCGCATTCAGACAAGCCATAACCTTCATATACCGGCACGCCCATAATACGCGCCTGCGTGATAAGGGAAGGGGATATCTTGGCTCCGCCTACGGCCACGAATTTCAGATCAGGCAATGGACCATGATGCTGAATCTGCATCAGCAGACTGCGCAGTATTTCCGGCACCAGAATGATGGAGGTGGCTCTCGTCTCTTTTAGTTGCCGATGCAGGCCATTGTATTGATCGCCAAATTCCTTGAGCGAGGGGATGCTGATTGTGGCCCCCGCCATGAGTGCAGCATAGACACCGGCCACATTTTCAAGCAGGACGCCCAAAGGTAATACCGTGCAATGTATGCCAGCCATATCAGAACCCAACACGCTTACGATACTGCGGGCGACGTTCTCCATTGATGATGCGGAAAGGCATACCCCTTTGGGTGTGCCGGTGGTGCCGGATGTGTAGGTGATCTTGGCGGTGGTTTCTGGAAGGTCGGTTCGGGCGAACGGCTGTTTTGCAATCCCTTCGGCGGTGATGATGGCCTCGCAGCCAGATGATTGCAGCGCATGTTGCGATTGCGCTTCCGTGAAGAAGGGGGGCAGCGGTACCAGAACGGTCCCGGCCTTCAGGGCAGCGAGATCCCATAGCACCCATTCAATGCCGTTGTCCATCGCCAGCGCGGCGCAGGTGATTCCTGAAAGCTGCCGTGCGCGTTCGTCAATCCTGCCGGGTAAATCGCCGTACGTAATGCTCTGCTGCTTGTCTTTCAGCGCAATCCTGGCTTTGGTATGCTGGGTAAGGATCGTGAAAATGCTCATGACATATCCTTGTAATGCAGGCGGGTGGTCAAGCGGGGATATGCTTCGGTATAATGCGCCCCTAGAACTCTCTGCAGGCGTTTGTAACCTTCATCAACGCGCCCTGCCATAACATGGGGATTGGTGTCGTAATAGCTGCCCCAGTTCTCATTTTTCAGCAGCAGTAAGTCAGGATTGGCGGGCGCCAGTTTTTGCGGCCTCAGCCCCAGTTCACGAAAACGTTTTTCCAGAAATTTCGTACCTGTGATAACGGCATGGTCCTGCCCCTTGTGATAAAGATACGTGGACAGTGCGGCGAACAGAAACAAGGACGCACCGCCACCGTTTGAAGCCAGATTGCCAATCTCCACGATGCCGCTACGCGATGTATTCAGGATATTTTCAATGGGCTGCTTCAGGTATTGTTCAAGAAAAAGCGGTTCATCACCGGCGTTGCGGAACCCGGCTGCGGCCAGAATATGGTTCTCTTCGTCACGTACGCTCATCAGCACGGGATAATGCACGCCGATCTGCGCGCCGTATGCCCGGGAATAGATGTCTATGATGAAGTCTTCAACCGCTTTTCTATCTTTGGAAAACGCTTGATAAATTGACACGACTGCTGGCCGTGCCCGCAGGCGTGAGAACCAGCGCGACTCGTTCATGCTGAGCAAGCCCGTGTATTGGCCATTTTCCTGATAACAAAGCTTGAACATGATGACGGACTTCCTTTGATAAGACATATTCATCATGCAACACGATACTGAAGCCAACCTGAAGGTCGCGCCCGGTGTAAAGTGAAAGTAATAATTATCTATGCGTTCCCCTTTGGGGGTGGAGGGATACGGATTCTACGACTAAGGCATTGAATTGAATCACTATTCAATAATCCTGTCTTGCACTCATGTCCCCAAATATGGCCCCATTTTATTTTCTGACCCCGGTCAGGCAACAAAAATCACAGGAGAAATATCATGATGAGCAAGATTCTTGAAACTGCGTATGCCCTCGATGAACAAGGCAGGCGCCTGGATAACGAGCTAACTATCGCAGCCAATAATCCAGCCTATGAGTGGGAGAATGACAGCCCAGACGTTCAGGCGGCGCAGGAGGCTTGTATGGCTCTTGAGAGCACCTTAAGGGAGCTGCCCGCTACCAACATGCAGGATTTGGCTATTAAGGCGCGTTTTCTTGAGTACACAAAATATGGATTAATAGGCGTTGCTTTATTTGGGAAGGGCTGTTCCGAGGATGTTGTGGCCTATTCTTTGGCCCGAGACTTGGAGCGTATGGCGGGTTTTGCTCATCCTCCTGAGAAGGGAAGTCAAGATATTACATACGGGCTTAAATATCCGCTGCACGCTGTGGCTTAGATTACAATCCGGCGCCCTAATCTTTTATTATGGCGCTGGGTGAATAACGTAGGGATTTTATGCGCAGTACGCGCGCGCGTATGGTGTGCAATAATGCCTTTTTTTATGGACTAAAGAAACTCCGTAAGCCTGTGACACCCAGCGCCTTATACCAGAATGGCCTTCTTTGGGCCTACGCGTAACCGTTTTTATATCAGCTTCAGGCGAAATGAAGTTCTTCAATAAATCGATTTCAGCGCGGAGTGCTGTCATAGACCGTAATTTCAAGCCTTTATTTCGCGCGTTATCTTCATACATAAGGCAAAGCTGCCCGAATGTAATCGTTTCCCGTTCGGTTAAGGGGCGCTGGGAAAAGACGGGATCATTAATCCCAATGATTGCTTGGCCTTGATAACGTTGGAGAGTTCTGGTCACAAGATCGATGGATGCCCGTGAAAGTAAATCTTCAAGTCGGGAATAAAGCTGGGTGCAAGCCGGGGACATTTCGTTGAAGGTAAAGCCCTTCCATGCCATCAGTTCTTTGGCCAGTTCCAGAAACCGCTCATGGTGGCCTTGTTGTTTGGCGATCTCTTTGACGAAGGTAAGGCCATATTGGAGTTGCTCTATACGTTCATCTGGGGTTGCGCCATCGTGACCTTCTTTTTCCCAGCCACGCCATACTTCGGAATCCAGCCAAAGCTGTCCTTCGGCATCCATCAGAAGCCTTTCAAAGTAATTCCGTATCAGGAACTTTATGTCGTCGCTGGTCGGCTGCATGACCCGGATCATATCAAAAAGCCTATCCAACGAGGAATTCAAAAAGGCAGTGGTCTGTTTGGCGGCAACGTAGTTGCCGTTCTTCAGGGCTTTTTTGCATTCCCTGACCCCGATGATCTCACGAAGGTCGTGAGGTATCTTCTTGCGGTAATAATATGAGTTGTCTGTCCGGTATAGCCCGGCTTGGTTGGATATAGACTTCATGTCTGGCCTCATGTGTACATGGTGGTGTACCAATCAGCGAAACTACAAATCTGTGACTTCCAGAACCCCGCAGGAAACTGCGGTTTTTATACAAAATTGGTGGGGTGGAGGGATAAGTATTCGGATACTAGTTAATTGATAATAATAATTAATTTTGAGTTCGAATAATGAATATACCCGCAATTATGCCACCATTACATTTTCTGACTCCATGTCAGTCAACCAAAGCAGGAGAAATTTAATGATGTCCCAAATTCTTGAAACAGCATATGCGCTCGATGCACAAGGCCGGCGTCTGGATAATGAGCTAACTATCGCTGCTAAAGATCCAGCGTATGAGTTAGAAAATGACAGCATAAGAATTACAGAGGCTCAGGAAGCATGCATGTCGCTGGAACGTACCTTAAGAGAAATACCTGCTACTAGTATCCAGGACTTAGCCATCAAGGCACGTTTCCTTGAATATACAAGAGAAGGAAAGATTGGAATTCGTCCAGGAGAAGACAGCTATTCCGAGGATATGGCTGCGTACACCTTGGCTAGGGATCTCGAACGTATGGCGGGTTTTGTTCATCCTCCGGCACAAGGTAGCCAAGATATTACATTTGGAATTAAATATCCGTTGCATGTTGTAGCGTAGATATAACCCAGCGCTCTAATCTCTTAGGGGCGCTGGGTAGCCGACTAGCTTAGGGGGTACCACCCTTTATCATTGCGTGCTGGTAATTCTATTCCTGCGTTGCTGAATGCCTGAATGAAGCGCGGCTCATGAAGTGGGCCTATTCCATCCCAATGAATCTCTCTACATCCCTGACAAAAGAAAATCTTGTTACTTAGACGGGATACTTTTCCATGGGCTGTTTTACCGCATAAGTCGCATTTCCATTCCATTCTAATCACCTTTCTATGAATCTGGTTCTTCCCAGCGCCTTGAGAAATCAGATTATATCTATTCCCGCCTGCAAGGTGTCCGTAATCGTCCATAAGGCACCGGGTGTAAAGAGGCCACTGAACAGTCAAGGGCTTATGCCGGACCCGCAAAAGGGAAACTAGGCCTAATGTCATTAACTCGCCTCCAAAGTCCAGGGGAATATTAATTGTGTAATGACGACCCCTTTTTATGGCGTCAGAAAACTTCAGATTTTTCACACAATACGCGCGCGTACATGGACTCCGGAAACCCCCTTTTTATGGACTGAAGAAACTCCTTTGGGGGACTCCGATAGTTTCCCCTGCGTGCTGGGGAAGACGCTTGGTCGGATCATTAGAAAACAATAGCCTATGGCTAGATATATATACCGTATCTCCTATGACACTGTGAAATCTCGAAAGAGACCAAAACAGTATCTCCTATGACACTGTGATGATGCTTATGTGAATTAAAAAACGGCTATCTGTGTCACTAGAGATACAGCCTGTATTTCCCATGACACCGTGTTTTAAATTTTGACCTTTTCTTGATGCTCTATTGTTTACAAAGCAAAACCCCCGCCTATTACAGCGGGGGTCTTTTACGTCGTGGCGGAGATTGCAATCTCTATTGCCACGACGGCCCTTGGTAGGGTCTTAAAGCCTGATGCCTAGGCAGAGCAGGTATTCCATTGTCGATTCTAAATCGTTAAATAAGTCTTAACAAGTCATTAAAACCTATGCCTGCAAGGACGGCACGTTTTACGCCTTTAAGGTCTTCTTCGTCAAGACAATGCCTACAGTAACGGCGCTTCCCATATTGGTCTTTTTTAAGCCGGATTAGATCTAGGCGTTCAAATCTTACCGTCATTGGGTGGTCTCCAACGGCCCAAAAAGGATTCCCGTTCCACGGCGCCGGTAGCGGTGTTGCTAGGTTAATTTCATAGTGATATGGCATAATTGTGTGTGGCTCTGTAGTAGAAAGAGGCACAATAGTTACTAGATTTCCACGGTGCTTTAATTTAGGTGAAATCGCTACAACTGGCCGTGCCTTAACCATTTCAGGTGCAGCCATATCCCTAGGATAGGTGCAAATGAATATCTCTCCAGGCTTAGGATGATAAAGTAGGGTCATAGCAAAAGTTGTAAAGTGAAGGGAACAAGTTTTATAGATCTCAGGAAGATTTATGTATAGGTTTTATGGGTATTTATCCCCTGTACTTTTCTTGGTTTTCGTAATTATGGGCAGGCCATTTTCTCCATTCATTCGAAGGAACTTGGCCATTAAGAACTTCATGTGTCATTGCCCAGCGCCTTGAGGTTTTTGTCTTTAATCGGAAATCAGAATCGGCGCAGATTTTAATAAATCCTCGATCTTGGAGATCCGAAAAGGCTCTGCCGGCCGTATTGGGGCTAACGTTCAGAAGGCGGCCCGCTTCCCGGCAGGACAGAGGAATTTTTCCGTTATTGTTCCCATTATAACGCCGGCGAATATGAACCCATAGGATTTGGGCCTCTGCGGACAGTGATTGCCACGCCGGGCTGTCCATCATGTCATGGCGAAGCATGATGAAGGAAGGGGCGTTTCTGCCCCTTCTGTCCATTCTACCTCTTGCCATGTTAACTCCCAGCTCTTTCTATGAGAGTAACGGGAGTCAGTAGTATGTACCGCCCGTGCCAGCCCTCTAGATGCTCCTCTCGGATCATCTGAATATTGAGGCCCATCTTTCTAAGGTCGTGTATGTAAGCAGAAAGGCGTAGCGCCCAAGTTGATATTTCAAGAGCTGTTACACCTTGAGCTCCGGCAATAACTAGTGCCAGAAGAGCTCGAGCTGTCTGTCCCTTAACAGATGACTGCTGCCAATTACCAGCATCATCTATATATCTAAAACTAAGATTCCGGCGTTGTCTGCTCGGAGATGCTGGGCTATTATTTGAGAACTGAATATAACCCGATCCATCAGAAGCCCCGCCCGCCAGTGGGGTTTTTGTTTGTTCTGTCATGGATTACGCCTCCAGTGTTTGAGGTAAGGAGGAAACCCAGCGTTCAAGCTCGGCTTTTTCTATCAGGGTTCTGCGACCTACTTTGCGAGCAGTAATGCTGCCGTTTTTAATGTGGCGATAAAGCAGCGAGCGTCCAATTTTTAGCGTGCAGCAAGCTTCTTGTATTGTCAGTAGCATTGGTAATCCTTTGTATTAGTGGTTAACTACAGACAAAGGATGACAGCTACAGACAGATAGCGCTTTAAAGCACCATCAACTTTTTGATATCTGTAACCGGATTGTGTTTACAGAGGCGGCAATCTTATCTCTTTTCTTTATAATTTCAGCTACAGCACTGGCACTTAGATCTGGCCTGTCCTTCCAGACCACCTTCGCCGATTTTTGCCATGCCCTGTATCTGCCCAGCGCCTCATTTTTTCTCCTACTATTCTCGGCCTTCATAGCATTCCTAAAGCCCGTGGCCGTTTTTCGGCCGTCTTGGATAACCTTCTCCTCTTTAAGAAGCCAAAATTTTTCAGCACCAAGGGTAGCGTGAAGAATGTGGTAGCAAGCTTTATGCGCATTTCTGGGTATGCTTAGTGCAGTAACTGAAGCCAGAAGGGCCTGTCTAGCCATACGGCTATCATACACAAGCTTGTAGGCGACCGCTGTACCGTCTATTTTTCCGGCGTCAATACGCTCCAGGTATAGATGGAGTGCTTCCTCGCTATTGATTCCAGCGTTGCTAATAAATCCCTGTGCAATTAGGAATTCTTCAGCTTTAAATATCCACTCGTTTAATTGGTCAGCAACAATACCATCGCAAAGAGCAGGGTCAGTATCCCAAGTACTGTTAAGTTTCTTTGGGAATGCATCATTTATCACTTTAATAAGGCCGTATGCAGATTCTGATTTCTTATACCCAGCGCCCTTGATAACCATATCAAACCACCTGCTTAAAGTTGGCTCTGATGATTTTTCCACCCAGCGCAGCAGCATCAAGATAATCGGCCCAGTCCTGCATCATTCTGGTACGTTCAGACAAGAACTCGGCTCGGTCGTAGGCAGCATCAATCTTATTTCGTGGGGCATGCGCGAGTTGTCGGTCAACGACCTCGTGTCGATAGCCCAATTCTTCTTTGATAGTGGACATAGCTAGGGCACGGAAACCATGACCCGTCATTTGCCCTTTATAACCTAGGCGCTTGATAGCGCTTAAGATTGTGCCGGTACTCATAGGATTAATCGGGCGTACCTGGTTAGGGAATACCCAAGGTGTATCAAGGCCGCGTGTCTCTTCTTTCTGCTCTGAAAGGAGGGCTATAACTTGACTAGACAAGGGCACAATATGCGGTTTACGCATCTTCATGCGCTCGGCTGGGATATGCCACTGTTGCCGCTCCAAATCAAATTCATCCCAGCGGGAATGGACAAGCTCGCTTGTACGGACAAAGGTCATCATGAGGAGCTTAGTCGCTCTAACTGTTTGCGGGTAAAGGCGCTGGGTGTTCCTATCCAGCTTCTGCAGGAACTCAGGGATTTGTTTTGTCGTCAGGGCTGCAAAATGGCCACGCTTAAAAGCTTCCAGTGTGCCTCTGAGATCCAGTGCTACATTCCGGTCAGCTCTTTCCGTACCAATTCCATAAGCGAATATCTGCT
This sequence comes from uncultured Alphaproteobacteria bacterium, assembly GCA_946480475.1. The sequence continues at coordinate 19,172 of CAMLJM010000030.1, forward strand.
CACACATTCCGCGTGAACGGCGGGCGAGTTCATGGGCGCCGCGGTTTTCCATTTTGCGAATGGCGACCAGAAGAATTGAAGGCGTAATATCGCGAACGGGCATGCTGCCGATATGCTTGAAGATATCCTTCTCAAGGCGGTAGAGAATGGCTTCGCCATGTTTCTGTGACCATTTCGCCTTGTTCTTGTCGTGCCACTCGCGAGCTAGGCTCTCGAATGTATTCTCTGCTTCCTGCAGGGTGGCTTGTTTTGTGGCCTTTTTAACTGCTGAAGGATCCTTACCCTCGGCAAGAAGGCGGCGGGCCTCCGATGTCCTCTCCCGGGCCTGCTTCAGGGATACGTCAGGATAAACACCAAGCGCCAAGAGCTTCTGCCGACCCAGATAGCGATACCGGAAACGCCAATATTTGGAGCCGTTTGGCATAATTTCGATATACATGCCGTGGCCATCAGCCTTTTTATAAGGCTTATCTGCCGGTTTCATGGCTCTGCATTCAGTGTCTGTGAGCGCCATAGTGGTGGTATCTCCCCTGATGGTATCTCCCAGACTAGCCTATTTATACCACCAGTTTTGGGGGTTGCGGGCAATCAGAGAAACACGTCAAGATACATAGATAAACAAAAAACCCTTGCTGGACAAGGGTTCTGAAGGCGTATACAGTCATTGGTGGACGTCAGGGGTATGGATATTGGTGGCGGTGGAGGGACTTGAACCCCCGACACAAGGATTATGATTCAGCCGTTAATCTTTTAGAAATCGCAATGACTTAACAGGTTTAATAGCCGTGGACGTAGGCTACATCAAATCTTAGAGCATAAATCCCCTTAATATCTAATAAGTCTATGTTGGCCAGAACAATAGGCCTTTGTTACCCCCTTGTTACCCATGAAGGCGATTTCCAAATTAATTATGAGCGTAAACGTTCAATATCTCGCATTGTAGGATATCACTGGGGCAATCCAATGTGCCGGAGGACTTTTGATTTTAAAATTTCAACCAGTGTCGCGTCCATATAATCATAGTTGTCTGGGATACCTAGAACGACAAGTTTCTTAGCACTCATGCGGGATCCAAACATCTTGTTCAGTCTGCGGCGATGAATGCCTTCCATAGCGAAAATAATGTCGGCCCACTCAATGAGATCTTCAGAGACAGGGTCGTCCGCATCAAGACTGGTTCCTGCGGACATGGTTGTGATTCCCGGGTACTGGCCGAAGACAGCCTCAGCTGTAGGACTGCGAAGGCGATTTTTGCTGCAGATAAAAAGAAGATTCATAGTTAATTTATAACCTCTGCACAAAATCTGCACAATATTTACGATGAAAAATCACGCCGTGATCATCATGCCTGCACGATTATCTGAGACAATGAATAGATCAGACCTACAAGATTTATCCATGTTTTCAGGAGCAGATATCAATGAGAGCCGCACTTTTTAGAAAATCTTTATATTCAACAAAGTTAAAAGCCGCTGCATGCGTAGCCCTGATTTTACTAGCCGATTTTCTTTTTTATGGAGAACTGACGGGCTGGACGATCGGTGGCTTCTGTGGGGTTGTCCTCGCATTCTTCCTGCTTGGGAACCCTATGGCATTAGGTTCGAGGTCAGGGAAGGTCATTTCAGTACTGACTTTCCTGCAGTGTTTGCTCCTGATCGATACTCCAGATCAACTATCCTTCATGCTTTATCTTGTTGGGCTGATAATACTCGCCATTATCAGCAGGGGATATCGTTACGATAATGCATTGATATGGCTCCATGCGGCAGCGGCCTTCCTGCTTTCAGGAATAAGCAGAGTTTCAAGAGACGCACGGAAATATAACAAGGTAGCCAAGCGCAGAAAGGCTGCCGGTGCCTTTGAGAAATTTCTGCGTGGCTGGATTCTACCTGTTATTTTTACGGTTACCTTTATTGCCCTCTTTGGCAGTGCCAACCCTATAGTAACGGGCTGGCTTGATGCCATAAACTGGCAGGCTGCCGGAGATCTGTTGCGGATCAAACGTATTCTATTCTGGGTTATTCTTGCCGTCTTCCTGTGGCCTTTCCTGCGCCCACGCATGAAAATTATCAGCCCTGTTAAAGTGACAGAGATATCCGGTGAGGGCAGTGTTATAAGCTGGCTTTTTTCACGGGAAGCGGTTGTCAGGTCACTGGTTATTTTTAACCTGTTGTTTGCTTGCCAGACAATCATGGACGGTATGTATCTGTGGGGCGGAACAGCACTGCCCGAGGGTCTTACCTATGCGGAATATGCGCAGCGTGGGGCCTATCCGCTTGTGATTACAGCCTTACTATCTGCGGTCTTCGTGCTGGTAGCTATGCGACCAAATGCCGGAACCGGTGATAGCAATCTGGTGCGTAAACTTGTCTTTGCCTGGATCGCGCAGAATATATTCCTGGTAATTTCTTCTATCTGGAGAACTGGGCTGTATATCGAGGAATACTCTCTCACATATCTGCGCTTTGCAGCGCTTATCTGGATGGGGCTGGTGGCATGCGGGCTTATACTTATTATTGTGCGCATAGCTTGTCGTAAATCCAACGTCTGGCTTATCAATATGAATACCTTGGTGCTTTTCTCCGTGCTGTATCTTTGCAGCGGTACGAATGTTGCTAACGTGATCGCACAATATAACGTCCGCCATAACTGTCATGTCTCAAAGGAGGGGAGTTGCTTGGATATTGGGTATCTACGAGAACTTGGCCCAGCGGCTTTGCCGGCCGTTCACTGGCTTCAGCAGCAACAGACCCAAGGCGTCCCCCAATTGGCGATAAAAGCTGTAGAGGTTCATTTCGAGCGCCTTACTAGGAAAAGGCTTGCTAGCTGGAGAACATGGACATTTCAGGCATATCGGCTTTCAAGATATCAAAACTCTGCTAAAATAGGCCAATATTACGGGCCTCTCCCAGCGGATCTTTTATACTACGAGACGATTTATAGATGAGCAAAAACATTCTCCTCGCTGATGATGACCCCAATATCCGGGAAGTTATTATATTCGCCCTTGAAAAAGCGGGTATGAATGTCACCAGCGCCAAAAACGGTGCGGAAGCCCTCATCTTATTTCATGAGGTAAAGCCTGCGCTGATCATACTAGATATTGGTATGCCTGAAATGGATGGTCTGGAGGTTTGCAAACAGATCAGAAAAACTGCCGATACACCTATTCTGTTTTTGTCGTCACGTGATGAGGAAATAGATCGTGTTGTCGGGCTGGAAATTGGCGGAGATGATTATGTTACCAAGCCCTTCAGCCCGCGGGAACTTGTCGCGCGTATCAATGCCATTCTTAAAAGGACGAATGCAGATGCGAGTGTGGAGGTGCATTCGAAATCTCTTCTTCAATATGGCTCAATAGAGCTCGATCCTGAACGTCATCAAGTGTTTTTTAATGATCAGTCCTTGGCACTGACATCAAAAGAATTTGAAATCCTTAAAGGGATGTTGCGTCATCCTGAAAACGTGTTCGATAGACAAAAAATAATTAATTTTGCCTACGACATGAATATTCATGTTAGCGATCGTACCATTGACAGTCATATCCGGCATATACGCAGCAAATTTCAAGAGGTTGGATGCGAATCCGCAATTGAAACGATTCATGGTGTGGGATACAAGTTGGGAACATGCCGCTAAAAGAAAATCGTACAACAGCATTATTCAGGCTCAGAACTATACTTCTGATCGTAAATCTCGCTGTTCTGGTTTTGCCGCTAGGAAGTGCTTTTTTCTTTCGTTTTTATGAGAACGAACTGGTGCGCCAAACGGAACTGGAGTTGATTTCGCAGGGTGCTCTTCTTGCGGCTTCTTACAAGCAAGAGCTACTCAGCTATATTGGCAATAAAGATGAATATGGTTTGCTAGCCACGAAGAAAAGCCCCGTGGAGCTAGATGAACTTTACGCCCCCATAAATCCGCAACTTGATTTATCGCGCACTATTGTTCTGCCACGTCGTCCTGAAGGTGTGGTTGTATCTGCCAGTGTGAGTGGACCTGAGTTCACGGCTGCAAAATCTTTGACCCCCATTATCGCAGAAGCGCAGAAAACGACATTATCTGGCGTACGTATTCTCGATTACAAAGGAACTGTCGTTTCCGGACCCAAAGAAACGGGATTATCCTTTGCAGAATTTCCTGAAGTACAGATGGCAATGGAAGGGGCCTATAACAGTGTAATCCGACAGCGCATTTCTGACTCGCCATCTCCAGCGCTCGCCTCAATCAGCAGGGGTACAAATATTCGTGTCTTTGTGGCTTACCCCGTGCTCTATAACGACCATGTCTGGGGCGTCATTTACTTGTCGCGCACACCAAAAAACATTCTGAAATATCTACATGCCGAAAAAGATCGTGTGATTATGGCAGGTGTTACTATTCTGGTACTGACAATACTGCTCGCTTTCCTGACTTCCTATACTATTTCCCAGCCTATATACCGCTTGGTTGATAAGACGAAGAAAATTGCAGCGGGGGACAGGACGGGTTTCTATCCTCTGGAATCGCCTGGTACCAAGGAAGTTGAGATTCTTTCTGAAAGTTTCCTGAAAATGGCATCGGCTCTACAGGAGCGGTCGGAGTATATAAGAAATTTTGCAGCACATGTGTCGCATGAACTGAAAACTCCTCTAACATCTATTCGTGGAGCCGCTGAACTGCTGCAGGATCACGATCTTAAGCCTGCTGAGAAAGAGCATTTCCTATCACTGATTGTGCATGACACGGATCGTCTTAAACGTATGGTGACGAGGTTGCTGGAACTTGCACGAGCAGACAATTTGACCCCCACCAATGAAAGCGCAAACATTGCAGGCGTTCTCAATAAATTGGAGAAACGCTATACCAGTGAAGGACTGTCTGTGGCATTCAGCCAAAAAGAGGATCTATTAGCATTAGTTTCTGCAGATAATCTGGAGACTATTTTTGTCAACTTGTTTGATAATGCGCTACAGCATCAAGCAACTCGCATTGAGGTAAATATTAAATCAAGAGACCACTCGATTATCTTGGAAATACAGGATAATGGTACGGGAATATCGCCAGCTAATGTAGAGAAGGTATTTACGCCATTCTTCACTACAAGACGTGAAGGCGGTGGTACGGGGTTAGGTCTGGATATTGTGATGTCGATTTTAAGAAATCATAATGGAGCCATAAAAGTTGCTGATAGTGCAAAGGGCGCCCGCTTCGTTATAGATCTTCCACGTGCTTAGCAATCCTTGCTATTAGACAAGCACCGCCAATGGTTCCGAATAGAAAAATTATGTGAGGCTCTCCAGATAAAGTTTCTGAAGGATAGAACAACAGGACTCTGTTACCCCCTTGTTACCCTGCAAAATTAGCTTTGATTTGCAGTCTTCTGTTTCAGTCAATGTTTTCTTGGGCGACCAATTACGTATGATTTGGGTTTAAAGGGGTTACCTGCCTCAATTAATTCATCAAAGGGTTGGCATGAAGCCCATGCATGAAGCTTCTTTGCTTCGTCTTGAATAATAGGATCGAGTTTTTCAAGAATAGCATCCACGAGTCTAACTATCTTTTTGGCATCGTCTGTTGAAATTGTTTTAAGTGCAGTGGCGGTACAGCCGATACTATGAAAGCCGAGTTCCGGATTTTCTTTGTAGTATCTCGCATGAGGTTGGTTTTGTTCACATTCATCAACCGAGTGGGCTATATTCCTATTACGCCACAATCCAAAAATTTTGTGATCCTCCTGTAGCTCTGGCGGCAAAGAGGTAATTATATCAGATTCTAATTTTATCAGTGACTTTCGCACTCCTTCAGCAAAGTGACCCGCCCCCTATAAAGGAGTCCATATCTGGAGTGAGTCCGGGTAGATTATG
>CAMLJM010000031.1 GCA_946480475.1 uncultured Alphaproteobacteria bacterium
AAGTAGGTTCTGTTACTGCAATCGTATCTGCAGGAGCCGTAGCGGGCGGTGTTTCTGGCGCTACAGGTACTTCAGCCACAGCAGGAGCCTCTGCTGGCGTCGGAGCAGGCTCTGCGGCAGGAGTAGCCTCCGGCGCCACTTCAGGCGTAACCGTAGTGTCTGGCGCCTGCACATTAACAGCCGTAGAATCTACAGCGATATCAGTTCCTGCGATAACCTCCGCTGTATCCTGCACGGGCGCATCAGGCGCAGGAACCTCTGCCGACACGGGTGCCGTAGCATCAACAATCTGGTCAGGCGTTACATCAGGAACAGGTGTATCAGGCGTAATTTCAGGAACGGAAGCGACTGACACATCAGCAGGCGGCGCTTCATTTACATTCGCCAAGGGTTGTGGCGGCGTATCAACAGCTGCAATCTCTTGCGGCATATCAGGAGGAACGCCTGTCGCGTCAGCCGGAGGCGTAGATGCATCTGGCGGCGGCAGCATAGCCGTATCCGTTGCAGGCACCGCTGGTTCAACCGTTGTTGGCGCTACAGAGGGAGACCCGCCCAATATAGAGGGATTCATTACTATGTATCCACCAACGCCCGCAGCAGCCAGCAAGACCAGCAGCGGCGCAACGACCTTCGTCATGCCACCTTTCTTCTTCGGCTTCTGCAGTTGTTGCGCTTCATCAGCATACTCATCATCGCCCTCTTCATCGTACTCATCAGCAGCACCTAGGGGCGTCGCGCTTAAGGGCTCATCAAAACCCTCAACATCGATGATGTTATTGTCCGCATCGTCCATACCCATATCCATGTCGAGATCATTATGATCATCTTTATCGGACGCCATTGCCGCTATTCCTTCATTACCATTAGGGGGCGAAAATCGCCGGATTGTTAAATTCGTATAAGATTCTAGCAGAGATCAGCAGGCAAGTGAATCCCTCCTTTTTGCGGAAAATCGCGATTTTCCAAAACTTTTTTGGGATTTCAGGCCGCTTTACGGCCATCAATAACATTCAGGAATGCACGCTCAATATTGTCAGACTGGCCAACCTGCAACAACCCCTGCGGCGTACCCTCATATTGGAATTTCGTATTATGCAGGACGACGACACGATCACACAGCTCCTGCATATCGGACAAGATATGAGAGCTAAGGAATACTGTACGTCCCTGCGCCCTCACCTGCTGTAGCATATCTTTCACAGATGCCCGCGCCCGGGGGTCAAGACCGCTCATCGGTTCATCCAGGATCAAAAGCGGGCATCCCGTCAGAATAGTCGCCAAAAGGCCCAATTTCTGGCGCATGCCTTTGGAAAAAGTCTGCACCCGGTTCTTTAGCACAGCCGGGTCAAGCGCCAATTGCACAGCTGCGTCCCTTACCACCGCCTCATTAAAAGGCGTTTTATATAACGACAGGGAGAATTTGATGAATTCCATGCCTGACAGAAACCATGGGGGGTCAAAACGTTCAGGCAAATAAGCCAATTTCTGCTTACTTTGCATCGATAATCTATCGCTGCCAAAAATATTTATTTTCCCCTGATCGGGATCACGCAAACCCAAAATGGATTTAATCATCGTGGTTTTACCGACACCATTCAGCCCCATCAGGCCAAACATTTCGCCTGATGCCACATTCAAACTAAGATCATCGAGAACCAGTCTTTTCCCGTATGACACATTAATATGATCGATAGAAAGGGCCATATCGGACATGGGCTTACGGCATGCCCGTAGAGGCTGCCTGCAACTGCGCCGCTGCATCCGTTGTAATGCCAGGCAAGAAAATGCGCGTATCAAGATTGAAACGCTGGTGCGGACGTATACGAATTGGATAAATCAGATTGGTATATGCATCAAACCATTTCAGGTCGATGTAATCCTTATTAACCTTGATATCGATGACTTCCTTAGGAAGGGCATCCGGTGCCAATCTCTGACCGTTCAGCCAGACAACCCAATCAGTCTTTCCCTTAAATAAGATACCACTCAGACTGATCTCACGCACGCCGCGCGGCCTTTCCTCAGGAACAGCATCAGAGGAAGGATCCTCACCCGGATCAGGGCGCCGTGTCGTAAACAAGCGTTTAGCATCCTGGAGCAATGAATGCTGCCATAAAGTGAAAACGAGAGTCCCTACCTCATCCGGCTTCGTGGTTTTCTCGCGCATAACAGCCATGCTGGACATCGCTTCATTCAATTTATTGAATGCTTCCGGATCCAGCGTTTCATAAGTACCTGACGATGACTGCGTTTCTGCACCCGCTGCCGATGGCGCGCCTTCTGCTGGATTGACTGGTGTTGTTTCTGCAGACGCGGGAACTTCTGGTGTCGCCGGGGCAATCTCTGGCGTAGCGGGCGTGATCGCCATAGGTTGTGGCGGCAAATCCTGCGCCCACGACGTTTTAACTGAGGGGCTCATAGCCATAGACGCAACAAGAACACCGGCAGCCACAGTGATCATCCACGTTTTATTTTCTATCTGTGATGGCGTTTTCTTCATGCTACATTCCCTCTGCCGGGGCAGCGCCAGCGCCAATAACCATAGCCTGCTGGCGGCTTAGCAATGTTTTCCACTCAAATGTAATTTTGGCCTTCACCAAAACAGCAGGAATGCCGCTACCGATCTGACGCAATGTCACCTCGTTCAAATCCAGCACACGCTCAAGCTCGAACGACGTTACCGACACATAGCCTATAAACGCATTTTCCATCATATAGATGAATTTATAAACATCCGCATCATCAAGGGCATCCACATCTACAGTCACCTGAGATGTTAGGACAACACGGTCAGCGGCTGTCGCTGTTTCGGCATTTTGCACAACGCCCGGGGCAATGTTGTAACGCGCCGATAACACGCCAGAATAGCTCTGTATTGCCTCAATACGCTTGCGCGCTTCAAGACGGCTTTGCTCTCCCAGAAACCCCAATGTCTCCAAACTCTGGAATGTATTCTTTTCATTCTGTATTTCGGTCATTTCTTGACGGAAGCGCTCAGCCTCTGATCGCTTGAAAGAAATATCGCCCGTAATCTGGGTAAGTTCGCGGTTAAGCTTCTGACTTTGAGGAATCAGATAGAGATAAGCGCCCGCCCCCAGCATGGCACAAAGGCCCGCGAGAACGGCGATGACCATTAATCTTTTGATACCGATCAGCTGGATCATGACAGCGGCCCCGTAATTCTGATTTCTGCTTTCATATCCAGCTCTTTGGCGGTCAACTCTTCAGGTCCGCCAGCGGCGCCCGATGTTGTTTCGGTATAATCTTTACTACCCACATTTTTCTCGACCCAGACAATACTGGTTGGAAGAAGATCTTTCAAACGACGCTCCAGATCATCGATCTGCTTGCGCCCCTCTTCCGGTGTGATTGTTTGCGGGAAGCTCATGTAAATCGTTGTCTCTACACGCGGCGGAATATCCTCGCCATTACTGGCAGCCATAGCGGCTTCTTTCAAACGCGTAAGATCAATCGCAGACTGGCTTTGTTGATTGAAGGCAAGATCCTTGACTGTAATTTTGTCTACACGCAGCTCGTTGCCCAAGCCATCAGAAATCTTCTTCAGTAATGGCATGACGTCCATGCGATTCTTTTCAAAAGCATCAAACGTATTCAAAGCCGCCTGAATAAGTTTGACGTCATATCCCATTTTTTCCAGGCGCGCGACTTCCTGGTCATACTCCGCTTGCGCCTGCCCCAGTACACGTTTCTGATCGGCGATCTGCGACTGGGTTGAAATCATCTTCTGGGCATTGCTAGCCACTTGCCAACCCATGTAACCGGTACCAGCCAGCAATAGAACGATCACAGCCGCCGCCACCTGACGCGGCTGATGAATGCGATTAAGATCAGCCGCATCCATCTTCAGAATGAAAGAAGCTTTGCGCCCGCACCAGGCAGCATGAAGAGGATCTGCGTAACCTGAAAAATCCTGCACACCGATGGTCATACCCAATACACGGGCCGCCTCGTTGGAAGTGAAAGCAGAATAGTTGCAGGGAATATCTATCATCTGCTCCAGAGCTTTTCCCGCCTCCGGCGCAGCAATAACCATCAGATCCGTACCATCTTCGGCGCTATATCCATAGCGGGACAGATAGCTCAGCGTAGCCTTGAATTCTTGATAAACATCCATGGCCCAGGCCTGGTGGTCGTTCTCGCTCGCCGCAACGGCAGTAATACGCGTCATAGCCAACTGCCCGTTACGCGTCACCACTTGACGCAAGGCGCCGCCATGATGCTGACCAATAAACACGGCCCATTCATTCGGCGCTCTTTGCTTGCCTGCCAATTTAACAGACAGGGCGCGCACCATATCTGACGTCTCAACAGGCAGAAGCGTAAAGCCGGAAACCGCAACCATGGAAGATTTGACGGATTCGAATGTTTTGACCAGAGGTTCCGCCATAGGAACGCCCGCAAATAAATACAGATCTCCCGCAGTGCGGACATTCGCAGCCTTCTCGCCGCCCGGTCCGCGCTCGCCCTTTTTCTGCTTGATCGGCAATGCGCCGCGAATAGGATAATTAGGGAAAGCCACCTGCAATTTACGCTTCAGGACGCTTTGCTTATCCATCAGACCGACACTCGGCAGACGCTGTCCGCCTTTAAAGTATTGATCGGTCATATCATTCAGGATCAGAACTGGCTTACCGCCGCATTCCTTACGCAACAAACCCGAGACTGTAGGTACAAAATTATCAGTCGCCCATAACACAGTTTCAACCAGGCGGGCAGCACGTGCTGTCACGCTGTATATATACAGCGCCTCATCTCCAATGAGGAGAACCGTGCGGCTAGGTGATATTAGCGCTAAAGACATGGAAAACCCTTCGTGACCCCTACTCCGCTAACGCGCATCAAATCCTCTTAGATATCCAGATTTTCGAAGCTGGAGTAAATCGGACCAAACACCGCGACAGCGATCCATAGAATCATACCACCAAGAATGGCGGTTAGGGAAGGCTCAATCATTGCGATAAGACCCTCAACAGCCTCATCGACGTCAGCGGTATAGAATTCCGCCACCTGATCGAGAACAACCGTAAGGTTACCGGACTCCTCGCCCACCTTCAGCATTCTGACAACCATGCTGGGGAATTCTCCGGAAGCATTGAATGCCTCGGACAATGGGCTACCAGCCTTCACCTGCTCACGAACGCCATCCAGGGCGTCGGCAATTGCCAAATTGTTCACCGTCTTACTGGCATGCTCTAGCCCTTGCAGAACATCAATACCGCTTGCAAACAAGGCGCCAAAAGTTTGAGAAAAGCGGGCAATATTGATCTTACGGATCAAAGGACCAAAGAGAGGCGTAGAAAGCAGGAATACATCCTGACGATAGGCAACGTCATCAGACATCCGCCGGGAGCCAAACCAGGCAATAACCAGTACAATGGGCGCTGCCAATACGGCCCACCAGTAGACTTTAAAGAAATCCGATGTCGCCATAAGGGCTGTCGTATATATCGGCAGCTCCTGGTCGAGGTTTTTAATAAAGCCCACGATCTGAGGAACAACAAAGCCCAACATTACAACAACCGTCAGGATCACAACCGCCACCAGAATCATGGGATAACGCGTGGCTTTCCTGACCTTTGCCTGCATCTTGTCGACCCATTTCAGGTACTTGATCAGTTGCAGGTATGATGACGTCAGATCACCGGTTTCTTCACCGGCAGCAATCAGGGAAATATACAGATTTGTGAACACCTTAGGGTGCTGCGCTAAAGCCTCAGATAAAGAGCTGCCTTCGGATACATCGCGGTTAATCTCCGCCATCATGTCACGAAGCCCGTCCTGCTCTGTCGTATCACGGATATCCGCCAGGGCATCCAGAAGCGGAACACCCGCACTTTGCATTTGTTCCATATGCAGGAACAACTGGATCAGGTCACGCACCTGAACCTTTTTGTTCAAACCAATCCCGGCAAGAGGCCCCTTTTTCTTATCAAGCGATGAGCATTGCACAAGCTCAATACCAGAGGACTGTAGGCGCGCATAAAGGTCAACCTCGCTGGCAGCGCCCATGACGCCCCGCACAGGACGACCCTTCATATTGATACCGCGATATTTAAAACGCTGGTTAGTTGCCATAAGAGTGAAGCTTTACTTACTGAGATCGACGGCGGTTGCCAGAGATTCAAGGGTAGTGATTCCCTCGAGAACCTTAAGGATGCCATCGTCCTTCATATTTTTGAAGCCCTTTTCCACGGCCTTCACTTTCAGATCGGCCTTGCTGCCGCCATTGGCGATAACCGCATCCAGATCTTCATCCATATACAAAATCTCGGCGACTGAAATACGCCCTTTGTATCCCTGACCTTTACAAGTCTGGCACCCTCCCTGTTTTGCTTTATAAATCGTAGGCGGGCTTGCGGGATCAACTTTCATGATCTTGCATTCTTCTTCTGTCGCCGTGTGCGGGACACGGCATTCCGGACAGACTTTACGCACCAAACGCTGCGCAAAAATCGCGATGATCGCGCCTGCGATCATGCCGGGCTTCAAACCGAGATCAAGAAGACGCGGTATGGCGCCGAAAGAGTCATTCGTATGCAGTGTTGTGTAAACCTGGTGGCCTGTCATAGCGGCTTTCAATGCCATTTCGGCAGTCACTCCATCACGGATCTCACCGATAAAGATAATATCGGGGTCTTGACGCAGCAAAGCACGAATACCGTCGGCAAAGTCCAGCACCCCTTCGCGGATCGCTGTCTGACGGATCATCGGCAGTGAGTATTCAACCGGATCTTCCAGCGTCTGAATATTCACTTCGACGTTATTGATTTCATTGATCATGGAATAAAGCGACGTCGACTTACCCGAGCCTGTCGGCCCCGTCACAATAATCACGCCTTCAGGACGCTTCTGCGCTGTGCGGATCAACTCAAGGTTATGCGGGCTAAAACCCAATTTCGCGAGCGGGATAATGTTCTGACTCTGGTCCAGAACACGCATAACGATGTTTTCACCGTGGACTGTCGGCAGCGATGACACACGGAAGTCCGCCTCACGGCCACCAACGCTTAAATTGAAACGGCCATCCTGCGGCGCCAGCTTATCAGCGATATTCATGTTACACATGATTTTGATACGCTGGGAAATGGCGCTCCAATGCTGCTTGTGCAGAATCTGCGCTGTATAAAGAACCCCGTCAAGGCGATAGCGCAACCGCACGAAATTCTCTTCCGGTTCAAAATGCAGGTCAGAAACGCCGAGCTTCACCGCGTCAAACACCAGCGCATTCACCAGACGTACGATCGGGTGCGTATAAGCTTCATTTTCTTTGAGGGTTGTAAGGTCTGGCGCTTTGCCATCTTCAAGCTCTTTCAGAATGGCATTGATAGAGCTTGCGTAACCATAAGCCGCATCAATCGCTTCAGAAAGGATGGATGGCGTTGCCACCTGCGTTTTAATGGCCACCCCTTTGGGCACAAGACGGCGAATTGCATCCATCGCCATAATATCGTAAGGGTCAGCCATGGCGACAACGACTTCCTCACGCGTCAGGGAAACCGGCAGCACCTGATATTTCAGTGCCGCTTGCTTATCCATCAAAGCCAGCGCGTCACCATCAATCAGGGTGTGCTTGTGATCGAAAACATCGAAGCCTGCACTTTTTGCCAGAAAAGCTGTCAGCGCATCTTCGGTAATAAATCCCAGATCAACCAGAACCTCACCCAGCAATTTGCCGGAAACTTTTTTCTCCTGCAAAGCCACATTCAACTGATCTTCAGTGATCATATTCTGGGCAACCAGACGCTCACCGATACGGCCACCGCCTGCACCACCTGCCGCACCTGCGCCCGTGCTCTGTCCCTTTAGCTGACCGCTCCCCTTAACAGCCAGAGACTGTGATGAAGAAGCAGGTCGCGGCTTTGACTGATCGCGCGCAACCGCCGGAATATCATCCGGTTCCAAGATTTCGAAATTTTCAAAGCCGTCGTTTTTACTCAATTGAATTCCTTGAAAGACTAATCGGCGAACAACCTGTGCAGAAATGCAGAATCATTATAAATGATCCCACGATGTCCCTTAACCTTAAGGCAAAAAGGTTAAAGATTTTAATAAGATAATATGGAAATAATGTGGCAGGATTCAGGTGCACGCGTATTCCTGAAACGCTCAGCCTCGGCCTGAGTTTGTTTATGTTTTTCTTCCAGAAAGTCATACATTCTGTTCAGAAATGCGGCGATCCCCTTCGCCTCATCGAGACTTAGACCCCAGCGCTCCCTATATTTCATAAACATCTCATAATCGGGATCAGACTCTTCCAGTACTTCTTTCCATAGATAAATATCAATACTTACGCCATCCGCAATCTGCTCGAATTGCTTTATTCCTTCTATGCCGGGTTTTATGCCCTGCCGGTAAAGCTTTATAAAATTGTCAATTCTCTGATCACGGCTTTTATCGAATAAGAGTCCCATCTCCGTTTCCAGTCGGCCTTTAGAAGCGTTAAACATGAAGTTTTCATTCTCTTCCATACGTCGCCATGAATATTGCGAGACGTTAAGATAGGAAAGCATTCTGCCATAGTGGCTTTGGGCTACTATTGCATCGGTAGGTACAATTTGCATGCGCGCCTCTTCAAAAGCCGCTTTCGCCGTATCAACGTATACTCTACTTAGTTGGTTTCTATCCAGACCTGTAATTTCCGCTGCATAAAGTGTATAGTAAATCTCTGTTAGCAGGTCATATCTTTCTTTGGCTGTTGCAGGGCGTGCCTGATATGCGGCCCATGCCTTCCGCGCAGACCTGTAATCTTCAAGAGTGCGCAGATCACAAATCTTTTTTTCAGTTTCGTCACGCGGTGCCCACGGGTCGTTAGGGCTGTGCTTTACCTCTGCGGCAGCTTGCACCCATTCATTACTTTCCTGTGCCCTGTCCTCACCCGGCACTTTTTCCGTGATGAATGAATCTTCCCAGTTTTTCGGGGCGGGATAACGGGCGGGGTCTTTGCTCAACGCCGTCTGTTCTTCAGGTGTCAGCAGACGCACGGGTTCGTAATTACTTTTGCCAAACCACCATGCCGCCGCAATGCCCACCGCTGCAGCACCAAACGCCAGCCTTACTGGCGACAATAATTTTGGTTTATCGAAGGTAATTTTTCCCATTGTCGATCCCTGTTGGGGTCGAACTTATCAGGGTCGTACTTTTATGTCAAAAAAACAGGCGCCTACTCGGCTACGGCATTGATCTGTCTGGTACGTTCTGAATTCGCTGCTTTTTTATGGTCTTTGGCAATAATCGTGTAGAAAGACGGCAGGATCAGGAGCGTAAAGAGAGTCCCGATCAGCATGCCTGCCACAATCACCAAACCTATGCTAAAGCGGCTGGCAGCACCCGCGCCGTCTGCAAAAACAAGCGGCATCAGACCGGCGACCATCGCCGCCGTTGTCATCAGGATCGGGCGCAGGCGCACACGCGCTGCCTCCTCAATCGCCTGACGGCGGTCATAGCCACGCTCGATCTGCGCCTTGTTGGCAAACTCCACCATCAGGATCCCGTGCTTACTGATCAGACCGACCAGTGTCACCAGACCGATCTGGGTATAGATGTTCATGGTCGCAGCCCCCAGGAACAATGGTAACAAAGCGCCACTGATAGCCAAAGGGACACTGACCAGAATAACAAACGGGTCACGGAAGCTTTCAAACTGCGCCGCCAGAACCAGAAAAATAATGATAAGGGCAAACACAAAAGTAATCATGAGCTGGTTACCTTCGCTTACAAACTGGCGTGTGCTGCTCATCCAGTCGTATGTGTACCCGGAAGGCAGCAATTCGTCAGCCTTGGCGCTCAGGAATGTCACAACATCCCCCATGGTCACTCCCGGTAAAGGAATAGCCGAGAAAGTTGCCGAATTGAGCTGGTTGAACTGCACCAGTTTGTCAGGCTGACTGTACATGCTGATACTGGCCACTGTAGAAAGCGGCACCATTTCACCATTGCCCGCACGCACATAATATTTGGTTAAATCGTCTGGGTTGATACGCTCCCGGCGCGGCACTTGCGGAATCACGTCATAAGAGCGGCCATCGAGGTTAAAACGGTTCACATAGTTGCCGCCGAGGAACAAAGTCAGCGCATCGCCGACACCCTTCATGGTAATACCCAGCTGGTTTGCCTTTTCGCGGTCGACCTCGATCTTTACAACCGGTGTGTTGAAATTCAGATCGCTGTCCGTAATCATGAACATACCGCTCTTCAGCGCTTCCGCCTTCAGTTGTTCCATGACGCGGAAGATGGATTCATATCCGTCCGTAGAACGGATAACCATCTGCACCGGCATACCGCCCGATGAACCCGGCAATGGCGGGATAGAGAACGCAAAGACCATCAGGCCTTCGATACCCCCCACTTTTTGCTGAATATCCTGCTGAATTTCGGCGGCGCTACGATCACGCTCGCTCCAGTCCTTCAATGTAAAGCCGCCAAAGCCGTTGGACGGGCCATCCATGCCAGACAGAATAAACGACGATTCAATTTCAGGGGTTTCGTTAAAAATCTTTTCAAGGCTTTTTGCGTACGCTGTTGCGTAATCGATGTTCGCGTATTGCGGCGCTTTGGACGCGGTAATAACAACGCCCTGATCTTCCTCGGGGGCCAATTCGCTGCGTGTACCCAGGAACATGAATACCATCAAACCCAAAATGCAGAGCGCGAATAGCAATGTGACGGGACGGTAATCCAGCGTCCCCTTCAGGCGGCGCGCATAGAAATTTTCCACTTTTGTGAAAACGTTATTAATGCCCTTGGCCAGCCCGTGGTCATTCATCCCATGTTTCAGTACGACGGAGCACAGCATGGGGGACAGAGTCAGCGCTACAACACCGGAAATAATAACTGACCCCGCGAGCGCGAACGCGAATTCACGGAACAATGACCCTGTGACACCGCCCATGAACCCGATCGGCGCATAAACGGCTGCCAATGTAATGGTCATCGCGATAATGGGACCCACAATTTCACGTGCCCCTTTCAGCGCTGCCTGTACCGGGGTTTCCCCCTCTTCAATATGGCGGAAGACATTTTCCACTACAACGATGGCATCATCAACCACAAGGCCAATCGCCATAACCATCGCCAGCAAAGTCAGCAGGTTAATGGAGAAACCCAGCGTTAGCATAATAAAGGCTGTACCGATCAGCGCGAGAGGAATGGTCACAATCGGGATGAAAACGGAACGGAAGGTGCCCAGGAAGAGGAAGATAACGACCACAACGATCGCGACCGCCTCTATCAGGGTTTTTACAACTTCATCAATAGCCGCGTTAATGAAGACTGTTACATCAAACGGCACATCGACATGCATACCGGGCGGCAGATCTTTCTTTAGACTTTCCAAAGCCTTGTTCACCCCCTTGACGATCTCGAGGGGGTTGCCTGAAGGCGTACTGGTCACGCCGAGATAAACCGCACGCTTGCCATCCATCACAGCAGACTGGTCATAGTTTGATGCGCCCAGCTCAATCGTGCCTATATCACGCATGCGTACGATGCTGCCCTCTGCCGATTTCACAACCAGATTGCGGAAGTCTTCAATACTTGTAAGGTCGGTATTGGTATCAATATTCGTGACAATATACGAACCCTTCATCTGGCCGGGTGCAGATTGATAATTGTTCGATTGAACGGCAACAGCCACGTCGCTCGCCGTGATTTTGCGAGCCGCCATTTTGGCAGGATCAAGCCAAAGACGCATCGCCAAAGTCTGGCCGCCGATCAATTGTGCCTCTGCCACGCCCTCCACGGTCGCCAGCAAGGGCTGCACCACACGTATCAGGAAATCAGTAATCGCAGGCGTCGTTAGTTCATCGCTCGCAAACCCGATATACATGACGGCGGTTTGCTCACCAGTAGACTTTAGAATGACGGGATCATTAGCTTCCTGCGGGATCAGATATTTTACCTGATTAACTTTGGCTATGATTTCAGTCAGCGCCTTATCCGAATCCGTGTTAATCTTCATATATGCCTGGACGGAACTTGAGCCCTGACGCGAATTTGATACCAGATAATCAACACCTTCTGCCGTTGCAATAGCCTGTGCAATCGGTGTTGTCACAAACCCCTGCATCAGTTCGGGCGATGCCCCGGGATAGCCCGTTGATACCGTAATAACAGATTGTTCAATTTCCGGATATTGACGAAGGGGCAAGTCAAAAATAGCCCGCAACCCAATCAGTAATATCAGGATATTCAGGACCAGCGCCAGAACCGGGCGCTTGATGAAAATATCGGTGAGAACCATGAAAAGTCCCTCTTATCCTTATTCGTTACGGGGGTTGTCTTTGTTGGCTTTATAATCTTCAGCCAACGTATCCACAGGGGCAATCTTAACCTTTGAACCCGGCGTGACCTTCAACTGGCCACTGGTCACCAATTTATCGCCTGCCTTGACTGACCCGTCGATAATCGCAACCTTGTTGTCAAAACGCGCGCCTGTTTTCACGTAAACACGCTCAGCTACGTACAGGGCTTCACCTTGCTCGTTCTTCTGCTCTTCCGCCTTCTCCGGCGTACGCAACACGAATACAGAGTCGCCATAAATTGTGAAATCGACAGCTGTCTCAGGCACGATGGCGGCGGCATCTCCTGATGGCAATGACACAGCCACCTTGGCAAACATGCCCGGTGAAAGGACGTTGTTGGGATTCTTCATCTTCGCCTGAACTTTCACGGTTCTGGTTTCCTCACCCACCTGCGGTTCAATCGCATTGATAAAAGCCGTGAAAACAGTTTTAGGATAGGCATCAACAGTAAAGCTGATTTCCTGCCCTACCTTTACTTCCGACAATGTTTGTTCAGGCAAGGTAAAGTTGATAAACAACTCTGAAAGATCTGTCAGGGTTACAACAGGGTCTCCCGGATTCACATACTGACCCAGATTGACCTGCCGAATGCCCAATATACCATCAAAGGGCGCGGTAATCGTTTTCTTGGCAATCAGGGCCTCCGTGCGTGCGATAGCCCCGCGCGCCTCATCCAATGAGGCGCGATATTGATCAACCGTACTGCGCGGCGCCGCCACATTAACCAGCTTGCTGGAACGATTCAGATTCAACTCAGCAAGTTTTGCCTGCGCTTTATATATCTCAAGGTCGCCCTTCTCCTGGTCATCATTCATCAGGATCAAGACATCGCCGGTGATTACGATATCGCCAGCTTCGAACTGGATATCAGATACACGGCCCGAAACCTCAGGCGACATGGTAACCTGACGGACAGCCTCAATCGTGCCGATGCCTTCCAGCACACGCGGCACAGGTTGCGATACCGCTTCAGCAACGGCAACAGGCGCCGGGGGCGGATTTGCCATGGCCGCAAAAAACTTACCCATCATTGACTTAACAAATTGCTGGTAGCCAAACAGGCCCGCCGCCACAAGCATCATAATAATAAGTACAATCGCAAAACGCTTTTTCATCTGTGCGCGCCCCTTAAACGATACGCTTTAATTTGGTCAGACTATATAAACTGACCAGTTTAGTTTGGCTAGCCCTCTCAAGTAAAAAAAGAAGGCGTCACCTTATTGCAAGAGTTGTACCGCCTATTAATTACATAACATCCGTCTTTATTGAACCTTGCCTCCGCACACTGCCAATCCTATCCTTGCTTAACTCGTTCCCTCGAATATTCAGGATTATCCATGCGTTTTATCGCTCTTACCCTGCTGATGATTTTTACCTTGATCCCCCTGTCCGCAAAGGCCGCCCCCGAGCACGTGGCCATCGGCGTTTATGTGGCTGATATTCAGGAAATAGATATGAAAAATCACAGCTACAGACTCGACCTATATATATGGTTTCGCTGGAAGAACCCCAACATTGATCCTTCCCAATCAGCCGAATTCATAAACATGTTTGATCCCGCCGACCATGTGCGTACATCATTGTATGACAAGCCGCAGAAGATGACGGATGGCAGCTATTACGCCATCATTCGCGATCAGGGAAAGTTCAGCTCCAAATTCGATTTGCAGGATTACCCGTTTGATTACCAGGCCCTTCCCATCATCATCGAAGATAACATCCATGAAGCCGGTGACCTCGTTTATGTCCCTGATACGTCTGCGGGCGCAGCCATCACTCTCAATCCTGAAATTTACCTGCCCGGCTTTGACATCTGGGATGGCGAACTCGAGATCAGCGATTTCAACTATCCCACCAATTTCGGTGATCTGCGCGCATCAGAACAGCCTGATTACTCCCGCGCTACATTCATGATCCCCGTCGAACGGCCATGGCTTGCTACGGGCCTTAAAATTTTCCTGCCCGTATTGCTCATCCTGCTTTGCACCGCATTGGTCCTGAATATTCATCCCTCCTATATCGAAGGACGTCTGGGCGTCGTTATCACGGCCCTCCTGACCTTGGTAGCGCTGCAACTTACATCTGCAAGCGGTTTGCCCGAAGTCGATTACATGCTGATGACCGATAAGATTTATTTATTGTCCTATTTATTTATCATTGCCACACTTATTCAGATCGTCCGTCATTCACGCGCCGTACACGAAAAAGCATATGATGACACCGCACGCAACGATGCGCGAATGCGCAATATTTTCTGTGCCGCGATGTTTGCTGGAATCATCATTATTGTTGTGACAACATTAGTATGAAACCTCGTGTGCTCATTACAGGCTTTGGCCCCTTTCCCGGGCAACCGGACAATCCCAGCGCTACGCTTGTCAGGGGGCTACGTCAGATATTTGCGCGTGAACCATCAGGATTTGAACTACGGGCCGTGGTATTAAAGACAGAGTACGCCACTGCATGGCAAAAACTAAAGCGCGAACTTGAAACGTTCGAACCCAATATCGTCATCTGCTTTGGTGTGGCTGCTGGTGAAACCGGTTTCCGGCTAGAGCAACAAGCCCGGAATCAATGCAGCACAGAAAGTCCGGATGCCGCAGGGTTCATACCGAAAGACAGTGTGATACAGGCTGATGGCGCATTAAGTCATAATGCCACTTTGCCTCTCACACAGATATTGGAGTCCCTCAATCATGCCCATATCGACGCACGTCTGTCCGATGATGCAGGCGATTACCTTTGCAATTATACATTCTTCCATTTGATGGCTCATGCCACAGCGCACGGCTCACCTGCACGCGCAGGTTTTATTCACATCCCCTCACCCGATTTGCCTCATACCATGACGCGCCAGAAACTGATCCAGGGCGCACGCCTCATTATCAACACATCGCAGCCATTGCTGGCATAGACAACGGTAACCTGTTGCCGTCACCCATCCCCAAAATCCAAATAGTTGTACATAGAAAGACAATTCATACAATCGTGTGTTGTGTTATTGCGCTTTGAAACCTGCCAAAATATTATTCCAGGGTAAAAGCACTCGGTACATAAAACTGAATGCAGGTGGGCCATGAAGATATTAATCGCCGACGACGACAAAATCCTAATTCAGGTCTACAGCCACATGTTAGCCAAACAGGGACATGAGACGGTTCTGGCCTATAACGGTATTGAAGCCATCGACATACTTCAAAAAGATCGATTTGACATACTCATCACCGACATTCTTATGCCCCTAAAGGAAGGCATCGAGGTAATCCGTGAGGTCAGGGGTACAAACCCGCAGATGAAAATCATCGCCATATCTTCGGGCGGTAAAATAGGACTTCCCTCATTTCTTAAGATTGCCGAATCTTTCGGTGCTGACGCCAGCCTGAGCAAACCCTTCACAGAAGAGCAATTGCTTCAAAAAATCGAAGAGGTCATCCATCAGGCCCCTATCAAGGCCTTGCCTTCGGGTAAAGACCACCTGAAATCCGGCTAAACGCCTGCTTTCAGACAAAAATGGATACTTTTGCCGTAAAGCAAAACATGAAGAAAATCGCCTATGTCCTTGAAATAAATGGCGCGCCCGTGAGGATTCGAACCTCAAACCTCCTGATCCGTAGTCAGTTTACCATGTTCCTCAGCAATTTTTTGATTTCCTTTTATATAGTTGAAAATAAATAGTTTTTTATTAATTTTATAAATTTATTGCCCTCAAAATTCCTCCGTGATACTCATTTTTCTGCTGACTTATTGCTGACTTTTAAAATGACTATTTGGAATTCATATGACAGAGAAACTCACAAAGCGGTTTATTGATAGCCTCGCCTACACCGCTGAAAATGGCAAAAAGGATATTCGCTGGGACAGTGAAATTTCAGGTTTTGGTATCCGGCTTTATCCTAGCGGGAAAAAATCATTCGTTCTCTTCTATCGCCAAGACGGAACGCAGAGACTCTTCACCATCGGACAATATGGCAATATCACTCTCGAAATGGCCCGCGACCTGGCCAAGAAGAAAATGGGTGAAGTGGCAGACGGGAAAGACCCGTTACTAAACCGCAAGGCGGCCAAAAAGAAACATGAGTGGACGGTCAAAAAGGCATATGCCGACTTTCTAAAGAAATATGCCAAAACCCATACCGAGTACTGGGAAGAAACTGACCGGATATTTGAGAAAGATATTCTCCCTGCTATCGGCAAGAAACCGATAGATGAGGTCAAGAAAGAGGACATTATTAAAATCCTCGATCAGGTCATAGAACGCAAGGCCGGGATCATGGCAAACCGCACACTGGCCGCCATGCGCCGTTTCTTTAACTGGTGTGTAGAACGCGACCTGATAACGCATTCCCCCGCCTATATGGTGGCAGCTCCTGCCCGCAATCGCACCCGCGATAGGGTGCTTGCAGACTTTGAACTCAAAGAAATCTGGAATGCCTGTGAAAACTTTGAATACCCTTTCGGACCGCTGGTGCAATTCCTTATCCTGACAGGACAGCGCCGGGGCGAAGTCGCCAGCATGACATGGAATGATTATGATGAAGATAACAGGCTCTGGACGCTCCCCCGCGAGTCAACCAAGACCGACCGCCAGCACCATGTCCATATTTCTGAGCTTGCCGCACAAATCTTAGAAGATACACCCAATATGGGCAGCTATGTATTCACCAGTGCAGGAGAGCGACCCTTTGAGAACTTCTCACGCGACAAGAAAACATTGGACGCAAAAATTAAAAAATCCCGGAAAGCGAATGGGCAACCCAATCTTGCTGATTGGACTCTGCATGATATTCGCCGTACTGTCGCAAGCGGTATGGCAAAGTTAGGCATAGCCCCGCATATCGTTGAAAAAATCCTTAATCACTCCGCTGGAATTATCAGCGGTGTTGCCGCCGTATATAACCGTTATGAATATGCAGAAGAAACAAAGAAAGCTTTAGATATGTGGAGCACCCATGTTCAAGAGCTTCTCATAGAAGAAAGTAAAGCAGCCTCTACAAAATCTATCCTTGTCATTCCCAATAGAAAGAAGCGCACTAATTAATCCGCGTTTCGAGAATTTTCTGAGCCAGCTCAACATCCCTGCCATAGATATCAAATGTGCCAGCCACGATCTCTTGTAATATTTGCGTTCTCATCCGGGGATAAAGAATGTTGTTCCATCTTTTCACAACAGGCAAAGGGTTATCAATAATCTGCTGAATAGCATCAATTCTTTGAACATCTAGCGGATGAGGCCCGCCCGATTGGGCAATAGACTGCGCTTGCCGCACCACGTTTTTCTTACTGGGATCAAAAAACGCTATCCATTCTTGCGCCTTGTCTGTTTTTCCTCTAGCCCCGATTATCAGCATGACTGCCGCGAATTCATCCGCCGTTCTTTCATTATTCCATCCGGGTAGTCCCCATAGATTGAGAACGGTATGCCCTAACTCATGAAACAACACCCCTCCCCAAATTCCACTTTTACCCTTTAAACTGGCCTCTCCTAAAATCTCAGAACACATTGTTATGTCGCCATCAAGTGAATCTGAATATGCATTCCTGGCGTTGCATGGCTCAAACTTTATATTGAAATCCTTTACCTCAAATAGCCCGAGTAGTGCCTGATAAAAATTATTGAACACATTTTCTAACTCAGCCTTCTCACTACGAGAAAGCGTATATTTGACCTGAACAGTTGCATTTACTGCCTGCGTATTAAGTGGCTTAAGGGGATTGAAAGGATTATAAAGAATGAGGTAATGCGGCGTGTCGCTGTATGTCTTTTCATTCATCAAGAACTGGTTATGTGCCTTTTGCCCTCCCCAGCATCGGTAAGACTGCCTCTTCATATATTTTTGAAGGTTATCTTCATCACATATGAGCGGGACAATATCAGCAGATACAATATTCTTTATCCGCCCGTTTACCTGTAATTCCATACCTTCCTTTAAAGTGTATAGAGGCTCAACATGATATTGCCCTGCATCTACAACAACGTTAATTTCTGGATTATAAAAGGACATATAAGGTGAGACAGAAACCTCCGCTCCCACCTGCCGTGAAAAAATGCAGAGAATAGTAAACGGCAGTAATAATTTTAAAAGACGATTCATGGCAACATTTCCTAACCTAAATTCCCAAGCAAAAGGTCACCAGAGTTTCCTCTGGTGACCGGGAGTTAAGAAGTCGCAACTAGACGACCGCGACGGCCTTTAAGCCGAGGCTTTGGACATACGCCGCCGCCTCCCGGTCGCAAAACCGAGAAGGCGGCGTGATGACGGACACGCTATGCCGCTAGTTGCAGGATTCTTACGTCCCGGTCACTGATCAAACTGACCAGTAGCATCATGACGCTAAGCGGGATTTATGGATAAATCAAGGCGGATATCGGCTGCTAAACCAGCAGATTGCCACTCTGCAGCAGGTTATCAAGGGTAAGATCCCTGCCGCCTTCGATCACGGCAATCGCAGTAAAATTACCGCCATTAGCATCACCATCGGCATCTATGGAGAGAACTGCGTTCTTGCCCTGCTTCGATATCTGTACGAACTGCGCAATCATATCCGCTACCGGGTCATAAGATTCCGCCAATACATCATGGATGTCGATCACATCACCCTGTTTCCTGCTGAAATCCGTAATTGTGTCTTTGCCGTTATCGCCCGCCAGGAATTTGAAGGTATCGGAGCCTGCACCGCCATAGAGCGTATCGTTACCTGCGCCACCGATCAGAAGATCGTTACCATTACCCCCATCAAGATGGTCAGTGCCGCCGCCCGTACCTGCGTACTTATATAAGCCGCCGGGGAGCAGATAAATATCATCACCCATCAGCCTGTCATTGCCATTCCCGCCATAGAGATGGTCTTTTCCTATACCGCCGATAAGGAGGTCATCACCGCTATTGCCGTAAAGATCATCGTTACCGCTGCCTCCCAATATCCGGTCATGCGCCTGCTTGCCCTGTATATTATCATTGCCGCCCTGGCCCAGGATGATATCGCCATGCTTTGTGCCATCTATACAGTTATCGCGGTTATTGCCGATAATTTCGTTCCCCTTAAGCCCGACATTCAGAGTCACAATCGCAGTATCTGAACCACCCTGTCCGTCCAATAGTGTATAGGTAAAGCTGTCCGATCCTTTAAAACCGGCCACAGGCGTATAGGTGTAATCGCCATTGGCCATGATCATGACCAGGCCGCCATTGGTGGTCATAAACCCTGCAGGCTGAACGCTTAAGGAGTCGCCATCAGAATCGGAATCAGCGCCATGCCCATTATCTTGCAGGACGTTGCCGCCCAAAGTCTGGAGAATGAACCCGGCCTGATTGTCATCCTGCGCCACCGGATCATGATTGGTCACGACAGGAACCAGAGTGATAAGCGCCGTAGCTGTGGCTTCACCGCCGTTACCATCGGTTACTGTATATTCAAAACTATCATTCCCTGCAAAGCCTGCAGGCGGCATATAAGCAAAATCGCCATTCGCCATTAGGATCACTGAACCGCCCGCAGCACTGGTGGCCACCGTCTGTACCACACGCAAATTATCGCCTTCCAGATCAAAATCAGCGCCATGGCCGTTATCAGCCAGAAGGTTGCCTTCCACTTCAGAGTCCTGATTGCCGGAGAACACATCATCTCTGGCTTCAGGACCATCGTTCACCGCATTCACCGTGACAGAGGCTGTTGCCGTGGCAGATCCACCATGACCATCCGTGACATTATAAGTAAAGCTATCCGGACCATTAAAGTTGACCGCAGGCGTATAGGTAAAACTGCCATCAGCATTCAGGGCCACTGAACCGCCCGCCAGCGTCGCAAAGACACCTGCCGTTACATTCAGGTTATCGCCATCGAGATCGGAATCCAGGCCTGCGCCGTTATCAGCGAGAACATTGCCGGTCAGAACTGCATCCTCATTCACGGCAAAAGCGTCATCACGTGCTTCCGGCCCATCATTTACGGGTGTGATATTCAGGAAGACAGTGCCTGTATCGCTACCGCCCTGACCATCATTAAGCACATAATCAAAGCTGTCGGCACCGTTGAATTCCGCCAGCGGCGTATAGATAAAATTGCCGTCATCCAGCAGCAGCACGCTGCCGCCACCCGCCGTGACAATCTCAGCCGGAACGACAGAAAGCGTATCACCATCAATATCACTATCCGCACCGTTACCATTATCACTTAATACGTTGCCTGATATTGTCTGGCCTTCCAGCGCGGTAAAAACATCATCTGCCGAGACAGGATTATCATTGACGGGCAGGACGTTGATTGCCACCAGCGCGGTATCCGTACCACCGCGACCATCAAGTGCCGTATACTCGAAATGGTCGGTGCCATGGAAATTCAGGGCAGGCGTATAAGAAAGTAAACCTGATGCATTCAGCACAATCGTGCCGCCCATAGCCGTAACAAAAGACAGCGGCTGCACGCTTAATACATCCCCATCAGGGTCACTATCGTTCGAGAGAACGTCAGCCCCGAATAACAGCGTATCCTCACCTATTGTGAATTCATCATTGATCGCCTGCGGCGGCTGGTTCACAGACATATAAGGGCTGGGCAGCATAAAGCGCGAGCCATCATCGAATTCCACGAATTCAACGATAAAAGCCGGGTTTCCCTGAAACTGGTTACGTATCGTCACACCGCTGGCGATATCAATCACCAGATCAGCACCCACCTGCGTGAATACCAGATTCGAATAGGAAATATCACCCCGTATTTTTAGTGTATCTGTCCCGCCAGTATCGGTCACTATATCGAACCCGTCACCCGCAGAAAAAATGAATGTATCATCACCGTAACCTGAGTTAATCGTATCGTTACCAGCACCCCCACGGAACACCTCATTCAAGAGCGATCCAAAAATATCATCATTGCCCACAGTACCCGCCAAGAGCATGGGTTTGGCATGAATATCTCCACTACCAAAGAGTCCCGATTGAGAAACGTATGTCACGCCATCCGATAAGTTTACCAGTTCGACAGCACCTATGAGATAGCCGCTCGTATCATATAAACTCTGCAAATTGGAAATTTCGCTTCCAATAGGAGCTGTATGCAAGCCAAAATTAAAATCAAGACTGGCGTTCGCCCCGGTGAATTTATAAGTAACCTCGCGTGTCCACACTTCCCCCGCATGAATGGATAACGGACCACTGCTGTTCAATGAAGTGGGTTGTATCTGAAGATTTGATTTTTCGGGAACCAGCGTAAGTTGCGTTGATCTGACGCCAAAAAGCCGATCCACGGCAATCGCCTCCGGAGAGCCCGTAAAGGTCCTGTAATCGCCGCCAGCTATCACCGTGAGGCGGAAAGTGATCTCGGTTACTGTGCTGGCCGTTGCATTGCTGTTAGATACTGTCAGCTGATCACGGAACAGGGCCTGAGCCTGCGTGCTTTGATTCGATGCATCGAACCATTCAAGGGTAACGGAGCCCGTACGCACATCAGCCGTGGCAGCAGCGGTCAAGTTATTCTGAAACGATTCATCATGTGCAGAAAACAGGGGAAACTCCTGTATATCGCCATTATTTGTATAGTATGGCGTGTTGAACTGCCAAGGTGTTCCATTATTAAAACCAATCAATGCGCCTGCTACAGCAAAGCTGGAATCAAAATAGAAATCTATATCCTCGATACTCCTG
This sequence comes from uncultured Alphaproteobacteria bacterium, assembly GCA_946480475.1. The sequence goes on from CAMLJM010000031.1 coordinate 21,962, forward strand.
AGGCGAATTTGGGAATTATTTTCAGTGTGCGTTAAGACAGTTTCATCGCCTTGCGTAGAAACTGTAAAATCCGACTGTGCGGCATAAATCGCAACGCGATCATGTCCTGCACCGCCATCAGCAAGAATCGTTTCACCGGACAAAGGCGCATTCAGGACAAATGTATCGTCGTTATCTTCTCCGTATAGATTGTCACTGCCACCCATCCCATATATAATGTCATCGTCTGCACCCGCATATACGACATTGGCAACGGCTGAACCTTTGATCACATCTGCGAATTCTGTGCCCGTAGCATTTTCAATTCCTACTAATGTGTCAGCGGCAAGATTAGCGCCAGCGATCAAGGCCGACCCGCCAGCCAGATCAATTTTCATGCCCCGGACATCAGACATATCTTTATAAGAAACGGTATCGCCCGCATCCGTATTATCGCCACCTTCAAATCTGCGGCCCAGCACCGCATTTAAAGTAAATGTATCATTGTGCTGAGTGCCGGTAAAGGTGCCGAAGCTGTCGGCAATCATGTAATCTGTGGAGGAAGTATAAATTCTGACAGAGGACGTCACCGAGGGGTCGATTGTTTGTTGAATATTCTGAATTTCAGAAGGCGCCTGATCTCTGAATTCAATACTGCCTGTATAGGATGACAGATCAATTTTATTGAACAGATCAACACGCGCCCCTGAAAAGCGTTCAATCGAATAAAGTGTCCCTGTCGACACTTCCGATCCAATTCTTTGCGAATATGTCCAGCCTGTTTCACCACCGCCAAAATCGATAAATGTAACAGTCGCCTGATCGGCAGCAGCGAATTTTATCTTGTCCAAACCATCAGCAATGTTAAAGAAGGTCTTTACATCAGCACCGCCATAGAAAACATCATTGCCGCCGCTTGCAACATAAAATAGATCGTTACCACCGTAGCCCTTTAAAACGTTGTCGCCCGTTGTCGCAATCAAAGTATCCTGACCCGGAAACAGACCTGATGCCACAGGCGTGTCTTCCAGCCCCGCTTGATTGGGCCGCACATTCTCAAGATCAATACCCCATGAGGAAAGAAGAGTCGTAATAACAGAATTCGAATTAACGCCGGGGCCAATCGGAGGCAGCCCCTCTGTCGGATCGTATTTGATTTGCTGGCTGTGTATGTCATTAGCCAGAATCATCATATTGGCCCAGATTTGATCGAGCGTTGCACCCGGATTTGCCACAAGTAGTTGCGTCTGTATATCGCGAGAGCCGCGAGAGAGTTCGGTGGTCTCCCCTATTGTATAAAAATCTATAGTAAGCTGATCAGTTTGGTTGCCGATAGCACCGCCTGCACCATTGCCTTCATTAACCTCAATATACCCGTAATTTACGAGTGGGTTCAGAACCTCCGCTCCTGCATGAGGAATAGAGGGGCCAACAGATATAGCGTAACCTTGAATATTTGACTGTCCCGGCTCTCGAGCAATCAAATATAAATGTCCAAGCCCAGGGATACCGGCCACTGGCCGCCATTCAATTGAAATCCGCTCTATTGTCATTCACTTCCCCTCTATGGCATTACTATGTTCAGTTTTGGTTCTTGTGCCTGAATTTTAAATTGGGCATATCTTTGATTACGATTGTCAAGGTACTCCATGCCGATATACCATGGAGTTACATATCTATCTAAAACTCTATAGTCTGGAATGTATTTATAGCTATCAATTGTAATTTCGTTCTTTCCATTCTTATAATTCCCTGAATATTTTGCGCCAGCAGCTGTAATAATTTTCACAACCTCTTCCGATGTGCGATTATTTTTTACCAGAGACTCCAATGCTCGTTCTACACGCTCATCACTTTGTTCGCTGACATCATCAAAATATTTAAACTGAAACAGAATTCCCCTTGCTGCAAAATCCTCATCCTCAAATATCAACTGTGTCTGATAGCGTTTAAAAAAATAAGAATTCTCAACAATCAGGATACGCCACACATTTTTATTACCGTTGCCAACATCTATAATTTTTTCAAATGCATGCTCATTAAAAAAAATACTCTCCCAATATCTGCTGAATTTTGTATCTGATTTGGCATATATATTTTTGACTTCAAGATATGGCTTCCAGTTATCATTTAAAGCCTTGAGTAATTCGTCAGCCTTTCCGCCGCTTTTAAAATACGTCTGAACAGCACCATCAAACTCATCCTGTGTCTTATATTTTGAAACATCCAAAGTTTCTTCGACTGATATATTGGCGGAAGCGTGCGTGGATTGCGCATGCCCCATGTTCATGCACATAGCCATTGCAAATCCAATTGCTATAAATCTAATCCCCTTCATCTTCCCCTCGATCCGGTTTGGTGTTGCACTCACCGGATTGTACGCCAGCTTCCCCAAGCGGCGATTGCCTAAAATTTTAGGTAATTTCTAATTCTGAAGGAATTCAGCTTAAAATAGGGTAAACCCTTGCTTCTCATTTTCATTTCAATGAGTTAGCAACTTGCTGATTAATATTTAAGTATTAAAGCGAGATTTCGGATTAATGCTGAGAAGTATTTTTCTTTTTACGGCTCTCGGCCCAGATTTTTAAATCAGAGAATTTATATCTGACCGTTTTAGCGCCAATTTTTCTGAATTCAGGGCCGCCGCCTTTTACGCGATAGCCCTGTAGCGTTTTCACCGCAATTCCCAGA
>CAMLJM010000032.1 GCA_946480475.1 uncultured Alphaproteobacteria bacterium
CCTTTATGCCTTCTATGCTCTAATGAAAGCGGCAACGCCCGCATTCTTTTCGATTATGGCGATTGCATAGCGATTCCGTGTCTGAATCACAAAAGTGACAGAGCGTATAGGCATCTTTCATATGAATGCGGTCATCAGTAACATCAATGCCCATTTCCTTCATTTGTTTAAGGGTACGGGAAAAAGTTTCTGGCGTCATGCCAAGGTAGTTGGCGATGGTCTGTTTTTTAAACGGGAGAACCAAGTCCAAATTGTCATGGCCTGCCTCAAGGTGCTTGGTCAAAAGATAATAACCCACACGCTGTAGAGGCGATTTTATATTCATGGCATCAATCTGATGTATTGCGCCTTTATAATGGCGCGTAACAATTCGGAGCAAATTCACTGCAAAATGTGAATCGGACATGACCTGTGCCTTTATGGTCCTGTCAGGTATTAGCAGAAGTTTGCAAGGGGAAAGTGTCTGGACAGATATAGGGGATGTTCCACCCATGAACAATACAGCTTCCATACACGTGTCGCCCGGGCCCAGCATACGAATAGTCGCCTCGCTTCCATCCTCATTTAACCGCAATGTTTTCACACTGCCTTCAAGAATGAGATAGACACCTTCAGGCATATCACCCTGCTGGACCAGAATTTTCGATGCTTCATGTTCCTGTATGACAGAGTAGGCCAGAAGTTCATGAAGACTCGCTTCGGAAAGGGAATCAAAAAGCTGGGGTTTATAAGTACTGCTAAAATTTTTAGGCAGATTTATCATGAGTTTCCGCGCCTAGTTTTAAGCCTTTGTTCCTGTGCTTGATTCAGATCAAGTCACACTTCCTGCTCACATGGGATATTAGAGAAGAGAGGGGGAAAAATAAAGAATTTTCCACCTGTGATTTAGAACAGCATATTGACAGAATCTATCCCATGATAACAAAAACGGACCGGAATTCAGCACTTTCCCTTACCACTCTGGCTTTTACGGTTTGCTTTGCGGTCTGGACGATTTTTGCCATTATTGGGGTCCAGATTAAGCAGGATCTGGGGCTGAGTGATACGCAATTCAGTCTCCTTATCGGTACGCCGATTTTGACCGGGTCACTTATCAGGCTCTTTTTGGGGATCTGGGCGGATCAGTATGGCGGGCGTCCTATCTTTATAACAATTATGTTGTCGTCGGCTCTTTTTACCTGGTGCCTGACTTATGCTGATACGTACGAGATGATGCTGCTCGCTGCACTGGGGGTTGGTCTGTCCGGTGGAAGTTTTGTTGTCGGGATAGCTTATCTTTCTAAATGGTATGACAAGGCGCATCAGGGGACGGCGCTGGGCGTGTATGGCATGGGGAATATCGGAGCGGCTGTAACCAAGTTTGCTGCCCCGTTTGTCATGGTTGCGTATGGATGGCACACCGTGGCCCAGGTCTGGGCGGTTGCACTCGTAGTGATGGCCGCCCTGTTCTGGATATTTACCAAGGATGAGCCGCAAATTCAGGCTCAGCGGGCAGCCAAAACTGCGCCTAAATCAATGTGGGAATCATTGAAGCCGCTCAAGAAGCTGCAGGTATGGCGCTTTTCCCTGTATTACTTCTTTGTTTTTGGTGGATTTGTGGCGTTAGCCCTGTGGCTGCCACGCTATTATGTGGGTGTGTACGGTATGGATATCCGGACGGCGGGTATGCTGGCGGCTTCCTTCTCCGTTGCCGGGTCACTGTTCCGTGCTGCTGGTGGCTATCTTTCGGACAAATATGGGGCACGGTCGGTCATGTACTGGACATTCTTTGTCTGCTCCATCTGCTGTTTCCTTTTAGCCTATCCGCAGACCGATTATATCGTTCACGGCATCAAAGGAAATATTGAATTCAGTTTTGGCTGGGGCTTCATTCCCTTTACTGTGATTGTATTTGTCCTGGGCTTCTTTATGTCGCTGGGCAAGGCGGCCATCTACAAACATATTCCGGTTTATTATCCCAATGATGTCGGTTCTGTTGCCGGGATTGTCGGCCTGATCGGCGGGCTTGGCGGATTCTTTCTGCCTATATGTTTCGGCATTATGAATGATTACCTGAATATATGGACCAGCTGCTTCATGCTGATGTTCATTCTTGTAGCTGTCGCGCTGATCTGGATGCATATCACGATCGTCATTATGGAACGCAATCTTGAAAAATCGAAATACCTGCCGGAACTCGGGGAAGTTCCTGTGAACAGTCAGAAATAAGGAGACAATTATGGCCAAAGATATTCTTAAATGGGAACCTGAGAGCGAAACTTTCTGGCAAGAGACGGGCAAAAGTATAGCCTGGCGAACCTTATGGATGTCCATCCCCTGTCTGCTATGCGGATTTGCGGTTTGGATTTATTGGAGCGTCATCACCGTTCAGATGCTTAATCTTGGCTTTCCTTTCAGCAAAGGCGATTTGTTTACCTTGAATTCGATTGCGGGTTTGGCGGGGGCCACGTTGCGTATTCCATCTTCCTTCTTTATTCGTATTGCAGGGGGACGGAATACTTTATTTTTCACCACGGCATTGCTGATCGCGCCAGCGGTCGGGACAGGGTTTGCGCTTCAGGATATAAATACACCGCTTTGGGTGTTTCAGCTACTGGCCTTACTGTGTGGCTTTGGCGGAGGGAACTTTGCCTCATCCATGTCAAATATCAGTTTTTTCTTCCCCAAGAAAATGCAGGGATTGTCTTTGGGATTGAATGCTGGTCTGGGCAATTTTGGCGTCACCGCCACCCAGATTTTGATCCCATTTGTCATGACGTTTGGGTTGTTCGGTGGAGAGCCAATGATATTGACCAACGCTTCCGGGACGTTAATCGGCAAAATTCCGGCCGGAGCAGAGACATGGATTTTTAATTCGGGATATATCTGGGCGGCGATACTTATTCCGCTAACGGTTCTTTCCTGGTTCCTGCTGAGCAATATCCGGTCAGAGCATGTTTCTCCGCATATCGGTGGCCCGCTATCATCTTTCTTTAAAGTTTCCGTTATGCTGCTTGTTGGGCTTGCAACGTCCATAGCGGGGCTTTGGCTGATTCTGCCCGAAAGCGCAAATGGCTCAGGCTTTAATATCAGTAAATGGGTTGTTCTGCCGCTGGTTATCGCCGTTACAGTTGGAATCCTGGCAATTTTACCTGGTTTGAGCGAACGGGTACGGGCGCAATATAAAATATTCTCTCATCCGCATACATGGATCATGACAGTTATCTATACGATGACTTTTGGGTCTTTCATCGGTTATTCGGCCGCGTTGCCTTTGTCTATCAAAGTTATCTTCGGGTTCCAGCATGTGACGGGTCCTGATGGTGTGTTGACGCATACACTGGCAAATCCGAATGCGCCAAGCGCCTTGACTTACGCATGGATTGGCCCATTTATCGGAGCCATTATCCGCCCGATCGGCGGCTGGCTGGCAGATAAACTGGGTGGAGCGATGGTTACGCAAATATGCTCGGTGGTCATGGTGGCGGGGGCATTGGGGGCTGCACACTTTATGCAGATTGCCTACGCGTCTGCGACACCGGAAATTTATTTCACACCGTTCTTTCTGACCATTCTGACCTTGTTTCTTGCTGCTGGCATTGGCAATGGATCGACATTCAGGACGGTTGCTGTGGTATTTGATCGTCAGCAGGCCGGTCCGGTCCTCGGCTGGACATCGGCGGTGGCGGCTTACGGTGCCTTCATTATACCGATTGTGTTTGGTGAGCAGATTGAAAAAGGATTTCCCGAACAAGCCTTATATGGCTTCGCAGGATTTTATGTCCTTTGCCTTGTTTTGAACTGGTGCGCCTACCTGCGACCAGGGGCAAAATATAAAAATCCGTAAGAAATTACATCCCCTTGATTCAGATCAAGGGGGTGGTGCCATGAATGAGCAGAATGCAGACATATTAGGAGCTTAAAAGATGAGCTATTTTATTGACCGAATCAGCTATTTTTCCCAGAAGCGCGAGCCATTTTCCAATGGGCACGGCATTACAACCGAAGAAAACCGGGCGTGGGAAGAAGGGTACCGGAACCGCTGGGCTCATGATAAAATCGTGCGTTCCACACATGGCGTGAATTGCACGGGTTCCTGCTCCTGGAAAATATATGTAAAGAATGGGCTTATCACGTGGGAAACGCAACAGACCGATTATCCTAGAACGCGCCCTGATTTGCCAAATCACGAGCCACGTGGGTGTGCCCGGGGCGCGAGCTATAGCTGGTATATCTATTCGGCCAATCGTCTGAAATATCCCATGATTCGTAAGAAGCTTCTGTCCTTGTGGCGGGAAGCAAAAAAAACAACCTCATCGCCCGTGGAAGCCTGGAAATTAATTCAAAGCAATCCGCAAGCCAGAAAAGAATATCAGGGCGTGCGCGGGCGTGGTGGCTTTGTTCGTGTAGGCTGGGATGAGGCTAATGAGATTGTGGCAGCAGCCAATATTCATACCATTAAAGAGCATGGTCCCGACCGGATTATTGGATTTTCACCCATTCCTGCGATGTCCATGATTTCTTATGCGGCAGGATCGCGTTACCTGTCGCTTCTGGGTGGCGTATGCATGAGCTTTTATGATTGGTATTGCGACTTGCCGCCATCCAGCCCGCAAACATGGGGTGAGCAAACCGACGTGCCGGAAAGCGCGGACTGGTACAATTCGGGATTTATTATCATGTGGGGATCAAACGTCCCGCAAACCCGCACACCCGATGCGCATTTTATGACTGAGGCCCGTTATAAGGGAACGCAGGTTGTGACCATCACGCCGGATTATTCCGAGGCATCAAAATTCGGTGATATATGGCTTAATCCACGTCAAGGCACAGACGCCGCCCTGGGTATGGCGATGGGGCATGTCATCCTGAAAGAATTTCATCTGGAGAACACATCAGAATATTTTGATGAATATTGCCGTACATATTCGGATATGCCGTTCCTTGTTAAACTGGAACAGCGTAATGGCGCCTATGTGCCCGGACGCATGGTTCGTGCGTCGGATTTCAAGGGCAATTTGAATGAAGAAAATAACCCGGAATGGAAGACCGTCTGCTTTGATGAAGCCACAGGGGACATTACCGTGCCGACTGGCTCCATCGGTTTTCGCTGGGGAGAAGAGGGTAAATGGAATATTGCCCCAGTAGATGCGGCCAGCGGAAAAACCATCCGGCCGCGCAAAACGTTGCTCGGTGTTCACGATGAGGTCGTAAAAGTAGGATTCCCGTATTTTGGTGGAAAGACACATGAGACAGGTTATTTCCAACCTAATGCCAGAGAAGATGTTCTGGAGCGGAATATTCCTGTTCGCATTCTTGATCTGAACGGCGAGAAGGTTCCGGTAGCTTGCGTTTTTGACCTTCTTTGCGCCCAGTATGGTATCGCACGGGAAGGTCTTGGCGGTGGTCATGTCGCCTCTGGCTATGACGAAAATATTCCATATACACCGAAATGGCAGGAAAGCATTACCGGTGTCCCAGCGGAAAAAGTTATTCAGGTTGCCAGGGCCTTTGCCAGCAACGCCCATATGACCAAGGGTAAATCGATGATTATCATCGGGGCTGCCATGAACCACTGGTATCACATGGATATGAATTACCGTGCCTGTATCAACATGCTGGTATTCTGTGGTTGTATCGGGCAATCCGGTGGGGGATGGTCGCATTATGTCGGTCAGGAAAAACTTCGTCCGCAGACAGGCTGGGCTCCCTTGGCTTTTGCCCTGGATTGGAACCGTCCACCGCGCCAGCAGAATTCAACATCTTTCTTCTATGCGCATACCGACCAATGGCGTTATGAGACGCTTGAGCTGGATGAAATTCTGTCGCCATTGGCGGATCGCAATAAATGGGCCGGATCGCTGATTGACTGCAATATCCGTTCGGAACGCATGGGCTGGCTTCCTTCGGCCCCGCAATTGCAGGAAAATCCGATCGATCTCGTAACGCAGGCGACGGAAAAAGGAATTGATCCAGTGGCCCATGTGGTTGATCGTCTTACCAAGGGTGATCTGAGGATGTCATGCGAAGATCCCGATAATCCTGCCAACTGGCCGCGTAATATGTTTGTCTGGCGTTCCAATATTCTTGGTTCCAGCGGCAAGGGACATGAATATTTCCTTAAGCATTTTCTGGGCACGCAACATGGAGTCCAAGGTAAAGATCTAGGGAATGAAGGGCCAGGGCGTTCCGCCGATGTGGTATGGCATGACAAGGCACCTGAAGGCAAGCTGGACCTGATCGTCACGCTTGACTTCCGCATGTCAACAACCTGTGTTTACTCGGATATCGTTCTGCCGACGGCCAGTTGGTATGAGAAAAACGATCTCAATACCTCTGATATGCATCCTTTCATCCATCCACTGTCCAAGGCAATTGATCCGGTCTGGCAAAGCAAATCCGACTGGGAGATATATAAAGGCATTGCCAAAAAATTCTCTGAGCTTTGCCATGGACATCTGGGCGTTGAAAAGGAAATTGTTTTAAACCCAATTCAACATGATACCGCCGGGGAGCTTGCGCAGCCGGATGTCAAAGAATGGCGGAAAGGGGAGTGCCCGTTAATTCCAGGTAAAACTGCGCCCGCCATGAAAGTTGTCGAGCGCGACTATCCGGCAACATATGAGAGGTTCACGACACTGGGCCCGCTCCTGGAAAAATTGGGGAATGGTGGCAAAGGCATTGGCTGGAATACCGATCATGAAATCGAATTCCTTAAAAAACTTAATGGCGAGAAACAAGGCCGAGTCAAAATCGAAAGTGATATTGATGCCTGTGAGACAGTTCTGTCGCTGGCCCCGGAAACCAACGGTGAAGTTGCCGTTAAGGCGTGGGCGGCCCTAAGCAAGATTACGGGGCGTGATCATACGCATCTGGCGTTGCCTAAAGAAGAGGAGAAAATTCGTTTCCGCGATATTCAGGCGCAGCCGCGTAAAATTATCAGTTCACCTACCTGGAGCGGGATTGAGTCGGAACATGTCTGCTACAACGCCGGGTATACAAATGTTCATGAAATGATCCCATGGCGCACGCTGACCGGTCGTCAGCAGTTGTATCAGGATCATCCTTGGATGATTGATTTTGGTGAGGCGTTGGTTTCATATCGCCCGCCTATCAATACGCGAACCGTACAGCATATGCTGGACAAGCATGGCAAAGAATCGCCGACAATCCTGCTCAACTTTATTACACCTCACCAGAAATGGGGCATACATTCCACGTATACGGATAATTTGCACATGCTGACCTTATCGCGTGGCGGGCCAATTGTCTGGGTCAGTGAAGTTGACGCCCGTAAGATCGGTGTAAAAGATAACGACTGGCTTGAGGTCTTTAATACCAATGGGGCTATTGTCGCCCGGGCTGTTGTGTCGCAACGCGTGAACGAAGGTATGATGCTGATGTATCACGCCCAGGAAAAATTGGTCCATACTCCCGGCAGTAAAATTACCAATGCCAGGGGCGGCATCCATAACTCTGTTACCAGGGCCACTGTCAAGCCAACACACATGATTGGTGGCTATGCGCAACTGGCATATGGATTTAACTATTACGGCACGGTCGGTTCCAACCGCGACGAATTCGTTATTGTCCGCAGGGTAGATAATGTGGACTGGATGGAACAGCCAGCAAAAGCGGAGGCAGCTGCATCATGAAAGTTCGTGCGCAAATAGGAAAAGTACTCAATCTGGACAAATGTATCGGCTGCCATACATGCAGTGTAACATGCAAAAATGTCTGGACATCACGAGAGGGCATTGAATATGCCTGGTTCAACAATGTTGAAACCAAACCCGGTATTGGTTATCCGAAAGAATGGGAAAATCAGCAGAAATGGAAGGGTGGCTGGAAGCGTAAAGCGAATGGCCAGATTGAACCCAATCAGGGTAGCCGTTGGCGTATTCTGGCGAACATCTTTGGTAACCCCAATCTGCCGGAAATAGACGATTATTACGAACCGTTCACGTTTGATTATGATCATCTGCAAAAAGCGCCTGAAATGAAAACCATGCCTACGGCCAGGCCACGGTCGCTGGTAACTGGTGAGCGCATGGAGAAAGTGCAGTGGGGGCCAAACTGGGAAGAGATTCTCGGGACCGAATTCGAACACCGCAAAAAAGATTATAATTTTAAAGACATCGAGAAGGAGATGTATGGCGAGTTCGAGAATACATTTATGATGTATCTCCCCCGCCTGTGCGAACACTGTCTCAACCCGACATGTGTGGCGTCATGTCCTTCTGGATCTATCTATAAACGTGAGGAAGATGGCATTGTTCTGGTAGACCAGGATAAATGCCGGGGCTGGCGGATGTGTATATCAGGCTGCCCTTATAAGAAAATCTATTATAACTGGAAGACGGGTAAAGCAGAAAAATGTACCTTCTGTTATCCACGTATTGAAAATGGCGAACCAACCGTATGTTCGGAAACATGCGTAGGAAGAATTCGCTATCTGGGAGTCATTCTTTATGATGCCGACCGTATTCAGGAAGCGGCCAGCAAGGAGAACCCCGAGGATCTTTATGAGGCTATGTGCGATATATTCCTGGACCCGCATGACCCTAAAGTTATAGAGCAAGCCAGAAAAGACGGAATTCCCGAGAACTGGATTGAGGGAGCGCAAAATTCGCCGGTTTATAAGATGGCGATTGACTGGAAAGTGGCATTTCCGCTGCACCCTGAATATCGCACTTTACCGATGGTCTGGTATATTCCGCCGCTCTCGCCTATACAATCTGCTGCGACGCAAGGTAAAATTCCAACCCGCGCGGATGGGATTATGCCGGATCTCGATGATATGCGGATACCCGTGAAATATCTGGCTAACTTACTGACGGGCGGTAAGGAAGCGCCTATACGCCTTGGTCTGAAACGCATGATGGCGATGCGACATTATATGCGCAGCAAACTTCTTGAGGGAAATCCAGACACGGACTTCCTGGATGAAGTTGGGCTAACAACTGACCTTGTCGATGACATGTACAAGATCATGGCGATTGCAAATTACGAAGATCGCTTTGTTATTCCGACAGGTCATCGGGAAGAAACGCTGGACGCCTATGGTGAAAGCGGTGGCTGCGGGTTCTCATTTGGAAACGGATGTTCATCGCACAGCAATAGTGCAGTCGACATATTTGAAAGCCCAAAGCAGACGCGTGGGCAATCAGCCAGTACTAAGGATAATCGCGTAAATACCATTTTTGAGCGCGATTTCTATGAAAAAGCTCCGCAAGCCAAAAGTGGCTGTGGTGGGGGCGGTTGTGGCAGCTGTGGATAGAGGCGGAAGAGGCAGAGTATGAAGATATTAGAGTTTTTTGGGCTTACTGGTGAAGGCAGTAGTAATCAGGCGCAGGCCGATTCCGTGCTAAGAAATGCAACGGAGCGGGAAAAAAGTAAAGAATTATTCCCGCACGCTGTCGGCCGGTGTTGTGGATCATGCGGCGGTCAAAAACAGGAACAGAAGTAGGAACTAATATGCGCACACTTAAGGTACTGGGATATCTGCTCACTTATCCGGAAATGCATCACAAGGAAACCTTGCAGGAATGTATGGATATTCTGAAAGCTGAAAAATGGCTGGGTCAGAAAAATCTGGAAGCCATGCAAAATGTAATGGAAATCATGCGGCGTAAGGATATTTTTGACCTTCAGGAAGACTATGTTGCGCTTTTTGATCGTACCCCGTCACTGTCATTGCATCTTTTTGAACATATTCACGGGGATTCCCGGGATCGCGGTCAAGCGCTCGCCGATCTCATGCAAGTCTATGCCGATTCAGGGCTGATTCTCAATGCAAAAGAAACCCCAGACTATTTGCCACTTTTTGCTGAATATGCGGCTACGCTGCCACATCAAGAAGCATCCGAAACCATGGGCAGCGTTGTAAATATACTTTCTTCAATTGCCGAGCGTCTGCGAAACCGAGAATCTTTTTATGCCGCCGTTTTTGAGGCGTTTATTGAAACAGCGGCGCGGGCACCTGATGCAGCGGCAGTTGAAAAATACTTGAAAGAATCCTCGGGTGCTCCTTTAAGCACGGAAGAAATTGACAAGGAGTGGGAAGAACAATTCGCTTTTGAAAATACATCGCAGACTACTCAGGCGGGTGGATGCCCCAAGGCGGAAGAGATGCTGGCACGTATGAATAATTACAAGGAAGAAAGGATTTAACCATGGGCAATTATCTTGATTTTTTCCTGTTCCAGATTTTTCCTTACATTGCAATTGCAACTTTCCTGCTGGGAAGCATTCTTCGCTTTGACAGGGATCCGTATTCCTGGCGAACAAAATCTAGCCAGCTCTTGCGCAGGAAGCAACTGGTTATAGGAAGCATATTTTTCCATGTGGGGATCTTGGTTATTCTGGGGGGGCATGCTGTCGGCCTTCTGACACCCATACAGGTTTTTGATGCAATAGGCATATCGCATGGCGCAAAACAGATACTTGCCATGACGGCAGGGGGTATAGCGGGTGTGTTCTGCTTTATTGGTCTGGCTTTATTGCTGCATCGCCGCCTCTTTGATGCCAGAATACGCAATAATAGTTCCTATGCCGATATCGCGGTTTTGGTGTTGTTACTGGCCCAACTAACCCTGGGGATGTTTACAATTCCTGTTTCCATGGGGCATATGGATGGGCATGAGATGGTAAAATTCATGAATTGGGCCCAACACATCGTTACATTGCGCGGGGGGGCGCATGAGTTTGTTGCCGATGTGGCGATTGTCTTTAAGCTCCATATTACCTTAGGCTTGTTTATTCTGCTGGTATTTCCGTTCACCCGACTTGTCCACGCATTGAGTGCCCCTATTGGGTATGTGGCACGGCCGTATCAGATTGTTAGAAAACGCGCAACATAAGTGAGCATGTCATGAAGACTTTATCTCCGGGTATTGAGGTAAATGGAATCAAAATATCACCGGAAGAAATTAACGCAGAAGTTCAGTATCATCCGGCGGAAAGCCTGACCACCGCAAAATATAATGCCATGCGGGCTTTGGTTGTACGTGAGTTGTTGATACAGCGGGCTGCCGAATTGGGCCTATGTCAACATGAAGAAGCTATAAAAAACCCTGATAAAATTATTGAGGACTTGCTGGCCCAGGAAATTGAGATTCCTGAGGCTGACGGAGAGACGATCAGAAGATATTACGATAATAATAAGAGCCGTTTTTTTACTTCACCATTATTTGAAGTATCACATATTCTTTTTTTAGCTCCTCCTGATAATGAGGACGCGCGTTCTGATGCTTTTTTGAAGGCGGAGAAAGCTATAGCAACTCTCAGGAAAGAACCGCATCTTTTTGAGGCTATGGCAAAGGATCAGTCGGCCTGTTCATCCGCAAAGGATGGGGGCAGGTTAGGGCAGATTAGCCGTGGTCAAACAATGCCGGCCTTTGAGGCGGCCCTTTTTCAGATGAAGGCAGGAGATGTAAGTTATGAACCTGTTGCTACGGAAGTCGGGTATCATATTATAAAAGTTCATCAGCGGGCAGATGGCCAACAGCTGCCTTTTGAAAATGTGGCGGAGTGGATTACAGGCGAGTTAAAGGACAGAATCTGGAAAAAAGCGGTTCATCAGTATATTCAGCTTTTGGCGGGGCGGTCAAAAATCAGCGGGTTCCGGATGGAGGGGGTAAAAACCCCCCTTATTCAGTAAATAATCAGGAGTGTGTTTCTATGCAGAACATGTTTAACGCGCCTATTTGGGGGCGTGGCTTTCGCCCTTTTTTCTTTATGGGTAGTTTTTATGCTGTCCTGAGCATAGTTTTGTGGGCTGCCTTTTATGCTGGTTATTTTCTGCCGTCGGATTTTTTTCTGGATCCGGTGTCATGGCATGCCCATGAAATGGTATTTGGGTTTAGTATGGCTATTATCGCCGGGTTTTTGCTGACGGCTGTGGCTAACTGGACAGGCGGGGCGCCTGCCAGACAGTTACATTTAGCTGCCTTGTGTGGGTTATGGCTTGCAGGGCGTATTGTCATTAATGTTGATATGGGGCTACCGCAATGGGTGATAATGGCGGTCGCGACGTCTTTTGTCCCTGCGCTGGCTGTTTCGCTTGCTATTCCTCTCTTTAAAAGCTGGAATAAAAGAAATTTTATCTTTCTTAGCTTACTGGTAGTCTTGTTTATCTGCGATCTTTGGTTTTTGGGAACCGCAAATTTAACGGCGCTTCACGTTGCCTTGATGATGATTTTAATGATGGTTTCGTTAATCGGAGGCCGCATTATCCCGGCTTTTACCGTGGCGGCACTCCGGCGCAAGGGGGTAGATGCATATCAGACTGACCAGACTAAATATGACATAGCCGCACTTATTTCCCTGATAGCGGTCGCCCTTTGCCTGATTTTTACAAAGGGTACCATTTTGCTGGGTATTTGCGCTGGATTCTCATGTCTGATCCATGCCCTGCGAATGCGGCATTATCATACACTAAAGACAGGGAGTGATCCGCTTTTATGGATTTTGCACATTGGATATGGTTGGCTGATTATCGGGCTTGGGCTACTGTCCATCACTGGATTTGGCTTATTGAGCGTTGCCGCTGTAATTCATGCGCTGACGGCAGGTTGCATCGGGTCGATGATTTTAGGAATGATATGCCGTGTGACCCTGGGGCATACAGGCCGAGAGTTGAAGGTAAATGCTTTGGTAACTGCATCTTTTGTGATTATCCAGTGCGCGGCCTTAATGCGTGTTTTTGGCCCTATGCTAATTCCCGCCATGACGGCTGACTGGCTTATTGCATCAGCGTTGTTGTGGGCATTCTGCTTTTTCGTTTATCTATGGACCTATGGTCCCATGTTATTCCTGCCACGTCCTGACGGTGGCTCACCTTAAATGTTAGCAGGGAATTTCTTTTGAGGAAATGTCACAGAATTCCGCCAGTTCTGCCATATTGGTAATGACGATATTACGTCCTATAAGGGCGACGCCATAAGGTTCCAGCTTGGCCAGGGCACGCGAGAAGGTTTCTGGTTTGATGTTAAGGCGCCCGGAAATAATTGACTTGTCGTAGGGAAGATCAACAACCCAGCCATCTTTTCCTTTTTTTTCCTTTTGGCAGAATCGAATGAGAAAAGCGCCGATGCGTTGTGGGGCTGTGCGTGTGGTGACTTGCTCCAGCTGCTGAACCAGATAATGCTGACGTGCGGCAATTGCCCCTAACATACGCAAAGCAAAACGAGTGTCTTCTTCAATTTTATGAATAAAAAAGCTGCGTGGAATTTCGATGATGTTTGCATCTTCCACCGCCTGGGCATTAACAGGGTAGGTTTTGCTGTCATTAAATACGGCGGCTTCAGCGAAAGATTCGCCGGGGCCGAAAACATGAATGATGACTTCTTCCCCTTCCTTGGAGGTGCGGTATAATTTAACCCATCCGTTTAATATAATAAAAAAGGCGTCTGCCTGATCGCCCATGGCAAAAAGATCACGTCCCTTAGCAAAGGTCTTTTGATGGCACTGTTTTGCAAGTTCCTGAATTGTATCAGGATCCGTATTACTGAAAAAAGAAGTTTGTTTAATTGCTTGGGCCAGACTCATAATTATCTTTATGAATTATATCTATTTTAGCGACTTGATTTGGATCAAGTCGCAGGTCTTTAACTTCCATCATAATCAAAGGAATTATGATATGTCAGATGCTTATGGGCATGACATCTCCGAGCTAGCCGCGCCTAAGTCTGTGATGTAAGGCAGATATGGACGGTCAGCCGGGGTCGTAGTGGAAACGTTGCGGCCTCCCGTCTTTGGAAAGGAGAGAATGAGTGGATACAAAACCGCAGATTGCGGATAATTTTGGCAGGCGTTTTCCATACCTGCGGCTGTCCATAACGGATATTTGTAACTTCCGTTGCTCCTATTGCCTGCCTGATGGCTACAAAAAATCTGGCTGCGAAAGCTTTTTAAGCCAGAGGGAAATCATCAGGCTGATAAAGGCTTTTGCAGGTCTGGGGGTCTGGAAAATTCGGCTGACAGGTGGGGAACCTACGGTCCGTCCTGATTTTCTGGAGATTGCGACCAGTATCTCCCAGATTCCGGGTATAAAAAAACTGGCTTTCACTACTAATGGTTATAAACTCCCCGAGCGTGCGCAAAGTTATTTTGATGCGGGGCTTCGGGCAATCAATATCAGCATCGACTCTTTGAATAAAGGAAAGTTTGAAGTTATTACAGGCCATAACCGTCTGGAAGAAATTCTTGAAGGCATGGAAGAATGTTTTAGAGTGGGGTTCAAGACTGTCAAAGTTAATACGGTCCTGCTCAAAGGGCTGAATGATACCGAGTTGGATGACTTTATACGTTTTGTAACCGACCGGCCGATATCACTGCGATTTATAGAATTAATGAGGACTGGAGAAAATCTTTCCTATTTTCAGGAGCATCATTTGCCAGGGTCGTTTGTGACTGAACAATTGCTGGCCAGAGGGTGGCGCATAAAAGATCGTAAAGACGGAGATGGCCCAGCACTGGAATTTGAACATAGCGCCAGTAAGGGAAATATTGGCCTGATTGCACCGTATTCCAAGGATTTTTGTAAGACATGCAACCGGTTGCGCATATCAGCTAAAGGCGCTTTGCACCTATGCTTGTTCGGTGAAGGTGGTTATTCCCTGCGGTCGCTTCTGCAAAAGGATGAGCAGCAAGAAGAGCTTCAGGATAAAATAATGTCACTTATGAATTACAAGAAATCAACGCATTTCCTTCATGATGGTTTAACAGGGGCTACACCGCATCTGGCGTCAATCGGTGGATAGAATTAGGAGAACAGAATATGATTAAAGCAAAAGAAATCATTCACTTTCCCGTGAGCACCGCCCCTAATTTTACAATGATAGATGTGGGCCGAAAAAGACCTACGCGCAGACGCGCTGTTGCCTGTGGGTCCATATATATGAACAGGGTTGCATTTGACGCAGTAAAGAACGGCCAGCTTCCCAAAGGGAATGTACTCGCCTTGGCTGAAGCGGCTGGAATTATGGGGGCCAAAAGAACGCCCGAATTCGTTCCCATGTGCCACACGCTACCACTCGACCAAGTGACTATCCATTGCCATCTGGATGAAAGCGAGACCTGTGTTACCGTCTATGCCCAGGCTGTAGCCTTTGCCAAAACAGGTGTAGAGATGGAAGCCTTGTCTGCGGTGAATGCAGCGTTGCTGACAATATGGGATTTAACAAAAGGGACAGACCCTAATCTCTCTATTACCGGTGTGCGGCTGCTGGTGAAAACAGGAGGAAAAAGCGGCACATGGGTGAATCCAGACGGCATTCCGGTTTGGCTGGCTGAACAGCTTCCTGACCCCTCTTTCTTAAAGGGGAGGAAGGCGGCCATTGTCGTGATGAGCGATCGCGCATCTGCAGGTGAATATGTGGATGAGTCAGGTGCGCTGCTTAAAAATTTGTTGAGTCAAGCTGAAGCACAGAGTGATGATGTGGTCATCATTCCGGATGAAGAAGATAGGATTATAGGAACAATAACCGCCATCTGCAGGGATAGCAGGCCTGATATTTTATTTGCGTCTGGTGGTACAGGGCCGGGGCCAAGGGATATTACGCCGGATGCGCTGGCGCAGATATGCGACCGGATGCTGGATGGTCTGGGAGATTTTTTGAGGCATGAGAGCCTGTATTACACGGATACGGCGTGGCTGTCGCGCATGACGGCAGGCATGGTTGGTTCAACACTGGTGATTGCTTTTCCGGGCTCCCCAAAGGCGGTACAGGAATGCTGGGACATTATAGCTCCGTTTATTGGTGATGCACTCGATAAAATTCAAAAGCAAGGATACGCCACAAAATGATATCTGTAACAATACATACTTTCGGTGCCATGCGGAAATTCGGTAATGCCATACAGCTTGAAATTCCTGAAATGGCTACTATCGGTTTTATCAGGAATGTGTTGGCAGAGAAACTGGGGGCAGAGCAACGAATTCTGATTTCTGAGTCGGTTCTTGCGAACAGTACAGATATTCTAGCGGATGGTTATGTTGTCAGCAGTAATTGCAGTCTTTCTATTTTGCCTCCTGTGTGTGGGGGGTAATCATGTCTATAAGTGCATGCGTGACGGAAGACAAAATTGATATCCTGTCAATTATCCAAAATGTTCAGAACGATGATCATGGCGCGATAGATGTATTTATCGGCACGGTACGAAATCATCATAATGGAAAATCGGTGAGTGGTATAACGTATGACGCGCATAAGTCGCTGGCTGAAAAGGCGTTTGGCGAGATATGTGCCGAGGCGGCGGGTATCTGGCCTGGCACAATATATCATGTCGCTCATTTTAAGGGTGAATTGCCTGTGGGCGGGGTAAGTATTGTTATTGCGGTTGGTTCAGCCCACCGGGCGGAGAGTTTTGAAGCGTGCCGCTATGTCATTGAGGAGATCAAGAGGCGGGCACCTATATGGAAGCAGGAACATTATCTGGATGGACGAAGTGAATGGCTGCCGGGACATTCATTAAGGGAAGAGGCGAAATATAGTCAGGTTTGCTGTGGCAAATGTGGAGAGGAACGCCATGGGTGAACAGGTGAAACTTGCCGGGATTGTTTTGGCAGGGGGACGGTCCAGCCGTATGGGAAAAAATAAGGCATTACTGCATTTCAGGGGCCGACCGTTAATAGAACATGTCATAGACATACTAAAGCAGACAGGTGTTCAGGATATTTTTGTAAGTGGTAATTTGCCAGAATATAACAGTGTACAGGATGACAATCCTTTTGGCGGGCCGGTGCAGGCCATAAGAAGCATTATGCGCCATAAAGCCGGATATAAAAAATACTTGTTTGTGCCTGTTGATATGCCGCTGTTAACGCCGGATATGTTGACGGTTTTGCTGACGCAGGAGAAAAGCGGGTATTTTACCGGATGGCCTTTACCTGTCTGCCTTACTCTTCCCCTTGGACAAAGTGCTTCGGCATCTGTTCAGGGGTATCTGGATGACCTTGAGGTGCAGCCTGTTGATGTGCCTGATAGATATGCCTCTTTTATGAAGAACGCCAATACGCCGCAGGAATGGAAAGAAATTTTATCTGCATCATGAATGTAAAAATCGAGAGCAAGGGAATTACTTTCAAAATTACGGAAGAGGAAATGAATGTTCTTCATGCGAAGGGAATCTTTGAAGAAAAACTGCTTTTGGGAGCAACGCCCTTTAAAATAAGAATAAAGGCAGGCGCCGTTTCATCCTCTCTTGAACTTAATACAGATTTTTGCCTGACCTTGAGCATTATGCAGGAAGAACTTCAGGGGCTTAAAGATATGGGTCGTAGCCGAGAAGGATTGTCCATGTGCGTAAATGGAACGGATGTGCATTTGCAGGTTGATGTAAGGGCGGATACCAGGGCGCGGGCAGGGGCATAAAAATGCTGGGTCTGTCATCGGGTTTCTTTATGACGGCGTTGCTGTATGCCACTGTCGGCTTTGGTGGTGGGTCGACCTATAACGCGCTATTGGTTTTGGCTGACGTTAGTTACCGCATTATTCCGCTCATTTCTCTGATCTGCAATATTATTGTGGTTACGGGCGGAGTATGGCATTTTTACCGGGGGTGGCATCTCAATTTCTCTAAAGTCCTGCCATGGATTGTATTTTCGGTGCCTGCGTCCTTTGCAGGGGGGCTTATTCCCGTCCCTGAATACCTTTTTACAGGTATCCTGGGGTTGGCATTGACGGTCTCAGGTATCCGATTATTGTGGCCGGAGAAAACACAGACCAGATTTTCTGAACCAATATCCACTTCAAGTGAAACAGAGAAAAAATATCTTCCTGCTGTTCTGGGGCTGGGGTTAGGGTTTATCGCAGGGATTACCGGCATTGGCGGTGGGATATTCCTTGCGCCCTTATTGCATTTTCTTCGATGGGGACATGCCAAGGAGATAGCAGGGGCCTGTGCCTTTTTTATTCTGGTCAATTCGTTTGCCGGGCTGGCAGGTCAGATAATAAAAGGGGGGTATGTGGGCATAAGTGAGGCTATGACATCGTACTGGTTGCTGTTTCCAGCGGTTCTCATAGGTGGGCAGATTGGCTCATGGACGGGATCGTCACGGCTTAACTTGGCAATGGTTAAAAAGGCGACGGGGGTGCTGGTTCTTTATGTGGCGGTCAAACTAATCATAAAATTTATAAAAATGCTGGCTTAGGAATTACTTACCCAAGCTTCATATCCACCGGTAAGACTAACAACAGACGTGTAGCCGTGTGTTTTAAGGATCTGGGCCGCTTGAATGCTACGCATTCCCTTCTGGCAATGCAGGATGATACTGGTTTCTTTCGGAATATCTGGAATGTCGCCTGATTTAATTTTTGACAATGGCCAAAGCTGGGCGCCTGGAATATTGCCTCTATCCCATTCTTCCTGTTCACGTACATCGATGAGTATCGTGTTGGTCATCTTCCGGAATTCATGAATGGTAATTTCGGGGATAATGGCACAAACTGGCGATGAGTAGTTAAGTATTATTTCTGCAGTACTCTTGCTGCATACAGGACATGTTGCATTTTTTTCCAGTTTTAATGTTCGTGTGTCCATTGCGTGGGTATCAATAACCCATAATTCTCCGGCCAGGGGCGTGAAGCTTTCGTGTTGGGTGATAACCTGAATTGCTTGCAGGGCTTGGGTAACGCCAATGATGCCAGCGACAGCCCCAATAACGCCTGCTTCGGCACAGTTCATAATATAGCCCTTGGGTTTTTCAGGATACAGGCAGCGGTAACATGGTCCCCCCTTGTAATTGAAAACACTGACCTGGCCATCGAATCCTTGGATAGCCCCATAAATCCATGGTTTTCCGAATTTAATTGACGCATCGTTGATCAGAAATTTTGTTTCAAAATTATCTGTTCCATCCAGAATCAAGTCATAGTTTTGAAAAAGCGTTTCTACATTCTGTGCCGTCAAGGCTTCGTTATAATATTCAATCTGGATGTCGGGATTAAGTTTAGATAATTGGGCGGCGGCAGATTCTGCTTTGGGCATGCCGACAAGACCTGATGTGTAAATTACTTGTCTTTGAAGGTTGCTTTCATCAACCTTGTCAAAATCAATGATGCCAATCCGGCCTATCCCTGCGGCAGCCAGATAAAGCAAGGCAGGGCAACCCAGCCCGCCAGCTCCTATACACAAGATAGAAGCTTCATTTATTTTCTTTTGCCCCTCATCTCCAATTTCCGGAAGGAGGAGTTGTCTTTTATATCTGTCAGTCTTGGTCATTTCAGTCTGATATTATCTGCCTGTTTAATAATTTATCTATATATAGCAATATAAGTGCCTTCTTGTGCTTATATTAAGAGATTTCACAAAATTTTCAGGCGAGATCATTGTCATATAGTTGGGTGTGGCATATCCTTGTGCTCGTTCGGCTTGACTTTAAACCATAGCGCATAGAGTGCGGGCAGAAAGAGAAGCGTAAGCAAAGTTCCAACGCCGACACCACCAATCAACACAAAGGCTAGCGATCCCCAGAAACTGGAGAAGGTCAACGGAATAAAAGCCAACATCGCAGCCAGCGCCGTCAGGATAACAGGGCGGGCACGACGTACCGTTGATTCAACGATCGCATCGTAGTCACTTAAACCAGCTGTTTTGTCATGATGAATTTGATCGACAAGAATAAGTGTGTTGCGCATTAATATTCCGGATAAGCCAATTAGGCCAAGGATGGCATTAAATCCAAATGGCTGATTAAACAGCAGGAGCGTTGGTACTGCGCCAACCAAGCCAAGGGGCGCAGTTGCAAAGACCATGAACATGGTAGAAAAAGAACGCACCTGAAGCATGATAAAAGTCAGCGTCAATAGCAACATGAGTGGGAAAAGTTTAACCAAAGCCATGTTTGCCTTTTCGCTTTCTTCAATCGAACCGCCAGTGTCAATCCGGTAGCCAGACGGTAAAGACTTGATAATTTCTTGTAGATGCGGAAGAACTTGCGCTGTCACTTCCGGCGGCTGCATCCCGTCAACAACGTCACCTTGAACCGCTATGTATGGCTCACGGTTGAAGCGTTTCAGAAGAGGCTCTTCCATCTCTACCTTTAGTTGGGCGACCTGCAATAATGGTACGAATTTTCCATCTCTTGTCATCAGGATTATGTTTTCAATGTCCTTCAGTGTATGACGTTCGGCATCAGGGCTGCGGAATACAACGTCCACCGATCTGATTCCTTCACGCATCTGTGTCGCAGTTATGCCGCTTAGAATAGCCTGGAGCTGCAGTCCGGCTTCCTGCGGCGTTAAGCCCATCAGGCGCAGCCTATCGTTATCAAAAACCAAGCGTTCAATGGGCGCGCGTCCCCCCCAGTCGAGATGCACATCCTGCAGATTCGGATTTGCTTCCATTGCCTTCTGTACGCCGAAGGCAATCTTGCGCAATTCATCCAGATTTGGTCCAACAACGCGAAACAGAACTGGATAGGTGACGGGAGGACCAAAGACAAACTGTTTTATGCGGATGCGCGCTTCAGGAAAATCACCATTCGCCACCATTTTCTGCAAACGGTGCTTTAACTCATCGCGCTGCTTTGGCCCGTCTGTCAGGATAACAATCTGGGCATAGGCTGGATTTTGCAATTCCGGGTTTGTCGATAAGACAAAACGCAGCATCCCCTGCCCGATATAGCTGGTTACGATTTTGGCCAATGGTTCCTTTGAGAGTGCTTGCTCAATCTTTTTTACGGTATTTTCCGTTGTGGAATAGGCGCTGCCTGGTGGCAGACTTATATCCACAATGACCTCAGGGCGGTCAGAATTGGGAAAAAACTGTTGTTGCACAAAGCCCATACCCATAACAGCACTAAAGAACAGGCCGAGCGTTGCGATGGCCGCCAGCCATTTACGATTAACAACAGCGCGTACCAAGTGTCTGAATCTCTGATAATTTTTCGTTGCATAGATGGCGTCGTGACCACCTTCGACAGGTTTGATAGTCGGTAACAACTTTACGCCGAGATATGGCGTAAACGTAACGGCGACCACCCATGAGATGAGCAGGGAAAAGGCGACCACCCAGAAAATATTTCCGGCATATTCGCCTGCCGTTGATTTGGCGAAGCCAACGGGAAGGAAGCCGGCAATCGTGATCAATGTGCCAAAGAACATGGGACCCGCAGTGGATGACCAGGCATAGGTAGCGGCTTTAACCCTGTCAAATCCTTCTTCCATTTTTACGACCATCATTTCAATGGCGATAATGGCATCATCAACAAGAAGTCCTAAGGACAGAATAAGAGCGCCAAGCGTTATACGATCAAAATCCCGGCCGGTCAGCATCATGATAACAAATACAGCTGCCAATGTAAGTGGAACAGCGGCGGCAACAACAATGCCAACACGCATACCTAAGGTGGACAAACTGACAATGATAACCACAGCCAGGGCCACAAAAAATTTGATCATAAATTCGTAAATAGCCTCACTAATAACATGTGCCTGATCCGATATCTTTGATATTTCAACTCCCAGCGGCAAGGAGTTTTGAATGCGAATATCTTCGTCTTCCAGATTTTTTCCAAGTATCAGGCCATTATAATTCTTCTTCATAACTACGCCTAAAATTAAAGCAGGCTCGCCCTGATGATGGATGCTGGCCACTATAGGGTCAATGTAACCGCGCTTTACCTTCGCAATGTCACCAACCCGTATGATACGTCCATTGGCAGCAACCGGAATGTTTTCTACCGTCTCAATATCGTCGATTTTGTTATCAAGGCGGATATATACACGCGGTCCAACAGTATCAACAAAGCCGGAGAGGGTAACATCGTTTTGCAACTGCAGGGCTTGAAAGAAGGCACTGATAGGCACGTTCTGAGTGGCCAGCTTCTGATAGGAGATTTCAACGTAAATACGCTGTTCCTGTTCACCCAGGATATTAACCTTTTCTACACCCGGCACGGATAGTAATTGTTGACGTATGTTTTCGGCCTTTAACACCAGCTCCCGGTGCGGTAATCCTCTTGCCTTCAAGGCATAAAGGGCAAAATACACATCCGAATATTCATCATTCAATATTGGCCCGATAACGCCATTAGGAAGATTGACTTTTTCATCGCCCAGTTTTTTTCTAGCCTGATAAAACTCTTCTGGAACATCTTTGGGGGGAGTTGAATCCTTGAGGTATAATTTCATCAAGATTTTATCAGGATAGGCCGTTGTTTCCACCCGATCATAATGTTCCAGTTCCTGAAGGCGTTTCTCCAGACGATCACCGACCTGATTCTGCAATTCCTGTGCAGTCGCACCAGGCCATATGGCCGCTACTGTCATGACCTTGACTGTAAATTTCGGGTCTTCTGCTCTTCCTAAGTTGAAAAACGCAAAAATTCCGGCACCCAATATGGCAAGAATAAAAAACAGGGTAATGGCTTGCTCCCGTACTGCCCATGCTGATAGATTGAATTTCATTATTATTGCTCCGACATACCGGTATTGTTTATGCGAACTCTCTGACCATCTTTCAGCAAATGTGCCCCCAGGGCAACAATCCGGTCTTCCAATGACAAATTGCCTGTCACAGTTGCAAATTCTTCACCAAGATTAATGACGCCCACAGGTTTCGCATAAACTGTCGAAGTTCCTGCATCAACAACCCATATATTGCTCCCGCTCCCATTATCGTATAATGCGCCGAAAGGTATGCGGAATGTATTGTCATTGCTTTCAGATATCCTGCTATACGAGACTGTAACCGTTGATCCCAGGGGGGCGGACTGACCTGGGGCTTCCAGTATGTATCGCGCCTCATAAGTGCGTGTTGCAGGATCTGCCGTCGCTGAAAGTTCACGAAGTTTGACGGGGAAGCGTTTTGATGGATCGCTATAGAGGAAGGCATCTTTCGCATTTTTAGCAAAGGAAGTCATGGTTTCTGGAAGAAAAACCACAGCTTCCCGTGTATCTGCCTGGGCAAGGTGAATAACGGTCTGACCTGCTGTCACAACTTGGCCTACATCAGCAGGGACATCCATAATAACGCCATCCGCATCCGCTTGGAGCGTCGCATATTGAACTTGATTATCCGCTTGCCGTGCATTTGCCTCTGCCGCACGCAGTTTTGCGGTGGTTGAATCCGCCAATGCTTTTGCTAATTCATAATCCCGTAGGGAAACAGCCTGCTCCTTAACCAGCGCCCTTTGACGCTCTTCATCCTGCAGTGCGCGGACATTTTCTGCTTTGGCCGCAGCTACTGCAGACTGCGCCGCTTTCTGTGCCAGCTCCAGATCCGCCGCATCCAACTCCATTAAAGCCTGTCCTTTTATAACACGCTGCCCCTGATCAACCAGTCGTTTTACTATTTTCCCGGGGACACGGAAGCCCAAGTTGCTTTCCACCCGCGCATGAACTGTGCCCGTCAGTTGAAAAGTTTTTTTATTGTCGGTGTCCAGCATATATGTCTGCACTAAGGGATAAATTGTGTGCGTTTCCACATTTTCAGTTCTGCCACCAAAAACAATAAAAGCGGATATGCCTATCAACACAGGCGAAATAAGAAGGATGTATATTTTTTTATTCACTTCAATTCTCCACTTTATCAAGTCAGGTCATTTATCTGGAATTACTTCATTCCGAAGGTTTTTCTGATCCCCATATCAACTGGCGCGGCAGGCATGAAACGACGTAATTGGCGAAGAATCGATGCTTCTCCCTTAGGGGTGTGTCTCATTTTCCAGGCCCCCAATGCCGCTTCGACCACAGTGGAGGCAACCCCGGCAGCAGCAGGGGCTTT
>CAMLJM010000033.1 GCA_946480475.1 uncultured Alphaproteobacteria bacterium
TAGCGAAAAAGGGAGAAAACGCTTTCCTATCCAGCCTTGATTTGTCACAGTGGAGACACCAGTTCTAAAAACCCGTTACCTGTAAATAAGAAGGAATACCTTACCGATGGCCGTTACCCACGACCTTCCGCTTGTTTCCACTGTCGCCATGGGTATGGGGCTGGCTTTTGTATTGGGTTTGATTGCCACTAAATTACGCATTCCCCCGATTGTGGGTTATCTGCTGGCGGGTGTTTTTATCGGTCCTTATACGCCGGGCTTTGAAGCGGATGTCCATCTGGCGGAGCAATTGGCCGAAATCGGTATTGTCCTGTTGATGTTTGGCGTGGGCTTGCATTTTTCCCTGAAGGACCTGATGGAAGTACGCAAGATTGCGCTTCCGGGTGCCGTCGTGCAGATTGGCGCCGCCATGGGTATGGGTGTGGGGTTGGCTTACTTCTGGGGTTGGCCGCTTTCCAGCGGCCTGATGTTTGGTCTGGCGCTTTCCGTTGCTTCTACCGTCGTGCTTTTGCGCTCTCTGGAAGAGCATAACCTCACGCAAACCAATGATGGCCGCATCGCGATTGGCTGGCTGATCGTCGAGGATCTGGTGATGGTTCTGGCGTTGGTACTAATTCCGGCATTGGCCATCAAATCTGGTGCGGCTGTTGAGGGTACTGAAGAACTGGCCAAGGCTCCTTTGTGGGAAATACTGGGTATTGCCATCGGCAAGGTGGCGTTGTTTGTGGTTGTCATGCTGGTCGTGGGGAAACGCTTCCTCCCCTGGCTCCTGACGGTTGTGGCGCATACACGTTCGCGCGAGCTATTCACGCTGGCTGTATTTGGCATGGCGCTAGGCGTGGCTTTTGCCGCATCGAAGCTTTTTGGCGTTTCATTTGCGCTGGGCGCGTTCTTTGCCGGCATGATGATTCGTGAATCCGATCTCAACCATGAAGTGGCGGACAGGGCGCTACCATTCCAGGATGCCTTTGCCGTCCTTTTCTTTGTTTCTGTCGGCATGCTGTTCGACCCTTCGGTCCTGTGGGAGAACCCAATAGGTGTCGCTCTGGTTTGCGGCATTATCATCATCGGCAAGTCCGTAGCGGCTTTAATTATCGTGCTGATGTTTGGTTATCCGCTGAAAACAGGGTTGCTGGTATCCGCAGGCCTGGCGCAGATCGGCGAGTTTTCCTTTATTCTGGTAACGCTGGGTATGACCTATAATTTATTACCGGAAGAGGGGCGCAATCTGATCCTGGCAGGCGCCATGATTTCAATTGCCGTGAATCCGCTGACATTCTATGGCTCGCGCGCGTTGTTCGGTTTCGTGGGGCGCAAACCCAAATTATCGCGCATGTTCAATATACGTGATAACGATCTGGCCCACCTGCGCCCGGATGAACGCCATGTGCTGCGCGATCTTGTAGTACTGGTGGGATACGGTCGTGTGGGTAAACATATTTCAGAAAATATCCAGAAGGCGCATATCGATCTTGTCGTTGTTGATCAGAACCGTGAACGCGTAGAAGCCTTGCGCGAACATGATTTTCATGCGATTGCGGGTGATGCCAGTTATCCCGATGTTCTGAAAGAGGCCGCGATAGATAAAGCGCGCGCGTTGGTGATTGCCGTGCCAGACCCGTTTGAAGCACGTCGTATCCTAGAAACAGCCCGTGAACTGAAGCCCGAGATCAAAATCCTGGTGCGTGCCCATAATGATGAAGAACTCTCTTATTTCATGGAGCAGCAAGTTGACCTGGCGCTGACAGGACCCCGTGAGATCGCACGCCATATGGTGGAATATCTTCACAATATGGAACGTGCCCCGGTAGAAGAGCGTTCTTAATATTATGAGTTCGTTGGGTATTATCGGGGGCGGATTTTCAGGTTTGTCTACGCTGGCGGCATTGGTGCGCCACGCGCCGGGGCCTTTGCAAATCACCGTATACAGCCCTGAAGGGGCATTAGGACGCGGCAAAGCCTACAGCACGCAAGATCCCGACCATCTCCTGAATGTGCGCGCCGGTGCTATGGGTGTGCATGCAGGGGAAGATGACGACTTCTTTCTCTGGCTGGTGGCAGAGAATATCCCGTATGAGATGGGTGATTTTGTGCCGCGCGCCATTTACGGCCGTTATCTCGATAGCGTTCTTGCGGAAACATTGTTAGCGGCCCAGGCCAAAGATATTCGCATTTTTACAGTGCATGAAAAAGTCTCTGACATCCTGTCGAAAGGAAAGACTCTGATTGTCAGGACCATAGAGGGACATCACGAACATGAGGGTATCATTCTGGCCTGCGGCAACGACCGGCCTCGCGTACCGACATTGGGCATCAAGGTTTCTAATCATGCAGGCTGGTGGAAACACCCTTACATGCATGATCGCTGGGCTGATATCCAGCGTGCTGGGCATGTCATCATCATCGGTAGCGGCCTGAGTATGATTGATGCTCTGGTCACCCTTAAGCGTGAGAATTACGAAAGCGATATAACCGTCGTGTCACGTCATGGATTTATCCCGCATCCGCATCCTGCCGCGGGTACGCCGTTTAGCTGGGACGAGCAGGATGCCCTTCAGATCAAGACGCTCTCAGCACTGGTTCGTCAGATCAGGTTGAAGGCAGCCCTGCATGACGCAGACTGGCGCGATGTTCTGGACGGCTTGCGCCCTTATGCCAATGACATCTGGCGGAATTTTTCAGCCTTTGACCGTAAGCGGGCGCAACGTTACATGTCATTCTGGAATATGCATCGCCACCGCATACCGCAAGTAATGCATGATCTGGTGCATCAGTTCGTGGGGCAGGGGCAATTACGCCTTGTGAGTGGACAGGTGGATAAGGTTGAGGCCATGGGCAGCTCGCTGAATGTCTATACATCGGCGGGTGTAAAAGAGGGGCAGATTGTAATCAATTGCCTGGGGTATGATTACCGCATCAAGCCGGATGATAAAAATTTACTGGCAATGTTGGTAAACTCCGGTTTTGCGCAGATGGCTGAAGGATTCCCGCGACCTGTTGATGATGCATTACGGTTGCACCAGACGCATGCGCTTTATGGGGTGGGGCCAATGTGGCAGGGTTTCTTCATTGAAAGCACAGCCGTGCGTGATATCCGCCTGCAGGCCGATATGGTGGCGCAGAATATATTGAAGGAAATCATCGCCTAGGGTTTCTATCAGGCTTTTCTATCGAAGGCCTGCAGCAGTTCTTTGGTCATATCCTGCACGGTTTCAATGACAGATACACTGGCTTTGTAAGCGGTGCTGGCCACCGTCATGTTTACGGCCTCTTCGGCCAGATCGACATTGGGTGTATTCACATATCCATCGGAATTGGCGAAAGGTGAATCCGGGTCATATGACGGTGTAAAAGGCTGAGTTTTAGGGACAAAATCACTTTTTACCCCTGCACCCTGACCGGATTGGTCGGTTTGGGCCGTTTGTTGGGCCGTAATCGGGGTGTAATCGGCTGTTTGCAGGTTGGCAATATTGGAGGCACTGGCCTCCACCTGCTTGCTGGCCGCTTTCAGTCCCGATAATGCAATCCCGATGGCGTTTATCATATTTTCAGGATATCATGCTTTGATTAAGATTGCCTGAAAAATGAGTGTAACTACTCTGGAATCAAAGACTTAAAGACCGAGGTATCCATGTCCAAAGTGCTGAAAATCATGCTGACGGGCGCATTGTGCGCAATGATCGCTATCCCTGCTGCCCAGGCAGGCGTGAAAGGCTCAGGCTCTGGCCCGAAACCAACCATCTGGGCCTGGTGGCCCAGCCATTGGGATAACCTTGATTTCAAACCTTATATCGATCACCCGACGCACGTTCATAACGGCCAGTGGGATCAGGATAACTGGACACCTGCCGACTGGGCAGCACAGCGTGGCGGCGAGAATATGAAAGTGATCGACGGTTTTTATAAAGCTGACATCATTCGCAGCCAGTTCACCGATGATGATGTTCCGGTTCTGGAAGTGGGTCCAGCATTCTATATGCTCGGTGGCCAGGATAAACGCCGCGTAGTGGAAGTGATTGACGATGAATTCCGCATCACATCCGGCAAGCTGAATGGCATGTTCATGTTGCGCGACTGGAGAACACGCCGCGATATCGGCAGCTATACCGCCTACGGCCTGCAACTTCAATAAACTCTATATTTGATTATGATGCGCTTGAATGGTCTAATCGCTCTGGCGTTCGCGCGTGCTGATATCGGCACTGCCCGATAACATCCTATGCACCGGGCACATGTCTGCAATTTCCATCATGCGTTTGCGTTGATCCGGGGTCAGATCAGGGCCATAAATAGTAATCTCGCGGTCGATATGGTCTCGGTCACCGCGTCTTTCATGGCTGAGGTAAGTTTCTATACCCGTGAGCGGTAAGCTTTTACGCTCGGCATACATCTTCAATGTAATGGATGTGCAGGAGCCAAGCGCCCCTAATAATAAGCTAATCGGGGTTGCCCCGGTGCCATCACCCCCCAGACTGCGCGGCTCATCAGCGGTAATGATATGGGGGCCGGCCTGGATCTTCTGCTGGTAACGTGTGTCGTTACAACTGACAACCGTGGTCTTTGTAATGCCTGCTGCCATGACGGGGTATCCTTAGTACATGGCTTCGCGGATAGCGTCCGTCAGTTTCAGGAAGTCATTGGCGTCACCCAATATTTCATTTCCTGATTTACCCACGACGCGTTCGCCCGTGCGCACCTGATAAATCGACGCCGTATAATTCATGTTCAACGGGCCAAACTGTTCTTCGAATATGCACTCAAAATTGTTTTCTACTTCCAGGAAACCATCATTCTCGATTGCCTTTAGGGTAACGTGACGCATGTTGGGGCCTTCCGGAGAAGGCGAGAATTTTGTATCGGCAATCTTTGTGATCGTACGTCCTTCGGACAGCAGGGCATTGACACCGGCTTCACAGCCCTTGGCGAGCTTGGCATCCGCCTGTTCACGGGAGACGCAGCCGCTCAGCATAATCGTGCAGGCGCTTAAAAGTATGAATGTATGAATGCGTGCAGCCATTTGAATTCCCCCTTGGCATGAACCCGTGCTGCCGATTCTAGGCGTGGACAAGGAGGCTGTCCAGTGGGGCCTATTCTGAGATCAATAAAACCCCGCCAGACCTTTGAAGGCGGGCGGGGTTAAAGGCGTTTCACGACCATGTGACTTATGCGTTCTCTCTTTGTGTTCTTCTAAGCGTCCTCTAGTACTCTTTTTGTTATTCCGAATGTATCCGTTCTGCTCAACGTTCATCCGTTTTTATTATGTTTATTATCTTTCACACTCTATTGCGGAGGCTTTACCGCCCTTTGTCCGCGTCCTATGAGTTCAAATTAGAAAGAAACGGCATGTTTAGCAACATATAATGTAACTAAATTACAAAATAGCAACATTATTGCTAATTTTATATCGAGTAATTGACAAAACCCGCAGAAAGCTTAAGATCTTTCAAGCCTTACGACATTACCCTCCATTTTGACCTGATTTCTTAGCCATGTGACCTGTCTTTTGGCGTATTGGCGCGTGTCTGTCTGCGCCTGCTCTATGGCTTGTTCAAGGCTCATATGGCCATGCAAATATGCCTGCAGCGGTCTGAACCCTAACGCCTGTGTCACACCGCCCTCTGAAATAACCGGGCCCTTATTAATTTGCGCGTCGTAGGCGCGCGTTTCTTCGAGGGCCCCTTGGTCCATCATGACAAGGAATCGTTTATTGCAGCGGTCATAAAGCACATCGCGTGGGGGATTGAGGATGAGCACGTCATATTGCCATTCCGGGACAGGGGGGACGGGCGGTTGCGTCTGCCATGTGGCGAGGCTCTCGCCTGTGGCTTCCAGCACTTCCCAGGCACGAATAAGGCGCTGGGTATCATTGGGGTGTAAACGCGCAGCCATGATGGGGTCATGTTGTTTAAATGCGGCATGAAAGGCAGGATTACTCATTTCCTTCTGGCGTTCAATCATCATGCTGCGAATGTCAGGTGGAATATCTGGGACGGGTGACAAGCCCTCCATCAACGTTTTCAGGTACAGGCCTGTGCCACCCACTAATATCGGCGTCTTCTCCTGTGCCAGCGTATCTTTAATGGCCTTCACAGCCATATCGGTCCAGCGTGTGGCCGAACAAATTTCTGTCGGGGGAATGGCATTGTAAAGAAGGTGGGGTACTTCCGCCTTATCAGCGTCGGAGGGCTGCGCTGTCAGCAGCGGCAGGGCATCATAAACCTGCAGGGCATCAGCATTAATAATAACGCCGTTACACGCCTGCGCCGTTTCAATAGCAAGGGCCGACTTGCCACTGGCGGTCGGCCCTGCAATAACTTTAATGACCGTATTCAATTATTTCTTTGTGCCTTTGTTTTCACCTTTATTCAGGCGCAGTGCGACAAAGCGCACGTCACCCTCGCGGTTCACCAGCAGCAATACAGAATTACGGCCTGCTTTGCCAGCTTTGTCGATGATATCCTTGGCTGTCTTTGTATCGGCAATACTTTGCTGGTTGATTTCAACAATAACATCGCCTTCTGTCAGGCCCTTTTCAGCGGCTTCGGATGATGGCGTTGTACCAGATACAATGACGCCTTGCACATCGTCGCCGATCTTATAGGTCTGGCGATCTTGTGCGCTGATAGCGGAAATCGACAATCCAACCGAGTCAATTTTGGTTGCTTCGCCAGCAGGTCCGCTTTCGCCGTCGGCTGATTCCTTGCCGTCCAGCAGTCCATCATCTTCGGCTTTCTCCAGTTCACCGACTTTGATTTTGGTCGATTTCATCTGGCCATCACGCCAATATTCAATCGTGGCTTCGCTGTCGA
The DNA here is from genome assembly GCA_946480475.1 of uncultured Alphaproteobacteria bacterium. The sequence continues at coordinate 6,810 of CAMLJM010000033.1, forward strand.
TATTGGCTTCTGCGACAAGGCGCGGCAGTTCACGCATTTCCTTGATCGGTTTATCATTGAACTTCAGGATAATATCACCTGGTTTAATGCCCGCCAGTTCAGCGGGGCCTGTTGGTGTTACGCTGGCAATCAAAGCGCCATGCGCATCTTTCAGACCAAAGCTTTCAGCAATATCGTCTGTAACGGCCTGGATGCGCACACCCAGCCAGCCACGGCGTGTCTTACCATATTTGACCAACTGATCGATGATCGGTGCGGCCAAGTCTGAAGGAATGGCAAAACCAATACCGACCGATCCGCCGGAAGGTGAGAAGATTGCCGTATTGATGCCGATCACTTCGCCGTCCAGGTTGAACATAGGCCCACCAGAGTTGCCGCGGTTAATCGATGCGTCGGTCTGGATGTAATCATCATAAGGGCCGGATTGAATATCGCGCTGTTGTGCGGAAACGATACCGGCTGTAACCGTGCCGCCCAGACCAAACGGGTTGCCGATCGCGAGAATCCAGTCCCCGACACGCAGTTTGCTGCTATCGCCGAATTTCACGGCTGTCAGTTTCTTTTCTGTTTTGATTTTCAGGAGGGCCAGGTCGATTTTTTCATCGCGGGCGATGATTTCTGCGGGCATAGTGGTGTCATCATGCAATGTGATGCGCACATCATCAGCATCTTTCACCACGTGGTTGTTGGTGACGATCAAACCCTGGTCGGCATCAACGATAAAGCCTGAGCCTAGCGAAGCGGGCGGCGTCATCGGCATGCCTTCGCCACGCTGGTCCATGAATTCTTCAAAAAAATCCTCAAAAGGCGATCCCGGCGGGAAGTGCGGCATCTCGGGGAAGTCTTCCGGCTGCACAGCCTTGTGCGTTGATGAAATATTGACGACAGCAGGCAGCAGCTTTTCTGACAGGTCAGCAAAGCTTGCCGGGAATGTGGAAGGGCCGGGGCTGCCAAATTGCGCATGTGCTTGCGGGATGAAGGGGGCAGTAGTGGTGAGTGTTGCCAGAACACACAAGACAAACAGGTTCTGGGCTGCAATCTTTGTACGCATGCGATAACCTTTTTCGTGCCTTAGAAATTATGATGTCAGTGGTGCCGTAACGACCGTTAGCGGATACACCAATACATAAAACTATGACCTGCGGCGTGTATGGTCAACGGGAACAGACGTCCTGAATGCAAAAATCACAATTTCTGCAAAATCATTATGATAAGCGTGGGGAAAATGCCCAAGGATGCCATGAAAAAGCCCCAGAGTTTAACGCCGGGGCTTTTTATAGGATATGGTTTTCCTAATTTATTATTGCGCGCTGTTAAAGTGCTTAAAGAACTCACCCTCGGGCGACAGAATCAACCTTGTATCGCCATTGGCCATTGACGATCTGTAAGCCTCGAGTGAGCGGATGAAATCATAGAAAGCAGGATCTTTGCCCATGGCCGCGGCATAAGTCTTGATCGCTTCGTTATCACCTTCGCCGCGCAGGATTTGTGCTTCCTGCTGGGCTTCCGCCAGAATCACTGTACGCTCTTTCTCGGCTGTGGAGCGGATTTCCAGTGCGCGCTCTTCGCCCTTGGCGCGGGTTTCTGTCGCACGTTCCTTCAATTCTGAAATCATACGATTGACCGTTGATTCACGTAAGGCCTGGGTCAGGTCAGCGCGTACGATACGGATATCGACAATTTCAATACCCAGATTGTCACGTTCGATCTGTGAATTCACGCGGGTGCGGATTTCATTCATGATGCTGCCCCGTGCTGTTGAAAGCAGGTCTTTCAGCGTGCGTTTACCCAGAACAGCACGTGTGGCTTCGTTCATGATGCCCTGAATGCGGTTATAGGCGTTGTCTTCCGTACGGAGCGTCTGCATGAACTTCAAAGGATCGGATATCCGATAGCGGGCAAACGTATCAACGATAATCGGTTCACCGCTGGCAATGCCGTCATCGGCTGTTACTTCTGCCGAACGTTGCGTTGACGAGATAACCATTTGCTCCGGCGGGGGATCAACAGACAGGATACGGCTATCGAAGCGACGGACTTCCTGTACCACAGGGATCTTGAAGTGCAGGCCAGGTTGACGTACCTCGCCTTTGGGTTGACCGAGGTGCAAGACAATCGCCTGCTCTTTTTCGTCTACGGTAAACAGTGACTGGCTCAGGCCAATCACTACGACAGCGATAATTATAAAAACAAAACTGAATTTCGGGCTCATGAGAGGCAATCCTTATTGTTTGCCGGGCACAGATGGTGCGCCCGCAGCAGGTTTCAGTTCATTCAGCGGCATGTAAGGCACGACACCGGCCTTGCTGGCATCGCTATCCATGATGATTTTCTGTGCGTTTTTCATCACGTCTTCCATGGTTTCGATGTAAAGGCGCGTGCGCGTCACATCCTTGTTGGTCAGGTATGCGGCATAAATCGAATTGAAGCGTTCAGCGTCACCGGTGGCACGGGCAATCACCGATTGCTTGTAACCTTCGGCTTCCTGCTTCATGCGAATGGCATCGCCGCGTGCTTTCGGCAGGATGTCTTCACGATAGGCACCGGCACGGTTCTGCACTTCGATGGCATCCTGCTTGGCGGACTGCACATCCTGGAAGGCACCCTGCACATCAGGGTGCACTTCGGCACGCTGGATCAGCACCTGATTGATCGTAATGCCGGATTTATAACCATCCAGTGTTTTGCTCATAATATCGCGGGCGCGTATGGCGACGTTATCTCGTTCCTGTGTAATCAGCGGGAACATCAACGTCTGGCCGACAACTTCACGGATGGCGCTCTCAGCGACTTTCTTGATAGTGCTTTCCGGATCACGGATGTTGAACATGTAATCTTCTGCGGATTTAATCGTCCACAGCACAACCATGTCCATATCGACGATGTTTGCATCCGATGTCAGCATCAGGCTTTCTTCGGGCAGGCTTTGACGCTGGGCGGCTCCACCCATAACCAGGCGATCATCGAAACCAACCGACAGGCGGCGCATCTCGCTTACATTGATCTTGGTGAGGGTTTCGATCGGGTAAGGTAAATGATAGCCGAGACCTGCCGTCGCTTTTGTGTCGGTCCATTTGCCGAAGCGCTGGATCACACCATTCTCACCGGGAACGATGATGTAAAAGCCGCTGGCCAGCCACAGGGCGGCAACGCCCAGCAGGATCAAACCAAACAGGCGCGGACCCTGAAAACCGGAAGGAAATACCTGACGCAGGTTTTCCTGGGCCTTACGAAGTATTTCGTCAATATCAGGGGGAACGTCGCCACCTGAACCACGTCCGGGACCCGATCCTCCACCTGAACCCCATGGTCCACGGTTACCGCCACGATTATCGCCACCGGATGGGCGGCCCCAGGGGTTATTTGGATGATCAGGCATAGAAATCCTCGATTTTTCTTGAACGAACTGGCTGGTTAAGAATATCTCTTTTGCAGCAGAAAACAACCCAAACTGGAAATATTATGTCCATCGATCTCGAGTCTTTAATCACAACCGCCCTGCGACAGGTGCGTGACCCTGATAAGGGCCAGGATATCGTCAGCCTGCATATGGTGACGGGCCTGCACGTAAAGGATGGCCAGGTTGTCTTTGCGATCGAGGTGGACCCCAAACGCGGGCCGTTGCTGGAAGATCTGCGCCAGCAGGCGGAAGCAGCCGTGCGTGTGCTGCCAGGGGTAAAATCGGTACAGGCAGTGCTGACGGCAGAACGTCCTAAGGCTGTGGCGACTGATCCACATGGCATGAACAAGAATCCGGTTTTGAATTTACCCATTCGTCATATCGTCGCTGTGGCTTCGGGCAAGGGCGGTGTCGGCAAATCAACCGTTGCCATTAATCTTGCTGTATCATTGGCGCAACAAGGCCTGAAAGTCGGATTGCTGGATGCTGATATTTACGGCCCTTCTGTGCCACGCCTTACAGGCCTAAGCGGTAAGCCAATGCAGGATGCGCAAGGGCAGTTGATACCATTGCAGGCGTATGGACTTAAAGTCATGTCGATTGGGTTTATGATTGAAAATGAAGCACCCATGATATGGCGCGGCCCCATGGTGCAGACAGCGCTTTATCAGATGCTGCGCGATGTCGCCTGGGGTACTGCAGAAGAACCGCTTGATGTATTGGTTGTCGACATGCCCCCGGGCACAGGCGATGCGCAACTGACGCTCGCGCAGAAGGTGCCCTTGGCGGGTGCTGTGATTGTTTCAACGCCGCAGGATCTGGCGTTGATCGATGCGCGCAAGGGGATAGAGATGTTCCGGCAGGTCAAGGTGCCTGTCCTGGGACTAATCGAGAATATGAGCCTGTTTATCTGCCCCGGATGCGGTCATGAATCGCATATCTTCGGTCATGGTGGCGCGCGGGCAGAAGCTGAAAAGATCGGTATTCCGTTCCTGGGTGAAATTCCCCTGCATACGGATATCCGTATGATGAGTGATGCCGGTACGCCCGTGGCTGCTATGGGCGGCGGCGCACAGGCCAAACACTATCAGGATATTGCTTCGCAAATTCTAACGGGCTTGAAGCAGAAGCAGGCTGCTTGATTATTTCTTCCGGTTCAGCAGGCCTATCATATAGGGCACAGGCTCCTCTGCGCTCTGGATAATCTCTTCCGTCCATTCCGCAGGATTGATTTTGGGAAAAAACGTATCCCCTTCAAAGTTCTGATGAACGACTGTCAGGTATATACGATCAACCTGTGGCATTGCGGCGGCATATATCTGGCCGCCGCCAATGATGAATATCTCATCTACTAATGTTTCTTCAGCAATCTTTTTGGCTTTCGCAATAGCATCATCAACACTGGATGCCGTTACGACATCTCCCTGAATGCTTTCGGGCTTGGTGGTGATGATGATATTGGTGCGTCCGGGCAATGCTTTACCGATGGATTCATAAGTACGGCGGCCCATAATGATGGGCTTTCCCATCGTGGTTTCCTTAAAATGGCGGAAATCATCGGGAATATGCCACAGCAATTTATTGTCCTTGCCGATAACAAGGTTCTCAGACATCGCGGCTATAGCGCATACAGTGGCGGTCATCAATAACTTCCTTTGCCCGTAAATTTCTACGTCGAATATAAAATATCAAAGAGGCCAAGGAAAGGTGAAAACCTGCGCGCCATACGCCTTGAGGGGGTGCGGGCGCGGATGCTGCGCAACTATTTCATCCAAAATCGTGCGTGCCTCCTGCGTCTGCATATTATGGCGGGCGTAATCCCATAATTCCTGCAGGGGCTTCTTCAGATCGGGATAGAGAGATTCATAATACTGGGCCTGCATCACCAGCTCCAGCTTATCGATATCGTGTGCCATGATGGCATCTACGGTTCTGCCTTCTTCGTATTCTTCCCACAGAGACATCATTTCAGCGGCATTATCTTCATCCGGAAATTCAGCCAGCAGGAAACGCATGGCTATACGCTCCAGTTTTTGTTTTTCTGATTTTGTTATGTCGTCTTTATTTGCGCCGCCGGAAATAAAATCACCGGTTACGCTTTCTGCCAGATCGTGCACGGCTATCATACGCGCGATGCGTTTTGGATCATGTGCGCCTGTTGCCACCATAAAGGCGATCTTCATGCCATCGGCCTGGTGTCCGGCAACGCTCTGGATCATGCCTTGTGGCACACCCATGGGGATATACCCCCGGCGCGGTTCGCGGCTTAACAAGCGCACAGCTTCATTCAGACGTTCTTCGGGTTCGACGCCCAGCATGTTGTTAAAACCAGAGCGTACGCGGGGAAAGCGTTCGAATATATGGGTCAGGAAATGGCAGTCATCCGTGGTGAGGAATGTCATTTCGTCGAAAATATTCTGGGTGTGCGCTGGGACAGGTGCTGTCGCAGTATCGCGGGCCTGCCCCTGCAGGACATAAACTAATTCGCGGATGCGGGTGTCAGAACTCATGAGTATCCCCTTGCGAAGTACTCTAAAGTAATTTCTTAAATTATGTCAATTTAAACCGCGATCGGGGCCTTGATACCGGGGTGGGATTGATAATCCACCAGTTCAAAATCCTCGAATTTGAAATCGAAGATATTGGTGACGTGCGGGTTTAGGTGCATTTCCGGCAGTGGCAGCGGATCGCGGGAAAGTTGCAGTTTCGCCTGCTCGAAGTGGTTGCTGTACAGGTGGGCGTCCCCAAACGTGTGAATGAACTCACCGGGTTTCAGGCAGCAGACCTGCGCAATCATCATCGTCAGCAGTGCGTAGGATGCAATGTTGAACGGCACACCCAGGAAGATGTCAGCGCTGCGCTGGTACAGCTGGCAGGACAGCTTGCCGTCGGCGACATAGAACTGGAACAGGCAGTGGCAGGGTGGCAGCGCCATAGTGGTAATGTAAGGTACGTTCCATGCCGATACGATCAGGCGGCGTGAATCCGGATTGCGTTTGATATCGTTGATCAGGTTGCTGATCTGGTCGATATGTCCGCCATCCGGTGTTGGCCAGCTGCGCCATTGATAACCGTATACGGGACCCAGGTTGCCTTGTTCGTCGGCCCATTCGTCCCAGATAGTGACGCCGTTATCTTTCAGGTATTTGATATTGGTGTCGCCTTTCAGGAACCACAACAGTTCGTGAATGATCGATTTCAGGTGCACCTTCTTGGTGGTGACCAGCGGGAAGCCTTCTGAAAGGTCAAAGCGCATCTGGTGACCGAAGACGCTGCGTGTACCTGTACCTGTGCGGTCGGATTTGTCGTTGCCGTTCTCTAGAACATGGCGCATCAGGTCCTGATACTGCTTCATCGCGGGGTCTTTCTTTCAAAGGGGATATGGTCAGATATGCTTAATTGATTGTAGGTCAGAGTGCATCATTAACCATGCTTTAGCCGCGCGGCGATTGTGGATTAATATTTTCATAACCTGTTTAGGATATTCTCAAAGTGGGGATAGACGACAGAAATGGAAAATTTCTTAAATATTATAACAGCTTACTATGGCCTGGACTGGCTAGCTCTGGCTTTTGGTATTTCCGGCAGTTATATGATTTCCAACCAAAATCGCTTCGGCTTTTTGCTTAGCTGCGTGGGATGTCTGTGCGGTTTCTTTGTTGCGATAATATCCTCCCAGTTCGGTTTTGTGGTTTATAACCTGCTGCTGGTCGGCATTATGGCGCGGGGTTTTATCAATCTCAGCCGTTTCCAGTCTGGCCAAGGCGCGCCCGCTGAATAGATTCTTGCGTCGCAGCGATCAGATTTCTTGCGGTTTTTCCCGATAAGCTTTAGTCACTCCCCTGTTAAAACATTAAAAACAGGGAATAACGCTTATGGCGGTTGTCTTATTTGATTGTGATGGCGTGCTCGTGAACACCGAACAGATGGTGGCACGTGCGGCCCGCGAAGTCCTCAGCGGTTATGGCCTGATTTATTCTGAACAGGAATATGAAGATCAGTTCCTCGGCGCCAGCATGGAAAGCTTCCGTGACAAGGTGCGTGCTGACTGGTTGGACCGTACCGGGACCCCTGTTTCAGAGCAGGTGTTTGCTGATATACAAACGCGCTATATGCAGCTTGAAGCCGCCAATATCAAAGAGATCGCCGGTATACGTGATTTGATCGAATCTCTGGTGCGCTCGCATATTCCTTTTGCTGTGGCTTCTAATAGCTTCAAGCCTAATATTGAACGTAAGCTTAAGGCCGTGGGTCTTTATGATTTCTTTGATGGCAAGATCATTGCCCGTGAAGATGTCAAAAACGGCAAACCTGCACCTGATACCTATTTACTGGCGATGCAGCTTGTTGGTGAGACTGATCCGCAGAAATGCATTGTCGTGGAAGACAGTCCCGTCGGGGTTACCGCCGGACATACGGCAGGTATGAAGGTGATGGGTTATTCAGGTAATACGCTCAATCGTGTCCCTTATGAACAAAAATTGACCCAGGCTGGTGCTGATTTTGTATCTTCCAGCATGGCAGGGATTGCCATGGAAGTTTTTGAATTGATCGACATGATCGATCAGGGACCGAACTGGCGAAATGCGCCTGTACGGGCCGGTCGCAAGCCTGGTGGCCCTGCACCTATTTGATCCTCCTTTATATTCAGGCAAAATCTTGATTTTTCAGGGATTTGCCCTATAATAATAAGTGCCGGAGCAATCCGGCTAAGATGCTAAACCCTTTGTAGAATAGACGTTGTGGACCCGGGGGCAGTACCCGGCGGCTCCACCAGAATTCCCGGCTTCATCGATGATCGGGCATTCAGGCGGGGCCGAAACAGGATTGACGCGCGTGGTAAAGGCAAAGTCTGTATCCGTTATGGTACGGTCGTTATCCGGCCAGGCAATTAAATGCCAACGATAACTTCAAGTTCGCAAACATGGTAGCAGCTAACGACTCCGGTCGCGTTGCTATCGCTGCCTAATTTGGCGGCTTTGCACGAAGTCAAATCCCTTATTGACTAACTATCGATAAGGTGGGGCGCGGGCCGGCCTAGCAACAGAACCGGCCCATTTTCTTTTTTATTTCCGTTTTTAAATAGTAGACGTTGGTGTTGATGCCAGACGCGAAAGCCTGTGCGCTTGTGCCATACGGTGATCTGCATTATCGCGTGTCAGTTCAAATGTCACACTTCCCAATTTTGCCAAAGACTGGGCAGCACGGCGGAATGTCGTCTGCAGCGTGGGTGCGGGCATGCGCGTTTTGAACGTCAGTGCGCCAGTTTGCAGGGATTCCAGTGCATGACGACAATCCATATGAATGACGGCGTGACTATGCGGCGGTATGGCGTTCATAGCGTGGGTGACGGCGGATAACTCTGCTATTTGCGAACCATACGCAAACGAATTGCGTAGCCGTGGCAGGGTAAAATGTCCTTGTTCCTTGCGTCCATCAGGATGGCGTATGACCCAGCCTGCGCCCGCTGTCATTTCTTTCCGACGGAAACTTCCGTCACACCAGATTTCGACTGTGTTTTCCATACCCTGTTATGGCTGTGATATCGCTCTGATGTCAAATCCAATCCCTGTTGACAGAGGCTGCAGCGCAGCACAAAGTTTTCTTCATGAAAATAATATCTTTTTATGTCGTTCCCGTTCTTTGGCTGGCGTCTTTCTTTTTCAGCGTGCCGCTTGTTGAACCCTATGAGATTTCACGGCTGATAGCGCTGGCTGCCGGTGTTGCGGCGCTTGGCGTAGTTCTGGCTGATCCGCAGAAACGAGAGGTTAATATAGCCGTTACACCTCTGGTGCTATTGCTGGCAGGGTTTCTGTTATGGTGCGGTTTCACTTTTTTCTGGTCGGTATCACCGTTTGTCACTGTTATAGCCTGGGGCGGCTTATGTTTGCTTCCCCTATGGTTCATGGTCTTTGCGTTACTGCCCGTTACGCCTGAACAGATCATGTTGACCTTGCGATTGTCTGTTTTGTCTTTGGTCTTGCTGGCGTTGTGGGCTTTGGTTCAGTATTGCGTACTGCCGGAGTTTCTTACGACATATGGCACGATCCGTCATCCGTTCGCAGATCCTAATAATTACGCGGCACTTTTGAACATGGGTTTATTTGCAGCTCTGGGCTTATCGTTCTATACGAACAGCCGTACCGAGCGGTTGCTCATGTTGCTCAGTGCTGTAGTGATGATGATAGCCATCGTGCTGATTGGCAGCCGTATGGCGATGATTGTCTCTGTCCTGGCGCTGATTGTATTCGGTGCGCTGACATTCAGGTCTACCCCATCCCATTTCAAGATTGTTGGGTCGATTTTGCTGGTCGGTGTGCTGACGCTCCTGACTACAGCGCTTTTTAATGATGATCGTATTACCAGCATTATGCGTGCTGGTGACCTGTTGAATTTGGCTAATGATAAAAGTCTGTCAGCACGTCTCATGATCTGGTCATCGTCATGGGAACTGGTGAAGCAATACGGATTGCTGGGGGCGGGCCTGGGGTCTTTCTTCCTGATTTACCCGTCTGTGCGGAGCGCCGCCGAGACGTCTTCATCCGGCCTGATGGCGCATGGGGATCCCCTGCAATTCTGGATCGAAACCGGTTTACCGGGCGTGGCCCTTCTGTATGCCACTCTGCTTATGATTCTTGTCGGGTTTATAAAATATCTCAGGTCTCCAAATCATAATGCCCAGCAACGGTTGTTTGTTGTCGGCCTGTTTTGTTCGCTGCTGACGCTGGCGTTACATATGCATGTCAGCTTCCATCTTTATATTCCGGCGCTTTTAACCCTGACCGGTTTGCTGCTGGCTGTGCTTATAAAGCATATGATGCCCGGAAAGAGCCTAATCGTATGCCGCTCAAAAGTTCTGATAGCCGACCTGATCCTGCTTTCCGCTTTCCTGGTCGTGCTTCATAGCTGCCTGATGAGTGAGATGCATACGCGTTATGCCCTGCGATCTCTGGAGCATGGCGATATGCCTTCGTTTGGTAACCTGATCAATCAGGCGGGCGAGGAAGGGTTTAAGCTCAATCCCCGTCCTTATGTTCTGGCGGCGACTATCCCGATTGGCCTTTTGCAAACCACTATGGACCCGGCAGCCAGGGAGGATTTATTCCATCAGGCTGAGGGATTACTGGATCAGGGATTGGCTCGGTCATCAGTCAGCGCCAGCGCTTATTATTCCAAAGCCCTTTTATATGAGGCCATGGGCCAGAAGGATGAGTCCCTCCAATATCTTGAAAAAGCGCTCAAAATTGAGCCGCAGCATTTGCAGGCTCGTGCCATGGCGGGACGTTAAGGGTTTTCCACAGGATTATGGGTAAATCACTGAATCAGGGATGGTTTTCCGGAGTCCGATATGCGACTTAAAGGGGGCGTATAAACCTCCTTGATTCGCAGAGCTTTCTTCTGCCAGTAATAGAGACATGAGCGAAGACGACGATATCCTCCGTTATGACCGTATGGTTGAACAAGCCCTCCGTGGTGTTGTGCGCCAGGCAATCAAGGAAGTCATCGACAGCAAGAACAAGCTGCCGGGCAATCACAATTTTTACATTACGTTTATGACGGATTATCCGGGTGTCGAAATTCCCGACTACCTGCGTGAACGCTATCCCGGCGAAATGACCATTGTGCTGCAGTATCAATTCTATGATCTGTTTGTCGATGCCGAGAAAATGGGCGTGACCCTTTCCTTTAATAACGTGTTGGAGCGCCTGCAAATTCCGCTGGGTGCCATCACGATCTTTGCTGATCCGTCTGTCAACTTTGCGCTGCAGTTTCAGCCGCTGGGTGATGAAGGCTCTGATGATTTCGATCCTGATGACGAACCGCTTGATGAAACAGGTGGTGATGATGACAAAGCGCCGAAGAAATCCGGCAGCAAGTCAGGCGAAGTCGTATCACTGGATCAGTTCCGGAAGAAATAATGTACCGCACCAATATCTCTCCTGACCATGAACCGCATAAGGTTCTTATGGCGCGTGGTGATTTTGTCGATACCACGCGTGATAATCGTAAGGTTCCTTACAAGGTTTATTACCCGGCGGAAGTCACAGAGAAGGTGCCTGTTGTCATCTGGTCGCATGGCCTGGGCGGCAGTCGCGATGGGGCGGGCTTTATTTCACGTTTTCTGGCTTCGCACGGCTATGTGATTGTACATGTCCAGCATCTGGGCACGGACAGCAGCCTGTGGGAAGGCAAGCCCGGACATCCGTGGGATGTTATTCGCAATTCAAATTATGGCCCTGCGGAAGTTATAAACCGCTACCGTGATATTCCGTTCGTACTGGATCAGTTGCCTGTGTGGGCTGATGAAAATCCTGCTGTTGGCCCCATCATGGATTTGTCCGTGATCGGCATGTCCGGTCATTCTTTTGGCGCTCATACGACGCAGGTGATGGCTGGCCAGAGATTTGGCAAAGCGGGCGCATTGCAATCATTGAAAGAGCCACGTTTCCGTGCAGGCATTCTTTATAGCCCTGTGCCCAGTTTTAACACCGAAAGCACACGCGAAGAGATTTACGGCGATATCAGCCTGCCGCTCTTCCATATGACGGGTACTGACGATACCAGCCCCATCGAGGGGTTTAGTTACGAGCGTCGTCTGGAAGTGTCGAAACATAGCGCGGGACCTGAGCAGATGCTTATGGTTCTCAATGGTGGTGATCATATGGTCTATAACGGCAGCCGCGGCCAGCTGGGCGATAATCCCAAGCGCAAAGATCATGAAAACATCATCAAGGTTGCTGCGCTGGCCTATTGGGATGCCTACCTAAAAAGCGATCAAGCGGCACGTAGCTGGCTTGTCGGGGGCGGCTTTGCTGACTGGCTGAATGGCGAAGGTACTTTTAGCTTCAGGCTATAATTCTTTTATTACAAAGGCTTAGACAGCCTTAATCAATTGTTCACATAATATATACTAAAGTAGGCACTGAAATTATGGAGGTGCCTCATGACGATTGCTGCAGGTTTTTATGACAGCGCAGATGGCCGTAAGGCTGAAAACGAAATTGCCGTGGCTACACTTAGGGCTATTCAAAAGCACGGCATAAACAGCGCTGTCCTTCCTGAGCAGATAGAAGTACCTGGGTTAACCTCTGGCCAGATCAGTGGTGTTATCACAGCTTTGCATCAGCAAAATATTCTGACCTCTGGATCGGTGAAGCGTGGTTATTTCAGTCTTCAGGCATTTCGTATCAGCGAAGAGGGGGAGCAGATCTTGCTCAAGGCAGATGGTGTTAGTCAGCTTGATGCCGATAAGTCTGCCATTCTACAAATTCTGAAAGAAGCGGCGGCACAGGATGGACCTTGTCTTCTAGATGCCTCTGGCATTCAGCAAGAACGTGTCTCACGGCTTGTCTCTCACCTTAAAGATGAAGGGCTTTTGGCGCGTGCATCTGTGAAGCGTGGATTTTTTGACATTGAAGGTGTGCAGATTACAGAACACGGCAAGAAGGCCTTGTTAAGTCAGGGCCAGAAATTCGCGCCCAAGCCTACTGATATCAATATTTGATTTTTGCGATCTCAGCTTCGATGGCCTTGGTCAGTTCCGATGACCCCGGCTTCGTGGTGGGGGCATAAGAACCCGCCAGTGATCCATCTGCTGCGACGAGGTACTTATGAAAGTTCCAGCGCGGTTTCCCCGTCAGTAGACCGCCTTTGCCCTGGGCGCCGGCCCATCTATAAAACGGGTGGGCGTCATTCCCGGTAACATCTGCTTTCTCCGTCATGGGGAAATTGATGGCGAAGTTCATTTCGCAGAATTGCTTGATCTCTTTATTGCTGCCAGGTTCCTGCCCGCCGAAGTTATTCGATGGTACGCCAATGATGACGAGGCCTCTGTCTTTGTAAGTATCATAAAGCTTCTGCAGACCTTCATATTGTGGGGTGAAGCCGCAGCGCGAAGCCGTGTTTACGATCAGCAGCACCTTGTTCTTATATTCAGACAGGGGCAAGGGGCTGCCGTTAATACGGGTGAATGAAAAATCATAGGCCGTTTGCGGTGTTTTGGAAGCTGGTCCGGTGTTGTCGGCGCGCGCTTGCGGGGCCATCAGCCCAAAAACAGTCAAAAATCCGGCGATGACGGCCATGGTCAGGGTGGTTGCGGGCATATTACCTCTCCTTGTATGACTGTTTTTATCTATTGCCTTTACCTTCACAGTATCTATGTGGATGATGGCAATGAAAAGGCAGACAGATGACAAATTTTGCAATTGATATTCAGGGTCTTAACAAGACTTATCGTCCTAAAGGTAAGGGCCAGTCGGCGGAAAAGGTCGCGTTGCGCGATGTAAGCCTGCAAATTCCCAAAGGGTCTATTTTCGGCCTGCTGGGGCCGAATGGTGCTGGCAAATCCACCATCATCAATATTCTGGCAGGATTGGTCAGCAAAACATCCGGTCAGGTGAAGATCTGGGATATCGATATCGACCAAGATCAGCGCAGCGCCAAAGCCGCGATTGGTGTGGTTCCCCAAGAACTCAATTTCGATCCGTTTTTCACGCCTGCCCAGTTGATGGATATTCAGGCTGGCATGTATGGTGTACCCAAGAATGAACGCCGTACCATGGAAATCCTGAAAATGATGGGATTGGAAGATAAGGCGCATGCCTATACACGCAGCCTTTCAGGCGGTATGCGCCGCCGTTTAATGGTTGCCAAGGCCATGGTTCATAATCCCCCCATTCTGGTCCTGGATGAGCCGACAGCGGGTGTCGATGTCGAATTGCGCCAGCAGTTATGGGAAAATGTGCGCCTGTTGAACAAGCAGGGCCTGACGGTGCTCTTGACCACGCACTACCTGGAAGAAGCACAGGAACTTTGCGACAGCATAGCGATTATTAATCATGGGAAGATTATCGCCTGCGAAGAGAAAGAAACATTGCTCGCCCGTGTGGAAGCCAAGGAAATCCATTTCCGCCTTGATCGTTCAATTGATGCGATTACGCCAGAACTGGAAAAGTTCCATCCCGAACGGCAGGGCCGCCGCACACTGGTGATACGTTACAGTCCAAAAGAGCAGGATGCCGGGGGAATCATTCAGGCCGTACAGAATGCGGGATACGGAATTGTCGATATCTCGACCGATGAAAGCGATCTGGAGGATGTGTTCCTGCAGCTCACGTCTACAAGATTACAGGCATAAATTTTCAGGCATAAGCAACAGTGGGAATTAAAATGAAGGCGCTGATCAAAATCATTCTGGGGCTGCTTCTGCTGGTGGTGTTGCTGGTGGGCGGCGCTGCTGTGGCCTTGATGACCGTTGATCCGAACGCTTACAAGGGCCAGCTTTCATCAGCTGTTAAAGAGGCAACCGGGCGTGATCTTTCGATTGGCGGCGATATCAGCGTAGCCTTCTATCCGGTTCTGGGTTTCAAAGCGGCGGGCCTTGAGATTGGCAACCCTGAGGGTTTCTCGGGTAACGATTTTGTGAAGGCGGGGGAAGTGCAAGCGGGTGTTAACATTATGCCGCTGCTCAAGAAGAAAATAGAAATTACGACAGTGCGGTTGGTGGAGCCGCAGATCACAGTCATCAAAAATGCCGATGGTAAAACCAATCTTGAGATGCCCAAAAAAGATGCGGCAGCCAAGGCTGAAACGCCTAAACTTGATATGAGCGTTGAAGGTATAGAGGTTAGTAAGGCCAAGGTCGTATATATTGATAAGGCCACAGGCAAAACCACAACGATCAATCCTCTCAATTTGAAAATCCCGAGTTACGCCAGTGGTCGCGATATAGATGTCGTGCTGGATATGGTCGTCCAGAATTCGGCCCCTGCCAAGCCGATGAAGTTTGATCTCAGCGCCACTGTGAAGCCTGATCTTGGTAAGGGTGAATTTACGTTGCGTAATGCCAGGGCCAATATTGATATGGGCGGCGCCAAGGCCAGCGTGACGGCGGGCGTGATTGTAAACACAAAATCTGAAGAAATCCGGATCAGCAATCTTGAAACAGCCTGGCAGGATACCAGTATAAAGGGTAATGCCACGGTCAAGGGATTCAAGGAACCGGCTGTGACATTTGATGTTTCATCACCGTCGGTCGATTTGGATGCGCTTATGCCTAAAAAACCGGGACAGGCCAAGGATAATAACAAACAACTATTGCCGGTGGATGTGCTGCGTAAGCTGTCGCTGGACGGCAAGGTGGCAATCGGCAGTTTAAAGACAGCCGGACTGACGCTTACGAATGTCAGCGTGCCCGTCAAGGCCAAGGGTGGTATCATCAACCTCAATCCATTGACGTTGAATATGTATGATGGCGCTTTGTCGTCCCATATCCAGATCGACGCCAGAAACAATGCTCCTGCCTTCTCACTGAAAGGTGATCTTAAGGCGCTGGAGATGGGTAAATTGCTGACTGCCAAAATGGGCCAGGATTATCTGACCGGTGTTACGAATGTGGCTTTTGATCTCAATAGCCGTGGCAATACCATGAATGCCCTGAACAGCCATTCCGGTGGTGAAATCAGTTTTGATTTTGGTAAGGGCTATATCAATAAATGGCAGCTTTCCAGATTTCTTAATCAGGCGATTGCTTATTTTGAAACCGGTAAACTTGACCAGGCTGTCGATGACAAAGTTTACTTCACATCTCTGGACGGAACCTTCTCTGGCCAGGGTGGCGTCTTCCGTAATGATAATCTTGTGCTGATCGGGCCCAAGAGTCATGCGCTCGGTTCCGGTTCGGTTAACCTGGGTGTTCAAACCGTGGATTATGTTGTGCGCGTCGGGGGTGGTGATAATCCCGAGAAGTTTGCCAAAAAGAAACACCTGCCGGTACGTATGACAGGTCCTTTCAGTAAACCTTCCTATTCCGTTGATATGCAGGCCCTGCTTCAGGATGTCGCAGGGGAAAAGATCGAAGAGAAGAAGCAAGAGCTGATGGATGGTCTCTTCAAAAAGCTCGACAAGAAAATGAATAAAACGACAGAACCTACGGCTGCGGCACCTGAGGCTGGTACTGTCACTGAGACAACCCCGGCACCGGCGATAGAAAATGCACCAGTGCCTGTGGAGGCTGCGCCTACTGCTGAACCCGCGCCTGCGGCTGTTACACCGGACGCGGCACCCGCGGAGCCTGTTCCTGCAGAGACACCTGCGGCTGAAGCTCCTGAGAATACTCCCGCTGAGGCGGTTCCGGCTGAAACGGCACCCGCCGAAGTTGCCCCTGACGCAGCTGCACCGTAAAATCCCGCAAACCGGGTAAAAAGGCAGTTATTTTGCCCGGTTTTCCTCACATTTTCACAAACAGGCTTGAAGTGCTATGATGTCAGAGGTAGAAAGGGCCATCTTTCTGCTTATGCGCCCGTAGCTCAGTTGGATAGAGTGCCGGTTTCCGAAGCCGTAGGTCGCAGGTTCGAATCCTGCCGGGCGCGCCACT
>CAMLJM010000034.1 GCA_946480475.1 uncultured Alphaproteobacteria bacterium
TGGCCGGATAAACAGGAGCGTCATGAACGTCTGCTGAAAGGCGTGGACATCATGAAATCGCTTTGGCAGGGCAAGGTACTGACGAATGACAAAGGACCCATCAAGACGCATAAAGCCAGAATATGGTCTTTACCCGAGGTTTCGCCAAAAATATACGCAGCGGCCTTAACCCCGGAAACGGCGGGCTGGGCTGGCGAATGGGCGGATGGGTTGATCACAGTTCATCAGAGAAAGGAAGATTTGCATCATATGATTACGGCCTTTCATAAAGCAGGCGGAGAAGGAAAGCCTCTTATATTGCAAATGCATGTTTCATGGGCCGAAACGGACGAGCAGGCGCAGCTTAATGCCTGGGATCAATGGCGTAGCGCATGTCTTGATGAGAAAGATTGCGCTGATTTAAGGACGCCTGAAGATTTTGATCGTGCCTGCGCTGCAGTAGAAGCGAATGACATGGATAAAGAAATATTGATCTCTGCCGATATTGAGAAACATATCGAATGGGTCAAAGAGTTCCAAAATATGGGATTCGATGAAATTTACATTCACAATGCGGGCCGCAATCAGATGGCTTTTCTAGAGGCCTATGAACGGGAATTTTTCCCGAAAATTGATATGTGATGGATATGAGAAAAATTTTCCAGCCAGAATATTTTACCGCCGAGGATTTGTATTTTTTCTCGGAAGGCCGAGGGTACGATATTTATACTAAAATGGGGGCCCATCCTGCGGCACAGGGAACGCGCTTCTCTGTATGGGCGCCTAATGCGCGGGCCGTGCATGTCATGGGGGACTTCAACGGCTGGAACCGGGCATCGCATCCTCTTTCATGTGTGGGACATGCGGGAATATGGACAGGCCTGGTGCCTGAGGCTCATGAAGGTCAGTGCTACAAATACTATATTGATTGTCGTCACCAGAACAGACAGCTTGAGAAGTCTGACCCGCTGGCGTTTGGAACGGAAATAGCGCCTCGTACAGCATCTGTTGTTACGAGTCTTGATTATAAATGGTCCGACGATGAATGGTTGAAGCAACGCGGGCAGAAACAAAACCATAGAAGCCCTATCTCTATATATGAGCTGCATATAGGTTCCTGGCGGCGGAATCTTGAAGAAGGGAACCGGCCGCTGACTTACCGGGAACTTGCAGATGAACTGGTGCCTTACATACGAGAAACCGGATTTACCCATGTCGAATTCATGCCTGTCATGGAGCACCCTTTTGGCGGTTCATGGGGATATCAGATCACGGGTTATTTTGCGCCCACGCGCCGTTATGGAACGCCACAAGATTTTATGTATCTGGTAGATAGGATGCATCAGGCCGGAATCGGTGTCATTCTTGATTGGGTGCCTTCGCACTTTCCCGGCGATGGGCATGCTCTCAGGGAATTCGATGGTACGCATTTGTATGAACATGCTGACCCCCGGCAAGGATATCATCCGGACTGGAGCAGTTATATCTTCAATTACGGCCGTAAGGAAGTGCGTAGTTTCCTGATTAGTAATGCGCTCTTCTGGTTTGATAAATATCACATTGATGGATTGCGCGTAGATGCCGTGGCATCCATGCTTTATCTGGATTATTCCCGCAAGGAAGGGGAATGGGTACCTAACCGCTATGGGGGCAAAGAGAATCTGGATGCCATGCAGTTTATCAAAGAGCTAAACGAAGCGGTTTATCAACGTTTTCCGGACGCGCAGATGATCGCCGAAGAATCAACGGCATGGCCGGGCGTAACAAAACCAACATACATGAATGGATTGGGTTTTGGCCTGAAATGGGATATGGGATGGATGCATGACACTTTGCGTTATTTCCAGCGCCAGCCAGTTCACAGAAAATATCATCAGGATGATCTGACTTTCCGCTCTATTTACGCCCATCATGAAAATTTTGTATTGGCCTTATCCCATGACGAAGTTGTGTATGGCAAAGGATCCCTGTTAGGGCGCATGCCCGGCGATGATTGGCAGAAATTTGCAAATTTGCGCTGCCTTTATACTTATATGATGACCCAACCGGGTAAAAAATTATTATTCATGGGTTCAGAGATTGGTCCTTGGGATGAATGGAATCATGACAGCAGTCTTGCCTGGCACCTGCTGCAGTACGAGCCCCATCAGAATATTAAGAGGTTAGTCAGCGATCTGAATAGAATCTATCGTGCCGAGGCAGCTCTGCATATAGATTGTGAACCATCGGGATTCCATTTTATTGATGCTTCTGACCACGAGCAGTCAGTTCTAATTTATATGCGGCAGAACCTGCATGCCAATGAGTACATAATATGCGCATTCAATATGACCCCTGTTCTGCGACATGATTATCGTGTGGGGGTTCCCTTCTTCGGATTATGGCAGCCGATTTTGAACAGTGATGACCCCGTTTACGGGGGGTGTAATATTATAAAGGCGGTATCAGCATTCGATCAGCCGCAGCATGGCCGGCCCTTCTCTATAAACCTGACATTGCCACCATTGGCGGGAGTGTTGCTGAAATGGAAGGGTTAATGAATGAGCGCTTAAAGTTATTTACGGATCCGGCATCAAGAGTGGGCGCCACTTATGTAGAGGGCGAGGGTGTGTATATTCGTATTTGGGCGCTCTATGCGAAAAATGTCGAAATAGAGTGGGTGGGATCAGTCCCGGAGAGATTAAAGAAGGAAGATCGGGGTTATCATACAGGTTTCTATCCCAGTAAGAAGGCGGGCGACCGGTACTTCTTTATTATTGATGGTAAACGTTTTCCTGATCCGGCATCAAGGTATCAGCCAGATGGCATTTTCGGCCCCTCGCAAGTCACTACACCGGAATTTGAATGGTCATCGGCTTCTCCTGCAGCTCCTTTTTCGGAGTGGGTAATATATGAGATCCATACTGGCGCTTTTTCTGATAGGCACGATTTCACGGGTATCGTTGAAGATCTGCCGCGGCTAAAATCCCTGGGTATCACGGCTATTGAAATCATGCCTGTCTCTCCTTTTCCAGGAACGCGCAATTGGGGTTATGACGGCGTGTTTCCTCATGCGGTTCATGATAGTTATGGCGGGCCTTATAAGTTAAAAGAGTTAATAGATGTTTGTCACACGCAGGGTATCGCTGTTATTCTTGACGTTGTTTATAATCATCTAGGCCCTGAAGGGAATGTGCTGTTTGATTGTGCGCCTTATGCGCAGGATAGGTATAAGTCCCCATGGGGGAAGGCCTTAAATTACGATGGGGAATATAGTGAGGAAGTGCGCCGGTACTTCCTGCAGACCGTCTGGCAATGGTTCACTGAATTCAGGTTTGACGGGCTGCGGCTTGATGCCATTCAGACCATCTTTGATACGGCGCCGCTTTCGTTCCTGCAGGAAGTAAATCTTCTGAAGCGCGAGGCCGAAAAAGTACGTGGATGCCATCTGATAACGATCGCGGAGACGGACGCCAATGACGTACGCACACTCATGCCGATTGGCCAAGGGGGGATGGGCTTTGATGCGCAATGGGCCGATGATCTTCATCATAGCATTTACGCGTTATTAACGGGTGAAAATGAGGGGTATTATGCTCATTACGGAACCAGCGGGCAGTTAGAAAAAATATATCGCCATGGCGTTGCGTACGACGGCAATTATTCGTCGTTTCATAAGCGGCGGCATGGCAGTTCATATCAGCATATTGATAAGAAATCCTTGATTGTAGAGACGCAGAATCATGACCAGATTGGCAACCGTATGAAGGGGGAAAGGCTTAGTACGCTTATAAGTTTCGAAGAACTGAAACTGGCCGCAGCCATGATTTTCTTGTCACCGTTTACCCCTTTCATGTTCATGGGGGAGGAATTTGCAAGTGAAAAGCCTTTCTTGTTTTTTGTCGACCATCAGGATCAGGAACTGCTGCAGGCTGTGCGGCAAAACAGGAAAGAGGAATGGAAAGATTTTGAATGGTCAGAAGACCCGCCCGATCCGGCTGATCCCGAAACATTCAGGCAATGTGTCCTGGACCAGAAAACTTTCCCGCCATCATCCAAAGAAAATTTAATGGTCAACTACTACCGGATGCTGATTTCACTCTCGAAAAGAGTGAGGGGTATGGCCCTTAGAAACGTGGAAAGAAGAGATAATATCATCGTTCTCCACTATGAGAAGGGGGGCAAAGGCCTAAGGGTCCATTTTCTGCTGGGGGCGGAGGGAGTAAGAATCCCGGTTGAGAAGGGACAGGAGCTGATATTCCATTCTGGCGAATACGGCCAAGCGGCACAATCCATCTATCATGAATCATTTTATGACCATGGCATTCTGACTCTTCCTTCTTATACAGCGGCGGTGATTTATGGATGATATTGTCGCTTCTTATCGCATTCAGCTTCGCAAAGAATTCACGTTCTATGACTTGATGGCGATTATCCCTTATTTAGCCGGTCTGGGCATATCACATGTATATTTATCTCCTATCTGCGAAAGCGTGCCAGGCAGTAATCACGGTTATGATGTAATAGACTTCGATAAAGTAAGCACGGAAAAAGGGAGCGAAGCAGGTTTGATGGCCCTAGATGATGCCCTGGTTCGTCATGGCATGGGTATGGTGCTCGATATTGTTCCTAATCATATGGCCGCGAACGTTCTTAATCCTTACTGGTATGATGTGCTGAAGAATGGTCCGGATTCCGCCTATTGGCGCTATTTCGATATGCGCGTTCCTCTGAACGGAAAAATCAGAATTCCAGTGCTGACGCACACTCTTTCCTATGAGATTGAAGCAGGGAACATTGCTGTTGATGAAGCAACACGCAGAATACGGTGTTTTAATGATTATTATCCTTTGAAGGATGATAATACGGCATACATTGAAGACGTATTATCCCGGCAACATTACGAGTTTGTAGATTGGCGTGATTCTTACAGGCAAATTAGTTATCGCCGCTTCTTCGAGGTGACGGGCCTGATAGGAATAAGAGTTGAAGATGATGCCGTTTTTGAAGCAACACACAAGAAGCTTTTCGAATTAAGGAATAATCTGAAGTCGCTTACCGGCGTCAGGATAGACCATATTGATGGTCTGGCCGACCCAACTTTATACCTTAAGAAGTTACGTCATTATTTTGACCGCATTTGGGTTGAAAAGATTCTAGGGCCAAATGAACGACTGCCATCTGACTGGCCCGTGCTTGGCACGACAGGTTACGAGTTTATAAACCAGGTGAACAGACTGATGGTGAATCCATTTGGGTACAAGGTAATCAGGGATTTCTGGGGGCAGGAGACGCACAGTCGGTGGGACAATTTCTCTGCCTGCGTCAGGGAATCCAAGGAATATGTATTGAAGCATCTATTCTCAGCTGAATTGAACAGATTGAGTGATCCGGATATATGGTCAGAAAGGATTATCGACCTGCCTGTTTACCGTACTTATGACGGGGCGAGCGAATGGCAGCAGTTATCAGGCCCTGTTATGGCCAAGGGGTTGGAAGATACCGCCCATTATCGTTATACACCCCTCATGGCATTCAACGAGGTCGGGTGTGCGCCTGATCTTCCTTTTCTGGCCCCTCATGAATTTTGCGAACTAAGAAACGATTATATGAAGAACTATCCTGCGCAACTGAATGCCAGTTCTACACACGATACCAAACGATCCGGGGACGTACGCGCGCGGTTATACGCCTTAAGTCATATGCCACAGGAATGGATAAGTCTTGTCTGTAAGCTATATGATCTTGCGGGGCGAAAGATAGACTGGCGCATTGCCTACATATTTTATCAGCATGTTGTGGGAAGCTGGCCGGATGATTTTAAGATTGATGATCATTATAAGGAACGCTTGCAGAATTATATGCTGAAGGCTGCCCGGGAAATGAAGTTGCAGACCAGCTGGCTTGAGCCCGATTCGGATTTTGAAAGCAATATGCGTCATTTTGTCGAATCTTCCCTACAGAGTCCTGAGTTTCTCCAATACATCGGCGCATTCTGGGAATCTCTGGCGCCGCGCGCTGCCGTGATGTCATTGACAGCTCAATCCCTTCAAATACTGACGGGTGGTGTTCCTGATGTCTATCAGGGCACGGAAGTTTGGCGTTATTTGTTAGTCGATCCTGATAACCGGCAGCTTGTTGATTTTCAATCTTTACAGAAAATGTTTCAGCAGATGAAAGAGGATGAGGATCACGACAGGCAGATGTTCCTGAGAAATCTTTGCCGGAATTGGCGAAATGGCATGATTAAGATGTATTTGATATCCCGACTTCTATCGCTGCGTGCAGAATTGGGTTTGTCTTTCAGGATGGAAGCTATACCTGTTGCAGGCCCCTGCAGCGATAGGGTCATGGCGCTTTCAATCAGGGGAGAAGACTGTTTATGGCTTGCAATCCTGCCTATTAATCCGGGTCCTGTATCAAATACTTTGTCATATCCGGAAGAGTACGGCGCGGACACTTATATTATTTTGCCACGGGCCTGCAGGTTGGAAAGTTTAATAAGCAATGTTGATTACGGCTGGCAGGAGAAGATAGGCGTATCACGCGTTTTGCGGGAATTCCCTTTAGAGTTTTTGCGTATGAGCCAGAGTGCAGGCGATCAGGCCGCCTCCGCCTGAAGGTCGCACCAAGACATAACACCACCGCGCAGGTTATAGGCATCACAACCGAGTGAGCAAAGGTAATGGGCATAGTAGCGCGAGTTTTCTCCGACTGCACAGATCAACAGCACTTTCTTTCCGGCGGGGAAAGGGTTGTAACCGTTGATCATCGTACGGAAAGTTTCCTGCGGTATGTTGATTGATTCTGGCAGTTGGCGCATGGCAAATGACATGGGTGTGCGTAAATCAATGACAATAGGATGATCCTGCATAAAGCTATCCAGTTCTTCCGGCTTAACCTCCGGGACGATGGCGCGCGGATCATCGACGAAGCTGGAGAGGCTGTTTTCCACCTCAGGCTGGTTGAAGAGTTGCGGGCGGCGCTGTTTCAGAAAAGAAATATACCATTCCATGCGATCACAGACGATAAAGACAGCGGATTTACGTTCTGACGTTTGACCGTCAATCTGACGAAGATATTCTATGGCGGCATGGTAGTTGGCGCCTGAAGATATGCCGCATAGAACTCCGCACTGACGCGCCAGAACAAGAAGGCCTTCGATCGCTTCCTGTTCCCCGACATGGATGAAATCTTTGTAAGCATCGCGTTTGAAAAGCTCACTTTCCCACATCTGGGAAAGACTGCGAATGCCGGGAATAAAGTGATTATTCTTTGATACGATGGCAATGGTCTGCAGGTTCGGGTTTTTCTCTGCCAGCCTGCGGCTGATTCCCAAGGTCGAACCGGTTGTCCCCAGACCGCCGAAAAAGTAATCGACATGCGGCAGGTCGGACAGGATTTCCTCCGCCGTCGTTGCTTCATGAAAGGCAGGATTTTTACGGTTGGTAAACTGGCTGGGAAAATAAACTTCTCCGGGTTGCCCCTTGGCTGTGCGCTCAATCAGGTATTGAGGGTCGTTGCTGTCCGTAGGGTCGAAACAATCGCTGGCGCCGGCAATTTCCTCTATTTCCGAGCCCAGAATTTGCAGGACTTGCTTTTGTTCTTCCACCTTTGACAAGGCGCTCACCAGACGGAATTTCACGCCATGCATTCCGGCAATCGCTTGCAGTGATTTAGCCGTATTACCGCTGGAGTTTTCATAGATTGTCATGTTATGAGCCTTGATCTGGTCCAGATCGTCCTTAATCATGCCCCATGCCGTGCGATCCTTAACCGAACCGAAAGGGTTCATCATCTCAAGCTTGGCGTACAGGTCGATATTCTTGAGTCTGGTTACAGCTGGATCAATTTTCAGCATCGGCGTATTGCCGATCAGGTCGGTCATTTTTTCTACGATCATAGTTACACCTCTATCGGCAGGTACTGAGAGTCTAGGGCCCAGCGAAATTTATCTTGTGAATCGCGCCATACCGCGACTTTCTGCGCCAGCGGCTGCATCAGCGTTTCGGATTCAACGAAATCCATCATGTAAGCAGCCGTGTTACTAAAGACCACCAGATCACCCCGTTCGGGTACGATGTCGGGATAGGTCTTATTATATTGCAGGATGTCATAGGAAACACAGAGATTGCCGACATAGTAAACGCCGCGTGCATTGGGCTGATTGCGTTCCGGATGACGCGGAATGATGACAGGATCGCAGAGTTGCTTCAGGTTCTGAGCGTGGTTGTTCGAGCGATTCATTTCCAGCCCTGTCAGCAGTTCGCCCCATGTCGATTCTTTGATGAAAGCTACGCGCCCGACTGTGATGCCGCACTGGTCCAGCATGCCGCGCCCCGGCTCTATATAAAGCTCCAGCAGCGAGTCGCGAATAAGATCGGTCAGCAGCGCATTGCCAAAGCCAACACTGCGCTGGTTGAGCCAGAAATCCAATTCCTCGCCTTTTGTATGCGATGGCACATGATTGACCACCAGTGGTGCGCCTGCCACCACGCCATTCACGTTACGATAGCCAAGGCCGCTATTGTTCCATGTCTGGTTTTCGATCTCGCCAGCCACAGACTGCTTCAACGCCTCAAGATAATTGTTCCATTCCATCATGTCTTCGGCATACTGCACCGAGAAGCCGCCGCCGATATCAATGCCGCGCGGCTTCAGGCCTTTCTGCATGGCCAGGAAGGTAAGTTGAAGCTGGTTTTCGATGGCGACTACGCGTTGCTCCACGCTCGCGCCACTGATATAGAAGGAAAAACCGTGAAAATCGATTTCATCTTTGTTATTGACCAACCAGTCAATAACAGCGGGAACATCGCGGGTATGAATGCCGAATGTTCCGTCCTGCGGCGTAAATCTCATCCGTGCGGATTCAAAACCGCTTAAACGCACCATGACGCGGGCTTTGCGTGAAAGCCCCAGTTTGCCGCGCAGTTCTTTAATAAGCAGGAGTTCCGCCACGCTGTCAGCATTCAGCAGCACATCGAGTTGCAGGCATGTCAGGATATATTCTGCATTTTTGGGGCCTGTGGCTTCAATACGATCCGGAGAAAAACCGCAGTTCATGACATGCTTCAGCGATTGCGGCGACGATACGTCGATCCCGATGGGGGCCAGACTGGCGCGGCGCACGAGCGCTTGCGATTTGCAGGGCTTACTGGTGAAATATATGCGCCCACGAAGGTGATTCTTTTTATAGGCGGCCTGGAAGCTTTTTATATTCTCATCGATGTTCTCCGGGAACATGACATTGAGCGGTGAACCGAACCCATCGCATAGGTTATGCAATAACTCCGGTTGCGTCAGAAAATCACGTATGGATGGATGGATGCGCGGGCGCAGTTTCAAATTATCCGATAACGGTGCGGTATTGAGGTTGGCGGCAGGCTGCATGGTTATTACACAGCCTCCTGCCATGGCTTGTCTCCCCATTGATTCGACAAGTCGCCATAGCCGGATTTAACCCAGTCTTGTTGCACGAGATTGTCGTGCAGGCGGCGTAACATTAGTTTGCGTTCTTGCGCAGGAATGGCGGGCTGACGGGCGGCCTGTTCGATAGAGAAGAGCGCCGGATGCAAGATATCGTCGATATGCGCAGCAGAAACAGCCTCGCCGCGTTGACGCTGCTTCTTCAGGGTGTTCATATAAGGCAGTACCGCGAGAGGGTCTGTTCCTGTCCGTGCCTTGATAAAATGAAGATCGTCGGGATCGGTGACTTTATTCGCCACCAGATGGATCAGGCAGTCTACTCCGGCGGTACGGGCCAGTTCCATATAAAGTTTATAAACTTCCGCCGATTCCGGTGTCGGTTCGATAATCAGGACAATGGCATCGAACTGCAAATGCAGAGAATAGGCAAAAGCATCTGTACCTGCAACCATGTCAGCGACCAGCCATTGATCATCCGACAATTCTGTGTGGGAAAGAATATTTTCCGCCATGAACAAGTGCGTATGATAGCATGCCTGCCCGATCTCTTCTTTGCCGTATGAGCCAACAGTCAGAAGGCGTAAGGCGGGTTTATCATTGATAATCACGGTATAAGGGGCTAGCACAGAATCTTTCACATCCGTGATGACGTGCGATCCGGGGCCAGGCGGGGTCGTCGGCAAGAAGCTGTAGGCATCACGGATGAGTGGATTGCTGCCTTTTAGCTTTGTGCGTAAATCCGCCTGCACATCAGGCCGGGCCAACAACATGGCCGGAACAGCCTGAACGCCCAGCAAGCCTGCAAGATTCATATTCAAATCAGCGTCCATCGCCAGCGCATCTTTCTGACGCGCGAACAGGTACTGGATAAACAGGGCGCTGAGCGTACTTTTACCGGAGCCGCCTTTGCCGACGAATGCGATCTTCATGTTACTATTCCTCAGGGTTTCGGCAAGGCCGGGATCATGAGACGCAGTAATGGTGTTAATCCGCGGTCTTCAAGCAATTGCCGGCGGTCAGCGGGTTTGAGCGGCAGCATTTCGCGGAAAAGATTGTTCATGGCCGGGTCACGGCAAGCCGTGGCTGTAAGAATGCTGCAGGCGGGGCAGGCGACGCTTTTATAAATATGATTCATACGTGAATGTTTATGATCGCGAATCAAGCCCGCGTGCTCAATATAGCGCGCCCAGTTCTTATGCAGATTCTTAAGTTCATGTGCATAATCGTCATCTGACAAACCACGATCCAGCGCCAATGTCATGTAGGCGGCTGCGAAATCAGGAGCGTGATCCATCATGCCGGACAGAACCTGCCACAGAATATTGCTGCGGCTTTCCTGAGGGCGAAGACCCCAAGGCGCGTCGTCGCCTGGTTCATAATAGTCATCAGGCAATCTGCCGCTGCGTATACGCACCAGCTCTTCGTAAGGGCCATGAAGGTTCTGCAATCGCGCGGGATCCGCTTTATTTTCGCTGGCTTTAAAGCTCATAAGCTCTGCCATCATGTCGGCGGCAATGCCTGCTTTATCCAGCGTTATCTGATGCGCCGGGATTAACTTGAAAGTCATGGCCAATCCTTGTTGTTATAAAGTAACATTATAGATGTTATAATATAACATCATGAGTTTGGCAAATCTTGTAAGTAAGGATATTAAAAAAATAATACTGCAACGAATTCCTGAGGTTAAACAATAAGATAATGGGTACGGGACACCCATAGTACGCTGTCACCTCTATTCCCTTACTATGACGCAGGAACCAAAGTTTTCCTGAGCGGTTCACCTTATAGGTTCAATTGATAGAAAAAGGAGCGCGCTATGACAGGGAAAAAAGTGAAAGATCTCATGGAAACCGATCTGGCCCTTATCAGTCCTGAAGCCACGTTGGAAGAAGCGGCCCGCAAGATGAAAGATGTAGGTTGCGGTTTTCTGCCTGTGGGTGAGGATGATGCACCACAAGGCATTATTACGGATCGTGATATCGTGATCAGGGCGATTGCCGAAGGCAAAACTCCGGGGCAGGTTAAGGTGCGTGATTGTATGACAGATGACGTATGTTCCTGTAAGGAAACCGATAGTTTGGAAGATGCCGCCAAAGTCATGAGCGATAACAAAGTCAGCCGTCTGGTTGTAAAGAATGATCAGAACAGCATGTGTGGCGTACTGACATTCGGGCGCATTATCCGCAACAATGATGACAAACAGGAAACCAGCGAAGTCGTGGAGGCAGCCACAGGCAAGGCAGCCTGAAGGAGGTTCACATGAATAATCAGCCTGCAATTATAGCGCGTTCCGCACAGGTGGCCAACTTGTGGCTCAGTGATGTCGGGCGGCATCTCGGCCATGATCGTCAGCATTCTTACCACGCGCTTAAAGCCGTCCTGCATGCAGTGCGTGACAGGCTGAGTGTGGATGAAAGTGCGCAGTTGGCGGCGCAACTACCCATGCTAATTCGTGGACTTTATTTTCACAGTTGGGACCCGCAACCACCTGCGCGTCCACGCAGCCGGAAACAGTTCCTGGAAGATATCCGGAAGGCCTTAGAGGGTATTTCACCGCTTGATCCAGAGGTGGCATGTCATGCGGTTTTTCATGCGCTGGATCATTATATTTCGCCCGAAGAACTGGATCAGGTGAAGAAGGCTCTGCCGAAATCCATACGCGATCTATGGGTGAAGTCAGGCCATCCCGAAAGTAGAATCGCAGCCGGAAAGAAAGATAAGAAGGGGGAGGGTGTCACGGCTAACTACGATCAACACAACTGGCATAATGATGATTATAACCAGCCTTCCCGTAATCAGGGTTATAATCAGGGCCGATTTATTCCAAGTGGGCGCCACTATGATGATATGGCTGACCTGGATTATGAGAGTGACGATATATATTCTGCAGGTGCCAGCGATTGGGAAGACGAAAATTATTATGGTCGTTCGAACGATAACCGACTCTACCGTTATGGTGAAGGCAGTCGCGGCAATCAAGCATACGGAAACCGTTCTCTGACAGGGCGCAGCAGTATGCGTATTGGTAACCGGGATCAAGGATATGGTTCAGGTTATGGTGGTAAGAATTACGGTCACCGCCCCAGCCGTTACTGAGGATATCCTAACCTTCAAGTAGTTTATCGATATCGGCCTGACTCATCGCCTGAGAGGATAGTTGAGGGCCGGTTTCCAGATTGTTTTTGTCGGCAATCTTGTCGCTTTCCCCGTTCAGAATTTTTATGATTTTGCCAATGCGTTGGGTGGCGATATCGTGAACGTTGCAAGCTTCGCAAATCTTTACGATGCTTTCCTTGACTTTCCGCGCTTCGGAAAACTGGTAAACCTTCAGAAGATCTTCGATTTTTCCTGATTGCAGGATAATGGCGTTGATCGCCTTATCCAAATGGGCTGACATATCTTTCAATTCCGCACAAATTTTCTCAGCGTCATCACCCAGACTGTTCTTTTTCTCTGCTGCGTCACCGCTTCTCATATTATGTTCGTCAACGTAAGCCATAAGCTGGCGCATCTGTGCCACGACTTTTTTGTGTTCATCCTGGTGTGCGGCCTGAATGAAATTCAGCATATCTTGCACTTCGCTTCGGGAATATGCGTCTTTATCCAGATTCACCGTCATGGCCAGTCTCCTGTCAGATAGTCTCGATCTTCTGGGCCAGTGTTTCTGCTGTAAACGGCTTTACGATATAACCATTCACATTCGCCTGCTTTGCAGCGATGATGTTCTCAGGTTTGGACTCCGCCGTAATCAGGACGAAAGGCACGGAATTGCTCGTGGGAAAATTCCCTTTAAGGCCGCGCACATTCTGCAGGAGTTCGAGTCCTGTCATAGGTTGCATGTTCCAGTCGGAGAAAATAACGGCATAGCGTGTTTCACGAACCTTCTTTAACGCTTCCGCACCGTTTGATGCCGTATCAATGTTCTTGTACCCAATCTTGGTCAGAAGACTGACTACAATCTTCACCATACTGCTCGCGTCATCGACGACGAGGACAAAATCAAGAGGATTAACTTTCATAGTGGCTTCCCTTTCCTTTCCTGTTTCCCTTTTGCACCCCGATTAACGGGACCCCAATGCTGCTATATCCATGGCTTTCTCATCTGCGGCTTTAGTAAGCCGTTTTCTCTGCAGGATGCCATGACGCCCCGGCATGCTTTCAAAGGGCACGTCGAGATTAAGCATAGTCTCACAGGCTCCTAGAAAGAGGAAGCCATCGGTCGCCAAAACAGGCGCCATTTTGCTCAAGACGGCGGATTTCGTTTCGTTATTGAAATAAATCAGAACGTTCCGGCAGAAAACGATGTCAAACATGCCCAGATGAGAGAAGCTTTCCAACAAATTGGCATACTGAAACTTCACGTTCTGACGCAGCGTATCGTTAACACGCCATTTCCCGTCTTCCTGTTTGAAGTAACGCACCATCATCTGGATGCTCAGGCCGCGTTGCACCTCGAACTGGCTATACTCTCCGCGTGCTGCCTGCGCCAGGATATCCTGAGAGATATCAGTGCCCACAATCTGATAGCGCCAGCCGGGTTTGTCGGCGAAGAATTCATCCATAAGCATGGCGATGGAGTAGCATTCCTGGCCGCTGGAACATGCAGCGGACCATATGCGGATTGTTTTTTGCCGTTCCCGGGACTTAATGAGTCCTGGCAATAACTCACGCAGCATCGTAAATGGTTTCGTATCGCGGAAGAACGATGTCTCGTTCGTGGTCATTGCTTCGACGACGCTGGAAACAAGGGCCCGTGTAGGGGCATTCCGCAACTCTGCTGTAAAATGATCCAGCGTTTTATATCCCAGACTGGCGGCGACGGGAGTAAGGCGTGTCGACAGGAGATACGTTTTATCAGCGTTCAAAGCGAGTCCGGACTCTTTCAGGAGCAACGCCTGGTAAAACTGGAAGTCTTCGGGGCTTATGTTGGTCATACGCGCTCTCCCGTCATGGCAAGTTCTGGCTTGCGTCCGCAAGCCCGCAGAATAAAGCCGGGAATTTCCGTCAATGGCATAATTCCCCGGCACAACCCGGCCTGCGCTACCGCTCCGGGCATGCCCCAGACGACTGAACTGGCCTGATCCTGTGCAATAACCTGCCCGCCACCCTCAACGACTTGGCGTGCGCCAGCAAGACCGTCCTCGCCCATGCCTGTCAGGATCACAGCAAGTATATGCGCGCCATATATGCCTGACAGACTGCGCAGCATAGGATCAACTGCCGGTTTGCAGAAATTCTCTTTCGGCCCGTTGTCCAGGGCGATCATTGTGCCTTCCGCTGTCTTGCGGAATGTCATATGAAGTCCGCCCGGAGCGATATAGGCATGTCCAGGTTGCAATAACATGCCGTCTTGCCCCTCGCAGCAACTAACGCCGCTGACCTGGAAAAGATGGTCGGCCAGAATGCGGGTAAAGGTTGCGGGCATGTGCTGTGTGATTACCAGCGGCACAGGCAGGTTGCGGAGTGAGGACATCACAAGAGACAATGCATTGGGGCCGCCGGTTGAACTGCCGATTGCCACGATTTTGGGTGGAAGTTCCGGTCTGCCTCTAAGTAAGGTGCAACTTTTTTGTATCTGCTTTTCCGGGGATACGGACAAGCGCCCCAAGGAACGCACCATCCGCAAAAGTTCGGTGTGGAAGTCGCCGTTCTGTTGTATGGAAGCGACCCCGGAGGGTTTTAGTATGCAGTCTGCCGCTCCCAGGGACAGCGCTTTCATAGAAATTTCCGCGCCACGCTCCGATAGGGTCGAACACATCAGGATTTTTACATCAGCTTTTTTAGCGAGCAGGAGGGGGATGGCAGTCAGTCCATCCATCACGGGCATCTCGATATCAAGAAGAATGATATCCGGGTTGCAGACGGAAACCGTATTCACAGCATGCTCACCTGTAAACGCATATCCGCAGACTTCTATATTGTTATCGCTCTTCAGAATGCGTTCGATTACGGTTCTGATGACGGCAGAGTCGTCGACGATCATCACTCTTATGGGTCTGCTGGCCCCGCCTGCGTTCGGTCTTGTTTCCATTAGGACAACTCCAACAAATTGTTTTGCTCGAGTTTCGATCCCAGGATTTCACGATCGAATGGCTTCATGATGAAATCTTGCGCACCGGCTTCCAGGGCCATAGTAATATGCGACATATCGTTTTCTGTCGTGCAGAAGAAAACAATGGGTTTTTTCCCGTTATTCATGGCGCGCAGCGCACGCAGGAAGTCTATACCCGTCATAACAGGCATATTCCAGTCTAGCATAATCAATGTGGGTGTGTTCTTTTCACAGAACGATTGCGCCGCTGCGCCATTCTCGGCTTCGCTGCAGCGAAAACCGAAGCTTTCCATGTTCTGGCGCACGATTTTGCGTATCACAGGACTATCATCGACGATCAGGCATGTTCTTTCCATGGCAATTCCTCTTCCTATGACTGTCCTTCGTGAATGATGCGCTCCGTATCGAGTATGATCATGATTGAACCGTTCAACTGGTGAACGCCACATGTCACATCCCGCCAGGATTGATTCAGAGTCAAGGGCGGGTTTTCGACCTGCTCGTTCTCCAACGTCAGGACATCGCCGACACGGTCGACAAGAATGCTATACAACTCACCTTTGCTATCGACGACGACATTCATGTGCTCACCTGCCGAGGCGCAACTGCCGCCATCACCGTTCTGGACACGTTTGCGCAGGTTGATTGCCGTGACGATACGGCCACGCAAATTCGAAATGCCTTCGACATACCCTGGCGCTAGCGGAACTTTCGTCA
The DNA here is from genome assembly GCA_946480475.1 of uncultured Alphaproteobacteria bacterium. The sequence goes on from CAMLJM010000034.1 coordinate 16,154, forward strand.
GTTGCAAGGGGCGCAGGACATCCTGGATTCTGGCGATAGGAATGCCGAACACAGTATTATCAAGGAATACGGACAGAACCTGGATCCTGCCGCCTGTTTCAGATATGGAGGTCATGGTTTCTTGCTCCTTCCACTGTTTTCACACCCTTGGCGGTCAGAAGCGGGGCGTTGATAACATCAGCCACGCAATCGTTGATTATGACGCTTTCAGAGATCGTTTTGCCGCTGTCCCAATTCAGAGTGCCATAATATTTCGCGATGTCGAGAATCTGGTCGGCGACAAGACCCACATTGCGGTCTTCATGACGCAGAATGATCAATGGCCTGCGTTCTTCATTATTCTGGCTGCAATCAATGTTGTGAACCGGCATAAGCGCGCCGAGATATTGTATAACGGGCAGGCCGTCGGCATATTCGATATCGGCGGTCTCTATTTCTTCCAGCCTTGAAATAAGGTCGACAGGCGCGGCTTTCAGCGTCTGGTCGCCAGCGCGGAAGAGAAGGAGGAGATTCTCCGGCTGGGCCGTTTTTTCCGCGTCATCCTTGGCCGCGGCTTTGCTTTCATGCGCCTCTGCGAGGTCCACGGTTTTCAAGATGCCAGCGGGATCGAGAATCATAATGACGCATCCATCGCCCAGAATCGTATTCCCGGAGAAAATAGACAGAGTCTTCAGGTTTCTGGATAAAGGTTTGATAACAATTTCTTCAAGGTCAAAGACATGATCGACAATCAGGCCGAATACCGTCGCCCCCGCGCGTGTGACAACGATATATTGGGCGTCAGGCTCGTGCTCCACCGGTATATTGAGAAGCTTCGAAAGCGATACCAGGGGTAAAAGCTTGCCGCGCAACCGCAGGACGCTGGCGTTGTCGATTGTTTCTATCTGATTGCTGTTGTTTTTGCCTACCAGCACCAATTCAGAAACGGCAAGCTGGGGAATGGCAAAACGTTGCCCTGCAACACCGACAATCAGGGCGGATACGATTGCCAGGGTGAGGGGGATTTTGATGGTGAATGTCGTGCCTTTACCTTCTTCGGATCGCATTTCAATCGATCCGCCTATTTTCTCTATATTAGAACGCACGACGTCCATACCGACGCCACGCCCGGAAACGGCTGTTATTTTTTCAGCGGTGGAAAGTCCGGCATGGAAGATATATTGCTGAATCTGCTGGACTGACATGGCGGCAACCTGTTCTTCTGTCGCCAGGCCGTTCTGCACGATCTTCTTTTTTATTTTGTCCAGCGGCAGGCCGCGTCCGTCATCACCGATTTCAATGATGATATGGCCGCCCTGATGATAGGAGTTCAAGACGATTCTTCCTGTTTCGGGCTTGCCTTTCTCAAGTCGTTCCGCGGGGGTTTCTATGCCGTGGTCGGCGGAGTTGCGAACCATGTGGGTTAGCGGATCCTTGATCATATCGAGAATCTGGCGGTCGAGTTCCGTTTCCTGACCGTTCATTTCAAGGTCAATTTTTTTGTCCAGTTCCTTGCAGACATCGCGCACGATCCGTGGCAGTTTCGACCAGGCATTGCCGATAGGCTGCATGCGCGTTTTCATGACGCCTTCCTGCAGATCGGATACGACATGATTTAAACGCTGCAGCGGCGCAAGGAATTCATTCTCCTTGTTCTGGCGAGAGATTTGTAGCAGTTGGTTACGCGTCAGCACCAGTTCGCTGATCATGGTCATCAGATTTTCAAGCAGTTCCACATTGACGCGCAGCGTTTGCGGTGCGCGCACGGCTTTGTCTGAATCGCTCGCTGATTCTTCTCCCGCGTCGGCAGTTGCAGGGAGGGGGGCTTCTATTATTGTCTCTTCGTCTGCTACCGGCGTTTCCATATCAGCTTCTTCTTCAGTGCTGTTTTCCGTCTCATGAATGGCAGGAGGCTCATGCGCCGCCGTGACAGAAAGATCATGGCCGTTATAGACGGCTTCCAGCCGTGCGATCAGGGCGCTGTCATCGCCTTCCGGTTCCTGGCCGGTGGTTTCAATCCCTGTGACGATGTCCTTAATCCGGTCGAGAGATTCGAGGATCAGCGACACATAATCCGCCGTGACCGCCAGCTTCTTGTCCCGGAATAGGCCTAGAACATCTTCACCCTTGTGTGCCACGCGTTCGAGCCGCGATAGCCCCAGGAAACCGCAGGTTCCCTTGATGGTATGCAGAACCCGGAAGATTCTTGAGATCAGTTCGTCATTCTCCGGGTCCTGCTCCAGCAGGACGATATCGTTGTCCAGGGCGCTAAGAGCGTCGTTCGTTTCAGCCAGGAATTCGGCAATGATGTCTTCCATAATGCGTCTCCCGTTCTACCTGTTGCCTTAACCTGCCCGTACTTCTGACAGGAATTCGGCAACTTCGCGCTCCAGGTCCTCTGCTTGACGGGAAAGATCCTGGGAGGCAATCAGAACCTGTTGTGAGTTCTGCTCCGCTTCGCCGGACAATTGGCTGACCGATGTAATGTTCTCTTTCACGGCCTGCGTCTTGTGGGTGGCGATATTCATGTTCTGGGCGATGTCATTCACCACGGCGGACTGCTCTTCCACAGCCGACGCGATTCCGGCGCTGGATGAGAAAATCTTATCTACCGAGTCTTTGATGCCGCCCAGTGCCGAGATCACGCCATCAGACGCACGGGACATATCGGTAATGACCTTTTCAATATCCTGAATGGATTTGTTGGTCTGACCGGCGAGGTTTCGAACCTCGTTCGCAACAACCGCAAATCCTTTTCCGGCTTCGCCCGCCCGCGCCGATTCAATTGTGGCGTTAAGGGCCAGCAGGTTGATCTGACTAGAGATGTTGGAGATCAACTGGATCACATTACGGACTTGCTGCGAAGCGTTTTGCAGCTCTGTCGCGTGCGCGTCCGCGCCCTTGACCTTCTCCACGGAGTCGGAGATCAGCGAGTTGGCATTTTGCGTCTGAGATGAAATCTCCTTGATCGTCGCGGACATTTCTTCCGATGCTGCGGCGACGGTCTGGACGTTCTGGAAGGTTTCTTCCGAACTCTTGACCGCATCCTGCGCATTGACGTTGGATTCACCGATGGATTTGCTCATCAGTTCTGCCGTATGCGCCAGCTCTGTGGATGCCGAAGCGACCGAGCTGATGATCGACTGGACGCGGCCCTGGAAGTTATTGGCCAGCATTTCCATGTCGCGCTTTTTCTGCGCTTTCTGTTCGGTCAGGTCGGTGGCGTATTTGACGACTTTGAATGGTTTTCCGTTCAGGTCGAGAATAGGGTTGTAGGATGCCTGGATCCAGACTTCCTTGCCGCCCTTGCCGATGCGCTTGTATTCAGCAGCCTGGTATTCACCGCGGCGTAAGGAGTCCCAGAAGCGGGCATAATCAGGACTGGATTGGTAAGCAGGCTCGACGAACATGCTGTGATGCTTGCCTTTTATCTCTTCCAGCCGGTAACCCATGACGCTCAGGAAGTTTTCATTCGCGTCCATGATGGTGCCCTCCATATTAAACTGGATGACGGCTTGCGATTTGCTGACAGCGGCGATCTGACCTTCGTAATCCGCATTCCGGACTTTGTCTGCGGTAATGTCAGTAGCGTATTTGACGATTTTGAATGGTTTTCCGTTCAGATCAAGAATGGGATTGTATGATGCCTGGATCCAGACTTCCCTGCCACCCTTGCCGATGCGCTTGTATTCACCGGCCTGGAATTCCCCGTTTCTCAAATCGCTCCAAAACTGCGCATAATCAGGGCTGGCTTCGTAGGAATGTTCGACGAACATACGATGGTGCTTGCCCTGAATTTCTTCCAGGCGGTAGCCCAGGGTATTGAGGAAATTAGGATTGGCTGTGACAATCGTGCCATCGAGGTTGAACTCAATAATGGCCTGCGCTTTGCCAATGGCAGCGATCTGGCCTTCGTAGTCGGCGTTGCGGAGCCTTTGTTCCGTAATGTCGGTCGCGAATTTGACAACCTTATAAACTTTTCCATTTTTATCGGTCAACGGGTTGTATGATGCCTGGATCCAGACTTCCTTGCCGCCTTTGCCGATGCGTTTAAAAATGTCTGTCTGATATTCCCCGCGACCCAGAGCTTCCCAGAACTGGCGGTACTGTATGCTGCTGGCGTAGGCCGGATCAATGAACATGCTGTGATGTTTGCCCTGGATTTCATCCAGGCTGTAATTCATCACTTGGAGAAAAAGATCGTTGGCTTCCAGAATTTTGCCGGAAGGATCAAAGTAAATTACAGCCTGTGATTTATCCAGCGCAGAGGCGATTGCACGGGCCTCATCGGAAGCCGAGCCGGCAGACTCTGATTTCTTTGCGGAAGGGTTGGTTTTAACGCTGGCTTTTACATTGGCATGAGTCATCATGTTCTCCCTAGATCATGTCGTTGAGAAGTTTGTCGATCTCTTCCTGGGAAATGCCTTGCCCAGGAAGAGAGGGTCCGTTTAACAATGAAACCGAGGCGTCAGCGCCTGGGGTTTCAGAAACACTTTCAATATCCCCGAAACGTTCATGCAGAACGTCAGAAATCGTGCGGGCCTGGCTATCGATCTCTTTCAGGGTTTTCATGATCCGCGCTATGCGCTGTGCGGTCAGGTCCTGAAAGGCGCACGCCTCGTAGATGTGGATGATTTCATTTTCCACAGCTTGGTGCATGGCGGTGTCCGCACCTTCTATGCCGGCCTGAATTTTTTCACAGGCATCCATGATGCTGTTGGTGGCGGCTTCTGTTGTTTCGACGATGGCGTCCAGATCGCTTGATGTTTCTGGAATGATGGATTGCGTTTGGCGGGCGTGTGCCTGACTCAGTTCCGTGCGCAGGCCGTCAATGGCTTCGTTCAGGGCGCTGATTTTCTGCAGGAGAACCGTATCAGTCGGGGTGGCGTGCGTGATACGCTGGACAACGGATCCGATAATTTCTACCACTTGTTCCCGTTTGAATGATTGTTCCGACATCGATTCCCTTTTCTTTCTAATCTGCCGTCCCTGACCTGCGGCTGTAGATCATTCGCAAACCCTGTGCCAATTAATACATTATGGAAAATAACATGCCTTATCAGCAGCTTAGGCATTTATCGAACCTTAAAAGATTTCCCTGACAATAGAGGGAAGGGCATTGTGCCGTTGCAAACCGCAACGGTCTGACAATTTGCAAGGCCAAGTCGAAGATGCAAAAAGATTTCATCCTGATTGTTGAGGATTCAACGTTTCTGGCGCTGATGTTTCAGGAACTGCTGAACAAGAAAGGGTATGCAACGAAGATAGCGGAAAAAGGCGAGGACGCTTTGCGTATCATGTGTGATGAAGCGCCGCGAGCCGTTCTGCTCGATCTCAATCTGCCTGATATCCATGGGATGGAAATACTGCAGATCGCACGCGAAAAAGGAGTGGCCAGCGCCATTATCATTATCACCGGCGAAGCCTCGCTCAGCACTGCCGTAGAGGCAATGCAACGGGGCGCGGATGATTTTATAGCGAAGCCCATTAACCCTGCGCGCCTGGAGGTGACGCTGGCGAACGCCATAGAGAAAAGAAAACTGCAAAAGATCGTAAGCGTTTTACAGGATTCAGACCGCACGCATTTTTGCGGCTTTATCGGGCAGTCGATGGAGATGCAGTCTCTTTATCACATGATTGAGAACGCTGCGCGAAGCCAGGCTTCTGTTATGATTGTGGGGGAAAGCGGCACGGGCAAGGAAGTCGCGGCGCAAGCCATCCATTCATTGAGTGCGCGCAGCGGTCAGAGTTTTGTCGCCCTGAACTGTGCGGCTATTCCGCACGAACTGATCGAAAGCGAGATATTTGGCCACGTCAAAGGCGCGTTTACAGGTGCGACATCGGATCGTGAAGGCGCGGCGCAACGCGCGCATGGCGGCACGCTGTTTCTCGATGAATTGACGGAGATGCCGGCGGCCTTGCAATCCAAACTGCTGCGTTTCATTCAAGAGGGTACATTCTCCCCCGTCGGCAGCAGCCAGTTATATAAATCGGATATTCGCTTTATTTCCGCCACCAACCGCAACCCGTTCGGGGCCATTGCCAAGGGCATACTGCGCGAGGACTTGTATTATCGTCTGGCCGTCATCCCGATTGAGATCGCGCCTCTGCGCGAGCGCGGTAAGGATATTATTCTTCTGGCGCAATTCTTCCTTGAAAAGGCAGCCAGGGTCGAAAAAAAGGACTTTGCGCGCATGACCCCGGAAGCGGAGGATTTCCTGCTGCAATACCGGTGGCCCGGAAACGTGCGGGAGCTTGAAAATATGGTTCGCCACGCGGTTATCATGAATACAGGCCAGAGCATAACAGCCGAAATGCTTTCGCCGGCGTCCTTTACACCGTTGGCGCAAGACGTGCCAAATATTCACAATATCAACACCCGCGAGGTTATCCTGCCAATGAGGGATCTGGAACGTGCGGCCATAGAGCATGCTTTGTCTCTTTGCAATGGGAATATTACCGAAGCTGCGCGCCGACTGGAAATCAATCCATCCACGATTCATAGAAAACAGAAAATGTGGCAATCCGGACTGATCGAGGAATAAGGTAGCTTATTTGCATGCACCGCAATTCATAGGCAGAGTTTTACGACGGTTGTAAAGCAGGATATGGATGGTTAAATCCTTAGCATCTTCAATCTCAGGGCGTTCCCGATAACGCTGACAGAACTAAAAGCCATGGCTGCTGCCGCTATAATGGGATTAAGAAGAATGCCAAAAGTCGGAAACAAGATACCCGCAGCAATGGGCACGCCTGCCGCATTATAGGCAAACGCAAAGAACAGGTTCTGGCGAATGTTCTTCATGAC
>CAMLJM010000035.1 GCA_946480475.1 uncultured Alphaproteobacteria bacterium
GACGCGGACACGTATCTGTTCACCAGCGGCCTTGATACCATTTACGATATCTCCGGCACGGATGAACTGCGCTTCATTGAAGGGTGGGCAGCATCGGACCTGACCTTCGCCCGCAACTTCGGCGCGCTGAATGATATGGTGATCACGATCAACGGATCAAATGCCATAACCATCACTGACCAGTTCACAAGCGCCCGCCAGATTGAAACCATCCGCTTCTATGATAACAGCACCATGACATTGACGGGATTGTCGGTAACGACCCATGGCAACAGCAGCGCGAATACGATCAGCGGCGTTCTCTATGGCGGCAGCCTGAATGACATTATCTATGGCTATAGCGGCAACGACACGCTGAACGGTGGTGACGGCGATGACATGCTGTATGGCGGCGATGGCGACGATACGCTGAACGGCAATGACGGCAATGACCTTCTGGATGGCGGGGCGGGCAATGACACGATCAGCGGCGGTGCGCAGAATGATATTATCGTCTATTCCTCCGGCCTTGATGTGGTGAAGGATGTTCATGGCGGCACGGATACGTTGCGCATGGGATCCGGCATTGATGTCAACGCGATCAGTTTCAGCAATGTGTCTTCATACGATACCAAGATCACGGTTACGGCCAGCGTGGATGAAGTCACGGTTGAGAACCTCCGCAGTGGCACGACTAACTACCGCATTGAATTCGTGGAATTCGCTGATGGGTTTGTCACCAGCCTGCATGATTATGCGTCATGGGTGAACGGCACGTCTGGTAACGATCTGATCGCTTATACCTCAGCCGATGAAACCATTCTGGGTAAGGCCGGTAATGATACGATCACGGCCGGTGGCGGCGCTGACGATGTTCATGGTGGCTCCGGCAATGATGATATCTCGGGCGATGGCGGCAATGACCTCCTCCATGGCGGTGATGGCGATGATATTCTTAAGGGTGGGGATGGCCTGGATACGCTATACGGTGGCGCGGGTGCAGACGCCTTCGTGTTCCAAACAGCCAGTGCATTCAATAACATTGATGTCATCAAAGACTTCGATGTGGCGAATGATGTGATTGACCTGACCGATGTATTAGGTTCCTACGATCCGCTCACCGATCTTATCACCGACTGGGTGGAAATAACCACCAGCGGCTCTGACACGGTCCTGAAAGTGGATCGTGACGGTACAGGCGGCACTTACAGCCTGGTCCAGATCGCGACTATTCAGGGCATTACAGGTCTGACCAATGAAGAGGCTCTGGTCTCCGGCGGGCAATTGCTGGTGGCTTAGGTTATTGAATTAGGCTAAAAATCGAAGTTAAGGGTTAAAAGGCAGATTCTCAGGGAAATCTCTCTGCTTTTTTGTTATAACCCCCGCATGATGAATCAAAATATGACTAAAGTTCTGGTCCGTGATTTCGTTGTGCCTGCGCGGATTGGTATTTATCCGCGGGAGCATGAGGCGCCGCAGCAGATCAAGGTATCTATCGTAGTGACCTTGAAGAACTATGAAATCAAGCGTGATCATATCGAAGATACGATGTCTTATGAGGGATTGGTCGCGGCTATTCGTGATCTGCCGAAACAGCACTTTGAACTGGTAGAAACCATGGCTGAACACCTCGCCAGTATGGCGCTGGCGGATGATCGTACGTCATGCGTCACCGTGACCATCGAGAAGCTTGAGGTCTATCCCGAGGGGCGCGTGGGAACCGAGATTACCCGTTATCGTTAAGCTGCTTTGGCCTTGGCGACTTTCAATGCCTGGTCAAGGTCCGCCATCAGATCTTCCGCGGCTTCAATACCGACAGAAATGCGAATGACATCCGGGCCGCAACCGGCTGCAATTTTTTGTTCGTCCGTCAATTGCGCGTGGGTGGTGGATGCCGGGTGAATGATCAAGCTATGCGTATCACCAATATTGGCGAGGTGGCGGAACAGCTTGGTGTTTTCTACCAGGCTGATACCAGCGTTGTAGCCGCCCTTCAGGCCAAAAGTGAAGAGGGAGCTTGCCCAGCCATTACGCATGTATTTCTGCGCGTTCTTGTAATAAGGGCTGGAGGGGAGACCTGCAAAGCTCACCCAGCTGACGGCTTCGTGTTTGCTTAGGTACTCAGCGATCCTGAGTGCATTTTCTGAATGGGCTCTCATGCGCAGATGCAGTGTTTCCATGCCCAGCATGGTGAGATAGGCATTCATCGGTTGCTGATTCATGCCCAGATCGCGCAAGCCCACAGCGTGGTTGTACATGGCAAGTGGTGCTTCTTTGAAATCGCGGGCGAACACTGTGCCGCGATAGCCGGATACTTCTGTTGTTAGCTGCTGGTATTTCTTGGCATGTTTCATCCAGTCGAAAGAGCCGCCATCAACAACGGCACCGCCCATGGATTGGCCATGGCCGCTGAAGTATTTGGTTGTTGAGTGCACAACAATATTGGCGCCGTAATCAAATGGCTTGCACAGATATGGTGTGGCAACTGTGTTGTCAACGATCAAGGGAATGCCAGCGTCGCTTGCGATTTTACCATAGGCTTCGAGATCTGGAATAACGCCCTGTGGGTTTGAAAGGCTTTCAATAAAAATCAGTTTTGTTTTTTCTGTGATCTTGCGTTTGAAATCATCAGGCTGATCGGGATCAGTGAAATTGCATTTCCATCCAAACGCGCGGGTGAAAGTGTCACGAAATTGTCCGGCTGTGCCGCCGTAGAGTTTTTGCGTGGCGACAAACTCATCGCCAGAATCCATCAATGCACTGAAAGCGAGAAGGTTTGTGGCAAGGCCGGATGCTGTGCAGGTGGCGCCTGTGCCGCCCTCAAGCGCAGCAATTTTTTCCTCTAGGTGGCTGACAGTGGGATTGGTTGCACGTGAATAGATAAAACCAGGTTCTTTCAGGGCAAATACATCGGCGGCATGTTTTGTGTCGCGGAATACAAAAGAGGATGACTGATGAATGGCGGGGCTGCTGGCGCCTGTAATGGGGTCAGGTTGCGTGCCGCTATGAACGGCCAAGGTTTCAAATTTCAGTACATTACTTTTGCTTGTCATAGAATCCATCCCTGTTTTGGTTCTGAATAAATTATAGGTGATGAGTGGGCGGTACAAGCTGCGGTGCAAAAAACTATCAACAGTTCAGCAATTGACAGTCATTACGACACGGCATTAGTCTTTTGAATAACAATAAAATTTATTCAGGGAACATGATTATGGGAGATCGCTTGCAAAGCTTTATCGAGTATCAGGAATATGAACTATATAATTCCTGGACCATTATAGACCCGGTTCCCAGCCGTGATCTGCATGTTATCAATATGATTTTCCCGCTACCAAGTGAGTTCACGTTGTTTGATGCTGATGTCGGAGCCGATGGAAAGCCGGGATCTATTCGTCATAACGAAGTACGTTATGTGCAAGCTGACCGTGTCACTGCGCTTGCGCGCTTTCAGCAATATCATGAGCCTATCGTTGCTGCAGAGAAACAGCGTTTGACGACGCGCTTTGGCAGGTTTTCAACGACCTTTCTGGATGATGGTTTTTCTTTGCGGCGATCTTTCCGTGCGGCATTGGCACCGGCGCGTCCGTTTATGGATGATTATATTCAGCGCGTGGAATCTGCCATTCGTACATGCAGAGAGCAGGGGCTTACCCATGTGGCCTGGTCGGAAAACGAGCCTCTTACGAGTGCTGTTACACCTATTACAAGCGGGCTGCAGGTCTATAACCGGGATTTGACGATTCTCAATCCGTAGAGTGCTGTCTGTATTTCATATATAAATCAATGTGTTAAATGTAATTTTAACTGCGGTATCAATTTACCGTATGACTAATCTTCTGTTTTTATACGATTTTTTATTGACTTGTTTTACTGAGCGCGGCATAACACAGCGTTCTCAAAAAAGAGAGGTCTTTTCCATGTATCGGAAGGGGCCTGAAACAAGGTGAAAAACAATGAAATCCTATTACATCAAGCCTGCTGAGGTGCAGAAGAAATGGGTACTGATCGATGCGCAGGACGTAGTTCTGGGTCGTCTGGCTGGTATCGTTGCCCTGCGTCTGCGCGGCAAGCATCTGCCACACTACACACCGAACGTTGATTGCGGTGATAATGTCATCATCATCAACGCTGACAAAGTAGGCATCACAGGTCGTAAAAAAGAACAGAGCCTGTTCTATTGGCACACAGGTTACCCGGGCGGTATCAAATCCCGCACATGGGGTCAGATTCTGGATGGCGATCATCCTGAGCGCGTTGTTTACAAAGCAATCGAGCGCATGATGCCGAAACACCGTCCGCTGGCACGCCAGCAGATGTCAAACCTGCGTGTATACGCTGGCGCCGAGCATCCACACGCTGCACAAAATCCGGAAGTTCTGGATGTGGGCAGCATGAACATCAAGAACAAGGTGAAAGGTAACTAATCCATGGCTCCGAGAAAGAAAACAGAAGGTTCCCTTCAGGACCTCGCACAGGTAGCCGGTAAGAACACAATGGGCGATGCATTGAGCACAGCCGGTGTTGCAAAAACCGAAGTTACTCCCCGTGTACCTAAAATTGACAAGCTGGGTCGTGCTTATGCAACCGGTCGTCGTAAAGATGCTGTTGCACGCGTATGGCTGAAACCCGGTAAAGGCCAAGTGATCGTGAACGGTCGTGACCAATCCGTATACTTCGCTCGTCACACACAACGCCTGATCCTGAACCAACCGTTCCTGATCGTAAACCGCGTTGGGTCTTTCGATGTGATGTGCACAGTTGCTGGTGGCGGTCTGTCCGGTCAGGCTGGTGCTGTTCGTCACGGTATTTCCCGTGCGCTGCAGAACTACGATCCTGAACTGCGAGGCGCCCTCAAGAAAGCTGGCATGCTCACACGCGATAGCCGCGTTGTTGAACGTAAGAAGGTCGGTCTTCACAAAGCACGTCGCTCCAAACAGTGGGCGAAGCGTTAATAACTATAATGCACCCCGCGTTAAGGGGAAGAATAAAATTGGCGATGGTAATAGAGGAGGGAATTTCCTCCTCCCAGATAATAAAGAGGCGCTTCAGGCAACTGGAGCGCTTCTTAATTTTGGTTAACACGATGCAAGTTATCCACAGCCTGAAATAGTCGCAAAAGTGGGTATTCTTTGATATCAAACTCTTGGCGGGCATGTTGTTTTATATGTCAAATAAATTGCTGACTGAATGCTGTCTTTTTCGCTTTACCCTGTTTCGATACGTTCTTACTCTAATTCTGTCGAAACTAGATAGAGGAGTGAACGACATGACAAAACCAGCAACAGAAGTAAAAAAACCAGAAGAAGCCGAAGACAAGCCGGCGGTAAAACCAGCACCGGCACCGGTGCTGAAGCCTTAGTATTCCTTGCTCCAGTAAGTGGAAAACAGCACCTTTCGTAGGTGCTGTTTTCTTTTGCAGACGGCGCTATATTCGTACCTATCGTCACAATATGGAGTATTCCTGAATGAGCCTACATGAAACCATGGTTAAGCACGGTCATACCCTGTTCCGCCTGCGTAGTTATATACCACTGCTGTTTATCGCGCCGTTGCTGCTGGCGTTTAGCGAAAGTGCAAAAGTAGAAGCGTTAGTTGGCGATGTGCCGGAAGATCTTTGGGTTCTGTTTTGTTTCTTACTCTCTCTGTCAGGTCTGGCAATCCGCTGGGTGACTGTCGGTTTTGTTCCTGCGGGTACATCAGGGCGCAATACGCAAGGCCAGCGCGCTGATGTCCTGAATACGTCAGGCATGTATTCCATCGTGCGTAATCCGCTTTATCTGGGTAACTTCATCACCATTCTGGGTGTAGTGCTGTCAATTAAGGTCTGGTGGCTTGCGCTTATCGTATCGATGTTCTTCTTCATTTATATGGAACGCATCATCCTCGCCGAAGAAAAATACCTGCATGACAAGTTTGGCGCGGTTTATGATGAATGGCGCTCTAAAACTCCGGTCATCATTCCTAACCTCAAGCTGTGGCGTCCGCATGAAATGAAGTTTTCATGGCGCACAGTGCTGAAGCGTGAATATCAGGGTCTATTGGGTATGGCGACGGCTTTCCTTGTCACAGAAATGGTAACGGACCTCGTGTTTGAGGGTGAGGGCTTTGGTGAGTGGTTCGCCGAAGATTACATCTGGCCGGTGACATTTGCCTTCATCCTGACATTCTGCCTGACGCTTCGCTATATGAAGAAGCATACGGATATTCTGAAAGTAGAGGGCAGATAACGTATTTACCTGATAAATAAGCTTTTTTTTCGGAATTTGTCAGCCCGGAAGCACTTTTGCTATGGTCATAGCATGCTTGATCTATCTGAACTTCAGAGTTTCGATCCTGTTATTGTTCGCGGTGAAGACGCGAACTTTGCGCGTTATGCGCCTGAGCTAAATCGTCGCGAGGTGAATCTGGTAACTTGGCGGCCACACATGCCACAGAATCTGAAAGCGGCGTTAGAAACTGTCGATCTTGATATTGTTGCGTCAAAACTGAAGAAGGAAAAAGAACACCATCATTTCTGGCAGCCTTTTGTGCTTGGCGCTAATTTCAGTGATAAGAGATCTGTTAAACGCTTTAACAGACAGCTTACGAATGCTTGTAATGTTTTTTTTAGTAACAAACAGCATGCAGAAAGCCTGGGGCGCTATCTTTCAAAACGAACACAGCAATATGGTCAGGCTATCCAAAGCCCGAAGGTGGGGGTTGGGGTGCTGGTCATGGAGCCATGTCATGAATACTGGCTTTTATGGCATGGAGATGAGGGCAAGCGAAGGGGTATTCAAACCCTTATTGGAAAGTTTGGAACGCTAGCGTGGCCTTACAGGCCGCCTTCCGATAAAGATGATCCTCATTATTTCTGGGATGATCCCCGCGAGGATTTGCCGCAGATTTCGCCGGAAGAGTTTGGCGTTTTCAAATGTAAAGCGGCTGATAACCCTTTGATACATACAACTGTGAGCGCGCGGCTCGAGAGTAAGAAAAGATTGATAGCTATATATTCAACGCCTAATGCTTTTTAAACAGCAGGCGCTTTCATCTTTACATAGCTGCCGGGGGCATCTTCGATGAAACTTTCTATTTTCCGCGCAGAGATTTCTCCGTTGCCGAACTCTTTCAGCCATTGCGCATGATGAGGCCACCACGAACCATCTGTTTGCTGAGCATTTTTAAGCCACTCTTCATTATCGGCGGGTGTGTCTTTATAGATCCAGTAACAATATTTTTTCTTGTCCGGCGGGTTAACGACGCCAGCCACATGCCCTGATGCAGCCAGAACAAATGTTCTGGGACCCTTGACAAGTTGCGTCGTGGCATATGTGGCTTTCCATGGGGCAATGTGATCTTCACGCGTGGACAGGAAGTAACAAGGTGTTTCGATCTTGCTGATGTCGATGGGTGTGCCCTTCATTTCAACCGCGCAGGGTGTAACCAATGCATTGTCCCGGTAGAACATACGCAGATAAAAGCTGTGCATGGCGGCGGGCATGTTGGTGGAATCGTCATTCCAGTAAAGCAGGTCGAATGGGAATGGCTCCCGGCCCATCAGGTAATTGTTCACGACAAAAGACCAGATCATGTCATTGGCGCGCAATAGTGAGAATGTTTTCTTAAGGGAATCAGCAGATAGAAACCCTTTGGCCTCCATATCCTGTTCCATCAGTTTAAGCTGCTCATCATCGATAAACAGTTTCATCTCGCCGGATTCTTCGAAATCTACAAGTGTAGTCAGGAAGGTCGCAGACGCTACGCGTTCAGCTTTGTCGTTCGCCTGCAGCCAGGCTAGTGTCACAGCCAGTAATGTGCCGCCCAGACAATAGCCAATGACATTGGCATCGCGTTCGCTGGTTATCATCTCCATCTGGTCGAGCGCCATCAGGATGCCTTCCTGCATGTAATCTTCGAATTTCTTCTGGGCGAGTTTACGATCCGGGTTGACCCACGATACGATAAATACAGTGTGCCCCTGTGCGACGAGCCATTTTACGTACGAATTCTCCGGTTTAAGATCCAGGATGTAATATTTATTGATCCAAGGCGGCACAATCAGCAGGGGACGTTTATATACCTGTTCTGTGGCAGGTTCATACTGAATCATCTGCATCAGGTCGTTCTGATAAACAACCTTGCCCGGTGTCGTAGCAATATTCTCACCTAACTTAAAAGCTTTATAGTCTGTCGTGCTGATATTCAACTCACCACCACCACGCTCCAGATCTTCCAGCAGGTTTTGCAGACCTTTAACCAGATTGTCACCACGAGTTCTAACAGTTTCTTCCAGCACCTCAGGATTCGTCATGACAAAGTTTGTCGGTGATATGGCGTTGATATATTGGCGTGTGTAGAAATCAATTTTCTGGCGTGTGGCAGCATCCAATCCTTCGGTATCTCGCACGATATTCTCGAGCCAGCGACTGGTAAGCAAATAGGATTGTTTGATAAAATCGAAATATGCGCTTTGGTTCCAGAGGGGGGATTTAAATCTCTTGTCGGACTTATCGGGTTCAAAAAGGGTTTTGCCATCCTGACCTAGAAATTTTTTGGTGCTTTCGCTCCAGAGATTGGTCCAGTCGCTCCAGAATTGCATCTGCATATCGACCAGCTTCTGGGGGTCGGAAATCATATTTCCCATAAATTTTGCGTAGGTTTCCTGCAAATTCAAGGGATCCGGCGTCAGGAGCGTTTTGCCGGGGTCGTATTTTTCAAGGAATTCCTGCAATAAAGGTTGCGCGCGTTGGCTGGCCTCCATCAAAATATGGCCAATCTGGATAAAGTCAGGAATGGCGGGAATCGATGGTTCCGGGCTGTCTTTTTCTGGTTTGTTCATGGGGGAACTATGCCTGAGGATGGGCATTAGCACAATTGTCTTAAGGCCTTGAATCTGACGACTGAATAGGCCACGATGTCGACTTCTGACAATTTTTACCGGAGTTCAGATCCTTGCGCCCGTTTATATGTCTTATTGGTATTGCCATGATTGCCGCCAGCCTGTCTGCTTGTGAAACAGCCGACAGTAAGAAAGTGGAGGTGCAATCGGCTCAGCCTGCTATGTCTGATGAACAGATCGAACATACATATACAGAAGCTTTGCGCACAACGGGTAATAGCAGCGTAGAGGTCTTCTCCCTGGATGATCACGATATGTCAGCGCCATATGTGCCAGAGGCCAATCCGCTGACGCCGGCTCCCCATCTGCCGCAAGGTACGGGTAAGGCTTTTGGCGGGAATGCGAATGTTACGGTTTTCCCGCTGGATGGTGCACCAACATATGGTGCTCCTGGTGCAATACCAGCGATGATCCCGCCAGCAGCGCCGACAGCTTTGACGCCAGCCCCGTACGATCAAGGCCACCTGGGTACTGATAACATACCTCGTATCTATTTTAATCACGGAGATGTCGGCGTTAACCAGGCGGGCAAACAAGTGACGGCTGCCGTGGCAAGCCAATGCCGTGCAGGCGGTTGCGGCCTTGTAAAGGTAGAAGGTCATGCAAGCACACGCGCTATTGCCAAGGATGAAATTCAGCGCCGTATGATTAACCTCAAGGTTTCTATGGATCGTGCTTTGAATGTTACACGTCAGCTCATTCGCGATGGCATGCCTGCTGATAATATACAGGTTGTGGCGCATGGCGACCGTGTGCCGCCTTTATCGGTGCCAAATGCTGATCCTGAAGCAGCAGCGCGACGTGTAGAAATTCTGACAGGTTCTTCTAATCCCCTCATGTACTAGAAAGTACAAAAATGACGAAAGAAATGCGCATTGGTATCGCTGGCCTCGGGAATGTGGGGGCCGGCGTTGTCAAAATCATCCAGAAACATGCCCGCGATCTTGAGCGGCGTTCAGGTAAAAAGTTCAAGATTCTTGCCGTTTCAGCACGCAGTAAGAAAAAATCACGCGGTATAAAGCTTACTTCGTATGAATGGGTGCATGATCCGCTGGAGCTGGTCAATAATCCTGATATTGATGTCATTGTAGAGCTGATCGGCGGATCATCTGGTGTCGCTTATGATCTGGTCGTGGCAGCACTTTCTGCTGGTAAGCATGTGGTAACGGCTAATAAAGCATTGCTGGCCCATCATGGTCATGCGCTGGCATTACTGGCGGAGAAGCAGGGTGTCAGCCTGAATTTTGAAGGTTCAGTTGCAGGTGGCATACCTGCCATTAAAGCACTGCGCGAAGGCTTTGCGGCAAACGATGTGCAGTCTGTTCGGGGTATTCTGAATGGCACCTGCAATTACATCCTGACGGAGATGCGCGAGACGGGACGTGACTTCAAGGATGTCTTAAAAGAGGCGCAAGCAAAAGGTTATGCGGAAGCTGATCCCTCGTTTGACGTTGATGGTATTGATACAGCGCATAAGCTTTCGATACTGACGGCGCTCGCTTTTGGCACCAAGCCTGATATTGGCAAAGTCGAAACCAAGGGCATACGAAATATTACGGCTGCCGATATTCAGCATGCAACAGAACTGGGCTATAGGATCAAATTACTTGGTTTATGTCGTCGCGAAGGTAAAAAGATCATCCAAAGCGTTGAACCTTGCCTTGTGCCGGAACAGAGCGCACTAGGTTCTGTAAACGGTGTTTTGAATGCTGTGCATGTCCAGGGTGATTTTGTAGGCACAGGCTGGCTGGTTGGTCGTGGTGCTGGCGAAGGGCCAACGGCTTCAGCGGTTGTTGCTGATTTAATCGATATTGCACGCGACCATAAGTTGCCTGTTTTCGGTGTCCCCGCCAAAGTGATGAAAGTAGGTGCTTTTGCTTCTGCCGATATTCTGAATGCGCATTTTTATATGCATGTGATCGTGCGTGATCAGCCGGGTGTGTTAGCGCAGATTGCAGCTATATTACGGGATCATAAAGTTTCTGTCGAAGCTGTTTTGCAACGTGGTCGTGATCCGGGTAAGCCTGTGTCCGTTGTCATGACAACGCATCTGGTGCATCAATCCGATATGATGCAAGCAGCGACTAAAATCAGTAAATTGGCTGTGACCAGAAATAAAATCTGTGTCATGAGAATAGAGCAAACCTGAAGAACGTGCTGTGCAGTGCGACCCGTTAAAAGTAACGGGGTAGCGGCTGTATGACACCCGCTTTGGCGCGTGTGCATTCATAACCCGTACGCAATACTTCTTCTTGTATGCCGATTGCGGCATCCTCGTCTTTTAGGGCTATGTAGCCCGGACATTCAAATTCACAGTAGGGCGGGGATACGAACATATCTGTCTTAGCCAGGTCGTAGCGGCCAGTTGCTGTCTCCAGTGCGACTTGCAAGGCATCAGCATCATCGATGCAGAGGGCATGAACGAAGCCTACGCTGGCATAGTATTCAACGTCTTCTGCTGTGCGACCGAAAATTGCTTTTAACATATCCATTTTGATTCTCCGGCATTATGAATAATTATTTTGGGCCAATCTGTCAAATTTCACTGGTTTCCGGGGGATGGAAAGGCACGTTGAATTGCCTGGAACCCGCAGAATTCCTATACTTATTAGATCATCACTTAAAAGAAGGCAGAGGTCCCTTATGTCCCTATCAGCCCGTAAAATCACAGCCCCTCAGGAAGGTTTTTCCATGGATCGCAACGTTGCTCTCGAAGCTGTTCGTGTGACTGAGGCAGCGGCATTGGCTGCATCGCGCCTGGTTGGTCGGGGAGATGAAAAGGCTGCTGATAAAGCTGCCGTTGATGCCATGCGCACGGCATTCAATACGCTCCAGATCGATGGCACAGTTGTTATCGGGGAGGGGGAGCGTGACGAGGCCCCCATGCTGTATATCGGGGAACGTGTAGGCGCAGGCGGCCCAGCCATTGATATTGCATTGGATCCGCTGGAAGGTACGACTATTACGGCTAAGGGTGGTCCAAATGCTATGGCGGTTCTGGCCATGACAGACAAAGGTGGCTTTTTGAATGCCCCCGACACTTATATGGAGAAGATTGCGGTGGGGCCTAATATTCCTGCCAACATCCTTGATCTTGACGCGCCGGTTGAGGACATTGTTCGTAAGCTTGCAAAAGAAAAGGATGCACGGGTAGAAGATCTGCTGGTTTGTATTCTTGATCGCCCCCGTCATGAAGCGATTATTCGTTCTGTTCGCGAGACGGGTGCCCGCATCATGCTGATCCAGGATGGTGACGTGAGTGCCGTAATGGCTACAGCTGACCCGCTGACAGGTATTGATATGTATGTCGGCACAGGCGGCGCGCCTGAAGGTGTGCTGGCAGCGGCGGCGTTGCAATGTACGGGCGGCAGCATGCTGGGTCGTCTGGTGTTCCGTAATGATGATGAAAAACAACGTGCGGATCGCTGTGGCATCAAGGATCTTGCAAAAATTTATACAACAAATGAGCTGGCGAAACCGGAGAATGTTATGTTTGCCGCTACAGGTGTTACAGATGGCGCGATGTTAAAAGGTGTCCGCCGTTTTCCGGGGGGGGCTGTAACGCATTCTATTGTTATGCGTTCTAAATCCGGAACAATTCGTCGCATCGAAACACAGCATGATTTCATGCGTAAGTCGGGCCTTTAGATGTCAGATAAGATATTACAGGTAGATAGCTCTTTGATGCAGGCGCGGTGGGTTGTTCCTCCTGTGGCGCTTGACGCTATTGAACAAATTGTTCGCCAGCATAATCTTCCTGAAATTGTAGCCCGCCTTATTCATGGCCGTAATATAGCCTTGGAAAATATTGAAAGTTTTCTTGAGCCTAAATTGTCGCGTGATTTTCCTGATCCCTTTAAGCTCCAGGGTATGACATCGTTGGCCGATGATCTGGCGCAGGCGATTGTGGCAGGTAAGAAGATCGCGGTATTCGGCGATTTTGATGTTGATGGCGCAACATCAACGGCTATTCTTGTGCGCTTCCTGCGTCATTGCGGCGCTGATGCACGTTTTTATATTCCAGACCGTCTGAAAGAAGGGTATGGCCCCAATATTAATGCGCTGGCAAAGTTGCGGGCAGAAGGGGCTGATGTTTGTATTCTGGCTGACTGTGGCACCACGGCGCATGATGTGGTCGAACAGGCGGTAGCGATAGGGCTTGAGGTTGTTATTCTTGACCACCATGAAGCAGAAGACCATTTACCGGTGGCGAAGCATCTGATCAACCCCAAGCGGAAAGATGATACGTCAGGCCTAACCATGCTGGCGGCGTGTGGCGTTAGTTTCCTAACCTGTGTTGCCATTAATACTAAGCTGCGTGATATTGGGTTCTTCAAAGATAAGACCGAGGCACCATTGAAAAGCTGGCTTGATCTCGTCGCGCTGGGCACGGTTTGCGATATGGTGCCGCTTACAGGGCCTAACCGGCTGTTTGTCCGTGTGGGTTTTGTACAAATGGCCAAGCGTGAAAATATCGGTATTGATGCACTTTGCAAGGTCGCAAAGCTGACCGATGATCCGAATGTTTATCACGCCGGTTTTGTTTTGGGGCCGCGTATCAATGCGGGTTCACGTGTGCATCAGGCCGATCTGGGGGCGCGGTTACTGCTGACCAATGATCCGGAAGAGGCCAGGAATATTGCCTGGACACTGAATGATTGCAATGAGAAGCGCAAAGACATTCAGGCGGAAATGGTTGCCGAAGCCGTCAATCAGGTAGAGGATCACGGTTTGGCTGATGATCCTGTCATTATTGTTGATGATGAAAGCTGGCATCCGGGCCTCGCAGGATTGGTTGCCAGCCGCCTAAAGGAAAAATATGGACGCCCCGCTGTTGTTATTACTTACGCCCCAGGGACAGAAGCTGCGCTTGAAGGGCGTGGTTCAGGGCGGTCAGTGCCAGGGATAAATATTGCGGCAGCCTTCATTGACGCCCGGGCAGAGGGGCTGTTGATTAAAGGCGGTGGCCATGCCATGGCTGGAGGATTCACCGTGCTGCCTGAGCAGATAGAGGCTTTCCGCACATATATGAAAGACCATGTAAAACGGCAGATGAACGGGCAACCCAGTGTCAGTGAAACAATGATTGATGGAGTCCTCAGTGTTCATGGGGCGCAGTATAAATTCATTGAAATGATCCATGAGAAATTCGGACCGTTTGGTGCCGGGCATGAAGAACCTGTCTTTGCAATACCTGCCGTGCGGCTGCATATGGTGGATATTGTGGGTGAAGACCATGTGCGTTGCATGGTGAGTGACTGGGAAGGCGGGACGCGTATGAAAGCAATGGCCTTCCGTGCGGCAGATACGCCATTAGGACAAGCGTTACTAAAGCAGGGTAGCCGCCCTATTCATTTAATTGGACATTTCAAGCTGGATACCTGGAATGGCGCGCAGCGCGTGGAGATGCACATTCTTGACGCAGCTTTTGCGGTAACGGACGCGATAGAGGCTGCTTAGCTATCCCCTTGTTTTACTTGTGTTTGCTGTCCCGCAGCATGCTTGAGGGTTGTTTTATTTCCGTATGATTTGCTATCTATTCAAGACTAATTTTAACGAAAAAGGGTGGTGTCTCATGGTTCTCGATGGCTTGAAAGATCGTTTTGTGATTGTTGCTCGTCAGGGCAATTCCGTGCAGTCTACAGCGCGCAGCGCTGAGTTTTTTGCCCAGGCTATTCAGGCAGGTGCCGACTTCATCCAGACAGATGTGCAGATGGCAAAAAATGGCGTTCTGGTATGCACAAGCCAGGATACCGTTAACGGTGAAAAGCTCGTCGGTGCCATGGATGTTGAAGACCTTAAAAAGGCTGGTGTTGTTCCTTTGTATGAACTGATTGCACAAGTTAAAAACACCCAAACCCACCTGCTTTTAAATCCGAAATCAGCAGGACCCAAGCTGGCCGAGCGTATAGCGGGTGATGCTCGTTTCTTTGGTATGGAAGATCGCATCGCCGTAGTGGCGCGCTCCATAAAGCACACAAAAGATATCCGTGCGCAAAGCGATAAGCTAGCCATCGTCGGCGTTCTTGATAACCCAGAGCACTATGCTGCCTTTTACAAAGCCGGTGGTAATGTTGCGACATTAGGCAAACTGGAAACGACCCCCGGCAACGTCCGTCTAGCAGAGGCTGCCGAAGGTCCAAAACGTCATCCGTTCTGGGTTTTGGGGGGAGATGCCAGCCATCAGGACGTATTTAACGCCTGCAACGGCCTCGTGGGCGCTAAAGGCATGATTATGAAAGATCCTGCGGTTGGCCGCGAGGCTTTGCGCCGCCGGGCAGCGCCGCTGCCGGCCTGTGCCGGTTGCGCCCCGGATTAGGGGCTAAAAAGCCTTTTTTCTGAGGATGTTAGAAAGTGCTTGCATTCCGGTTCAAGGTTTATTAGAAAAGCGCATTCCAAGGTTTGTCCCCTTCGTCTAGTGGCCTAGGACACATCCCTTTCACGGATGCGACACGGGTTCAAATCCCGTAGGGGACGCCATCTTGGAACTTATAATAGAACCCGCCTGTTGGCGGGTTTTTTAATGGAAAAACTGATGGTTATAGAAAAAGTCATCAAGTCCCGGCCCGTCCAGTATTTATGGCGTCTGCATGCCAGTGCCCAGGAAAACTATATTGGCCTGATTGCGGCGGGCGTGGCCTTCTATTTCTTTATGGGCGCATTTCCTGCCATAGCGGCTATTATCTCTCTCTATGGCCTGTTTTCCGACCCCCAATTCATTACTGACCAACTGGAAGGATTTTCGCGCTTTCTTCCCCCTGAAACATTCAGCATCCTGGTGGGGCAGGCGCGTGCGATTGCGGGAAGCAGCGGGGCGGCCTTAAGTATTGGTCTGGTCTTCGGTATTATCCTGACCATTTATAGCGCGACAAAAGGCGTGAGAGCGCTTATCAAAGGCTTTAATATCGCCTATCACGTCAAAGAGAGTCGGAACCTGGTTACGCTTTCGAGTACGGCTTTCTTTCTTACATTTATTTTGATGGTGTATTTCCTGCTGTCACTTAGCCTGGTGGCATTGATGCCTGCATTTTTCCAGTTTATCCGGCTGCCGGAAATCATCATGACATCGGCATTGTCCCTGCGTTGGCCTGTTCTGTTCCTGTTGGCTGTGATGGGTCTGGAAATTCTTTATTACTTTGGGCCATCGCGGGCGCGCCCGAAATGGCAATGGCTTAGCTGGGGTTCTTTTATCGCCACTATACTTTGGCTTGGTTGCTCCAGCTTTTTCTCGCTCTTTGTTTCTAATTTCGGTAACTACAACGAGACTTACGGCTCTTTAGGTGCAGTGGCTGTGCTGTTGTTATGGTTCTGGATGAGTGCTCTGATGATCCTTTTGGGCGCTGAAATTAATGCCACGCTCCATCGTTATCGACAGGCTCACCAAACCTAACCTTAAGTGCTGCTGCGCTTAAGGTTAGGTAGCGGATTTCTTCATAATCGCTAAACTCAATTCATCAATAATGAGATATGGGCAGACGTACTGCTGTGCAGGTTGAATGGGGATTTGAGTTTCTGGGTAATTACTTGACTAGCGTATACTGCGTAAGAAAAAGACCCGACAGAAGCCGGGTCTTTTTTATTCAGAGTTCCAACCCACTCACATAATCGGATAGTTCTTTTTGCGCTACCCTCAGATTTTGTTGCAGTGTAGCTTCGTTCTTTTTCATCTGGGCTAATGTATCTTCTTGTGTATTCAATTCCTTGAGGTAGCGTTTACCCAATTCATTGTTGGTGGCAACAGTATCCAGGTTTTCACGCAGACGCTCCTGATCGTTGAATATTTGCTGACGTTGTTGCGCCAGTTGGTTCAGTTCAGCTTGCGTATTATAAACGGCAGTTTGCAGGGTTCTGATCTTTTCCAATGCCTTGCGAATTTCAGGTTTAACATCCTTGCCCAAAGCGGCGATACGCGTATCAAGGTCATAGATCTGAATGCCTGTTAGACCGATCATTTCTATATCATCACGTTGCAATGTCAGAGAAACGGTCTTTGTCTCTCCTTTTGGTACAGTGACTTTTACGCGATAGTGTGTATCTGTAACCTCGGGTTCTTCTGCCAACCCCTCAGGTTTTACAAGCTCCCAATCCGGACGGCGCGGATGCTCAATCACGATGATGCGTTCTTCTTCCGCAGGGGCCTTAATAGCGTACTTGGTCGTATTGCGCCAAAGGACTTTCTGGTTAAGCATGCCCTTACTGATGGTGAGCAACCCTAGTTTACGGTCATCCTGCGTTTGCTGATCAATTTTAGTCTTAGTATCGAGCGCATAACTTATAAACCGGCTTTCTGATTTAGGCACCATCGGCATCTCGGCGTCGCCAACATGTAATGTTGCTTTTTGCACTCCTGTTTGTTCGTACAAGGTCAGGATGCCAGGGGGCAGTCCGGTTTCACCGCTATTATCAATTTCAACGGCAGCCAGAGGGTGCCCCTGATTTGTTTCCGGCTGATAAAGCCATACACGCTCTGCCGGAATTTCACGGCTGATAAAAGGTACCATTAGCGAATTACCCGCTGCCAGGGTAACGGGTTCCGGGAAGGTGAACACCATTTGTGTGGCGGCATCCTGGGCAATCGCCATGGTGGCTTGGGCCATTTCCATAGGGGCCGCCGCAGGCATAGGGGCTGCGCCGCCATATGCCATAGATGCGTCCATCCCTGGTGAATCCATACTGACAGCTGCCTCAGAAACCATATTGGCGGCTATAGCTTTTCGTGGCATGGCCGCGGCAGCGCGCTTGTCGTGCATCATTTCTTCTTCTGCGTAAACTTCGACGTCATCTACGCTGCCTAAGGTTCCGCCATCAACACGTGGCAGAACTCTGTCCATGATTTTTACAGGTAACTCAGGTCGTGTGAGGTAATAGCTTTCATATAGCGACTGGCGATAGGTTACGGGCGCACCAGACAGGATAGTGACATCGACATTGTCCCAGTCTATACCGGTCGTATTCTCCAGAATGGCCCAGCCCTGCAAAAATGCCTTATCACTACCTTCGGGCATAACAAGACGGTATGCGCTTTTCCATAGGGGGGCTGCCTGAACATAGGTGATGCCTACGGGGCGGCTCTCGGCACCTTTCAGGGTGACGGTTAATTCGCGCTGATCCCGTATGCGGTTGGTGTAAACAGCCTGTAGAGCACGGTCGATTTGGTCCTGGACAGACTTCTCAGTAAAGCGGACGCTATTCAGGTTTTCCAATACGGCTGTTTTCATGCCTTCGGGCGTTATAACGCTGACGCGGTGGCGTGTAATGGTTTCGCCGTCTTGCAGTGTGGTGATTTCCTCTACCACATTCATCAGTCGGCCCTTAATTGTATTAGCGCCTGTTATTTCAACTTCAGCACCTTGCAGAGCATTCATCAGGCTGACAGGGGAATTCAGGTCTTCGCGGCTGAAGGGCAGATCACGGAATGACTGGGAGAGGGGTTCACGGCCAGGCAGGCTTACACCGCCAAACTCACCGGCACTATCCATGACTACAAGGCTTTTGAGTATATCATCAACGGCATCTAGGCGAACGGGGACCTGAATATTGGATGTGCCATTCACCGTGCCTTGGTGTTCATATAAGGCTAAGCCACTTGTGGAGATCGCTACGCGCTTTAGCGGCAGGGTTTCGGCGGCGGCGGGCAGGGCTAGTACGCAGAGGGCAGTTGTCAACAGAAGTGCGCGTTTCATAGTTCTCTCCTTATGGTCATTTTTGGCATGCTCCCGTGTAAGACGGGCGCACGCATAAAATCCTTGGAAACTTTTTCTAAGTTCCTGTGCTGTCAAAAAATGGCGGATTTCCGAGCATGGATCCCCGATGCTTAACAATATCTTAAAGCTGGCAGAAATCTATCTGATCTTCATACAAAAGATTTGTTAGTCCCGGGGCAGAATCATGTTATATATTGAGGTGTGAGCACGCACGTGCCTATGGCCCCTTGCCCATTGCTTTGCCAGAAATGGCCGCTTCTTTAGCAGCAAGCAAGATATGGTTATGCAACGACGTAGTCTTTTTGGTTTGTGGGAACGAGAGTTCCCGTCGTTCTGAAAGGGTTATATCTATGACCAATCTTGGCAAGGGCGGCCAATCGTCCCTGAATACCTATAATCATACCCAACCGCGCCGTCGTGCGGCTGATAAACTTGCGCTTGTAAAATCCAAGCCAACAGGCCCTTATCTATTTGAAGGTACGTTGGATGATCTTGTACAGGAACTGCAGCCGACAATACCGTTGTATGTGATCCGGCCGGATATCCTGAATCGTCAGGCTCAGACCTTTTTGCAAGGCTTTAAAGGTACAAGCATGTATGCGGTTAAAGTGAACCCGGACAAGCACGTCCTGCATACACTTTATAAAGCAGGCATCAAATCGTTTGATGTGGCCTCGATTGAGGAGGTGCGCCTGATCCGTAAGGTGGCTCCTAAAGCAGCCATGTATTTTATGCACCCTGTGAAGGCCCGTGAGGCGATTGCGGAAGCTTACCATATGCATGGTGTGCGTTCCTTTGTGCTGGACTGCAAAGACGAGCTTTATAAGATCTTGCAGGAAACGCATTATGCGGGCGACCTGACGCTGATGGTTCGTTTGGCGGTGAAGGATGATACATCTGTGTTCTCGCTGGCAGGCAAATTTGGCGCGACAGTGAAAGAAGCTGCTGAGTTGCTTAAGCTGGGTCGCACGGTTTCTGCCAAGCTGGGCGTTACATTCCATGTGGGCTCCCAGTGCATGGACCCTAAAGCATATCGCCGTGCTCTGGAACTGTGTGCCGAGGCCGTGCGTCTGAGTGGTGTGAAGATTGATATCGTTGATGCCGGTGGTGGTTTTCCGTCCGTTTACCCGGGTATGGTGCCGCAACCTTTGCAGAATTATTTTGATGAAATTCACTCTGCTGTGGCTGACCTTGGTTTCGGTGGTTGTGAACTGTTCTGCGAGCCTGGTCGCGCGTTGGTGGCTGAGGCTGGTTCATTGGTGGCGCGTGTCGAGCTGTGTAAAGGTGATATGATTTACCTGAATGACGGTACTTACGGTGGCATGTTTGACGCTGGCAAGCAGTTCAACTTCCCTTTCGCGACGCGCCGTGTGGGTGGTCAAGGTGGTGCTGGGGGTGATACTGCCTATCGTTTCTCTGGTCCTACCTGTGACTCTGTCGATATGATGGATGGTCCGTTCATGCTTCCGGCTGACATGGCGGAAGGTGAGTGGGTGCAGATTGACGGTATGGGTGCCTATAGCGCTAGCGTCCGTGGTAACTTTAACGGCTTTGGCCGTAGCTCGACTGTCTTTTTGAAGGAGACTAAATAAGTGCATTCCGTAAAGGTAAAACCGCAACCCGGTTTCCGTTTTATGACGCCTGGTGTGGATGGTTTCGGATTTCAGGATCATCCGCATCCATTTACACCTGAAAAGGCGAAGGCGTGGATTATTCCGTTCGGTTTTGAAAAGACAGTCAGTTATGGCGGGGGCACACATCATGGCCCCGCCATGGCTATTCGCGCATCCCATGAAGTCGAAATGTTTGATGAATATACATGGAGCGAGCCGTTTTATGATTACGGTGTGGCGACATTCTATGAACCTGAAATGCCTGAGGATCACCAGGCAGCCCTAGATTTGCTGGCTTCATATGTTCAGGAAACAGTCGATGCGGGTAAGTTTCCATTGACTATTGGTGGTGAACACAGCATTACGCCCGGTGCCATCAAGCCTCTGGTGGCGAAATATCCGAACCTGACCATCCTGCAATTTGATGCGCATGGTGATCTGCGTGATGAATTCCGTGGTGATAAGTTATCGCATGCCAATGCCATGCGTCGCTGCCTCGATAATCCGAATGTCAGTTTGGTAGCTGTAGGAATCCGTAGTATCTCACGCGATGAGATTCCGTTCTGGGAAGAAAACCAGAACCGTATCAAGACATTCTTTGCCAAAGATAAACGTAAGTGGACACCTGAACAGATCGCAGAAGCAGTGGGCACGGGACCTGTCTATATCACATTTGATATCGACGCTTTCGATTCCAGCCTGATGCCTGCGACAGGTACGCCGGAACCCGGTGGATTGTTCTGGGATGAGGCGTTGGATATTTTGCAAGCTGTTGCGGCAAAAGCGCAAATTGTTGGTGCTGATGTCGTGGAATTAGCGCCGCATGAGGCGCACCATGCCTGTGATTACATTGCGGCCAAGCTGATCTATAAAATCCTGAGCATGAGCCTCTGCAAGTAATCAGAGCTTTTGATAGTACTCATCCGTGTGGCGGCCTTCGTAATGGTCGTCGATATGTTTGATGATTTGGTCTGCTTTCTCCGGCACAAGATGGATCAGGATGGCATCCAGTTTAGCTTCCATGCGGTCATCACCTTCCTTGGATTGCGGTGATCCTACATGCAGCAAGAATGCCAGGCCTGCTACCTGCCAGATCAATTGCAAGAATTCCGATTGCCAGTTCTCGAATGTATCTCGGCCCATCTCGATAAGGTAATCGGACGTTTCTACGGATATGCCCAAGGCAGTCTGCTCATCAAGATAAGCAAACCAGCCGAATATCCAATGCAGGGCTAGCGAGAACAGAAAAAATACAGCCGTAACCCATGCAAAACTGTATTTATACCAAATAGAATGTGACTTCATACGCAAATGAACGTATGAACCGGCAGTCAGTTCCTTAACGACTAAATAGCTTCTTAATGCCCTGCCAGGCGATATAGTAATCCTTCTGCAAGGTTCTGGATTTCAGTGCCTGCTGCGTAGGGCGGAAGATGTAGCGGCTTTCAAACATGAAGGCCATGGTGTTTTCCAGCTTCTGCGGCT
The DNA here is from genome assembly GCA_946480475.1 of uncultured Alphaproteobacteria bacterium. The sequence continues at coordinate 21,663 of CAMLJM010000035.1, forward strand.
TCAGGTCTGCTTCCATGGCTTTCTCTACCACTTTGGCATCGGGGCCGTGACCAGACATACAGTTATGAATGGAGTATCCACCGGGCGCAAACGTGCCACCAGCTTCGCCCTCCTTACCATCATATATGCCTGTGATCAGGCCCATGAATTCACACATGATATTACGATGAAACCATGGCGGGCGGAATGTATTCTCCGCCACCATCCAGCGCGGCGGGAAAACAACAAAATCTACGTTTGCTGTGCCTGCCGGGTGGCTGGGCGATGTCAGCACTGTGTAAATTGACGGGTCAGGGTGATCGAAGCTGACCGAGTTGATCGTATTGAAATTGCTAAGGTCGTATTTGTAGGGAGCATAATTGCCATGCCATGCGACGACGCAGAGCGGTGAATGATCATATTCGCCACGCCAGACCTTGCCGCCAAATTTGGCGATGACTTCGTGCGGGCCGTCGACATCTTCATAAGCAGCCACCGGATACAGGAA
>CAMLJM010000036.1 GCA_946480475.1 uncultured Alphaproteobacteria bacterium
TGCCCGGCATCCGGCAGGCGGGATTGCAGCCCGGGTATGCGCGTTGTCAGGTCGCCACCGCGCTCACCCTGGAATGCTTTGGTGACATGCTGGAATTCATCACCCATCGCCCGTAACACGGTTTTGATACCGGCCTTGCAGTTTGCAGGTCCATCGCCATAGGGGGCCAGTTGCGTGAAGGGAATATTCGCCTTGTTGATTTCGATAGCGGCGGCGCAGGCGCGGTTCCATGCGGCCATCATCGCTTCGGGTGCGCCGCTGACGCGGCCAAATATATGCAAGTCGTTGCTGTCCTTGTGACGGTCGCCGGTTTCAATACCCTTGAGGCGCGCCACGGACCGGCCCAGCCCCACCGCATCGACTGCCTTGTAAAACGCATTCTCAAGCCCGACATAACCCGCGATAGCAGCCATCATGTTCAGCGGCTTGCTGCTGACGGGGACGTAGTTTCCGGTTTTATCCTTGGCGGTGAAATGAAGTTCGGCCAACGTCTGACGCAGGCCATCTGCCGTATCAGCGGTCAGACGCATAAAGGCATGGCTGGTGCCATGCGGAAAGAAGACGCGCTTCAGCAAGCCGCTTTGTTCAAGCGGCGTGGCGACAGCTTCGATCGTGTATTCACGATCCGGAAAATGCGTTTCAGGCATCGTTTGCGTCATGGGCATCATTATAACGCCATAACATTTACCGGTCCTTAATGGCCAGAAAAATCTCTCATAGGATCAGTAACTTAGCAAACTTGATGATTATCAAGGTTGTCGCAGCTACCAAGGCTTACGCTTCCTATATAACAATAGATACAGAAAAGGACGATGATATGATCAGAAAAGTTACAGGCGATATCCTGTTCAGTGAGGCCCAAGCCATCGTCCATGGTGTGGCGCCACATGATCATTTCAACCAGGGACTGGCGCTGGCGCTGCGGGACCGTTTTCCGGCCATGGCCAAAGATTTTCGCCATTACTGCCATCAGTATAATCCGCCTGCGGGCGAGGCATGGCTGTGGGGCGGTGCCGATGGTGTGGTTATCTGTCTGATGACCCAGAACCCTGCCCCTGATGAACGTTCACACCCGGGCAAGGCCAGCATGCATAATGTGGATCGCGCCCTGAAGGCCTTGCGCAAACTGGTAGAAAAAGAAGAGCTCACTTCGATTGCGTTGCCCCGTCTGGCGACCGGTGTTGGCGGGATGATATGGACTGATGTGGAAGCCCTCATCAACAAGCATCTGGGTGACGTCGATATTCCCGTGATTATTTATGAAACCTATCAAAAAGGTGTGCATGCTATGGAGGATTTGCCTAAGGCAGCCTGATCGTCTGCCTGTCCCTGTCTGTTCGCAACGATCCTTACGGCGATGGCTTCACGGCTGTCGCCGTAATGTTTATTTAAGGCTGAACAAAATGGTCCTGGGCGGCAATCAGCGCCAATTCACGGCCTCCTGATTTCTGCGTGGCCTCAAAAATAGCGAAAATTCCCGCTGCCGTGCGTTTCAGGGCGTCGGCTACAGCGGCACCATTCAGCATATGCCCGGTAAAAAGGGCGGCTGTGGCATCGCCCGCGCCATTCGGCGCCGGGGATAAAGGCAGCATAGGGGTCACGGCGCGGTGAACAGTGCCAGAGGCCTCGCTTGCGATCATTTCAATGGTGCCGGGGACTGTTGTGTCATGGATCAGGGATGTCACCAGCACGATCCCCACCCCCCGATCGTGCAGAACGCGGCATGCGGCTTTGGCGTCATCGAGGGTTTTGATCGTATGACCGCTGAGATATTCCAGTTCAAACTGGTTCGGGGTCATGATGCGTGCGTGCCCAACAGCGTAATCCCTGAAGAATGCCGGAATATCCTGATGCACGAAAAAGCCGCGCCCTACATCACCCATCACCGGGTCACAAGTCCATATCGCGTGAGCGGGCAATTTTTCTTTCACTTCAAGAATGACTTCCGCCATCGCGGGAGAACCTAAATACCCGGTCAGCAAGGCATCGACATGCTTCAGGGCGCCGCGCTCTTCCACCCCCTTCAATACTTCGCGGATATGCTGCGCATCGAAGACCTGGCCTGTCCAGCTGCCGTAGCCGGTGTGGTTAGAAAACTGCACCGTATGCACGGGAATGACTTCAAATCCCATGCGCTGCAGTGGGAATACGGCCGCGGCATTACCAACATGGCCATACGCGACATGAGACTGGATAGAAAGGACTGTTTTCATCACGCGGTCATTCGTTAGGGGCATAGGCCCTTACTATAATCAACCTGCGTGATTTTTAGAATTTATATTCTGTGCGGAACTGGGCGCCCGTTTTACCTGTGCTGTCGGTATAAACGCCTGTGCAAAGATTGGGGGTCGCAATATTGGGAATATCGGGCTTGATGCAGGCACCAGCCTCAAGACGCATGGATGGCGATTTGCCCCCACCGGCTGAAGCCATCGCGACAAAGTAAGGGCTAAGGCCCTCGCCATTCTGCCTGATATAATCGCCACGCACGGCGGCTGTCACTTCCGGCGATGATCCGTACGACCATGACCCGCCGATACCTTTTTGGATCATCAGGCTATTGCCGTTGGGCAAGGCTTCCACCGTGCCAAAAGATTTATAACCGCTGATGGTGGCGGGCTTGCCGAGCGCCAATGACGCTGTTGCCGCTGTTGTTTCGGTTTCTGTCAGAGTACCTGCAGGATTGGTTTTGCTTTCTTCTTTGCTGTACTGGACAGCGACCGCAGGACGCAGATCCTTGAAACCGGCCGAACCTGTCGTGTTAGCACCCAACTTCACATCATGGGCGCTGAAAATACTGTCATCCTTTTGTACTTGTGGTCCGTCCGGCATCCCCATACCTCAAAATTTATTTATGTAAACATTATTCCTTTAATCTATTGGAATTACAACAAAAAAGAAGAATTCTGATTTTAAGTTTTTATTTCCATAATTTATTGCATTTATCCCGCATTTTCCTATATAATCTTTGAAATTCATAAATTTCTGGTTAGGGATAGATGTGTGATGTCACTTAAAACCATAATGAACAGCGCGATTATCGGACTGGTCTTCTCAGGCTCTCTGGCATGTGCTCAGGAAGCCGCACCTGAGAAAGCGGCTTCCGCACCTGAACAGGCAGCTTCTGCGCCAACCCCTGCCCCTGAACAACCAAAAGCAAAATGCCAACTCTCCTGGAAATCCGTTGCTGGTGCCGTATTGGGCAGCGCTACTGCCAAATACGTTGGTAAGAAGGGTTCTAACGCAGGTATTGATGGTTTGGGCAAACCTTCCGGAACAGAAGCACAGGCCGTAATCGCCCCTGAATGTGCACGCCCCTAAAGGACATTGATCATGGCACCTAACAATAACCAAAGAGCCGGCTTTCAAAAACTCAATGTAACGCCTGCCGCGGCAGCGCCAAAGAAGCCTGCAAAGCCTTCCAACTGGCGTCGCAATCTTGTGCTGGGCGCGATGGCTCTCGGCGGCTGGCTCCTGGTGAAAGATTTCGATTGGTCCACACCCAAATACAGACATTCAGAACCTAATCGCGACGTGCCGAATGATCTATTCAAAGAAACAGCGCCACGTGCAGCAGCACCATCCAAGGCGCGCATAAAAGCCGCACCCGCCCCTGAACCTGCATTAGAGTCTCCCAAAATCGCTCACGCAGAGCGCCGCGCTTTTAAACCGGAAACACCTGCGCCCGCAACAGCACCTGTTCCCGTTACAACAGCAGAACGTGCAGCATCTGCCAAGACCATGTTGCTGGAGTTTTACCTGGCACAAGGCGGCCGTACCAGTGAAGAGGACCAGAATTACAGCATTACGGCACTCAACCAGACTTTAAACAGCGTCGATGTGCGTCAGCCTGTCTACGAGAAAACAGGTATTCCACACTCGCCGCAAAGAACACATATGGCCCTGTCCGCCATTCGCGAAGACGGGACATCTTATGCCTTCATCTGCACACAGGAAAAATCACGCCTGACGGGCTTTGCGCATGCTGCTGCTAAACCGGATGGCCAAGGCAGCTTCATTGTCAAACTGAGCGATACCGTTCTGCACGAAGGCTATCTTAAAGGTCTGAATTTGATGGAATCCTACGGCAAAATGCGTTCCTGCACGGCAGCCTTGCACAAACTTAATGATGAACTGAATGGCTCTGCCGAATTGGCTGCACTCCGCGTTTCAGTTCAACATACCAGCCCTTATCAGTTCAAATGGCATTAATGGAATCAGGGCCGCACCGGTAGGATGCAGCCCTGATCTCTCAGTCAATAACCCTCAGGTTACTGCTAAACTACTGTTGGTAGCGGAATTGTTTTGCCGCTTCCGGCGTCACGCTTCTGTCATAAGCCTCTTTCCATTCCGGATATTCTACAACACCGCTTTTATCAGTATCGAGTTCCAGGGCAGAGTGACCGATAAATTCTTCAGCGCTCAGACCATCATTGTCCTTATCGAAACGGTTCAGCATGGAATAATCCATAAATTGGTCTGACGTTACGTCTACAACGTCTGCTTTGCCGTCATCGTCAAAGTCAATCATAGTTAGTTGCGTCTTTTCCAGCGGCACCAATGTAATAACCTGGTTTTTCTTGATCTCTACGTTATCGATGACTTTGTTGCCGTCTGTATCGAACAGGAAGAACAACTTCTCACCCACTTCTTTACGGGACAGAATACCGTCAGCATTTACGTCCAGATAAGCGAAGTTCACAGGGATAGCACCCTCAATGATTTTTGGTGTGACAGCTGTTGTCTTTGTCACTGTTACAGGCGTTGTTTCTTTTTCTTCGACAACCGTGGTGCGTTCCACAGTGCCTGAACCTGCCGGGTCAGGCATAGTTGTCGTCGTTGTTGTCGTTGTTTTGACCTTATCTGCATGGGCAGGCGTCACACCGGCCACAAATGCACCCAGCGCCAGTACAGCTGCACCGGAAAGAATAATTGTTTTAGTCATGTTCAGTCTCCTTCTTTTTTCGTTACCGCTTGGCCTCTGTACGAACCCCTCACACAGACTTCAGTCAAGCCCTCCGCATTATTGCAGTGTATTGGCGGTTTATCATGTTACAAACGACAGAGTATGCCGTTAGTTCCGGATAGGAAAATCCGGATCAAAACCGGGGTTTTCCTACGCCTTGACCAGATGTAGAATAGCCCCAGCTTATTCAAAAGTTCATCCAAATCCCTATAGGAGATATTTATGCGTACGCTTGTATTACCTGTGATCGCGGCTCTCGCTTTTACAACACCTGTTATGGCCCAAAACGCGACTACATCGGAAACCACACCCGCTAAAATCTCCTTCCCCGGCAGTGGCGAAACCATTCTGAACATCGCCGCTACGGAACGTGTGCAAGTGCCCCAGGACCTTCTTGTGGCTTCGTTGCGTATTGAAAAGGAAGATGCAGATCCTAAGGCTGTACAAACGCAGATTAACGAAATCATGAAGAAGGCAGTCGATAGCGCCAAGCTTGTACCCACCATCAAGGTTTCAACCGGTCAATACTACGTCTACCAATACGATCCAAACCCGCAGCCTGAACCTGCAAAGGGTGGGCAGAAACCAGCCCTTAAATGGCGCGGCACCCAGACGATTGACCTGCAATCCACCAATGCTGACGACCTGCTGAAACTGGCAGGCACCCTGCAGGATTCCGGCCTGATCATGAACAACCTGAGCTATATGCTCTCCCCTGAAAAGACCGAGGAAGCCAAGGACAACCTGATGGAAGCAGCTCTGGCCAAGGTCAAGGCACGCGCTGAACGTGCCGCCAGAGCCATGAACAAGAGCACGACAAATCTGGTTGAGGTCACTGTTGATACCGCCGACAATCCGATTCATCCGCCTGTCATGATGCGCGCGATGGCCATGGATGGTGGCGCGATGGAAAAATCGGCAGCCCCGACCGCCGAGGCCGGAGAAACTGAAATCACGCTCACAGTCTCCGCCAGGGCATTACTGAAGTAACCCGCGCCAGATCACACACCTTCTCTCATCCACCTTCCCTGCCCGGGAGGGTGGAAAAATTTTGATCATCGCCATATTGAGGACATTTTTCTCTGGCGATATCCGCGTCGCTGATGTACAAGCGCGTCCTTCGCGTTTTTAATTTCTTACAATCTAGAGGGTCTGGCCATGAAAACCGACATGAACGTTTACATGCTGAAAATGCAATTCTCCCCGGAAGCGGTTGGCGAGCCTGCCGTTACTCAACAAAATGTTGAGAACAGCTTTCGTACCGCCCTTAAAGGAACAGAACTGGTGATGGAATTTAGTCGCGTATCTGAACCTGATGCCGAGACAGGCCTGATGGCCGTAATCTGTTCTGAGAATGCGGCAAATGCCCTGCGCGAGAAAGGTGAGGATCTGGGTATAGAATCTCTGGTCCTGAACGAAGGCCGCACAGAGCGTCGCCAGAAAGCTCTCGCCCTTGCTGAAAGGGACAATGGCGTCAACTACGTGGCCGCCATTCACATGGTTGCCCGTATCTAACCTTCTGACCATTTCTTTTTGGCGGGTTCCAGTCTATATTTATAGAATGGAGCCCGCTGTTCTTCCCGATATGCCACAACTTGATAAACCCGGTGCCGGAGTGCCTTGGGCCGAAGGGCTTATGTATCGTTACTATATCGGGCCTTTTATCGCTGCCAAATCCGACTGGGAAAAGAACTGGCAGATGTTTGACAAGATCAATGCCAAAACGCTGATGCTTGCTGAAAAGCTGACCGCTGAACAACTGACAACCCGGATACTTGTGCCCCGCCTGAAAGGTATCGAGGACAGTTCTCGTTACTGGTCCGTTGCCATGACGCTCGAACACCTGGTCATCGTGGGAACGGGGATAACCGGCATTATAAAATCCCTGGGCCGTAACATTACGCCCCCGATCAAAGTGAATATCGCCGCACTAAAACCCAAGGGCCATACCGATCCTCAAGTTGATTTGCAAGCCTTCCGCCAGTTTTCTGAAACGACACGCTCCATGATCGAAACCGAAATACATCTGCCTATCAGTCGTACGCACAAGCTTGACCATCCCTGGTTCGGCGCTTTTGATGCTTTGCAATGGCAATGGTTGCTGGGCGTGCATGGCGCCATGCATTATCGCCAGATCAAGGCTATCATTTCCCAGTTGAAGTAACTACATCGTGACCTGATTGATCTGAACACGCAGGACGACGCCATCCTGCGCCAGCTCCACAGATTTTCCCGCCGTCTTGGGCAAAGGAATGCGGCATGTGCGGCAGTAAAGCATGAGGGCTGCCGCCAGATAGTCCATGGCATATTCCATGATCGCTGGCGGATCGTTGGTCAGCGGATTTTCAATACGGATAGAAACTTTTGAAGAATCCCCCGGCATGGGATCGACAGCCATAATGATGCCTGCGGGCGGTTTTCTGACCTCGCGCTGGACACAAAGGGCAAAAATGGCCTTGTAAACCTCATCATACGAAAAGGTAATCCGGCGATCTTCACGAGGCATATATTACTCCCTAAAAGGCAGATCCCTGCCTCTTAATGATAGGGATAAGTCCTTAAAAAACTCTGTCTTTTTACCCTGACCTTGTGTTTACTTGACTTTAAGGCAGACCTATACCAATTTGCCATATCATAAGGGTTCGGGGAGTTTCACTATGTACGAGTATAAAGACAGCGCTCCGCTGTCTGAAGTTTTTCTTATGGGCGGTTCTGCCGCAGGTGATCGCGAGTCTTATGCCCGACTTTACCAGGACCATAAAAACAAACTCATAGAACAAGCCGCCGCCGAGCTATGCGACGGTGATGAAGAGGAAGCCGCCGCTGTCATACAGGAAGCTTTTACGGATGTTCTGGCCAATATCCGGGATATCGACCGTACTATGCCTTTTGCTGAGAATATTATGGATGCCGCGCGTGACCGCATCATCAGCGCACGGCACCAATATGGTGCCGCTGTCGGTGAATTTGTATCCTTTGCCAAGAAAGCCCTCAAGCGTGAAGTTGCTGAAGATGCCGATCCACTGGAAATTCTCGCTGACCGCGAACGTATAGAAGAAAGCGTGAGCGCTCTTCGGGCTTTATTCGCCCTGAGTCATGCTGGTGATCGTACCATGAGTAAGGGCCTGGGCCATCTCTTTGAAATCGTGCAGCAAGGCTCTACAATTGCCGAAATCGCCAGGCGTGAGAAAATCACACCCGCTAAAGTGCAAACCCGCGTCGAGAATGCCTGCGCCTCTCTCCAGCATATTCTACGTCCCGTGACACCAGCCGCTTCCTAGTATTGAGAATCAACTAAAAAACCCCGCTTTCGAGCAGGGTTTTTGTTGAAGCTGTTTTATTATGGCTGCGTATCAGGCAATGCCGGTGCTGATTTGGCAAGACGTACCAGATTGATGAACTCTGCCCTATAACCGAACTCATCTGCGCCCTTGGCATCCTGTGCCATGTAGATGATATCGTCATAAGTGAGCTTGCCGGTATTCTTGCCGCCTTTCAGTAGCTGACCAAAACCCGCCACCGCCACAGAGAACCGCACATCATCCGAAGCATACGGCGCCGATGGCTCGCAGTCCTGCGCCGGACCGCAATATGACTGTGCCGTGTCCTCTGCTGCAATCGGTGTGGTAATCAGTTTAGAGGTGTCTTCATCCGGCAGTTTGTAGCGAATTTTCAGGAAAGCATATTCATTGCCCGTACCTTCGGTTGGTTTCGCTGCCTCTGCTGCGGGTGCTGCCGCATAACGACTGGCATCCACCGCTACCGGACCACCGATGGGTGTGATCTCGTAAATCGCCGTCACAGTATGCCCGGCACCGATATCACCGGCGTCCACCTTGTCGTTATTGAAGTCCTCGCGGTTCAGTTTACGGGTTTCATAACCGACCAGACGATATTCCGCAACCGTCGCCGGATTGAACTCGACCTGGATTTTGACATCCTTGGCAATTGGGAACAATGTCGATGATGCTTCCTCGACCAGCACTTTGCGGGCTTCATTCAGCGTATCGATATAGGCCGCTGTGCCGTTACCATTCTGCGCCAATGTCTGCATCAGGCTATCGTTATAGTTACCCTGACCGAAACCGAGGACAGAAAGGAAGATACCGCTATCGCGCTTATGCTCGATGAAGTCCTGCAGTTCTTCCTGATTGGTGATACCGACATTGAAATCGCCATCCGTCGCCAGGATCACACGGTTAACCGCATCCTTATTGAAGCTGGCCTCTGCCAGCGTATAGGCCTGGCGGATGCCTTCTGCCCCGGCTGTGCTGCCGCCTGCGCTTAAGTTATCCAGTGCGCCAATGATCTTGGCTTTGTCGCTGACCTTGGTCGGCTCCAGCACTGTTCCTGCCGAACCGGCATAGACAACAATAGCCACCTTGTCATCAGGCTTCAGCGTATCCAGCAGCATCTTGAGCGAGTTCACCAGCAGCGGCAGCTTGTCCGGTTCATTCATCGAACCTGAAGTATCCAGCAGGAATACAAGGTTGCTGGCCGGTGCTTCTGTTTCAGGGATGTCGTAGCCCTTGATACCGATATGAACCAGCTTGCGGCCTTCATTCCACGGGCTCGGCATCACCGTAACACTCGGTTTGAAAGGCTGTGCCTTATCTTCCGGCAGGGCGTAATCATAATCGAAGTAATTGATCATTTCCTCGACACGTACGGCGTCTTTCTGCGGCAGCACACCGGCATTCAACTGATTACGCACAAACGCATAAGACGATGTATCAACGTCAATTGAGAACGTGGACACAGGTTCCTGCGCCACTAGCTTGATCGGGTTTTCTTCAAAATCTTCAAACTTGTCATTGCCGACATATTGCTGCACCTGTGGCAAGGGTTCTGGCGCAATCACATAAGGGGCAGATGCCACAGATGAATCCATCGCCATCATTTCTGCTTCAGCAGGTGCCATGAGATCGGCGGGCACCGCCATCTTAGCCATCGGTGCCGACGGAGCATACAATTTTTGGTCAGATTCAGCTATAGGCACAGGCATCGCATTACCGCCTTGATTTACCGTTCTCTCTGACTGCATTTCATTTGTCTCATCCTGCGACCTTTTCATTTCAGAACTGACTTGTTCCATTTGGGCAACAGCCATTTCCTTACGCTCGGCATCAGCTCCCGCAATTCCCGATTCAAGCGCCATATTCAGTTCTGACATCGCCCTGATGCGTGACTTCGTTCCCGCCCCATCGGTCGTGTAATTCTGCATCGTCACGCCAGCGGCCAGCACGACCACCATCGCTGTCGCCATACCGCCATATACGAATTTCTTATTCATGGTTTCTCTCCTTTGTGTGTGGGATCTGCCAGTCAGACGCCCCCACAAAGAAGATCCTTGGGAATTTTTATTACGTTCTTCAGATTGCGCAGCTTCGAATTCCGCCAGCGCCAGATTAAGCGCGGTTTTCCGCGCGTTATCATCCACCGGAGGCACCGGCGCATCACCCAAGATCTTTTTCAGCTGCCCTTCATCCATGACGGCGCTCCTTCTCAAATGATTCCAGTTTCTTGCGGGCCTCGTGTATGTACCAAGACACCGTGCTTTCCTTGACCGCCATGACATAGGCAGCCTCAGCGTGGTTCATCCCCTCTCCAAACACCAATAGCAATGCTGTCTTTTCTTTTTCAGGAAGTTTGCCAATCTGCTTCATCATTTCCTGCGCGTAATAGGCACTCTCCGGGTTGTTACCTCCCTGCATTTCATCCATTTCCGACTGGGCATGGTCGTGGCGTTCCTCTGTCCGTTGCATATCAATCGCCGTATTGATGACCAGCCGGTATAGCCATGTCGTAAAAGCAGCCTTGTGTTCGTATGTTTTCAACGCACGCGCCAGCTTGATGCAGGCATTCTGCGTGACGTCTTCGGCATTCGCGCGGTTGCCACACCATTTGAACGCCATTTTGAACATGGTTTGATAATGACGATTGACCAAAGCCTCAAACGCCCGCGCATCACCTGCACAGGCCTTCCTGACCAGATCTGAATCGTTGTCTGCATTCATGTCGTAGGTATGACGCCCGTTGCTGGAGAATCCTTGGAAGATTATTCACTACCTGAAACCCAGAGGAAACCGGGATAGATAAAATTTTAGCTAAATTGCATCAAATTGTTGATTTAATTGATAAAATTGCAGGTATTATTTACAGCATCTTTACGCCCCTCCTGTAGATTGAAGCTAACAAAGCGCTGTAGAGGGCGCTTGAAACAAAGAATAAAGGGTGAACTCTTCTTCCGGACAACCGGGGTTGGGGTGTGTAGGCGAAAGCCTTTGTGAAGTGCCTGTATCGCGATGCCGTTTGGAATTTGAGCAGAAATTCCATGAAGCCGGTAACCTGATACAGGTATTTTCACATTTCAGGGAAAACTCATGCACAAGATTTTTCAATCTTTCCAGCGCGTTAACACCCGGTTAAGGAACGGCATATAGAATAAAGGCAAGGGCGCAAAGCCCGCATAGTTATAAATAAGACCGTTTTTGTGTGGGGTCACTTGTATGCCGTCTTGCCTGATTATCGATGACAGCCGTCTGGTTCGTCAGGTTTCAAAGAGAATTGTCGAAGATCTGGGTTTTACCTGTGATGAGGCCGAGGACGGCAAACACGCCTATGAAGTTTGCCACGAATTCATGCCTGACCTGATTATCGTCGACTGGAACATGCCCGTTATGAGCGGCCTTGAGTTCGTCGAAAAACTGCGCGCCATGGAAGGCGGCGATCACCCGAAAGTCATATTCTGCACGACCGAGGACAATCTCGGCCATATCGAACGCGCCTTGCGCGCGGGTGCCACGGAATACATCATGAAACCGTTTAACCGCGACATGATCCAGTCGAAGCTGGTTCAGATCGGCCTGATGAGGAATGAAGTAGCATGAGACTGGGTGATTTCGAAGTTTACAGAGATATCCTGCTGCAGGAATCCGGTGTTGATATCAACCCTGAGAAAACTTACCTGCTGGAATCACGCCTGACACCCATCGTTACCAAATGGGGCTATCCCACTATTGAATCCATGACACTGGCATTGCGCGCCGTGCCGGACCCGGAGCTGATCCATGACGTCGTGCAGGCCATGACATCGAATGAAACATGGTTTTTCCGCGAGCCGCAAAATTATGAGACGTTGGGCAAGTATGTTATCCCTTACCTCGTCAAACAACGTAAACGCACCAAAACAATACGCATGTGGTCTGCCGGTTGTTCCACCGGACAGGAAACATGGTGCATGGCCTTAACAGCACGCGAAGCGCTGGCAGAGCACAAACACTGGAAAGTGGACATGCTGGCCACGGATATTTCACATGAGTCTCTGGAATACGCAGCACGCGGTATCTATAACCAGCACGAAGCGCAGAACGAAACCTCAATCCGTCAGCTGATCAAATATTTCGAGCAGAGCCGTATGGGCTGGAACGTGAAGGACGACCTAAAAGCCTGCGTGAAGTTTGAAAATTCAAACCTGCTGCATGAAACGGAAGATTTCGGGCGTTTCGATGTGATTTTCTGCTGTAATGTCATCAATGATTTCAGCCCTGACGCCCGCGCCAAGGCGCTTGATAATCTTGCCTATCACCTGGCGGAAGATGGCTTTTTGTTCCTGGGTGAAAATGACAAATGGGTGGATGATACAGGCCTGTTCACGACCCTGCCCGGTCATCCGCATGTGCTGATCCTGTCGGATGGCGATTACAAGATGGCCGATTTCCCAAAGGCTGAAACTTAAACTGACGGCCTTGGCTGTCCCGGGGCCGGTGTGATAACGGGATGTTCTATAATCCAGCCTGTCGCAAAACCCCTGATATCCGCAATGGCCTGATCGTCAGCAATCACATTGATCGTTTTGTTGTGATCCTGGCCATATATAATTGTGTTTTTCTGTTGCTTCACAAAATTATACACATCTGTATAGGACTTTTGCGCCGCGCGACCATGATATAAAATATAGGCAGGCATAATGACCTCTCACATTTAATGTTCCCGATTTATAGCAACTCCCAGATCGTGTGTCGTGAATTTTCTTAGATTCACGCCTATAATTGCTGCAAAGCCGTAGACGCTGTTTTCTAAATCCCTTAAAACAGGGGCCATGACAGCTCCATCCCGCAAGAATGCATCCGCGTCCTCTTCCCGTCTGGCCCCCGACCTGGTTCCGGTGAAGCGCGCCCTGATCTCCGTTTCCGATAAATCCGGCCTGACCGATTTTGCCCGTGCGTTATCTGCCCGTGGCATTGAAATTCTATCGACCGGCGGTACAGCGAAAGCCCTTCGTGAAGCCAACATCACCATTAAGGATGTATCGGAATGGACAGGATTCCCCGAGATCATGGATGGCCGCGTGAAAACGCTGCACCCGAAAGTGCATGGCGGCATTCTCGCCCGCCGCGATGAAGATACGCATGTCGCCGCGATGAAAGATCATGATATCGGCAGCATCGATATGGTGGTGGTCAGCCTTTATCCATTCGAGGCCACTGTGGCTGCAGGCGCTGACTTCGCCACCTGCATTGAAAACATCGATATCGGCGGTCCGGCCATGATCCGTGCCAGCGCCAAGAACCATGACTTCGTGACCATTATCACCAGTGCTGATGATTATACGGATGTGCTTGAAACATTAACCAGCAATAACGGCTGTACCACGCTGGCACTGCGCCGCAAGCTCGCCGCCAAGGCCTTTTCGCTGACATCTTACTATGACTCACGCATTTCCAACTGGTTGCGTGATCCCGCTGAAACACCCACGCATATCACATTCGGCGGCACTCTGAAGCAGACATTACGTTATGGGGAGAACCCCCACCAGTCATCAGCGCTCTATGTCGATGGCTCTAACCGTCCCGGTGTAGCAACAGCCCGGCAAATTCAGGGCAAGGAGCTTTCCTACAACAACCTGAACGACACGGATGCCGCCTACGAACTGGTGGCCGAATTCGAAGAACCCACTGTGGCGATTATCAAGCACGCAAACCCTTGCGGTGTGGCCTCAGCCAAAACGATGAGTGAGGCCTATCAGCTGGCGCTGCGTTGTGACCCGGTCAGTGCCTTTGGCGGTATTATCGCCCTTAACAGAACGCTTGATGCCGCAACGGCTGCCGAGATTACCAAGGTATTCTCTGAAGTCATTATTGCCCCGGCGATTGATGACGATGCGCTGCCTATCCTGGCAAAGAAGGCCAATGTCCGCGTACTGGTGACTGGTGCCCTGCCTGATCCTGCGGCAAAACGACTGACCCTGCGTCCTGTAGCTGGCGGTTTACTTGTGCAGGATGGCGATGCCGGTCGGATTACCAAAGCCGATCTGAAAGTTGTGACCAAACGCGCGCCCACCGAGAAAGAACTCAATGACCTGCTGTTCGCCTTCCGTGTCGGCAAGCATGTGAAATCGAATGCGATCGTTTATGCACGTGATGGTGCCACAGTCGGTATCGGTGCCGGCCAGATGAGCCGCGTTGATTCATGCCGGATCGCCGCATGGAAAGCCGGTGAAGCATCAAAAGCGGCGAACCTTTCTGAATCACTGGCGAAAGGTTCTGTCGTAGCCTCTGATGCGTTCTTCCCGTTTGCTGATGGATTGTTAGCCGCTGTTGAAGCGGGCGCCACAGCGGTCATTCAGCCTGGCGGTTCCATTCGTGATGATGAAGTGATTGCGGCAGCAGACGAACACAATCTGGCGATGGTGCTCACAGGCATGCGTCATTTCCGTCATTAATAGGCATTTGTTATCGCATAGATCCAGATAAGCCACTGATTCCCATATGCATTTTCCCATATTATAATTTTCCGTAAAAAAGTTTGCCTCCTTCATGTTGATTATGTATAGTTTAGGTACGGTTACTGGCGATGGGATAAGTACTCCTAAAGGCCGAAAAAGCTTGCGATAGCGTCGATTTTTACGGTATAGTGAAGTCAACTAAGCAAGAATTATAAGAATAATTAAACGTAATAGTGTGTAATTCCAGGGTGTTAAGATGGCAGAAGCAGCCGCAGTAAAAGAACCAGAAAAGTCCCTTTGGGAAAGAGTTGGACGTGTTGGTAATCTCTTAAACCAAGGCGTCGAGTCTATGGTTTACGGAACGCTTAGCCTCCCTGCCCTCGTAGCCGATGGCTATCTCAATATTTATCGTACCGGACGTGAAGCTCTTGGTGGGGAAGCCTTCCAAGAAAGCAATCTTTATGCACGCAGCAAACAAAGCCTGACTGATTGGGGCCGTAAAATGGACGGCTCCTACGGTAAAGTTGTTGGCCCTCAGAATGATTCAGAGAGAAAAATAGTATTTGGCGCCGAGTTGGTTACCGGTCTTGTTGGCCCGGGCGCTATTAAGTCTCTTAAGACAGTGGCGGAAGGCAAAACAGCATTTAATGCAGCTGCCACCGCTGCAAAACCAGCTGCTGCTACCGCAGAAACAGCGGCAACGGCCAAGACAGCGCAAGCCGCTGAAGGTACGATTGAGTGGGTTGCACCTACCTTGTCAAAAGAAACACAAGCTGCCGCTGCTAAAATGACTGCTGATCGCGCAGCTCGCGAAGCTGCCGCTGCTAATGCAACGAAAGCAACTGCTGCTGAAGCTGGCGCTGGTCTCAAAGTTACAAAAGAAGCTGTTGAGGGTACATCCAAGAGCCTGCTCGGCACGGCTGCCACAGCAGGTAAATACACTTGGACTGGCGCAAAGATTCTTGCAGCACCGATTGCTTATCCTAAAACATTTTGGTTAGGTGCCAGTGCAGGTCATGTGCTCACAGGCGGTGTTTCAAGCAGTTTGATTTGGGGTGGCTACGCAGGCCTATGGAATCTCGGTAAAGAATATGTTCCCGGAGCTAGCGCTGCTGTTCTGGAAGGTAGCTTGAAGCTGGGTGATGGTCTTACAGGATTCTTGGCAACGGGTGCTAAAAAAGGCGCAGCTGGTTTGGCTGAGCATCTGCCACCAGTCTTGACACCAGCCCCTGTTAAGGCTGCTCTTGGTGCAATTGGCGCTACATCAACGACAGGCGGTGATGGTCCCTCGCTGAAAGATCGTGCTGGTGATGCTTTCGCCGGTGCCAAAGATAAAGCCGAAGATGCTGTTGAAGATGTTACTGAAAACGCGGGCGACTTCCTTGAAGGGGAACAAGCAAAACCGTTCCGCGATATGCTGGGCAAGTTCATGGGTATGGATGGCAAGGACGTAAACGGCAAGGCTATTACTGCGGCTCTGGGTCAGAAAGCAAAAGATAATCCGCATATTGCACTGGGTATGGCCATTGGCGCGATGAGCGGTATGAAAAACAGCAACAGCAAAATGGAAATGGCTTGGAAAGTGCCTCTCTATAGCGCTATGTGGGGCATTGCCTTCATGATGCTCGGCCCAATCCTGCAGCCTCTGATGGGTCTGCTGGGCCAGAAAATGGACGGTCTGAAAGATCAATTCCACAAATCACAAGTGGCTCCTTATGCGAATGGCGCATTGCCTTCGACAGCGGAACCAAAAACAGCTGCTCCTGCTGCCGACAAGCCAGCAATGCCGAGTGGCGAGGCAAAAACAATGGCTCTGTTCCAACAGAATGGCGCCAGCATGACAGAAGAAACACCAACAGTTGTTGTACCGGCTGCACGCAAGCCTGTTGCAAGACTTGATGCGGTGATGGCATGAGCAAACATAAGCTGACCAATATCTGGCCTGATAATGCGACGATTCATTTCGTGAGCCGCCGCACAGGCCAACACCCTGATTTCCTGCGGAAAGCATTCCGAAGCGAAGCAGGCGGTGGCCAGCGTATCAGTGCTCATAATATGGTCAGGGACCTGCACAGCCATTACAGGCCGCATCCTTAAAGATTTTTTTAATAATCCGAACCAATTTTCTTTATGAAAACGGCGGATTGTGGTAGAGTAAAAACACTTACAAAAAAGATTTTGAATAAGTGTTTGTTTAAAAACGGTTCTTGAACAAGAGAAATGGACGGAATAGACTAGAGGGAACTTCAAACGTCTTAGACGCAAATGGCGGCAATGACAGATAACGTATCCTCAACAGCTAGACCTTCCGGTTATATGGACGGCGCCTCCTTCGAGCAACAAATGAAGGTGGAGTTAGTGATAAATGATAGAGCGGAAGCGTTCATCTTTCACAATAAGCCGTTCACAAGACAGATTTCATGGGTTGAGTATGATTTGGATACAAACAAACTCGATTTCGTGATGAATGACGGAGACCAGCGTAATTTCGGTCTTCTCGTTAAAAAGGATATGAGCAAGTATCTACAAAATGCTTATCAGATCCTGGTGGTACTGACGGATGAAAAATCAGGTGAGCCCGTAGAAGGCGAATATTTCCCGATTATCATTCACAGGGCGTAAACTTAAAACTCTGTAGAGGGAGTGAACATAATGAAATTAGCAGGCGCAGAACTCGCAAATACATTGGGCAACATCGTAGAACGTAATGCTTGCCAAGACCTTAACACGGGCTTCGCACCAGTTGCTCTGGCTGCAGCACCACAAGGTCCGAAACCGACACAACGTTTCGACCTGAACTAATCGTTCAGATACAGAATTCTACCAGTCTGGCGTAACCATTACGCCTGGATATGGCCGGACTGAAGTCCTCTTTTAGGGATATTAAAACCCCTGCGCTTGACGCAGGGGTTTTTCATTCCGCAGAAATCCGCCATTTTTTGATGCCGCAGGCCCCGCCATTAATCACCGTATAGGGATTCATGGATTAAAGTGAATATGTTAGAGTGGGAGAATCGAAGGGAAACCGATGCCACTGGCAGAATTCAACGCTACGCTCCTGCGCGAAAAATTTGTGATCAAGGATGCCATGCCGGAAAAGCAGGCCGACCAGATCCCCGTTGTCGCCCTTTCTAACCGCCTGACCCTGCCTCTGCATAATCACCGTAATGATGTTTATGAAGATTTCATCGTTCGCGCCCAGAACATGCACACCTGTGTGCGGCTGGGTGCCAGGCTGGCGCAGGATTTTCAGGATTACGGCGCGTTGCTCACGCGCGACCCCGTTTATGACTGGGAGGAGGCTTATGACGCGATCACCAAAGGTTATGAAAGCAAGTTCAATCCCAACCTATGGGTCGCGGTCTATCACAAGGGGCGTGTGATTTTCGAAAAGGGCGCGGCTGAACGCCACCCTTTCCTTGATGTCATCGAACAATGCGATGCCCGTAACAAAGGCGATTACGAGAAAGCTGTCGAAGTCGCAGAGGAAGCTTTCAAACATGCGGGCAAACTGGTCAATATCCAGCACGATGCCAACGTTGCATTGCTGGTGACCGTGACCGAAGATGAAGGCAAATGCGGCATTATCGTGCGCGGCCCCACGCGCACAACGACATTCAGTTTTACAGCGAAGAAGCGGCCAGGCCGCCATGTGCGCCCCTCCAGTTGCCTGAGCGCCTCGGCAGCCTTTCTGGAGGGCATACAGCTTGCCTTCCAGGTGGGCATGATCCACCAAAAAATCAGATATGAATTGATCGGCAAATCCTCGGAAGAAGCGCATAAGGGTGAAGATGCCGCGCAGAAGCTTTACCGCCTGAATGGCGCCATTACCCAGTTCGAAGGCATGTATGAAGTGCGCTACCGCCCTGATAAACCCAATTTCAAAGAAATGGTGGAAGAAGCAGAAGAATTCGCGCGGAAAATTCTGGCAGCCGAAGTTGAACGCAAAATCCAGTCCGGCGAAATGGATGCCGAAGGCTGGATCGTTTAGCCTCTCATTGTCATCCCGAGCGATAGCGGAGGATGACAATATTACGGTTTTTGCGAATGCAGAGGGCTATCCTGCACATAGAAAACCAATCCTGCCGGGCATAAGCGGCCTTCGGATAAATGTGTCTGCTGGTCATCGAAATACACATCAGGATCATGCGCGCGCAGGCCGTCGGCTTTGGTCGCACCACCTTTGAACTCTGCAAATCCGTTTAATGCAATATCATGATTCAATAGGGTCGTGAGCGCCCGGGTGCTGGCCTTGCCACCCCGTGCTGTCAACAAGGAGATCAGGAAAGGCGCCTGTTCACGGGGAAAGCGATCATTCAGTCTGCTTATTTTTTCCAGCACGTTTGTGAAAGGGCCAGATTCAATAGGTTGGTCAAATTCCTGATCCTCAAGTGCGATATAACGCTCCAACCCCTCTTGCAGGTTTTCTGCCTGCGCTACCGCTTCACGAAAACGCTGTTCGGATTTCTCGCCCCATGCGACGCCATCACCATCGACCATGATCTTAAGCGGACCTTTATGCGCGCTATGATCGTATTCCCAATTGTCGGGGAAGTTTATCAATGCTGATGCTATGCCTGTATCGCGGGCGCACTGCACATCCTGAGGGTTGCGTGAGAGGAACAGATCAGTGCCAAATGATTGGTGAAACTGGGGCGTAATCTGATTGCCGCAGGTAAGCAGCCGATAATCCAGGAAATCCCCCAGCTCCGTTAAATCCAGATTGCGAAATATGGTGACGCCGCTTTCGGCTTCATCCTTGGCCGATAAACCAATTTCGACCAGTGGTTCATCTGATAACGCGTTTAACTGCGCCAATGCCCTGGCGAAATCAAAAAGCGGCCCTTTGCCAAAACGACGCCCCCGTACCTCGGGGTCGAAGGGCGTGTCAGAGAACTCTCCGCGACACGCCACAAAATCATTATAGCGCGCTACTGCAGCTTGTCGGGCCAGAGCATGCTCTATTCCTGTGGCCAACCCCTGGTGCAGGGTTTCCGTGTATACACGGTCGGCTTCTTCAAGGTTCAGCAGTACCCGCGCGCTGAACAAAATCCTTAAATGACCCATCTGGCGCGGCATAACATCCCCCCTTCTTGCGTTGTGTCATTTCATGATTGGGCTTTAACCCCTAACAAGCTGTAAACAGCGGTTAAAAACGGGGTTTTATCAACAAAAACATAGGGAATTTGCTTTTTGGAACCAGACTCAGGTATAATGGGTTTATAAAAAATATAATAAATACAGCGTACTAGAAGGTGTTAACCATGAAATTATTCAAACGGCTCCTCTCGGGCCTATCTCATCTTTTTGCTCCTGCCGCGACGCAGCGTGAACAGGCGCACTCAGATTTTGAAGAAGCGCGCCTTTTCGATGAGGCTGAAACGCCCGCAGAAGATGAAATCGGTATGAAGGGCATGGTGCATCCACGTCCCGCCATGGAGCCGGCACCACCACGTCAGGCCTCACAAGAAGAAATCAAAATGATTGAGAGGCAGCTAGACCAGAAAAAATATGTACATTATCTGGGAAAATTCAGCGGTATGCAGCTGGAAATCGATCAGCATAAACTGACCCTGACCAGCAAGGACATCACGCCCGATTCCGAAATTGACCAGCAGCGCAATAGCGGTAAGCCGGTGATGAAGTTTCACGGTGCCGGGAAACATACAAGTGCTTACTTCACCGTTGAACATGAAGATACTGTGTATGTGTTCTGGAACAATCCTTCAAAAGAACAGCGCGCTATCCACGCGGCCTTGCAGGAAAAGGCGCAGCAACGCGGCGATAATGCCACCAGCACACATGTGGACCTGATAGATATGCCAGGTGGAGGGGATTTCCGCGCCCATATCGTTCCGGTAGAAACCTATGTCGATGGAAAACACGTACCTGTTAACCGTGTTGAACGTCCCGTTTTTACAATTGCATCCGCTGCCGCTGAACGTGGCTATACACCACGCAAAGAAAGCGAAGTCGCTACACCTTCCAAGCTGGGCGCCGACTGGAAGCCTGAATATGGTTCATCACCTAAATCAGCAGAACCACCGCGCAAGGCACCGCCGCTACAGCCGGGCTTCTACGGTCCTACTTACGATTAATAATTCCAGGAATTATTGATTCTCGTATTCTTCGTCGCTGGCGTTTTCGTTCGCTGGCGACATGATCTTGTGCTTCACCATGAAGCGGAAAGCTTCGAGAGCAGCATCTTCTGAAATCATACGATGTTCGATAGCACTTGGCAGGTCTTCAAAGCGTAAACCCTGTACATGGGTTTTGTTGCCGAAGTAACCCTCTGTCAGGCTGACAGCACCATTACCCGCATCCTGAACGCTGATAAGGGGCTTTCCTGATAGCGCCAAGCGCGCAAAGGTCAGCACTTC
>CAMLJM010000037.1 GCA_946480475.1 uncultured Alphaproteobacteria bacterium
TATCCGACGATACGATCTGCCGCCCTTCGCCTTCTCAGAGAAAGGCATATTGATGATATTATCGGTGCAAGCTACTGCCATTTGATCGTGGATGAGTATCAAGATTGTAATCTTGTACAGCATGAGTTGGTAGTCGAGCTTGCGCGAACCTTGCCAACATGTCTTCTTGGTGACCCACTGCAAGCAATTTTTGATTTTGCAGGCCCTGGGGTCGAATGGGATGCCAGAGTCTGTTCTGATTTTCCTGTCGTCGCAGAATTGGAAACTCCATGGCGATGGATACGGGCCGGAGCACAAGAGCTCGGTGAATGGATTTTATCCTGCCGGCCAGCCCTTATTGCTAATAATCCAATAGATATTCGCCAGAGCCCAGACTCAGTGAATTGGGTGGAATTGACTAATAACCCTACTGAGAATGCTCAGAAACTTAGAACGGCGGCATCCATACGCGGCGATGTAAACGATGGTGTATTAATTATAGGTGATTCACGCAATACAATTGGAAGACAACAATTCGCAAGTACAGTTATAGGAGCATCTACTGTGGAGGCTGTTGATCTACGGGATTTAATAGCTTTTGGCCAGGCTTTTAATCCATTGCATGCTGATGCTTTAAATCATTTACTTACATTTGCGCACGGACTCATTACAGGGGTATCTGTAACAGACATTCTAAGTAGGGCAAGGACTCTACGTGGCGGGAGAGCCCGTGTAGATGCTAATGTTTCAGAGGCAGCAGTCTTAGAATTTTTAGAAAATCCCAATATGAGAGGTGCGATAAAGATTCTTAGGGAGTTACCCTCGGTAGCTCCGCGGCGTATATATCGTCCACATATTTATCATCCTGCAATCAAGGCAATGGAGATGGCAGCTTCTGGTTCAAGAACCTTCCCAGAGGCTTGTCTAATTGTAAGAGAGCAAAATCGTGCGCTGGGTCGGACATTACCCCGCAGAGCTGTCGGTAGTACCCTTTTACTTAAAGGATTAGAAGCAGAAATTGCTGTGTTGCTAAATGCAGGTGAATTGAATTCAAAGAACCTGTATGTGGCAATGTCGCGTGGAGCAAAGAAAGTTGTTTTTTGCTCACCTTCTCCTTTGCTGAATACGCAAAATGTTCCTAGACGGGCTTAGCTAAAAGGTTTGTTACCCCAGTGTTACCCCAGAACAAAAAGAGAGATTGCTCGTTAAAAGCGCTCTCTTTAACATCTTGATATGTATTGGATAAATGGTGGCGGTGGAGGGACTTGAACCCCAAATTTAAAAATACAATAAATTCAATTAGATATACAATTCTTTGTTATCTATTGTGTTACATGTCTGTGTTACAAAAGCAAGCCAAAAAATCGATAGCGGGACTCGAACCGCCAATTCAGGTTCCATTCCGAGTAAATTATCAAAGGCGAGATTCTCCCAGTCTTGGTAATAATAAAAAAACTGGCGACCGTTAAAGCCGCCAGTTCTTGTTCTATTACTTTTTAGGTTGGCACATCATGCCTTCGCCACCGCCACAGCAGCCGCCACCTTCTTTGCCATCCATCATGCCGGAACAGCAACACGGTTTTTGATCTCCGGCTTGCATATTCTTCATATGCTCACAGCACGGGCAGGAAGGCATCGACATGCCTCCTTTTTCCATGTGCTGATCTGAGGATGATCCCATGGTGGTGGTACAGGCTGACAAAGCCAGTGTAGCTAATACAGCCAGAAGTGGGCGGGACATCCGCCAATTCATTGCAGTCATGTTAATCTCCTTTAATGACTGGTTTCATAAAGTTTCAAGGCACAACGACATGCGCCAGAAATCAGATTTGAAATCAGATCAAAGGCCGTGGGGGGTGAAAAATCCGGAAATGAAGATCGCTTTCGGCAGTATGGTCTGAAATCGAAAATATCAGACCCCTGTGTTGGATAAAGTTTTCTGCCAAAGTAATGGGGAAACCCATCATAGAAACACAGCATGATTTGGAACTCATGCCGCCTGATTTCATGGGATGGGGTTTAGTGTGGTCATCGGGAAAATCGGCCTGCATTCCCGGGCAGTCTGGCATATCCATCATCGCTGAAGATGCTGCTTTATCCTGCATAGGAATCTGCCCAAAGGCGTGTGCGGCGGCGCAATAGCCACTTAAAGAAAGGGAAAAAATCAGTAAAAGAGCCAGAAGCCGCATAACCCCATTTATACCATAGGCCCCGTTAAGGAACAATTCATGCCATTGACTCTAGCAAATATGTCCATATATGTAGACATATGGACATTCAAGAAGCCCTTATAGCGTTTGATGCGCTTTCACAGGAAACCAGGTTGCGGGTATTCCGGTTATTGGTCGAGTACGGTGCTGACGGTGCCCCGGCGGGAACACTTAGCGAAACATTGGGCATCCCCCATAACACTCTGTCGTTCCATCTAAACCACATGAGTAATGCTGATCTGGTTGTATCACGTCGGGAAGGGCGTTCGATTATTTACAGTGCCAATTTTGATTTTTTTACAGGATTGATCCGTTTCATGGTCGAGGATTGCTGCCGCGTTGAATTTGCCAGCATCCGTAACGACAAGAAGCGGGGTTCATCCGTCATCGAACTTATGAATTGCTGTCAGAAACCATCAAAGGGGAAGAAGACATGAGAATATCAGAAATCAAGAAAACTTTGGCGGGCCTGAATGCTGTAAACTTCAGGCTACCAGATGGGTCGTACCTCCCACCGCATTTTCACGTAACGGAAGTCGGACTGGTTACAAAGCACTTCATTGATTGCGGTGGTACGGAAAGAAAGGAAACTGTGGCGAATTTTCAGCTTTGGGAAGCTGGCGACTATGACCACAGGCTTGCGCCGCAGAAATTCCTGCACATCCTAAATTTGTGCAACAAAATTTTGGGTAAAGATGATCTGGATATCGAAGTAGAATACCAGCAAAGCACTATCGGAAAGTTTGGTCTTGATTTCGATGGCAAGGATTTCATCCTGACAACAAAACAGACGGCCTGCCTTGCCCAGGATGCCTGCGGCATCCCAGATAAGAAACAGGCATCATCATGCTGTACGCCGGGCGGGGGATGCTGCTAATGACCCAGCGCGTCCTTGTTCTGTGTACAGGTAATTCTTGCCGTTCGGTTATGGCAGAAGCGTTGTTCAATCATCTGGGAGCAGGTGAAATTGAAGCCGTCAGTGCGGGAAGCTTTCCGGCGGGGTATGTTCATCCCAAATCTATAGAAACCCTGAAGCGCCATGGGATTGATCCGGGCAATCCGCGCAGCAAATCATGGGATGAGTTTGCAGGACAGTCCTTTGATCTGGTGGTAACGGTTTGCGATGCCGCCGCTGCTGAAAGCTGTCCCGTATTCCTTGGCCCTGTTAAGAAGCTGCACTGGAGTACGCCTGATCCCGCCAAAGCGACTGGATCAGAAGATGATATTAACGCGGTGTTCGATGATGCATTTCTTATGCTGAAAGATAGAATAGAAGGTTATCTTCATGACCGATCCTAAACAGTTTGATCTTATCCGTAGGCTGGTAGCGGAAGGGCTGGGAACCGCGCTGCTGGTTGCCACGGTTATCGGATCAGGGATCATGGGCGAACAACTGGCAGGCGGAAATGCGGCCATAGCCCTTCTTGGTAATACGCTGGCAACAGGTGCCGTTCTGGTTGTGCTGATTTCTGTGTTTGGTCAGATATCCGGAGCGCATTTTAACCCTGTGGTCAGCTTATCCTTCGCCATTCAACGGAAACTGTCATGGGGAGAGTTTGCAGCCTATATCGCAGTTCAGATTGTAGGCGCAGTGATGGGGGTTATCATTGCCCATATTATGTTCGATATGCCGCTTATTCAGGCATCTTCACATGTTCGTACTGGGGCGGGAGTTTGGACGGGTGAGGTTGTTGCTTCGTTCGGGTTGCTAGTAACTATTCTAGGCTGCCTACGAACAGAACCCAAAGCGGTGCCATATGCTGTGGCGTTGTTTATTACGGCTGGGTACTGGTTTACGTCTTCAACATCGTTTGCAAACCCGGCGGTAACGATTGCGCGTTCCCTGACCGATACCTTTTCCGGGATCAGGCTGGTTGATGTACCGGGGTTTATCGTGGCCCAGATCATTGGTGCCATGCTTGCGACTGCTTTAATGCGTTGGCTATGGCGTCAGACTTAAACCGTTCCCCCATTCTGTTTTATTTCGCTTTTACAGATAACTTATAAAGCGCAGGTAACACGATCAGCGTTAATAGCGTGGCAGTCATCAGTCCACCAATCACGACCGTAGCAAGCGGTTTCTGTACTTCCGCACCTGTGCCTGTTGCCAGTGCCATCGGAACGAAACCAAGTGAAGCGACAAGGGCTGTCATCAACACGGGTCGAAGACGGGTCAACGCTCCTTCAACAATCGCTTCCCGCGTTTCCATGCCCTTCTTCACCAGATCATTGATATAGGTGATCATCACCAAACCGTTCAGCACGGCTATACCGGATAGGGCGATAAAGCCTACCGCTGCTGGAATCGAAAAGGGCATATCACGCAGTACCAAGGTTAGGATGCCGCCCGAAATCGCCAGCGGAACACCGCTGAATACCAGCAGGGCCTGTTTCGCCGATCCCAAGGCTGTAAACAGCATCATGAAAATCAGGAAGAAACAGGCAGGGACAACGATCATCAAGCGGTCACGCGCCGCCATCAAGTTTTCAAACTGCCCGCCCCAGTCAAGCCATAGCCCCGGTGGCAGTTTGACCTGATTATCGAGTGCTGTCTGTGCTTCGTTGACGAATGAACCTATATCACGCCCCCGCACGTTGGCTTGCACTACGACCCGGCGCTTGCCGTTTTCACGGCTGATCTGGTTTGGCCCTTCGGATAGGCGGAAACTGGCAACCTCCTTTAAGGGAACGAAAGCACCGCCTTCACCATCCTCGTGAGGAACAGGGACGGGTAGATTTTCAAGGGCGGCAATATCCTGACGTACCGCTTCCGGCAAACGCACAACGATAGGAAAGCGTCTGTCGCCCTGAAATACAAGTCCAGCTTCCTTACCGCCAACGGCTGCGGATACAAGGTCAAGAATATCGCTGACATTTAGGCCATAGCGGGCAATTGCATCCTTATTCAGGTCGATATCCAGCATAGGCAAGCCTGTTGTCTGTTCGACTTTTACATCAGCAGCGCCTTTAACACTACGTAGGCTAGACGCAATTTTATTGGCTGTTGCCGTCATGGTTTCAAAATCATCACCATAGACCTTGATGGCAACGTCGCTACGCACACCTGCGATCAGTTCGTTGAAACGCATCTGGATAGGCTGGGTGTATTCGTAGTTATTACCGGGGACTTGCCCGACAGTCTTAGCCAACTTATCGATAAAGTCCGTCTTGTTTAGGGATTGATCCGGCCATTCTTCATGGGGTTTCAGAATAATGAATGTATCAGACACGTTAGGGGGCATGGGGTCAGCAGCCATTTCAGCAGTACCCGTTTTGGAGAATACAAAAGCCACTTCCGGCAAGGCACTGATAGCCTTTTCGACCTGCAACTGCATTACCGTAGATTCAGAAATGCCCGTGCTGGGAATACGCATGGCATGCATGGCAATGTCTTTTTCATCCAGTGTGGGGATGAATTCCTGTCCCAGACGCGACCCCAAAGCCAGTGAGAACACAAAGAACAATACTGCAATCAGCAATACGCGTTTGGGTCGCGCAAGGCTCCAGTCCAGCATAGGCGCGTAAGTGGATTTTGCGCGGGCAATGATCCGGTTCTCCTTTTCTTCCACACGGCCCTTGATAAAAAGGGCAATCATAGCCGGAACGAATGTCAGGGAAAGAATGAAGGCGGCAACCAGCGCGATAATCACTGTCATCGCCATCGGTTCGAACATCTTGCCTTCCACGCCGGAGAACGTGAGAAGTGGTAGATATACCGTAATGATGATTGCTTGGCCGAATACGGCGGGTTGGATCATCTGGCGACTGGCTTCCATGACTTCCTGCAGACGCTCCTGCAAATTTAGCAAGCGGCCTTCATGGTGCTGGCGTTCAGCAAGGCGGCGCAGGCAGTTTTCAGTGACAATAACGGCACCATCTACAATCAGGCCGAAATCTAATGCGCCCAGGCTCATCAGGTTTGCACTTATCCCGGCTTTCAGCATGCCTGTGGCTGTCATCATCATAGTAATAGGGATTACCAGTGCCGTAATAAAGGCGGCACGCATGTTCCCCAATAGTAGGAATAGGATGACAACGACCAGCAAAGCACCTTCGCCAAGGTTTTTCTGTACTGTATGAATAGTGGCGTCTACCAGCTTTGTGCGGTTCAATACCGTTTTAGCTTTTATGCCTTCAGGAAGGGCTTTGTTGATTTCAGTTAACTTGGCATCGACAGCTTTAGATACAATGCGGCTATTTTCACCTTTCAGCATCATGGCGGTGCCAACTACGACTTCATGCCCGTTCTCGCTGGCGCTGCCTGTACGCAGTTCCTTGCCTAATGCGATGGTGGCGACATCTTTCACATAGATAGGAACGCTACCGCGTGTGGACAGTACAACATTGCCAATTTGTTCCAGCGTTTCCAGTCGCCCGTCAGCACGCACGACATAGGATTCACCCTTTTGTTCCAGAAATCCTGCACCTGTACTGGCGTTATTGCGTTCCAGCGCCTCTATAACGTCGGAGAAGGTAAGGCCTAGTGTTGCGAGTTTCTGCGGATCGGGTTGAACGTGATATTGCTGGGCATAACCGCCGATAGCATCAATTTCGGCAACGCCGGGGACGGTTTTAAGTTGTGGCCTGATGATCCAGTCTTGCACAGTACGCAGATACATGGCCTTTTCAAAAGCAGTCGTCAGCTTCTGGCCTTCGGGTGTCGTAAATTCAGCGTTCGGGTTTTCGTATTCGACCGTCCACATATAAATTTCGCCTAGACCCGTGGAGATAGCACCCATGCGGGGTTCAGCACCGTCGGGTAATGCCTCCTTGGCTTCAGCAAGCCGTTCATTCACTTGTGCGCGGGCAAAATAAATGTCGATGCCATCTTCAAAGATCACCGTGACCTGCGCAAAGCCGTTACGCGAAATTGAACGGGTATAAACAAGCCCCGGTATACCTGCCATTGCCGTTTCAATCGGATAAGTGACCTGTTTCTCTACCTCGTATGGCGAAAGCGAAGCTACTTCCACGTTAATGGCAACCTGATTGTTGGTAATGTCGGGCACGGCATCAATAGGAAGGCGTGCGAGGGAATAAAAGCCATAGGCGGTCATGGCAACTGTTACCATGACAATCAGCAGCCTATGGGCAATGGAAAATTTCAGGATTTTTTCGATCATAGCGATACTTTCTTAGTGCTCATGTTCCGCTTCGGCTTTGCCTAGTTCGGCTTTCAGCGTGAATGTATTGGAAACGGCGATTTGATCGCCGGGGTTAAGGCCTGATATGACCTCGACATGCTGGCTGTCTTCCCGGCCCGTCGTTACATCGCGCTTTTCAAATCCCTGCGGGGTGCGTACGAACACAGCAGGATTTCCATTAATCGATTGGATAGCGTCCTTGGGAACGATCAAATCTGCGACTTGCGCTGATGTTGCAATCGCGGCATTGGCAAATTCACCGGGCCGCCATGCGCCATCCTTGTTATCCAGTTCGATAATGGCCTTGGCGGAACGGGTTTCGGGGTCAATCGCAGGGCTGACGAAGATCAGCTTCCCCTGCGTCTTGCTGCTGCCCGTGACATTGGCTGTTTGGCCTTCTTTCACAAACGGCAAATCAGCGGGGGCAATCGCAGTTTCAACCCAGACTACGCTCAAATCAGCAATCGTGAAGGCTGTATGCGCGGTATCGACATATTCGCCTAAGGTTAGTTCACGTCCGATGACACGACCCGCCAAGGGGGAACGGATTTCATGAAACCGCAACGTTTCGGCTACATCAGCCTTGTCATAGGCTTTGATCATGTCTTCGTCATGACCTAGTGCATGAAGTTTTTGGTGGCTTAAGTCCATACGGATTTTGGCTTCCTGATGCGCATTCCTGGCATTCAGGTAATCTTGTTCTGCCGTGATCTTCTTTTCCCATAGACCTTTTTCACGGTTGAATGTCGTGCGGGCCAGTTCTTCGGAACGTTTCGCAGCCAGGTAATCGGCCACGGCTTCCGCCATCTCGCGGCTTTCGATCAGGGCCAGTATTTCCCCCTTTTCAACTGTATCGCCCAGATTTTTGCGGGCTGCGGTCACGACACCTTCGGCCTTGGGGACTATCTGCGCCATGCGGTCGGCAGCGGCAACGATTTTGCTGGGTACTGCTACTTCACGGGCCAAGGTGCTGGAACCAGCGGCAGCGACTTTAATTCCCGCAGCGGTAATTTGTTCTGCACTAAGGGCGATTACACCTTCGGCATGTTCTTCTCCGCCATGCCCATGTTCGTCTTCATGACCGTGCCCGTGTTGTTCCTCTTTGCCATCATCATGTTTGTCTTCATTTTCTTCATGACCATGATCATGGCCGTGCTCATCAGCGGCATAGCTGGGGGCAGGGATAAGGCCCCATCCCGCCATTCCTGATAAAGCAATAACGGCAATGCCAGCCAGCAACAGTGTTTTGGTTTGTGGTCTAATCATGGCCTTGTTCCTTTGAAGAATGTTGTTCGGCATGGATGGCTGTCATGCGTTCGATGACAGCCCGTCCACGGTGATAATCCAGAATGGCGGTGTTGAATTGCCTGCGCGTATCGAAAAGCGTGCGCTGGGCATCCAGAACTTCGAGGTAGTCGAATTTTCCGGCTTCATAGCCTTCACGGGCAAAGTAGAAGGCTTCTTCTGCACCCGGTAATACAGTGGCTTCCAGCGTAACAGCCTCATTATAGGCATTCGCAAGGTTGCTATAGGCATCGGTCAGGGCTGTATCAAGTGAAAGCTGTACGCCGTGCTGATCCAGCTTTGCAGCGTTGAGTTCATATCCAGCCCGTTTAATACCCGCACGGTTTACATTGAAGACGGGGATAGGGAATGAAACACCGGCCACGAAAGCTTGTGCGTCATCTTCACGTATATCTTTGACCCCGACATTGAACGTGGGATCGGGAACGATGCTTGCCTTTTCCAGTGATAATCCGGCTTCGGCCTGATGAACATCGGCTTCCAGGCTTTTGGCATCCGGCGTTTGCAAAAGACGGGCACGATAGCTGTCCAGAGATTCCGGTGCGGTGAGGGCAGGAAGGCTATCTATATCAACACTGAAATCCCCGGCACTACCACCCATGAGTGCGAATAAGGTCTGCTTCTTCGCATACAGGTTACGATGGGCGCGTTCTAATGCGATCCCACTGGCCGAACGTGCGATTTCAGCCTTGTTTTTTTGTATCGGCGGTACTTTCCCGGCATCGACCTTGGCGGTAACGCTATCGCGCACTTCTGTCGCCAGATCATGTTCTTCCGTAAGGATGGCCACTTCCTGCTGGGCGGTTGCCATTTCGGTGTAGGCAATTGTTATATCCCGTATCAGATCAAGGCGTGCGGCGTCGCGGGTATAATGGCTTTTAACCCCGGCAGCATCAGCGGCTTTTACGCGGTTGCCACGTTTACCCGGCAGTTCGACAAGCTGTGAAACGCCGTAAGTGATTTCAGCATCATCCAGCCCGTCATAATCGCCATAGATGTTTTCGGCTTCAACCGAGAGTTCTGGATTGGGTAATGCCCCGGCCTGTGAACGGCTGGCAGTGGCAGCATCAGCCCTTGCCGAAAATGCGGCCAGCACGGGGGAATTTTCCAGTGCTGATGTAATAGCCTGATCCAGTTTAAGAACCGTAGGGGCGGTTTCCTGCGCGTAAGCAGGTATTGCGGATACGGTCAGCGCCAGCACCGCGAGTGCGGGGCGCATAAACCCGTCGAATATAGTCATGGTACAAGACTCCTTGTTTGCTGAAATGCGCGTAAAGCGGCGCACCGCCCTTAGGGGCGGTTACGGAATAAGGGCCATGCGGCTCAAATCCCGTTTAGGTCAAACAAGGATTTTTGGGGGGCGTAAAAGCGAGAAGGCAAAATGATCGCTGTATCCATCAGCAGGCACTGGATGATGCAATCTTGCCTGTGGCGGATAGTTTACTGAATAGTCAGGTAGCCCTGCGGCATGGGATGAACAGCAATGATGGCAATCCAAGCACACGCCTTTATCAGACTGATGCTGATCAGAATCGTGATCTGATGCTTGGTTGTCATGATAATCTGCGCAATCGGTCTTTTCGATAGCGGCTGATCCGCAGGAATCCCCAGCAAAGGCATGCGCGGCGGCTGAATAGCCGCTGAAGCCGATGGCAAGAATGAGTGTCAGGATCAGGATACGCATGGGCACTTATATAACACGAACCGGAGAAATGAAAAACCCGGCATAAGCCAAGAATTTAAATGGCGGCAATAAGGATTTGAACCCAGAAATTAAAAACGCAATAAATTCAACTAGATATCAAATTTCTCGATATGTCTTAACCTGCGCAATGTTCGTCTGGTGATGTGAATATTTTCAGACTAAAATATAGCCATATCAAACATTTTAACCTGCCCAATAAAACCGACTTGAAGGGCTAAGGGAGCGCACACATGAATCAGCCGTGGAAAATACTGGGTAAGCCGGAGGATATTGATGTTGTTAGCCCAGAAGGACAAGTCAGATGCAGTGTAAAAGGTTATTTCTCGCCCAACAGCATTATTGTCGATGACCTGAAGGCCGATATAGAAATTGGCGATGAGATACGCCGTATTCTACCAAACGGGAAAGAAGAAGTCTTTATTGTCCAAGACCCAGCTTATCACGGTGATACGCCGTTTGGTTCATTTTATGATGTTAGCGTTTCCAAGCGGGGTGCTTTCCCCAAAAGGACAGGCGGGCATTATAATATCAACGTCAACGGTGTGAATGCGCGGGTGAACATCAATTCGAATGATCTTTCATCGAATATTGTTTCAAATGAAACTGTCTTTACTGAATTGAAGGCATGCTTGTCCAAGGTTAGCGCAGAAGATCGCGCTGTGCTTTATAAGGCGATTGACGAAATGGAACGTGCCGAGGATCAGAATGGCTTCCTTAAGGGCTATAATGCCTTTATTTCGTCCGCTGCAAACCATATGACTCTTATCGCACCGATGATACCGGCGCTAGCTGATATACTTAAACGGTTATAGTTAGTTCGAAGCGATGAGAATGAAGAATATTGATAAAATTTCAATTTTCCTAATCATAGGCGCATCAATCCTGGCTACGATTGGGTGGCCTACCGTTTTAGGGATATCCCTTACTGATGCCGGAAAGCAGGCTTTACCCTTTCTGAACACTACTTTCGTTATTACTGCTTTCAGTACCTTGGTAGCTGCGTACGCAGGTGCCTATGGTGCCCATGCAATCGCAAGAAAAGACAGAATTCGTGATGCCCTTCTTCAGGAAGTTCGAAGTATTAATGTGGCGATTACAGTTGCATTTGGTATCTGTAATGCGTTTCTAAGTCTTAAAGAACAGCACGTCAAAAAGCTAAAGGAAGATTTTGATAACGATAGGGCGGCAATTGTTGCGATATTACAAGCGCCACGGCCACCCGGTGCGCCATATATCGAAATAACCTTTCGTGCAAACTTTCTGTTCTTGCAGCCTTTATCAGTTCCGACGGATGTGCTTAGTGCCCAAGTCTTTGAAAAGATATCGGTAGGAAGCAGGACGCTTTCATTGGTAACTATGCTACAGCAGACTATCCATGCTTTGAATGACGGTATTCAACAGCGAAATGAACTAATCACGAAGTATCAAGAAAACAGGCCACAGAATCAAGGTGATTACGATTTGGTCTGGCCTTATTTTGGGTTACGCGATCCTAATGGGCATGAAGACAATTCATATCCTTCAATTCTTGAAGCTATCTATCGTTATACAGATGATTGTATTTATTACAGCCATCGTTTATGCGAAGACCTTCACGAGTATGGCGAATTGCTTAAGAACAAGTTGGGTGAAGGTGCGCCAAGAATCATTAAGCCTGATTTTTCTATAGTAGAAGATGGTCTTATGCCTAACACCCAAGACTACATTGACTGGGAAAAGGCATTTATTAAACCACCTACTTAATGAATGCTAGGAAAGATAAATAGAGAATAGAACAATTTCGGGGAATGTTATGCAGAACAATCAAATGCAAGGCAACATACAAAAGATTATGTCGGAAGCCTTGGAGCGTCAGCTTGAAGATCAAGTTGAAAAAGAAATCGAAATTAGGATTCGTATTATTTCCGCTGCGTATGATAAGGCCAGTGCCTACGCGAATATAATCATCTTGGCTGGTTACGCCGCAATCTTCACAACATGGTCACTTACCAAGGACTATCTGCCTGAAAATGCGGCCATGACCATTGCCATGATGATAGGCCTATCGCTTTTCGTCTTTTGCGGCTGGGAAGTTTTCAAAATGATTCATAACGGGAATGAATTAAACGCTACTGCCAAAATTCTAGTCAAAGGTTTGCCGCCTAAGCAGTTTGCCAGTGAAATAAAAAAGTTAGAAATAGAGCATCAAAAGCAAGCTATGCGGATGTGTCAATGGTGGTACGGAATTCTGGCTGTTACAGTCAGTCTAGGTTTTGGTGGTGCTTTAATCCTATTCTATAACTTTGCTGCAAATTTATTGGCGCTTCCATTTTGGCCGCAATAGACAAGTTCTTGTAAAGCATGAAAGGTTTTTATACGGGCTTGCTTTAATGGGTCGTCGCGAACACTTTACAAAAAATAAATGGATTCTATAAAAATGGATTTACCTTCACTGGCTGGGGCATTGGATATCTTCAAAAAGCTACCTATATGGCTTCTGATCGCATTGGGTGCTGCACTACCAGCTTTATTATATTGTCCGTTATTTGATGGTCTACTGACAACGCAGCAAGAAAAATGGGTTCTATTTTTTGAACTATTAATAGTGTTCACGCTTATCTGTCAGATAGGTAGCATACTGTTTTCTTGGTATTCAGAATCCCGTGTAGCACCAACATTCCTTCTGACCCCCAATGAAGAACAGTCATTCTGGCATGTTGCTAGGCAAAACGATGGGTCTGATATGACTCAAATTGCGGTTAGATTTACTGCCACAAATTTGACTAACGATACGCTTTATCTTTTAAGGGCCACAATTTCTAAGCCCAGAATATGGCGTGGTGCCATTAGCGAAATGGTTTTACTTAGGGCTTTGGATAGGGATATTTATGGATCTGCGACATTGGGTCATTATTTGCCCGGCACGGCAGTATTACCCGGTTCCATCAGCTTCATGATTAAGGGAACGCCTAAAACTAAGTCTGATAATCTTGTGATTACAATTCGTGTGCAAGACGATAAGGGGAATAAATTTCCCACGACAATCAAATTGCGCAAAGTATAGCTATCCGGTTTTGTTTTTTCTTACCCTATGGCGTGTGATATTCACGTAGCCATCCCCAGTAGGCAAGCTATCGACTAGTGCAATTGCATTCCAATCCCTGTTTAATTTAACTAGTCTTGTAACCCAATCGGCTTCCTTGTTGTAAAAGACCTTCTCTTCAGCATGCCTGACTAGGCATTCGTTAAACCTGTACAAGAATTTTGCCTTTACCCTGCCATACTCAAGCGTTCCATGGGGCAATTCAGCAGCACGCCCTTGCCGTATCATATCTGATGAATCTAAGTTGGATCGCATTAGCAAAGCCATATCGGGACGAAGTGGAATATAGGCCCATGGATCTACAACGGGCTTGCCGCCATCATAAAGGCAGAAAGGGTTATCACCTGTAAGAATGTTCCCACCCCTATCAAACAAAACTTTCCAGTCAGAATTACAAAAGGCAAAAGATAAGTTGTTTAGGGTGCTGATGTTTCTGGCATGCGCATATTCGGCATTAACCTTGACCTCAAAATCATCGTTCATGATTTCAGAAATTCTGGCTTCGTTAAATTCCTTTGAGAATTTATCGTTATAGAACAGGCCCTGCGCTGCCATAACCTTGGCTGTTGACTTCACTAGGCCAGCCAGATTGCCTTGGCTTTGTTTTAAGGCTGTTGGTGTTCCAATGCGCAAGTATGAAAGATATGCCGCGATTTCATACCGTGTATCCGGATCGCACTGTCCTGCTTCCAGTCGCCGCAAATTATCGTTCCAGTTTTTTTCAAGCGGCGTAATAAACTGTTCCAATATTCGGGGATCGCTAAAAAAAGTATTAGTATTGCCATCCGGTACATAGCAGACAGACTTTGGCGACTTACGTTTACCGACGATTACTTGCCCTTTCTTATAGTAGGGGACAAGCAGTCCATCAGGGCCGCTGAAGTTATTTAGGTAAGTCTGTGCTACGTAATGATCGTTTGCCATTTCATACCAGTTGAACCCCGGTTCAACAGTTCCTATTTGTTTATGGCACGTTGGCCAAGCAGATAAGATTTATAGCCGCATCCTATGGATGAGTTCATCCGCTACGATCTATCCGACAAAGTAACGTTACTTCTTAACCCGTTCCATCATAAGTTCAAACCAATGCGGGGGTGCATGGTCTTCAGCGGAGCTTAAGTTGATAGGTTGGAATAGTGCGTTGAGAATCAATATGCGGTCATTTTCGGTTGCCTTGTTTTCCGACATCAAAGCTAGGAAGGTTTCCGTCATGATTTTGCGGTTGCGTGCGTCATGCATATGATTAAAATTCATCATGACATTCCGGGAAACCATTCTAAGCGCCCATACTACCAAAAACGCCGGGAATGTTATTATGAAGAATACTGACCATTGGTTCCCGCCCAGCTCCTTCAGCATAGGGGTAACATTCGTAATTAAATGCTGTAAGAATGTACCACTGAATAGAACTACGCAGACTGCGCTAGCTATGAAACATGTGCCCCATATATATGCTGCAAGTTGATGGTCATCGGCTTTCTTGTTCCAATAGGTAACGGGTATTTGTAACGAAAGTTCTTCGGTATACCGCCTCTTTATTTCCTTCAACGTCTGGATTTGCTTTTTGATTAGACCTTCTGATCGTTCATGCTTTTCACTTATCAGGGTTTCATATCGCGTGTGATTTTCTTCATTAAAATCAGCTATTCCCTTGACGATTCTTTCATACTCGTCCAACTGTCTATGCGTTTCGGATAGCGTGTCATTCAGCTGCTTTTTTACAGCTTCTAGTAAGGATTTTTCAGCTTCTGCGACCCCTGTAATATTGCTGTCGAATAAATGAGATATTACTCCGGCCTTTGTTTGGTGAGCATGAAGTCGCTTCATGGTATTTGTTGGATATTTGACCCCATCCTTTATATGGCCTTCCGCATGCATATCAGGGTGCCATGATGAAAGAAGAAAAAGCGCAGTAATCGGGTCAGTGTTGGATAGATCAAGAATTTTTTGGCCGCGCGCTGATTGTGCCAATATAACGCGCTTAATTCGGAATGCTTCTAGGATAGTACGCGCATCTGCCAAACTACTTACTGCATTTAGCTCCGCAGTAATTGAATTTATGGCAGGAAGTTGTTGGTTTTCTACTTCAGTAATCATCCTGCCAAGAAATGATTGAATATAGTTATCGTTAGTATTGCGGGACGCTTCGGCCTGCTTCGTAATAAAATCTTTCCAAGCCGTCGCTTCGTAAGCAAAGAACTTTCTTGCCTGTTCAAGACTTTTAAAAGTTACATCGCCAGAAAAAAGCTTGATTTCGATTCCATTTTTAGCGGCATCATGATCCATTCATATCTCCCATTCTAAAAGTAGTTCTAGTGTTTGTCCTTCAGCCACGCGGCAAAGTCTTCTAGCCGCCCATCTAACACCCACTGCTGTGGTTTGTTTTTCGGTTTCCTGCCTGCGGGACGAATATAACCCCGCTGTTCCATTATCTTTAGGCATTCTTTAAAGCGTTTGTTATCAGTTTCGCCTATGCGTCCTGTCGTTAGAATTCCCCGCAAAATTTCACGTACAAAGACAGGGTTGTTCCCACATGAATTTACGATACTGGTTATCGCTAGGGAAACGCCCATTAGATTGGGAATGTGTTCCGGGTCGTATTTCCTAATTGCATGTTGTAAAGACCCCAGTTCTTCCCGTGCCTTTTGGGCGAGTGCGGGTAAGAATGCGCAGAAGTCCCGTATTAACCCTGGATCATAAAGTTCATTCCGTAGGTCGCCATCCTTCCCTGCGTATATCCTTTTAGGATGGCCTAGATAACGACATTCAATGCGTAAGCGATTATCCGTTTTCGCGTATAGGCTAATGGATATTTTCTTTTTATCTGGCCTAAACAGCGATGCGTAACACTGGCCTTCGCTACCAGTACCCACAGTATAATCGGTGGCACGCTTCCCCCGATAAAAATTACCCGCATAAGCGCCAAAGTCCTTTGCGATTAGGGCCGCGTTATCGTGTTCGAATTCCCAGAAAATTTCCGCCTGTACAACTGTCCAATTAAGTGGCTGGGTCGGAAACACTAATATATCGTCTGTATCGAAGCGCTTTAATTCCATGACTATAAATTCATAAGCAAGCATCATGTAATCAGTGGTATAGCGTGCCCAATCAATGCAGCCAGCTTCGCTTATCCGATTATCGGGAATATAGTTATCATTGGCATCTAACGAACCAGCCTCCGCGAACAATTGCGCCTTCGCATTGCTGTATAATGGGTAATAATGTTGCCATTCATACAGTCCACGATTGATAGGCCGGACAGAAGTATTATGAACAAAATAGCGGATAGGATTAAGTTCTAGGCTAGCTGATATATTGCTAAATCCATTTTTAATGTTGGTTGACTTCACAGACCCGCCAAAAAGCCATTCTTTATGTTGGGTGCGTATTACAAGTTCTGGATAGTCATTGCCGCCATTGTTCCGGAATAAACGACTTTCGCCAGCAATTCGTTTGAATAACCTATGAACAGCAGCCTTATCTGCTGTATTTGCCCTGCCGATTTTCAGATTGACATTCAAACGATCAAAACGGGCACGTTGAATATCAAAGTTGATCCCCGGTTCAAACTTTTGCAGTTTTTTATACTTCGGATTGATACGTTCAGTTAAATGTTTGCGCGTCATTTCTATAAAAAATAAAACCCTCTTATAGAAGGGTTGAATATCAGAGTTGAACCGGGGTTCAATTCAGCCCCGATGTAACACTATGTATAGTCATAAATTCGCATATTCCAAGGTCATTTTTTACCTTAAAACAGCCCCTTCGTTTATCTGGCAGATCATGCATTTAATATTCCCCGAATTCTATGTGTTCTATATGCATTTAATCGTGAATTCATCACTGGTTTTTTAAGTTTAAGTAGGGTGAAAAAGATGAAATGACTTTTCGCAAATTGTATTGGCAAGGCTCAAATTTTAGCCCCCGTTTTAGAGATCAGATAGATCATTTAAGTGTTCCAGTATCTTACATGCTGGATGGGCTAATTATCGTGAATTCATCAGGCTTATTCTAGGTTTAGGTAGGACGAAAAAGATGAAATGACCTGCCGAAAACTACCTGAAAAAACCCATTTTTCATACCCCGCGTTTACAACTGCGAAAGCTGAAATAATCCATCCAGAATCCAGCACACCTAACAGCGAATTAATCGTTGTTAACCCACGTTTAGATGAATTTTAAGCGGACGAAAAAGATGAAATGAGAAATTACAGATTTGCTGCACATTTATCCAGAATTCCGATCCATTTTTCAGGCTTGGTATCGAAGTGTCCGGGTTTACCGCTAACCTTGGCTTTCGTTCTATCACCAGCGATTTCATACAGCCAGACTTCGAATGCACCTTTAATACCGTAGAAGGCTTCATCACGCAGAACATACCCGCCATAGACTGTCGGGAACGAATTTTCAGTCAGGCAAACCTGTAGTTTATCAAAGGGGGCATCATAGATTTTTTCTACATGTTGCGCCTTCTTTGCGTAAGTATCTGGGTTCTTTTCCGGCATGACGCATCCGGTTAAGGACAGCAGAACGAATGCGCTGACTAAAATTTTACCGTTCATCATTTTAAAGACCTTTCTATAAATGGGGGGTTGTTTTGCTTTGGTTAAGATGTTTGCTGATACGGACAAAAATAAATAATACGGAAGCGAGAAACAGAACGCCCGCCAGTCCATTCACCGTGAAAAGAACAATAATGCCAATCACTATAAATAGGATTGCAAAGATAAACAGGATCAGATCGATCCGGCTTCTTTGTTCTTCATCAAAGGAACCGTTCTTATATGCATCAGCAAATTGAAGCAGTTTTGATTTCATAGCACTGATGCGGCTTACCCGTTGGTCAAAATCAATGGGTTGCTTAATCCGTTCTTCTGCTGCCGCAAAAATCCCACCTACATGCTTAGTAGGTACAGTGCCAATAAGACGCGGGCCTTGCTGGCATTCAATAACCAGCGTTGTCTTGTTTCTATTGCCCCCCGCTAACGCCCCCGCAACTAAACCTATAGGGCCAAGTGCAAGGGTTCCCAGCGCTGCACCACCGACCGTGCCTAAAATTGCTTTCGAATTTTCCTGCGTAAGGATGGAAATGTTATCAATCTTGTACATTCCACCTTTATATTTTAGCCCTTTTCCCGGAAATAGAATGGCGTGGGAAGGTATTCTTTTGCCTTCATTGATTTCGATTACATAGTTCATTTGAATATCACCCCTACAGTTTCCATTTACAGGCTGCCGCGATTTCTTCTAGGTGCGGCTTTAAACCTGTAAGGTTAAATTCTGCGGTAGCAAGACCGCTATTGAATGGATTGAATTCAACCTTGAAAGCTTTGGCATCCTGCACTCGTTTCAGAAGGCTAACCGGATTTGGTGCAAAAATGGCTTCCCCATCCGTGCTTTCGCTCCATAGTTCATCCGAAACCTTGCCATCATCGATCCGAACGCGAACGGAAGCGCGACCATACTCCCCCAGAACAGGGGTAAAATCCGTATATGCGATGAATAGAACACTGGTCTTGTTTTCTTGGCATTGAATACGCAGACTAGGCGTAACCTGCTTAAGCCACGCCGCTACTGGGGCTATCGATTCCGTCTGGATTTTGATTGTTACGCTATCATCCATAGTCGATGTGCTGCGATCTATCCCCCAATTGCTAGGCGCAGATGAAGCGGCTGAATTAAGTTTAAGCGATCCCTGCGGCTTGTTGGCTAGCATTCCCACCGCGACTTGCATAACAAACACGGCCCCAAAGCCGATTAATGCTATTTTGCCCAGCCGCCCTTTTTTCTTCGCTGGTTTGCTTTCCCCACAATGCGGGCAGGTTTTCGCTTTCACCGCAACTTCTCGGCCACAGGTTCTACAGTTTGCTAATTTCTTGTTCATATAATTCCCCAGAATAAAAAAATCACCAGAGCGACGGATCGCGCTGGTGACTGGGTGTAGTAACCGCATCAAAAGAAACGGCGCAATGCTTTTAGCTTGCGCTTGGACATGACATTGCCACCCAGCCCTAAGCTGAGGTGTGGCGCAGATACGGCTACGCCATTGCCGCTTTTGATAGGGATTACTAGTCCCAGACCAGCCAAAGCCAATCCACCCCGACAATAGCATTCAAGGGCTGGGGTGCAAAGTCGTTTTAGGGAGAGTTGAACCGGGGTTCAATTATTTCTGGTACAGATGGGATAAATCTAAGCCGCTATATTCTACGCGCTGGATTTGTTCGTATAGCAGCTTTTCCGGCACACCCGTTCCGTATATTTCGTTCATGGCCTTTCCAGACCAGCCGCATAAGGCATTAACAAATTGCAGGGGTATTTGCGCTTGGGTTAAGGCATCCCGGTAAGTATGACGGAATGAGTGGTAGCAAAGCCTAGGATCATCAATGGATAGGTTATCAAGGAAGTTAGCAAACCATTTTGAAAAATTCTTAGAATAATTTTGTTCCTTACCTAAAACCAAGTTCGGGAATATATGATCATTCTTCTTGTTTCTGAATGTATCAACGTAGCCTAGGAAACCAATCTTAATAAGCTCTGGGTGGACAGGTACAATTCGCAGGCTGTTCTTTGTTTTAATGCTGCGATGGATTTTGATAACCCAAACATCGTTCTTGGAATAAATATCACGGGCATGTAGCTGGCAGACTTCTTCCATCCGCATTCCAGAAAACAATGCAATCAGGGGAACCCAGAACCGTGCGCGTCTGGGAAGCTTGGGGCCGGGCTTGTTATAGTTATATTCATCGTCAACGCAGCCTTTATAAAGCGGCGCGGAAAAGATCGTATTTAGGTTATCTGTTGAAAATGAAATCCGTTTGCTATGGGCAGATACAGTGTCAGTTAAAGCCAGATTTGCTGCCGGGTTTGTATCTAATAACATTTCATCTTGGGCAAACTTGAATAAGGAACTAAGTCTGCTGATGTGACCATTAATAGTACGAATGCTTAAAGTCGTAGCATGATCCTTGCGCCCTTGTTCTATGGCATCCAGCAAGGATATGTTGGAATACATTTTTGACGCATTAATAGGGATCGTTTTCAAAGCTTCCAAAATTTCACGGCAGCGTTTACGCGTAATCGTTTTTATATCAGCTTCAGGCGAAATGAAGTTCTTCAATAAATCGATTTCAGCG
>CAMLJM010000038.1 GCA_946480475.1 uncultured Alphaproteobacteria bacterium
ACCTGTGATTCAGCAAACTCGCTGGCAACGGCATCATCGATTACGCGTTGGAATCCTTGGCGAATGGTCTGGGTCAGGGGTTCGAATTCAAGCGCAATACGGCCATGGCCTTTGCGTACCACGCGGCCACGGTGATGAACATCCAGGATTGTATTACGAACTTTGAACTTCAGGGTGAAATCGAGTGTCTGGGTGGCGCCGAACAGGCGGTCATCACCTGACAGCTGGACGCCACCAAAGCTCCAGTCTTCAACCGGGAATGTGTGGCCATAAATAACAACAACACAGCGATCGCTGGTCCGGCGCGGGTAACGGCGGCGGGTCAACTGGATATCATTGCTGGAATTGGATTTCAGGGCGGCAATCAGGTTTTGTAGCATCATCTTTTTACTCAAGCTCTTTCAGCCCCCTGCGAAGGAAGCAAAGTTGACATAATATAATTAACACCCAGCCGTTATGCAAGAAGAAATAAGGCGAAAGGAAAAAAAGAACAGGGCGAAGCACCCCGAATAAGGTGATTCTCTCATGAAATCAGAGAGTTTTCAAATATGTCTTTGAATCAAGGCAATAAATCTGTTGAGAGGATGCACGCTCATGCAGGAGACGTGTCATTATATTCCTTAGTTGCATTTTTTTCTTGACTTTATAGGAATTTAATCCTATAAATAAATGTATCAACGCCACAATTGTATCTGCTTTGCCGGGTGCTTTGTGGCGTTGGCCTTTCCTGCTTCTTAAAACTTCTGCAGCCGGACAACAACCGATTTCACCGTCGGCTGTCCGGCTGTTTCTTTTCACGACCTGTGGCCGTTCTGTGACGACAACCCCTGTGCGTGTTCATAAAAGCTGCCTTTAACGCAGGCGGCAAAGCTGTCCTTAACGCGGACAGTCTTCTTCAACTTGAAACCACGAGGTATATGTCATGTCGACATCCATCGATCAGGCGTTCATCAAGCAATTTGAACGCGAAGTCCATGAGTCCTATCAGCGTCAGGGCTCGAAACTGCGTAACACTGTCCGCACTATCAGCGAAGTGAACGGTTCAACAGCCGTCTTCCAGAAGGTGGGTAAGGGTACGGCCTCCACGAAATCAACACATGGCATGGTGCCAGTGATGAACCTGTCCCACAGCGCTGTCGAATGTACGCTGCAGGACTATTATGCCGGTGACTGGGTGGATCGCCTGCAGGAACTCAAAATCAACATTGACGAACGCCAGGTTATCGCGAACGCCGGTGCTTACGCCCTTGGTCGCAAGACAGATGAGCTGATTATCACAGCGCTCGCTGGTGTATCG
Organism: uncultured Alphaproteobacteria bacterium; assembly: GCA_946480475.1. The sequence continues at coordinate 1,298 of CAMLJM010000038.1, forward strand.
GGTGTACAGGAAGTAGCCGAAGGCAACACGGGCATGACACTGCCCAAAGTAATGTCAGCCTTTGAAAAGCTAGGCGCTGCCGATGTACCGGATGATGGTGAACGTTATGCTATCGTGGGCTGGAAGCAATGGAGCGAGCTGCTGCAAATCGATGAATTCTCAAGCGCCGATTATGTCGGCACCGACGATTTGCCGTTTAATGGTACGCAGGCCAAGCGCTGGCTGGGTACACTGTGGATTCCGCATTCCGGTCTGCCGAAAGACAGCAACGATATCCGTTCCTGCTTCTGGTATCACCGCACGGCGCTTGGCCATGCGGCGGGTTCTGATGTGCAGACGGACATCACATGGCACGGTGATCGCGCGGCACACTTCGTCAACAATATGATGAGCCAGGGCGTGGCCCGTATTGATGATACTGGCATTGTAGAGATTCTCTGCGATGAGACACCGGACTAGAAATTGGATGCTTGGAATGTTGAATGATTAGTCATTGTCCAACATCCAATTATCTAAGAATCCAATCATCCAATATCCAAATACGGAGTATTTCCAAATGGCTTTCAAAGCATCTGACTTGAGCGTACTCGCTTACGCGAACAACTTCACACTGTGGCACTACACGACAAGCGATAGTGCTGTCAGCGTGGCAAACTATTTCGACAAGTCGGCTGACATGATGCGTGTCAACGACCTGTTGATTGTGAATATCGATACAGACGGAACCCCCTCGACGAAGTTTTACATCGTCACCGGCAATACCGGCAGCGCCGTCACTGTCACTGTTTACAGTTGATAGGCCTTAAAGAGGCGTTTCGGCCGCGAATCTAGCGTGTTTCCTTCCCACCAGATGGCCGCGCCTGACCGTTGTATCGATTTTGTGCGGCCTTCAGGGAGACTTAAGTCCTTGAAGGCCGTGCATTTTTCCTTATAAAGGAAATATGTTGTTGCGTTTGAGGCAATTTTGTGTTTTGTTAACTTTATCTTCATAAAAACGGCGCGAACGCCTTACATAACAAATAACGCCCGTAGAAGATAAAGCGTAACCGGCAAAAACAATAGAGATCTAAACAGGTGTGAACATGACCTTACAAGGCATGCACAGGGACAACGTTTCTCGTACAGCACAATCTTATATCTTAATTCCTAATACCGGAAACAAGCTTCCTGAGCGTATTGAATCTACCCAGGCTCTGCGCCTGGTACAAAACAGTGCCGATCATGGCGACAACGAATTGGCTTTGCTGAAAATTTCTGACCGTATTCAGGGCGATCATGAACTGGAATCCCAGGTGCGCGGTTATTGGATGACCAACAAAGGCCTGCTTATTCATGGCACAATGGATGCCGCTTTCCGCCTTAGCGATGTGGCGGAAATCAAGGAGCCAGCGGCGGTGGAGGTGCCAACTTCCAACGTGACCTTTCTCCGAAATATTCGCGAAGGGTTTGCAGGCAGCGTGGCCCATTACACGGGACATGTCCGTAAACAGATCGATAATATCAGTACCGCCTTTGACGGCCTCGCCGCGGCCACAACCGCAGCAGCAGCCCCGGCGCGCTACGCCGCCAACGAACCGAAATTCGCATTGGCTGCGTAAATTAAAGAATTCGGCACTGGACGCAATAGAGGGTGTCTGGCGTCTAATAAAGAGGGTGTGAAACAAAGAACTAACAGGCCGCTGGCAATAAGCTGGGCGGCCTTTTTCTTTTCCGATTTTTAAATCATCACGGAGATATTACATGGCACTGAACGACGTGGCATTAGCCAGCCGGGCACTCATCCGGCTGGGCGCATCGCCTATTTCTTCCTTTAACGACGGTTCGGCAGAATCTGAAATCGCCGGTGCTCTTTTTGGCCCGGTGCGCGATGCCCTGCTTTCGGCATATGGCTGGAGCTTCGCAACGGGGCAACAGGCCCTGAACGTCCTGGAAACACCACCCTTGGCCGACTATGACCATGCTTTTGCCCTGCCTGATGATTTCCTGCGTGCCATGTCGGCAGGCACAGGCGGTAAGGGGCGCGGCCTGAACTACCGTATTGCTCGCAATGCGCTACATACCGATGCAAACGATGTATTACTGACATATATCTTCCGCCCTGAAGAAGAGGAATTCCCGCCCTATTTTGATGCGGCTTTGATTGCACGGCTATCTGCAGAATTTTGCATACCCGTAACAGAAAATACCTCCCGTACAGAAGCGCTTTTTAAAATGGCTGAAATTGAATTCGAACGAGCGCGCCAGATTGATGCCCAACAGGATACGCCAGGCCGTATCGAGGACTTTAGCCTTATCAATGCAAGAAATTCCTAAGGATTTTACCCTAGAATGAATAGGGGCGTATCAATTTCTGGGGCATGGATATGAAGATTATCAAGTTAAGAAACGGGGCTGAGCAGGATATTACGACAGTAGCTATCGACCATGAAATTCTGCTGGCCATTCACGAAGAGCATCCTGATGTCTTCCAGGAATTGGTCGAGCATTCCCGTACAGGTGCCAAACTTAGTCCTGTAAGCTATGAAATATTAGAGGGCTGGAGTGTACTGACTGAACAAGGTCAGTTATATGAAGAAATGAAGAATGTAGCGTTATCGATGGTGGAGGGGACTGGCCCCGAAATGATTCTGGTCAATCCTGTCGATAGCACAGTCGTTGCCCCTGACCAGGATAGTATAGGAAGCATACTCAGTGTTGCTTATAAGCAGCATCTGTCTGAGGTGGATCCGCTTCATGAGTTTGGTTTAACAGATACGGCTGCGGGTCCGCCCCTCTTACCAAGACGTTTTTATCATTGATCAGAATGATCCAAGCCCCGGTTATAGCCGGGGTTTTATTTCACTTATAAACAGGAGAGATCATGTCACGAATAAGACAGATCAAAACAACCTTCACAGCAGGTGAAGTGTCACGGGCGCTTTTGGGGCGTGGTGACCTGCGTGCCTATGAGAATGGCGCTCTGACACTACGGAATGTTTTTATCGAACCTACCGGTGGAGTGAGGCGTCGTGCGGGGTTGCGTTTTGTCGATCATGCCGCTGGAAATGGTCGCCTAATGTCTTTTGAATTCAGCGTTGACCAGACATATTTGTTGGTTCTCACGGATGAATCATTGGCGATTTATGCTGATGAAATATTGGTGGATACCATTACCGCACCTTGGACCGCAGATCAGATATTCCAAGTGGCTTTTACGCAATCTGCCGATACATTGTTACTGGTTCATCCCGATGTGCCACCTAAGAAACTTACCCGAAATACAGGGGGGGTCTGGTTATTACAGGACTGGGAATTCTTCACGGAAGAGAATGTAATCGAACAGCCTTATTTCAAATTTGTTGATACTGGCATCACGCTGACACCGAGTGGTACAACAGGAGCAATTACCCTTACAGCCTCAGCGGATGTTTTTACCGAAGACCATGAGGGTGTGCGCCTGCGTGTGGGTGGGAAAGAAGTCGAAGTCACTGATTTCAATTCAGCCACCGTGGTCACGGTAAATGTCATCGAAACACTTGCGAGCACAACGACTACCATTGACTGGGAAGAGCAGGCCTTCAGCGCGGCACGCGGATATCCGATTTCTGTTGCCTTCCATCAGGATCGACTGGTGATCGGCGGCAGCCGTGATCTGCCCAACCGCTTATGGTTTTCCAGGTCGGGCGATCTGTTTAATTTTGATCTGGGTACAGGACTGGATGACGAAGCAATAGAGTTTTCGATCCTTTCCGACCAGGTGAATGCCATCCGCGGTATTTTTTCTGGCCGCCACCTGCAGGTTTTTACTTCAGGTGCTGAATGGATGGTATCAGGCGATCCGCTGACACCGGTGAATGTCCAGATACGTCGTCAAACACGCGTCGGTTCCATGACTTCCCGCTACATTGCCCCTGTTACGGTTGATGGTGCCACATTGTTTGTGGCCCGCAATGGTGAACAGATACAAGAATTCATCTATACGGATGTTGAACAGGCCTATCAGGTCACGGATCTGGCACTGGTTTCGCGTCATATCGTGCCTACGCCAGCTGATATGGATTTTGACCAGCGCCGCCGCATGCTGTTCTTGGTCCGGGAAGACGGGAAATTTGCCACCTTGACAGTTTTCCGGTCAGAAGCTGTCGCCGCCTGGACCCTCCATGAAACGGCGGGTACCGTACGCTCAGTTTCCGTTGTGGGAGACGGTGTATACCTACTGGTCCAGCGTGAAGACGCATATAATATTGAATGCATTTCCGATGATCTGAATCTGGATGCGGCCCTAAGGGGGGCTACGGGCACACCGGCTACAATATGGTCAGGCCTGGACCACTTGGAGGGACAGGAAGTCATGATCGTGGCTGACGGTATCGTTCTCCCCCCACAGGTAGTGGAAGATGGACGGATTACACTCAGTGACCCGGTCAGTTTTGTCGAAATTGGCCTGCCTTATACCCATATCGTCGAACCCCTGCCGCCCAGTGTGCTTGATCAGAACGGGGCAGGCCGGGCGATCAGACTGGTTGAAGCCGTGTTCCGGATTGAGGAGACGGCAGCCCTGCGTCTGGATGTAGGACGGGGATTGCGGGATATACCTTTAAGGCAGTTCGGTATAGATGTCATTCTGGACGAAGCACCCCCGCGGGTAAGCCGCGATGTCCGGGTCCATGCCCTGGGCTGGCAGGATGATAGTTCAAAGCCCCTCTGGCGCATTGAACATGACATGCCGCTGCCTTTTACGCTGTTATCCGTCACTACAGAACTCAAAGTTAACGATTAGGAGATCAATATGGGTGCACTAACCCCTGTCATCACAGGTCTGACCACGCTTACGACCGCCGTTTCCGCAGCCGACAAGTTGATGGGGGTGGCGCGTGGCTTTGCCAGCGATCCTTACGAATCTCAACGCAAGGCATTACGCGCTGAACAAGATCTGGCTCTTCAGCAACTGACCGCTCAACAAACCCTGAACGAGCGGCAGTCCGCGCAGGAAGCCGAATTACAGCGTCAGAAGATAGCAACGGATGCTCTGAGTGCTGAAAATAGTCGTCGTGCCGCCCTTCGTCGTGCGATGGCGAAGCAGAGGGCCCAGTTCGGGGGCAGCGGTCTATCGGGCGGTGATGGTTCAGCAGAAGCGGTGTTGCTGGGTCTGTTCGAGGAATCGGAGGCTGACCGTGCTACGTCACAGCGTCTTGATACCCTGAGAAATGCGGCGATCGATCATTCTCTCAGCGATCAGCGGGCCCTCAATGTGCTGCAGAGAACTCAGCTGCAGGAACGTCAGGCGCTGGCGCGGATTGCTTCTCGTGATTAGTGTTATGCAGTGAATGGGACGCGCTATGACCTCAGTGCATGGACGTCACATTATCGTCACAACATGATCACATCGCGGGCACATCAACATCCCATTATCGACGTGATTGATGTGTAAAACACCAGCATACCGTAACATTTACATGCTGGAGCCTCGATATGCTGACACCCAAATCGCTGATTGCCCCGCTCGTTACCGCCTTCGCTATCGTCGCCAATCCGGCTTATGCACGTGACACACAGGTTGTTACAGATTGTGACACGGTGAAAACTGTAGCCCATAATGCCCGCGCATCATGGTATGGGCCTGGCTTTCATGGCCGTAAGACGGCGAATGGTGAGGTCTTTAATATGTATGCCATGACGGCAGCTCATAAGACTCTGAAACTTGGTACCGCATTCTTGTAGAGAATATTGAGAATGGTATGCAGGCGGTTCTGCGCGTCAACGATCGTGGTCCCTATATCCAAGGTCGTGCGTTGGATGTATCAAAACGCGCTGCAGACGTCTTGGGCTTCCGCGAGGATGGTGTAGCCAGAATTAAGTTTAGCATCTGTACTTGATTAAAGATTTTTTCCTCTTCATCCCGCAAAAATCCGCCATTTGGCGGGTTTTTCTTTTTTTGCCTATAGGAGTTCTGATGACAACAAACCATATCAAAATGCCGGCAATTCTGCCCGTTATACGTACATTGGCGAATGGCAGCCAGACAGTATTCACTTACACATTCCCCATTTTCACAGCAGGTGATCTGAAGGTATTCCTGAATGGTGCCCCGCAATCGTCAGGATTTACTGTAGAGGGGGCAGGAAATACAGAAGGGGGTGCAGTCACATTCGATTCTGCCCCCGCTAGTGGCGTAGTGGTCACCTTGGAACGTCGCCTGGACCTCGAACGCTTGAGTGATTTCCTGGAAGGCGGCGATTTCAGCGCACGCGCCATTAATAATGAACTGGATTTTATGATGGCGGCAATCCAGCAGATAAACCGGGATCAGTCCGCGATGCTGCGCTATATGCCGACTGAAAACCCGGCAGATCTGGAATTACCGGCCCGTAGCATCAGAGCGGGCAAGGCTTTAGGGTTTGATGATAACGGTGATCCCATTGCCGTATCGCTTGAGGGAAGCATGGCCATGCCCGATTTTACGGCAAGCGGTATGGGGGCTGAGACCAGAACCAGCAGTGACAAGTTTTCTGATCTCGTTTCAGTGCGCGATTTTGGTGCTGTGGGCGATGGGCTTACGGATGATACGTTGGCAATACAGCAGGCACTGGCGGCTCACGACGCCGTATTCCTGCCTTCTGGTGTCTATCTTATCACCGCATCCCTTACTCTTGGTTTCCGCCAGTCTTTGTTAGGGGCAGGCCAGACAGCCATTATCAAAGCGCAAAGTAATGACTTTGTAAGCCTGGAAATGGCGGCAGGATACGCAGTTCTTACTAATTTACGGATCGAAGGTGGCCAGATTGGCATAAAAATGTTCGGTCGTGATGGTGAATGCGTACAGAATATAGTGAGCGATGTACAGATTGCCGGGGCGGCCACGGGTATTCAACTGGATGGCTATAACGATACGAATAAACCCTGTTACTGGAACCATGTCAGTCGTGTCCTGATCGAACAACCCACATTACATGGGGTGCACCTTACCTTAAGCGATGATGGCGATACGCCCAACGCGAATAAGTTTTATGCGGTGCGTGTATATTCCAAAGGGGCCGGCACAACAGGCAGCGGCTTTTACGTAGAATACGGCCAGTTGAATAATAGTTTCATAGACTGTGAAGCCAATATGAATGGCGCGACAGCCAGTGCTTGTTTCCGCGTCGGCGGCAATAGCGACAAAACCCTGATTATGAATTTCCTGGCTGAATCATGGAATGGCGTACCCAATCTCCGGCTTGATAATGGGTCGCAGGAAACCGCCATTATGAATCTGACGGCCATGAGCGATGGCGCTGCTATTTACGATCTTTCGGGCGGCAACTATGATGCCATTAACGCAGGTTGGCCAGATAAAAACCGTTTGCGCAAAACCGTAGTGACAGATCTCAAAGCCACATTTATGCGCTTTGATACGGAATTCATAGATTTTGCGGGGACAACGAATCTTGACCTTTCCCATTCCGTTCATATGGTAGATGCCACAAACGGTGCCGTGACAATCGCATTGCCTCTGGCTTCAAATGCTGCCGGTGCGGAAATCACCATCAAAAAGGTCGATAATACCAGTAATATCATCACCGTTTCAGAGCAAGGTGGTGGCAATGGTCCTGATGGCAGTCAGCTATTACTCGGGGGCAAGGGCGATTTTGTAACTGTGATATCAAACGGTGCTGGATGGTATATCAAGTCATCTAACCGTTTAGCCGGAAATACACGCTATGTGGATACCACGGGAACTTATGATATCGACATGGCTGTCGATATCTATCTGATTTCCAGCTACGGCGGTGCTGTTACCGCACGGTTGCCGCCAGCGAATGCCGCCAAAGCCGCAGGCCGGACAATCACTATTAAGAAAACTGATAGTTCAGCAAATGCTGTCACAGTAACAGAACAGGGCGGCAATGGCCCTGATCAATATAGCCAACCGCTGAATAGCCAATATAAAGCGATTACTGTCACATCAAATGGCAGTCAGTGGTACATCATCTCTAAATTCTAAGGACTTAAATGAGTACGAAAATAGAAGACGCCAGCCGGGCGCAGATCGCGGAATTTCTCCCTGATGCGATCCGTTCGGCGCTGACCTCTTATCAGAAATTTTCTAATAAGAAGGTCAGTGATGAGGAAAAAGAGTTCAAAGACCATCATAACGCCTGCAAAGTTGCGATTTCACACATAGACCTTCTTCTGAAATTGGCGCGCTGGGCGGATCTGCCGGACGATGATCTTGCCGACAAAAACAATCAACGTGTGCTCGTAGCGGCTATAGAGGAAGCTGAGAACGAGCTTAAAGTCTATGAAGAACAAGAAGCATGACCCTTGTGGATTTCAAAATATTTCTGATCCTCTGGAATCGCATGCAGGGGCAGGCGACACCTGCCGTACATCGGCGTATGGCGGAATGGCTGCAGGAACGCTGGCGTGCGGGCGACACGCGTCTATTGCTAATGGCATTCCGTTCCTGCGGCAAGTCAACCATTGTGGGGCTTTTTGCGGCATGGCTGTTCTATATCAATCCAAATCTGCGTATTCTGGTGCTGGCGGCAGAAGGCATGTTGGCACGGCGCATGGTACGGAATGTAAGACGGATTATTGAACGCCATCCATTAACAGCCCATATGAAGCCGGATAATCCTGATCAATGGGCGGGTGAGCGCTTTACCATTAACAGGCCGATGGAACTGCGCGATCCTTCTATGATGGCGCGTGGGATTGATGCGAATATCACGGGTAGCCGTGCCGATATTATTATATGTGACGATGTTGAGGTGCCAAACACCTGCGATACGGCTGAGAAGCGACGTAACCTGCGTGAAGTGCTGGGTGAGCTGGAATATATTCTGGTCCCTGACGGTACATTATTATACGTAGGTACGCCGCATCATTGGTATACGATCTATGCGGACGAAGTACGCACAGAAATCGGAGAGACGCAGTTGTTTCTGGCAGGCTATCAGCGTCTGAAGTTGCCGGTATTGGTGAATGGCGAAAGCATCTGGCCGGAGCGCTTCACAAAAGAAGATATGGAACGCAAGAAGGTGCAGGGATTAAATCGCTTCCGTAGTCAGATGATGCTGGAGCCTGTGAATATCGCTGAAGGTCGTTTGAACCCGGCATTACTGCAACGTTATGGCGGCGAACTCCTTTATATAAAGGAAATTAATCGACTGGAACTGAACGGGCGGCGGTTGGTATCGTGCAGCGCATTCTGGGACCCGGCCTTTGGCGGCAATGACGGAAGCGTTCTGGCCATCGTTTTTACAGATGATCAAGGCGAGGTCTGGCTGCATCGTACGATATATCTAAAGACGGGTAGTGTTGAAGATGAAGCCACGGGTCAGTCGCAACAAGTTGTTGCAGCTATACATGAATGTCACATTCCGAGCGTTAGTGTTGAAGTAAATGGCCTTGGAAAATTCTTGCCCCAGATTTTGCGGCGGGAGCTTGCGCGTGCGCGTGTGCCTTGCGCTGTGATTGAACATAGCAGTCACCGGGCTAAGGATGTACGTATTCTGGAGTCATTTGAGACTGTAATGGCCGCACGTATGTTGCATGCGCATGAAAGTGTTTACGCAACACAATTTATAACGGAAATGCAGGAATGGCGGCCAGGAAGAACAAGTGGTCATGATGATGGATTGGACGCTGCTGCGAGTGCCTTATCGCTGCAGCCTGTGCGGTTACGTGCGGAAATATTCTCAGGCCGTCAGAGTTGGCACGGCTCTGTAACCCATAATGCAAGGACGGATTTTGATGTTTGACTTATCAACGCCCCTGACATGGTGGATCACCATGATCGATATCCCGGCATTAGGGGGATTGTTCTGGCTGATCTGGCATACACGTCGTGAAAATACTGACGAAATTGAACATTTGCGTGATGTTGTGGAATCAAGAAACGCACAACTACGCGAGGCCCTGTCAGCTTTCAAGCTGGAAGTGGCAAAATCATATGCATCTGTTGCTGATATGCGGGAACTGGAGACACGGCTGGTATCGCATCTTTTACGGATTGAAGCCAAACTTGATTCAACAGCCTTGAAAACGGAGGCGCTGAAAAGCGCATATTATAATGAATGAAAGCGAAGTCTATTTCCGTGCGCTTGAGGTCGATACCATGGCGCGTACCATATGGGGTGAAGCGCGTGGCGAGGGAAGTATCGGCATGCAGGCAGTTGCGGCTGTAATTCGTAACCGCCTGAACGTTTCAAAGCAAAAAGGTAAGTTCTGGTGGGGTAATTCGATCATTGAGATATGCCAGAAACCCTATCAATTTAGTTGCTGGAATCGCGACGATCCTAACTATCGCAAAGTCTTGAATATCGACCATCGCGACAAGGTTTTTTCCAAAGCCCTGGATATAGCACGTGTATGTATGGCCGACCCAACAGGTTTGGCTACCCACTATCATGTAAGCGGCATTTATCCGTTCTGGTCACGCAACCAACAACCCACAGCCCACATTGGCAACCATATTTTCTATAGGATACTGACATGACATCACCTTTGCTTTTGCAACTGGGGCTTCCCATTCTGGCAGAAATTGTCGGCGGGGCGCTTCGGACTGTTGACCATCCGGCCGCACAAGGGGCAGCTTCTTCCTTGGGTAAACTCGGCGAAATCATGAATGCCGGACGTATTACGCCCGAGCAATGGGCGGAGGCAAACCGCCATGCTGAGAAACTGGCTGAAATGAAAATGAATGAGCAGCAAGCCGCTTATGAGCAGGTAAATGAGAGTTTACGCGCTGAAGTGGCATCGAATGACGCTTACGTCCGTCGTATGCGTCCCACATTTGGTTATCTAATGGCGTTTACCTGGGCAGCGCAGATGTTTGCCATTGCTTATGTAATTGTCTTCCGGACGGAAGAGTCTAGCCTTGTTTTACAAGCCATGGAGTCGCTCGGCATGATATGGGCGATCGGCTTGTCTGTATTGGGCGTCTATGTATACAAACGCAGCGAAGAGAAGCGCGTTGTTGTTACAGAAGAAGATCCTAAGCCTCGGGTAAAGCCGCTGTCCCCGAAGCGCTTACAGTCGTTGAAACTGAATGACTGATTTTGTGATGAACATATTCCCGCCACAGCATGTAAATTCCTGCCGCAAATATGATCAGAGACCCTATGGCAGTTGTAAGGGGCGGCACGTCGCCGAATATGAGATAGCCCAGTAAAACCCCCCATATCATCTGACTATAATGGAAAGGTGCAACGACTGCGGTTTCTGTTGCACGGGTGAACCCAATACTAAAACACATAAAGCCTATGAAAGCTGTAAAACCTATCGCAATGGGGGCCCATAACTCAAGAGGGTTGTCCGGCATATAAAAATTGCCAGGTACCAGCATAAGAGTACCGTAAACAAGGGCATTGGCCGTGCAGGGGACAAAAGCAAAAAGTTCTGAAACGGGTTCCCGGCCAATCTTGCGGATGATGATAGTAACCAGACTTCCGCCAATCATGCCCAAAAAAGCCATTAATAGGCCAAAGGGTACGCTATCAAGGCGTGGGCCGGCTAATATAACAACACCCGCGAAACCTATAACCATGGCAATAATTCGATGTATGCCAATTTTTTCCTTCAGTAAGAGAACCGACATGACTGTCACGCAAAACGGTGTCATAAATATAACGCCGTAAAAATCCGACAATGTAATCATCGAGAGGGCATTCACCACCAAGTAAGAAACAGCGATAACAAGAATGCCGCGTAATAGAAAAAGCTTCCAGTTGGGCGTAATAAACCCGCGCCGGCCATATTTAACCAAGATAAGGCTGGCAGAAAGCGTCAGTCCGACAAGACTGCCCATGCCAATCAGCTGCACAGCGGGATATTCATCCGTCAGACTTTTAGTAAAGGCATCAGTAAGGGAAAAACAAAACCAGCCTGTCATCGCAATCAGGATGGCTTTTATATTCTGACGGAAAAGGGAGTGGCTCAAGCGGTTACTCTTTCACTGATAGGCATCCCTTTTATAACGCGGTCCCCCGGTTCTGCCAAGACATAGGCTTCACGGATCAATCTCTCCGCTCTTTTCAGGGAATTCATATCACGTCCAAATATGACACAAAGTGGGCGTTCGCCTTTACCCACATGTTCGCCTATGGCTGCAACGCTGGCCAAGCCAACGCCATGGTCGATTTTATCGGTTGCCAGGCGACGGCCGCCGCCTAATTCTATCACGGCTATACCTGTTTTACGTGTATCAACGGATTTTACGATGCCGGCATGTTCAGGCCAGATTTCCGCCATGTGGGGGGCTAATGGCAGATGCCTTTCAAAATTTTCTGTAATATGGCTGGGGCCTCCTAATGCTTTAACCATCCGGTCAAAATAATCGGCAGCACGGCCATCTTCCAGCGCCTGGCTTGCCATAGCCAGGCCTGCATCAGCATGATCAGCCAAACCTCCGAGTGCCAACAATTCCCCGCATAGCCCCATGGTTACATCGTAGAGCCGTGTATCAATATTCTCCCCGCGCAGAAATTCAATCGCTTCGCGCACTTCAATCGCATTTCCTGCTGTTCGGCCTAAAATTTCGTTCATATCGGTCATTAATGCGACGCAGGGCAGGCCCGCACCATTCGCCACATCCACAAGCGTTTGAGCCAGATGCTTGGTACGGTCATATTCAGCAAACCACGCGCCGGAGCCAAACTTTACATCTAAAACCAGTCCTTCTAATCCTGCAGCCAGCTTTTTAGAGAGGATAGAGGCAATGATCAGATCCAGGCTTTCCACGGTGCCTGTCACATCGCGTACAGCGTATATGGTGCGGTCAGCGGGGGCAATATCCGGAGTGGCCCCCACGACAGCGCAACCGACATCGCGTACAACTTTCTTGAGGCGGGGCAGATCTGGCTGGCTGATATATCCGGGAATGGAATCCATTTTATCGAGCGTACCGCCCGTATGGCCAAGACCGCGGCCAGAGATCATCGGTACGTAACCGCCACAAGCTGCAATGATGGGGGCGAGCATCAATGAAACCTTATCACCGACGCCACCAGTGGAATGCTTATCAAGTATGGGGCCATTCAGATTTTCAGTACTCCAGTCAATCTTTGTCCCCGAATGCGCCATCGCCATGGTCATATCCACACGCTCACGCTGATCCAGGCCGTTAAGCAGAATAGCCATGCACATAGCGGCTATTTGTCCTTCACCGACCGATTTATCCACCACGCCTTTTACATACTGATGAATTTCATCGCTTGTCAGTATTTCACGGTTACGTTTACGGATGATGATTTCCTGCGTCAGCATGGCGGTTTCCCTTGCGGTGTCGTATTTATAAAAACATAATGATAGGCGTTCAATCATAACCAAATTTATGGCAAAACACTATGCGGCATCTTTTTATCAGGACCATGGGATTTACTAAAGATTTCTTTCATATGGAAGCTGCCGGAGGCATTGTGCTGGTTATAGCCGCCGCCGTAGCCTTACTGATTGCGAACACGCCCCTTTTTCCTTTTTATGATTATGTTCTGAATGGGATTAAATTCCATTTTGGTTTCGTTTCACAAGAGAACGGATTTAATCTGCAACTGGAAAAGTCGATTCTGCTATGGATTAACGATGGTTTGATGGCCTTGTTTTTCTTTCTGGTGGGGCTTGAAATCAAGCGTGAACTGGTTGAGGGCGAATTATCAACACGTGATCGCGCGTTGCTGCCGGCTTTGGCTGCTATTGGCGGAATGGTTGTTCCTGCTTTAATTTTCTGGGCCATTAATAAGGATCATTCGTCCAATCTTTCAGGATGGGCGATTCCTTCGGCTACAGATATTGCGTTTGCCCTGGGCGTTCTTGCTTTACTGGGTAGCAAAGTTCCGGTCAGCCTTAAAATTCTTCTTACGGCCATTGCGGTCATTGATGATCTGGGCGCCATCATCGTTATCGCGCTTTTTTATGGTCACGGTTTGCATCCTGTACCGCTTTATTTTGCAGCGGCGGCGTTGGCTGGATTGTTTATGCTGAATCACCGGAATGTATGCAGCATTCCGGCATACGTGATTCTGGGGGTTATCCTTTGGGTATCTGTACTGGAGTCTGGTGTTCACGCTACGCTTGCCGGTGTTGTTGCCGCTCTTTTCGTTCCGACGCGTGATCGCCGTGATCCCGAATATTCCCCGTTAAAAACTCTGGAGCATAGTTTGCATCCCTGGATCGTTTTTGGCGTTCTGCCCTTGTTTGCTTTTGCAAACGCAGGAGTTCCTTTTTCCGGCATGGGCTTTCACAGCTTGGTCGACCCCGTGACCTTGGGAATTATTCTTGGCCTGTTTTTCGGCAAGCAGTTGGGAATTTTCTCTGTTCTTTTCATAGCCATCAAGCTTGGCTTATCGGCAAAACCGGCAGGCGCAAGCTGGGTACAGCTTTACGGTGTTTCCATTCTATGCGGTATCGGTTTTACGATGTCTTTGTTTATAGGCGGTCTGGCATATAATGACGTTGAAATGCAGGCGGCGGTCAGGCTTGGCGTTTTATTAGGGTCTGTGTTGTCTGCGGGTGTGGGGTATTTGATCCTTTATCGTTCTCTGCGACAGGATAGTGCATGATGTCATGTGCTATAGAATGGAACGAACTTCCGCTTGCAGAGTGGGAGAAACGGTTCAATGTGATTCCCCGCTCCACACTGTTGCAATCATACCCCTACGCACAGGCGGCATGCTTTGTGAACCGTCATCGCGCCCGCTGGGGTTTAATCAGGATCGATGGACATGAGGCGGGATTGGTTCAGCTTTTTGAAGCCCGATTTCTGGGATTGCATGCTGTTATACTGGATCGTGGCCCGTTGTGGCTGCCGGGGTTTGGAAGCGCTGAAAATTGGGTATCGTTCTTTTCACGGTTTGACGAAGAATTTCCACGCCGTTTAGGGCGTCGCCGGAGAATTATTCCCGAGATAGATCAATCGCTGGCCACACTTATCCCGTATAAAGAGATGCCGGGTATCAAACCTTATCAGACGATCTGGATGGATCTGGGTAAAGATGAAGGAACCCTGCGATCCGATCTACACCGCAATTGGCGCAATCATCTCAGCAAAGCCGAACGCGAGAATGTGCGGGTGGAGTGGTACAAAGATGGTACAGGATTGTCATGGCTTATGCAGCATCATGATGCCCATCGGACAATGAAAAGCTTTCAGGCGGCGTCGCCACGATTCATCCACGCGCTGGCAAAATATTTTATTCCGCGCGGCGATATGCTTTTGGGGCAGGCCTTTGTGGGAGATAGCCCGGTGGCAGGGGTCTTGTTCTTTCGCCATGGTTTGGCAGCGACCTATCAGGTGGGTTGGAATGGTAACCAGGGGCGTAAAGTGAATGCCCATACGTTACTTCTATGGCAAGGAATGTTGCATTTGAAGGCGGAAGGCGTACAGGGTCTTGACCTTGGCGGGATCAATGACGTTGCTGACGGCGTACGCACCTTCAAGGAAGGCTTGGGAGGGCAGACCGTGACGCTTTCAGGTCTTTACACCTAAGTGCTGACGTCAGCCGTTTATTAGATAATGCACGGCAATTGCTGCCAGATAACCGGCGATAATGACCGGGGTCCACTTCAGGTGAGAAAGAAATGTATAGTGGCCATGTGCTACTCCCATCAATCCGACGCCTGCCGCTGATCCGATGGAGAGCATGCTGCCGCCGATGCCGGTGGTCAGCGTAATCAGGAGCCATTGAAATTCGTTCATGTCCGGATTCATGGTCAGGATGGCGAACATGACGGGAATGTTGTCGATAAATGCGGATATGAAGCCCATAGCGATATTCGTGGTTCCTGCGCCCCAGTGTCCATACATGGCGTTTGACAGAAAATCGAGATAGCCGATGAAGGCAAGTCCGCTGACGCAGAATATGATTCCGAAGAAGAACAGTAATGTATCCCACTCCGACTCTGCAATCTGTTCTACGATATCGAATTGATCTGTGGGGTCTTTGCGGCGTAGATACCACATATACATCATCAGAAAGGACAGCCCTGTCATCATGCCCAGAAAAGCAGGAAGATGAAGGATCTGTTCGAAAGTAACGGCGAGTGCAATCGTACCAAGGCCCATGAAAATGGTGGCGCGCCCGCCGCGCTTCATATGTGCGCTCTGGCCGATGGAATCGGGATATGTTTGGGGAACAAACCAACTCATGATGACAGCGGGCACCAGGAAACAAACAATGGAAGGTATGAAGAGAGCAAGGAAATCAAAGAAAGGGATTTTCCCAGCTTGCCAGACCATAAGTGTAGTGATGTCGCCAAACGGACTAAACGCGCCTCCGGCATTGGCGGCGCATACGACATTGATGCAGGCAAGGGATATGAAGCGGTTATCGTTTCCACCCACGGCCATAATGACAGCGCCCATGATCAGCGCCGTAGTCAGGTTGTCTGCAAAAGGGGAGATGAAAAAGGCCAAAATTCCCGTTGCCCAGAAAATTTGCCGCATGTTCAGGCCCATGCTGACCAGTTTGGCGCGTAACGTTTCAAAGACACGGCGTTCTTCCATGGTGCTGATATAAGTCATGGCGGCAAGCAGGAACAGCATAAGGCTGCCATATTCTTCGAGGCTGCGGTTGACGGCATGATGAAGCGCCTCGCTACTGATATCCGATTTCTTGACGATCAGGGCAATGATGATCCATATCAGGCCGGCCCCCAGCAGAACGGGCTTGGATTTACGCATGTCGGTTTTTTCCTCGAGAAGAACCGCAATATAGGCAGCCAGAAAAATAACCAGACAGAGGATGGACCCCGGATGGGATAGCAGACTGTGAGCCGAGGCTGTTTCAGCTTCGGCGGCGAATGCAGGATATGAAAGCGTCAGCAATCCAACCGGGAGGAGAGCCAGCAGGGGCAGAAAAAACATGAGTGGAAGTCCTTAAGAAATAGGGCATTTATTTTTCTAATGATAGGATATCCAGTAATAAAAGTCTGCTCCGTAGGCGCTTTAATTTCCCATTAAACAATGTAGACTTATACTGCGGTGCCGTTCTGGCATTTTATCGTTCTTTTTCCGGAGATATTTTTATGTCCAATGCTACTCCTATTACAGTCGCCCGCGGTGATGGCGTCGGTCCTGAAATCATGGATGCCACACTGCGCATTCTTGAAGCTGCCGGAGCTGCCCTGAAAATTGAGGAAATCAAGATCGGCAAGGACGTTTATGAGAGTGGCGTGCCCAGCGGCATCCCAGATAGTGCATGGGAGTCCCTCCGCCGGACAAAAATTTTACTGAAAGGCCCGATTACAACCCCTCAGGGCGGCGGCTATAAAAGCCTGAACGTGACCATGCGTAAGGCTTTGGGCCTGTATGCGAACGTGCGCCCCTGTATCTCTTACGCACCCTATGTGGAAACCAAACATCCGAATATGGATCTGGTGATCGTGCGCGAGAACGAAGAAGATCTTTATGGCGGTATCGAATACCGCCAGTCGCAGGATGTTATGGCTTGTACAAAGCTGATCACACGCCCGGGTACGGAACGTATTGTACGTTACGCATTTGAATATTGCCGTGCGAATAACCGCAAAAAACTCACCTGCATGACCAAAGACAACATCATGAAGCTGACCGATGGTCTGTTCCACAAGGTATTTGATGAACTGGGTGCGGAATATCCGGATATTGAACAAAATCATATGATTATCGACATCGGTACGGCCAAGATTGCTTCGGCGCCGCATCTGTTCGATGTGATTGTGACGCCAAACCTTTATGGTGACATTATTTCTGACGTAGCGGCCGAGATTACAGGTTCTGTGGGTCTGGGCGGTTCATCCAACATCGGTCTGCAATGCTCGATGTTCGAGGCCATTCACGGGTCAGCCCCTGATATCGCAGGTAAGGGCATTGCCAATCCGTCAGGTCTGTTGCTGGGTTCTGTCATGATGCTGGTTCATATTGGCCAAGGTGATATTGCCGCCAGAGTTCATAACGCTTGGCTGCGCACGCTGGAAGACGGAATTCATACGGGTGAAATCTTCCGTGCCGGCACCAGTAAAGAAAAGGTCGGGACGGATGGTTTCTGCAAAGCGGTCATTGAACGTCTTGGTCAAATGCCGCAAAAATTGCGCGCTGCGAATTATGACGGTGTCCCGGCGGGCGGTATGAAATTGCCGCCATTGAAACCTACCAAGCTGGAAGAGAAAGTGCGTGTTGGCGTTGATATCAGCCTGACATGGGACGGTTCCCCGGATGCGCTCGCGAATAAGGTTCTTCCCTGTGTGACTGAAAATCTGGAGCTGCGCATGATTTCCAACCGGGGTGTCAAAGTCTGGCCCAATGGCCAGCCGGATACAGCTTGTGCGGATAACTGGCGTTTGCGCTTCATGAGCAAGAACGGCGGGAATGTTCGTACATCAGAAATTTTAAACCTGATGAACAATATGAATAAGGCAGACATGAATTTTACCAAGTCTGTCATGCTGCATACGTTTGATGGCAAGCCGGGCTTTACAGCCGCACAGGGTGAATAAGAAGCGACAACTAGTCCGGCCTTGCTTTAATGCGCTCCACCTGATGACGGCGCAATGCACTCTGCTCTTTATAAGTACAGGCAAACTTTTCATGTTTAAAGGCTACGCGTTCTTCCGGGTCAGCCTTGTAGGCTTCGCGGAATATGGCGTTGCAGTATGAATCATGTTCGACCAGATGAAACATCAATGTGGCATCCTGATAAAGGGGGTGGTCAGACGCGATCTTATCCTGATAACGCAGGCGGGCCAATTGACGGAGGATGCTGTGTAACCCCTCATGTATGACGGCGCCTGTAGCATTTTCAGCGGTGCTCTTCACAAGTTCGGATGGATTGATGGAAATTTTAGGG
>CAMLJM010000039.1 GCA_946480475.1 uncultured Alphaproteobacteria bacterium
GCCGCCGTATTCTTTAGAAATGACAAGACCGAAGAAGCCCTTTGTTTTTAAGTAACCCCATACACGCGGTTCGAGATCTTTCAGTTCTTCGCGAACTTTCCAATCATCGATCATGCGGCAGAGCTCTTCTGTCTCGTTATCGAGGAAGGATTGCTCTTCTGGCATCAGGGAAGGGGCAGGGCGTTCCAGCAGGCCTTTCCAGTCTGGCTTGCCTTGAAACAATGTTCCCTCAAAGCCGACAGTGCCTTTGTCAAGCGCTGCCCATTGCGTGGGCGTGATGGCGGCGCGGTTCTGCTTGAAAAATTCCAGAGCGGAATTGTCCCAGTCTGTGGCAAAACGATAAGCTGTCTTTAAAAGTTTGATCATTGATTTTACCCTGTTAAGGCCCTGATTATTAAGATGTAATTATCTGAACCGTAGTCAATGTGCAGGGCACGGTAAAGGGGGCTTGCGTGTTGCGGTTGCGAAATCAACACGAATAAAATACTATAGGGCCCATATGCAGGCTGTAAGTCGGCCAAAATATTGAAAAAGAATAAGGAAGCTCAGGGATGCCATACATTGATTTCCAGCAGACAGCTTTTGCCGCTTTACCCGACCATGCGACATTGAATGCCGTTTTTGACGTTGCCCGTTCCGAAAACGAGAAGGCAATCGGGCCGGATGCCCATGGAACTCGCCGCCCCACCTTTGAAAAATTATTTAACAGCTGGATGACTGCGCTGCAAATCATCGCGCGTCTGCCGGATCTGGAAGCAGAGAAGATTACCCGTACTCTTGTCATCGCAATGGTTGAGGGTGCGACGCAGATAGCTTCTTATGATAATGACGCCCCTTTGCAAGCTTTGGATCAGATGAAAAATGCAACTGCGCTCTCTCCGCAGGCATCTTTTTATGAAGCAGCCATTCAAGAAGCGGCAGCCGACCGCAAAACCAGTAATTACTTATACCCATCAGTGGCGCAAACTGAATACAACCTGATCGGCGTATGGCAAATGATCGGCACAAGCCGGTATCTGGCTGAACGTGCTGAAGCCCGTCAGCAGATGCCCGTGCAGAATACCCATCCTCGTGAAGCGCAGAATCAGCAGGGGGTCATCACTGCTTTCAAAGGACTTCCGCAATCGGACATTCCTGCAAGCCTGTATGATATGGCACGCCAGTCTGTTGAAAGACTTGAGAACGCTGTTGCAGCTCTTAAACCTGCTGCGCCTTAGTGATCGTCCTGCTTGATAAAAAAATTATTCAAAACAATGGGTTATAGTCTTTTTATCGAAGGTGTCTTATTAAGCTTTGTCGTCACGGCCACCAAAAGTCTGAGTTTTGCATGAAAATCCGAATTTTCTGGCCTTTTTCAAGGCTTTCCGGTAGATAGTTCACGCGTTTAAACCCTTTTCAAGATTGCGTGCTCTTATGTCTGTTCAAAATATGCGTAACATCGCCATTATCGCCCACGTTGACCATGGCAAAACAACTCTCGTTGATGCCATTCTGCAACAATCCGGTACTTTCCGTGAGAACCAAGCCACGACAGAACGTGCGATGGATTCCAATGATCTTGAAAAAGAACGCGGCATTACCATTCTGGCGAAATGCACGGCTGTTCAGTGGAAGGGTACCAAAGTCAATATCATCGACACCCCCGGCCACGCCGATTTCGGGGGCGAGGTTGAGCGCATTATGAACATGGCGGACGGTGTTCTGCTGCTGGTCGATGCTGCTGAATCCGTATTGCCGCAAACCAAATTCGTTCTGGGCAAGGCCCTGAAACAGGGCCTGCGTCCTATCGTTGTCATCAACAAGATTGACCGGCCGGATGCTCGTCCTGATGAAGTTCTGGATGAAATTTTCGATCTGTTCGTTTCACTGGAAGCCAATGACCAGCAGCTTGATTTCCCGGTTGTTTACGCGTCGGGCCGTAATGGCTGGGCCTCGCTGACCCTTGATGGTCCGCGCGAAAACCTGCATCCGCTGATGGATCTGGTTGTTGCTCACGTTCCTCATCCGGATGTTGATTCCGATGCGCCGTTTACGATGCTGGCCACACTCCTGAATCGCGATCCTTACCTGGGCCGCTGCCTGACAGGCCGTGTGACATCAGGTCGTGCAAAGGCAAACATGGCTGTGAAGGCGATCGGTCTTGATGGTAAAACCGTTGAAACTTTCCGTCTGACGAAACTGCTGTCCTTCCAGGGTCTCAACCGCGTTCCGGTTGATACTGTAGAGGCGGGGGATATCATCTGCATTGCGGGTATGGAGACGGCCACCGTGTCTGACACCATCTGCGATCCGTCTGTTACTGAACCTGTGAAATCAACTCCTGTTGATCCGCCAACAATGTCTATCACCATTACTGTGAATGACTCGCCATACGCTGGCACAGAAGGCAAGAAGCTGACATCCACGATGATCCGTGAACGCTTGATGGCGGAAGCTGAAACCAACGTGGCGATCCGCCTGACCGAATCCGCCAACCGTGATGCGTTTGAAGTTGCAGGCCGTGGCGAACTTCAGCTCGGCGTTCTGATCGAGAATATGCGCCGCGAAGGTTTTGAATTGTCTGTTTCCCGCCCGCGCGTTCTGTTCAAGAAAGACGAAAACGGCCAACTGACCGAGCCTTATGAAGAAGTATTCTGTGATGTTGATGAAGAATATACAGGCGTTGTTGTTGATAAAATGACACAACGTAAGGCCGAGATGACCGATATGCGTCCGTCCGGCGCGGGCAAAATCCGTATTACATTCAAGGCGCCGTCACGCGGCCTGATCGGTTATCAGGGCCAGTTCCTGACCGATACGCGCGGCACCGGCGTTATGAACCGTTTGTTCCACTCTTACGGTCCGTATAAAGGCGAAATGGCGGGTCGTCACCGTGGCGCGCTGATCTCTACAGATAAGGGTGACGCCGTTGCCTATGCGATTTTCAATCTGCAGGATCGTGGCACGATGTTCATCGGCCATGGCGACCGCGTGTATCAGGGCATGATTGTGGGTGAAAACAGCCGTGACAATGACCTTGATATCAACGTGCTCAAGGGCAAGAAACTAACCAACGTTCGCGCCAGCGGCGCTGACGAAGCGGTTGTTCTGGTGCCGCCACGCAAGATGAGCCTGGAAGACATGATGGCTTACATTAACGATGATGAACTGGTTGAAGTAACGCCGAAGTCGCTGCGTCTGCGCAAGCGTCATCTGGATCCGACGGAGCGTGAGATCGCCAAGAAGAAAGCCAATAAAGAGCGCGAGGCTGGTGCGGCCTGAGCTGAAAAAGCAATTTGAAGAAACCGCCTGAAGGGCGGTTTTTTTATCGGTAGTAGTGCATAATCCTGAGAGGGATTTCGCGTTTGCGGGCGCGTTCAATCCCGGCTTCTACGTCAGAGCTATCGTTAATCTGGAATACGATCATTTCATCGACAATGTCGGCGACGGCTTGGTTACGCGCCATTAAAGCGTCGTTACTGAATTCTTTCGTCTTCATGGCCTTCAGTGTCGTCTTGTTTTTTAGTCTCAAGCCTTGAAGCTGGCGGATTAAATCGTCTGATTCTTCCTTGGTAATGACATTACGCACGGCGCTTTTCATGATATGACTTTTGTATATATCGAGAGGGGCAGGGAGAACCACTTCCAGTTTCTCGGCAAGGCTATCCCATTTAAGGGTTTCCTGTATAACGATAAATTCCACACCGGGGCTGCCGCCTGTCATAATTCTGTCGCCTCGCTGGATCACTTGGCGCGTGAATTGACTGACATCATCGGCGATGTCGGTTTGAATGCTTTTCCAGGTTCCCAATATGGCTACACGTTTCATAAAGCTATCTTACTGATTCCTGAATTGAATGAAAGCCCCGCACGAGGAACTTTAGCTTTGTTATAGCGTTTATTCATCAGTAGAGAATCGTTTAGAAAGGGAGGCTGCCATGAATCAGGACAGACAGCTTATGGGCTTTCTGGTTATTGCGTTGGCTATAGTGCTAACGATTTACCTGACGTCCATGCCCGCCAAAGTTACCCAAGATTCCAGAATGCCTGCAGCTGATACGATGGCTACTATTAATCCGGCTTCTGGCGATGTTGTGCCTGCTGCAACGCCGGATGCTGTTCCCGGCAGCGTCGGTGCCGTGGCAGAAGCGCAGAATGTAGCAGAGGGTGAGAATTTAGCCAAAGATGAGGCCTATTCGGTCGTGCGTATTTATAGCACAGAAGAAGAATGCAGGGAGGCGACAAACACAGCTTGCCATTTTGTGAAATGTGAAGATGCTCCTGCCGTCGGTACTGAAACCGAAGAACAAGAAGAAGCTATAGAGAATGCTTGTGAAGCTCATGAGAAAAGTGGTTGGCGCGCCGTGGTGCCTAAGCCTGATAATACAGCAGTGCCTGAAGAAATAGGCGAGCCGATTGAGATTAATACGGAAGCACCTGCTCCTTAATAAGAAAGCCCCGCAAAAGTGCGGGGCTTTAGCTGATATTTTACTTAATCGACATAACGCTGGCGATTGCCACCCGATTTGTTACGGTTCATGGGTTTGCTACCGCCGGGCTTTCCGGGGGCAGTGGACTTTCCAAAAGATTTTCCTGATCTGCCAGCAGGTTTGCCATTACGCGGTTTAACGCCAAAGCTTTCACTACGATTATTGCCTTCGTAACCATCGCCACGGCCTTCGCTGTATCCTTCGCCTCGGTTTGGCTTTGTGAAAACAGCTTTGCCGCTTGGGCGTTTATTATTGCTACGTGGACGTTCGCTGTAGGTACGATCATCACGGAAACGATCATTACGCGCTGGGCGTTCACTGAAATCGTTACGGAATTCGCTGCGATATTCCTTACGACCTTCCTTGGCGTTCCAGTTTTTGTCTGTCGGTGCACGGGTGCCTTCGCTTCTGCCGCCACGATCGCGGAAGTCATTGCGATCACGGAAATTACGCTCATTGCCGCGATTATCGTTGAAATTATCATCACGGAATTTCTTACGTTCCGTGTGGCCCGCACTGCGGCTTTCGTAGAAATCATCGCCACCGCGTTTATTGTCATTGCGGGGTTTGGCTTTGCGGCTGTTAAAGCCACTGGCGTTCTTGTAATCGCGTTCACCGCTACCGCGTTTGGGACGCTGACCCCGACCCTGACTTTCAGAGCGTTCTTTACGTTCCGGTGCAGCACCTGGATTCAGGATACGGTTGATGGCGTTCCATTTGCCGGTTTCTGACGGGATAACAAAGCACATCGCATGGCCTTCAGCACCGTTACGGCCTGTACGGCCAATACGGTGGATATAATCTTCGGCTACTTGCGGCAGATCATAGTTGATCACGTGTTCGATGTGCGGGATATCAAGGCCACGGGCGGCGACATCGGTTGCAATCAGAATACGGGATTTCTGCTGACGGAATTCACGTACGGCACGATCCCGGGCAGCCTGGCGCAGGCCGCCATGAATGACGATGCTGGGTTGGTTATCATTGTATAGGCGTTTAGCAAGGCGCTCTGTGCCATGCTGGGTTTTTACGAAGATAATGATCGAACCCTGGCGCAGTTCTATCTGGTCGAGCAGACCATTATATTTCTCACTGTCCGAAATTTTGATCATTTCATGCTTGATCTTCGGCGCATTCGCTTTCACAGCGCTGACAGCCACGCGTTCAGGGCTATTCAGGTATTTCTTGGAGAAACGTATGATTTCTTCCGGGAAAGTGGCTGAGAACATCAGCGTTTGACGTTCTTTATTGATGCAAGCCAGAATTTCGTCGATTTGTGGTGCAAAGCCCATATCGAGCATGCGATCTGCTTCATCGATAGCGATAAAATTCACTTTGCCCAGCAATTTGCCATTACGGCGCAAATGGTCATTGATACGACCCGGTGTGCCGATGATGATGCGCGGATTTTGACGCAGCTGGTCAAACTGTTTGCCCATGGCTTCGCCACCGATGAGCAGAGCGGTTTTCAAATCACGCTGGCCGCTGGTGATTTTACGCACAACATCCAGTGTCTGGGCTGCCAGTTCACGGGTAGGGGCCAGCACAAGCGCCATAGATTGTGGGTTGTTCATCAAGTGCGCAATCATCGGGATAGAGAAGGCCGCAGTTTTTCCTGTACCTGTTTGAGCGGAACCCAGAATGTCACGGCCCTGCAGCGCAACGGGGATGGCCATCGCCTGAATCTTGGTCGGTGTTTCGTAATTCATTTTTGCCAGAGCCGTATGGATGGCAGCAGGCAAGTCGAAATCAGCAAACTTCACGCCCGTAGCGGCGGACTCTTTCAACAGGGTGTTAGGAGTGTTATCAACAGGGTTATCCACAGGCTGTGTCGCTGTAGCGTTAACAGGAGCGTTCATAGGTACTCTACTTTCAGAACAAAGGTTCCCGCGCGCCGGACTGTCCGGTGCGCATTCACGGGTTTCGCAGGCGGTTGATGCCGGAAACCCCATTATCCTCTTGGATAACCCTTTGATATGTAAGGGAAAGTGACCGAGATCGCGGACGGCACGTCTGGATTTCCAATCAATGCGAGGAAATGCGTGGTCCTGAACCATTATGCAGGCCCTATAAACCACACCGCTGTGGATAAAGTCAAGGTAATTCGGACTCTGGAAAATTGAGTTAATCAGCCAGGCGTTAGACTGCGGCAACTCATTTCTTAAGCGTAGGGAAAGACATTACATGGACCTGATTTACTGGGATCATTATTACAACGGTATTCTGCTTTTAAACTTGGCGATTGTGATCGCGTTGTTTGTTTCCCTGAAGCTGTTCTCGGCGGCGATTATCCATGTAAACCCGACAAAAGAATTATCAGTACGCGATAACCCGGCGTTTGGAATATCTCTCGCAGGGGCGATGCTGGCGATTGCCATCATGCTCGGCGGCGCTGTCTATGGCAGCCCGGAAAACAACATGATGCATTCATTCCTGGCTGTCGCATGCTTGGGAGTTATCGGTATCATCCTGATGATGGTGACGCGCTTCATTCTCAGCAAACTGGTTTTGACAAAAATCACGTTGCGCGAAGAAATTCTGGCGGGAAATAAAGCTGTCGCTATTGCTGATGCGGGCAATGTCATCGCGGCAGCAATCATTGTCTATGTTGTGATGATCTGGGTTCCGACTTATTCAGTTGAAGCCATGATAGCCCTGTTCGGCGGATATGCGGTCTCTCAAGCCTTCTTAACGGCGATGACTGTTTTGCGCATTCGTATTTTTGGTAAGGTCAATCAAGGCAATTGCCTGCAATCACAATTGAAGCAAGGCAATATTGCCATGGCTTTAAAATTTGCGGGTCAAAAAATCGGCACGGCGCTGGCTATGTCTACGGCAGCTCATATCGTGGTGTATGAGGAATATAGTGTAGGTCCCATCCTGCTTGCCTGGGCGATGGCCTCTGTCATTGTGGTGCTGGTTTGGGAAATGCTGTGCCAGGTTGCGCAGCGTATCATCCTGGTGAAAGTGGATCTGACTCATGAGATCGTCAATGACAAGAACATTGCGATAGGCGCCATGCTTGCCGCCATTTATATCAGCATCGGAATGCTGATTTCTCAGGTTTAGCAGGTACTTAATGAAACTGACATTTTTAGGCGCTAATGAGACTGTTACAGGCTCTAAATATCTGATTGAGGAAGATGGTTATCGCCTTTTAATTGATTGCGGTCTGTTCCAGGGTTCTAAAGAATTACGGATGCTTAACTGGGCTGAATTGCCCGTTGATCCTGCTGGTATAGATGCTGTGCTGCTGACGCATGCGCATATTGATCACAGTGGATATATACCGCGCCTTGTGAAGTCTGGCTATAAGGGGCCTATCTACTGTTCAGAGGCGACTTACGATCTTTGCACGATCATGCTGCCCGATGCCGGGTTTTTGCAGGAGGAGGATGCCGCTGCCGCGAACAGGTTTGGCTGGACGAAGCATAATCCAGCGTTGCCGCTTTATACAGAGCAAGATGCGCGTGACTGCCTCGATTCCTTTAAGCCATTACCGTTTGGACAGCCATTTTATTTGAATGACTCGCTGCGTTTCACTATGCATCGGGCGGGACATATTCTTGGCGCATCTTTCATCAGACTGGCCAACGATGTGACATCAATTCTGTTTTCAGGCGATATTGGGCGTTTGCACAATCCTGTCATGAAGCCGCCCGCGCATATTCAGGATGCTGATTATATCGTGGTCGAATCTACTTATGGTGACCGCCTGCATGATCGTGATGATCCAACTGAACAGATCAAAGATATTGTTCTGCGGACCTTGAGACGGGGCGGTAGTATTGTCATTCCCGCGTTTGCAGTGGGGCGGGCGCAGGCTCTGCTTTATCATTTCTATCTGTTGCGCAGTGAAGGCAAAATCCCCAACGTGCCAATTTATCTGGACAGTCCGATGGCTATCAGTGCTACAGACCTGATGAAGCGGCATATGAATGATCACCGGCTTTCTGCTGAAGAGTGTGATGCGGTATGCAGTGTGGCGAAATACACGCGCACTAGCGAGGACTCCAAGGCGATCAATGAACATAATGGTAATGGCGTTCCCAAGATCATTATTTCGGCCAGTGGCATGGCGACAGGCGGACGTGTGCTTTATCACCTGAAGCATTATCTGGGTGACCCGCGCAGTACGATTCTGCTGTCCGGATTTCAGGCATATGGTACGCGCGGCGACAGGCTGGCACGTGGTGAAACGGAGTTAAAAATTCATGGTCATATGTGGCCGGTAAAGGCGGAGATCGTCAAGCTGGACAGCATGTCAGCGCATGGCGATTACGAAGAATTGCTGACGTGGTTGGGAGGCGTAAGAAACCCGCCGCGCCGGGTGTTTGTAACCCACGGCGAACAGGTGGCAGCGGAATCCATGCGCGATAAGATCAAAGACAAGTTCGGCTGGGATGCGGTGGTGCCAACCTATCTGGAAGAGGTAGAAATATAATATTCACGCCCGCTGTACGTTTTTGCAGGTTTAGGGTGTGAAACCCTCCGGTTTCACGGTTTGAACTGAAGTAGGGAGTGCGGGTGCACTTTTTGCCAACTCATCGTTCAGGGCTTTCAGTTCATCCTTCAGGTCGCCTTCAGGCAGCGCATTATGAATGACTGTCAGTACTTTAAGACGTTCATGCGTTACAGGTTCAAATGCATTGATTTGTTGCTGAACTTCAGGGGTGCAGGCTTCAAGCTCGTTAACATTATTCAAACCTTCTGAGAGGGCCTGATGTTGAAATCCGATATCTACTTGAAGCTTTTGTAAGGTATGTGCGTGAGTGGTTTGTTGGCTATCACGCAACTGCTGCTCAATCTGATCAAGGGTGAAGCTCGCCATTAGCAAAGCCATTGTATCAACTATTTCATCCAGTATTATACGATAACTCCGAATAAATCATATTCGTCGGCGTCTTCGATCAGAACGTTGACGATATCGCCTTGCTTTATGCCAGCGGGGACATCACGGAGATAGACCTTGCCGTCGATCTCCGGCGCGTCACCTTGTGAACGGCCATCGGCTCCACCTTCGCCGTCGGCGACGTCAATAATCACAGGTAATGTGCGGCCGATCTTACGTTGCTGGCGTGCAGTGCTGACTTCCTGTTGGGCTTCCATGAAACGCTGATAGCGTTCTTCTTTGACTTCTTCTGGTACAGCACCTTCGATTTCGTTGGCGACAGCGCCCGCGACAGGTTCATATTTGAAGCAACCCGCGCGGTCGATTTGCGCTTCCTTGATCCAGTTGAGCAGGATCTGGAAGTCCTCTTCGGTTTCGCCCGGAAAGCCAACGATGAATGTTGAGCGGATCGTGAGGTCAGGGCAGATCTCACGCCATTTTTTAATACGCTCAGTCACTTTTTCAACATTGCCCGGGCGTTTCATGGCTTTCAGCACTTTGGGGCTGGCATGCTGGAACGGGATATCGAGATAGGGCAGGATTTTGCCTTCGGCCATGAGTGGAATGACATCATCCACATGCGGGTAGGGGTAAACGTAATGCATGCGCACCCATACACCCAAGGAGCCGAGAGCTTCGGCAAGGTCATAGAATTTCGCCTTGATAACTTTATCCTTCCATTTGCTTTCAGCGTATTTGATATCTACACCGTAGGCCGATGTATCCTGCGAGATCACAAGGATTTCTTTCACACCTGCTTTCACAAGGTTTTCAGCTTCGTACATGATGTGGTTGGCCGGGCGGCTAACGAGGTCGCCACGCAGTGATGGAATGATGCAGAAGGTGCAGCGGTTATTGCAGCCTTCGGAAATTTTCAAATAAGCGTAATGACGTGGCGTCAGGCGCAGGCCCTCGGGCGGCACCAGATCGACGAACGGGTCGTGCACAGGCGGTACGACATCGTGCACGGCGTTGACCACTTGTTCGTATTGTTGCGGGCCGGTGACAGCCAGCACCTTGGAATGGACGGACGTAATCTGTTCGGGTTCAGCGCCCATGCAGCCAGTGACGATGACCTTGCCGTTCGATTCAATAGCTTCGCCAATCGCCTCAAGCGACTCTGTTTTCGCTGAATCAAGGAATCCGCATGTATTTACGATCACCACATCAGCGCCATCGTAACTACCTGAAATCTCATAACCTTCTGAGCGAAGTTGGGACAATATGCGTTCGGAGTCTACCAGCGCTTTAGGGCAGCCGAGGCTGACCATGCCCACTTTCGGGGTTTTCACAGTTTTCTTGGAATTAACGTTGGTAGCACTCATGTCAGGATCCTTTTCGGGGCTTTATATAACCCGAAAACCCCGAAAAAGCGAGTTTTTTCATATTACCGATCGCCGCTTGTCGCCTTCCCATTTTCATGATTTAAAGTATCCATATTTAATAAATTCAGGAGGAATCATGTCAGATAATTTAACACCGGGATTCATGGTCAGGGCTTTTGCCATGGCTGCCCTTGTCGGAACTTCAATGGGGGCTGGCTGGGGCGCCATATTCCATGATATGGACCAACGTTATCAGAAAACTGATCGTCAGCCGTTGACCTGGGTTGGCCATACCAATAATGCCCTGGCGGGAGTTGGCGCCGCTTCAACTGTTTTAACGGTGCTATTTGCTGGTATTATGCTCCAACGGCGACGCAAGGAAGATCGGGCGGCGCTAGAGGGTATGAAACAGCTTATGGCGGAGAAGGTTGTATCTGTTCAGCCAGCAGGGCCTGCCTAATACGGCATCTAGCATCAAAGGCGGGCTTTGCAAAGCTTCATAGGTGTAATGGGCAACACCTGCCGGAGTTTGGCTTCGTATGTTCCTAAACGGGCGCAGTATTCATCCGTTTTCTGCTGTGCAAAGGCTTCATCCATGGGGGCTTTAGGGCCAGAGGCTATATGGGCTGTAAAGTTTTTGAGAGCACGGCGTTGCTCAAAGTACGACTTTACGATTTCTGCCTGCTGTTCCTGATTAAAAGCCATGAACTGGCTGTGATTGCTGAGGTTATAGGCGTAAGCCATCGGAGCGCTGCTGTATGTAAGGCCCACTGTTTGATATTGCCAGATATGGGTCACCTCGTGCGCGAAATCACCGGCATGATCATCCTCGATTGAAGCACCTTTGGGTTGAGCTTTATTGGCGAAGCCAAAATCATAGCGTCCCGGCCCCATTTTTTCCGTCAGGTAAATGTTATTTTTTAGGGCCTGTGCGATTTTGGATTTATCGAATACGCCGTAAAGTGATGGGCGGTTGAAGATACGAATATCCTGAAACTTGACGGCATCACCAAAAATGGGACGTACAAGTTCGATTTCACCTGCAGTCATTTTGCGGCATGTGGGATCAATGGCGCAGATGAAAGGTCCCGTATCGGTGGTCGCTTCGATTGCGGCGGCGGCCAGGAAAGCGCCGCAAAGATAGCGGGGAATGTGTCTTTTGTTAATTTTCATAACGAATTTATACGTTATGCGGCTTTTAAAGTCCAGAAATTCAAAAAGATTGGCTGCGGCTTAACTTAAAACCGTCTTTCTGAGGCGGCAGGCACATTTCATCAGGCTTTATGGGGAAGGCGGGGAATAATTTTACTTCATACTGTTTAAGCTCGTGACAGCGTTCTTTAAGCCAGTCCGGACCCATTGTGGGGAATCGCGTAGGGTGGTTAGTGTCGTTCAGGCCCTTTTCCAAAGTTGTCATCAGGACGAAATCAGAACGCATGTAAAAGTAGTCCTGCATGATCTGTGCCTGCTGTTCCAGGTTCATATCATGATAAGCATAGCTATTATCAATTTCGTATTTATAAGCATCGCTGTAATTGAACGCGTGCTTGAGTAATGTGAGCAGCGCTTGTTTCGGTATGTTCATGCCGCTTTGTGACTGGGCGACGTGAGTCATCTCATGCATAAACAAGGCTTTTAGCTGGATGTCGCCTATAGCGTAATTTTTGCTCCGGTTCTCAGCCTGAGGAATGTATATGTTTCCGTTTGGCGCCATGCCTGTACGGTCATGCCCGAACATATACATGAAGGGGCGGCTAAATATTTTGGCATTGTTATATTTTATGCTGTCGCCAAAATATTGGCGCGCCAGTTTAACTTCGTCAGCTGTCAGGTGTCGGCATCCCGGGTCTGCCTTGCACAGGAAATTGTCGCCATTCTCGCGGTCAAAATAATTATAGCCCACCCATTCCAGATGGGCGGCACCAGCAAATGCGCATGCGAGTATAGAGGCTGTAATAAGAGCCTTCTTCTTTTTCATATCCCTGTACTCAGTTATTCTTCTTTATTAAGAAGAACTATAAAGGGATCAATCAGAAGGTCAATTTGTAATCAGTCAGTGGAAGACGATTTGCTGCACCGGCGTTGTTCGCACATTGCCTTGCGTGCTTTGGCTTCGTCCATCAA
The DNA here is from genome assembly GCA_946480475.1 of uncultured Alphaproteobacteria bacterium. The sequence continues at coordinate 12,810 of CAMLJM010000039.1, forward strand.
TTTGCATAGCTTTGTACTGGCGGTGTGTGTGAATACGAAAGGCATCAGGCCGTGAATAAGGGCAATGATGGCAACAACAATCAGCGTCGTGGCAAATTTGATGGTAAAACCCAGATGCTCGAAATAGTTTTCGTTTGCATCGTACAGGTGCTTGGTTAAGAAAGAATCTTGTTTCATAACTCTATTATAACCGAAGTGCGATTTAAGAAAATATTACAAATAAGTGATGCGGGGCAGCATAGGACTGCTTGGTAACTTTGATGCCTGTTCATAGAGTGTGGCTGTTTTAATCGGTTTACCGGCGATAGTAGCGATTAACGCATTCTGAGGATGCAATTTAAATGTATGTTGAATGCGGCTTTCGAGATTTTGTATGCCTGGTTTTATGGTTTCAATAAAGCGGATTATATCAGTTCCGTAACCTGTGATCTCAGCCGCTTTATCTGCTGTCCAGATAGTTGGCTCAGCCTTCAGTGTCGAAATCTGTGTAATGCCAGATTGCAATACGGGATTAATCCCGTTTTCGGTGAAAGCGCCCCAGATGCTGACATAAAGCAATGCGCCGTTTTTCAGGACAGGGGCGTTTTCGAGACTGCGTGTCAGTACAGCGCCAGATTTGCATACAAGATCGTAATTAGGTTCTGTCGCGGTAAGCGCTTCTGCTTGCTCCGGTGTGTAAAAACCAACAGTGACAAATGATTGTGTATTTCCCTCCGGCATTACTGTGCTTGGCATGTAGCCTGAGGCTCCAATAAAGGCGCTGTGTACAACGGCGTGTTTGTCCAATGTTGCTTGTGCCAGATATATCTCGCCGCCAATTCCTGCGTTCTGAAATTTCCTGATTAATACTTCGGGCGAGCAGTTAGAGCCGATGCCAAGAATTGCAATGCGATCCTGTAATACTTCCTGGCCAGGCAACTGCACATTATAAGTGGGAAGCGCAGCAGATGTACCTTGTAGCGTATGACAAAATGGTGATGTTTCGATCAATATACGGCGTGTGTTTTCGTTTGTAATTATTTGGTTGCTGTCAATACGAATGAGGGCTGCATGTTGGAACATATCCGGTGTAGTATGCGGATAGCGGCAGGCAGCCTGATGCGCGGCTTTTAACTCTTCTGGTGTATTGGTCATGTCTTAGACTAGACAATACAAATCGCAAATACCATAAAAACTTTATTTCATGGTGGGCATGACAAATTCGGCACCTTCACGGATGCCGGTGGGCCAGCGTGATGTTATGGTTTTAAGATGCGTATAAAAATTTACACCTTCTGGGCCATGAACACCGTGAGCACCAAACACTGAACCTTTCCAACCACCAAAGGTGTGATAAGCGATAGGCACAGGAATAGGCACGTTTACGCCGACCATGCCGACTTTGATCTGATTGACGAAGGTACGCGCTGCATCGCCATCACGGGTAAAAATGGCTGTGCCGTTGCCGAACTCATGAGCATTGATCAACTTGGCGGCCTGATCGAATGTTTCCGTGCGTACGACAGATAGCACGGGGCCGAATATTTCTTCTTTATATATACGCATATCAGGTTTTACGTGGTCGAACAGGCAGCCACCCATGTAGAACCCATTCTCATAGCCCTGATGTTTGGATTTATACCCACGACCATCGACAATGAGTTTAGCGCCTTCTTTTTCACCGATATCGACGTAGGACAAAACCTTTTTAAGATGATCAGCTGTAACTAAGGGACCCATTTCTGACTGCGCATCTGTGCCAGGGCCAATCTTTAAAGCCTCGACACGAGGTTTGAGTTTTTGCATCAGCTTGTCACCGACATCACCAACGGTTACAGCAACGGAAATCGCCATACAGCGCTCACCCGCAGAACCATAAGCCGCACCCATAAGTGCATCGACAGCCTGATCAATGTCGGCATCAGGCATAATCACCATATGGTTCTTTGCGCCGCCTAATGCCTGAACGCGTTTACCATGTGCGGCTGCCGTTGAATAAATGTATTGCGCGATCGGTGTTGAACCTACAAAACTAACGGCTTGTACGCGGGGATCGGTGAGGATCACATCGACGGCTTCTTTATCGCCATGCACAACGTTCAATACGCCATCTGGCAGTCCCGCTTTCTTGAACAACTCTGCAATAAAGAGTGAAGCTGAGGGATCGCGTTCCGATGGCTTCCACACAAACGTATTGCCGCATGCAATCGCCATGGGGAACATCCACATGCCCACCATCATGGGAAAGTTGAAGGGGGTGATGCCTGCGCAAACCCCTAAAGACTGACGGATGGAATATGTGTCAATGCCGCTGCCCACGTTTTCGGAGAACTCCCCTTTGAGCAGGTGGGGAATGCCACATGCGAATTCGACAACTTCGATGCCGCGCGTCACTTCACCTTTGGCATCGGTCAGGACTTTACCGTGTTCGGCTGTGATAATTTCTGCAAGATGATCGGCATTCTCATCCAGCAGGTGTTTGAAGTTAAATAAAACGCGAGCGCGTTTTAACGGCGGTGTGGCAGCCCAGACAGGGTAGGCAGCCTCGGCGACTGCAATGGCGTTCCTGACTTCATCGGCGCTGGCCAGGGATACCTTGCCTGTAACTTCCCCTGTAGCGGGATTATAAACATCCCCATGCCGGCCTGAGCCTCGCCGTGGAGAACCATTGATGAAATGATCGATTTGTTTAATGCCTGGCATGAGGGAATCCTTTGAAAACAGGGTACCTATCCTTTTACCATTTCCTTAAAAATTAATTAACCACTTTCCTGTATCGTGGTATTCGTAAAAGAGGGTATTTTTAAGCGCCCCGGAGGGACAAGACGGTATGATGAATCCGTTCTTTGATATTGAAACGAATAATACGTCAGCAGAAAACGCTGACATACCCGTTTGGCGCGGTTCTGCGGCCTCCAAAATGAAAATTGATGTTGCTGTAAATGGAGAGGGTAAAGTCGTCATTCTCCATGAGCAGGCTTTCCCGGCTTATCTGGAATGGGTTGAATTTGACGCGGCCACCGGTGAAATGACATTTGTAACAGCGGGTGGCAAAGTCCAGGATCTGGGAATGATTATCCATGCTCCTATGAATAAACACGTTGCACGGGCGCTAGAAGTTTGCACCGTATGTGTACGTAATGATGAAATTCGTGACATGGGAATGTTACCCTTAATTGTCAGAAATAAAGATGGGGGAAGCACATGAGTGTGAAGACAACCAATCCTGAACCGTGGAAACTTCCTGACGGCAGTCAGCTTTCCTGGACGGCGCTCAATCAGATGGGCATGACCCCGGGCGATGTTGGTGAAATCATGCAACGTATGTACCGCGATCCCGATCCGGAAGCACTTCGTAATCTGGGTTTAAAGGGTACGGCGCTGCTCGAACGCGCTGCGGAAACAGATAACAATACGGCCTTTCTTGAAAAGCAACGTCAGCAGAACGATCAGTTTAATGAAGAACGCCGCCAGGAACAGTTGCGCATAGATGAACAGCGCCGTTTATCTGAACAGCGCCAACAGGAAGAGTGGCAGAAAAAGAAAGATGCTGAGGAAGCCATCGCCGCCAAGAACCGCCCTCAGGAAGATGCTTCAAATGCTCGGATTATTGGCTTGCCCCTGGGGTTGGCCGGTTTTGGTCTGACAATGGGGCTGGGTGCCGATGCCCTAAGCGTTGCAGGCAAAATGATGTCTGGCTCGATCGCCGGTATGAACAGCCCTATGATGGTGGCTTCTAATAATGGTGGGGGGTTATTGGCAATGGCGCGTGGCGCTTTCGATCTGCTAGGCCCCGGTCATGACAAAGATATCATTCTGAAGGGGCCGGGCCAGACAGCGGCTTTTACACCTGGTGCGCCAGAGGTGAAACCGGAATTGCGCCCCGATAGTCCTGAGCGGAAGCAGGCTTTGGGAATGGCGCCGGGTATGGCGGGGCCAAGTCTGACGCCGCCTGGCATGGCTTAATCAATCGCAATGCAGCATAATAAAAGTCCCGCTCTTGAGGGGGAGTCTTTTTCCCTTTATATTATGTATTCATAGCTTTTACGGATTTTCCCGCCACTTTATATATCGATCATCATGAAAAAAAACCGCCCCGGCAGCCATTCTCATATTGTTCTCACATCCCATCCGCGTAAAGACAGCGATGTCCCCAAGGTTAACTGGGGCGCCGCCACAGCTGAAGAGCGTGGCCCGCTGATTGCCAGCATGGCAGATCATGAATCATCGAATGTGATTGGGGCGTATGCAGGGGCTTATTCCGTTTATCGCGCGATGGCGGTGGCGACAGGCGTTCTTGACCCACTGCATGTTCCTGATCTGCATAATACGGCACCTGCGGAAAAGATTGGTCCGCATCCGCAATGGTTCGATCCCGAAAAAATCGTGAGCCTTGACCCATGGGGACATATTGCGGGTGAAGTGTTTGGCGAATACCGCAAGAAGGGCCTTGATGTGCGTCCGACCATTGCAGTGACGAAGGCGCATATCAATATTCCTGAAATTCATGAGGCCATGCGCGCAGGCCGTTTGAAAGCTGACGGCAAAATCCTGAAAGATAACGGTGATGTGCGCGTGACCAAGGCCGCGATTGACCCGGTATGGTATCTGCCCGGCATTGCCAAACGCATGGGTGTCGATGAGCGCGAATTGCGCCGTTCTCTGTTCGAGCATTCAGGTGGCATGTTTCCCGAACTTGTTACACGTCCTGACTTAAAGGTATTCATGCCCCCGATTGGCGGCCATACGCTTTATTTCATGGGTGATGTGGAAACCATTCATGATCCGAATGTGCCGCTCGCATGTCGTTTACATGATGAATGCAATGGTTCCGATGTGTTCGGCTCTGACATTTGTACCTGCCGTCCGTATCTCTGCCATGGTATCGAGCTTTGTATCGATATGGCGCAGAAGGGCGGTAACGGTCTGATCGTTTATAACCGCAAGGAAGGTCGTGCGCTCGGTGAAGTGACTAAGTTCCTTGTTTATAATGCCCGCAAACGTCAGGAAGGTGGCGATAGCGCTGCCAAATATTTCGAGCGTACGGAATGCGTGGCGGGGGTGCAGGATATGCGCTTCCAGGAAATGATGCCGGATATATTCCACTGGCTGGGCATTACTAAGATCGATCGTTTTGCTTCCATGAGTAATATGAAGCATGATGCACTGGCGAAGCATGGTATCAAAGTGATTGAACGTGTACCGATACCCCCAGAGCTGATTCCCGAAGATGCTTCTGTCGAAATGGAGGCCAAAAAGGCTGCGGGATATTTTGTGCCAGATCCGGATCAGGTGCTTGATGAATCTGAATTACAAACGGTTAAAGGCCGTACACTTGAGGAATAAATGACAAATATGAAGAATGTCCATGTTATCGATCATCCCTTGATCCGGCATAAGCTGACTTTGCTGCGTGACAAGAATACATCGACCAAAGAGTTCCGCGACCTGATGCGTGAGGTGTCGATGCTGATGGGGTATGAGGTCATGCGCGACCTGCCCACTGAGGAAATCGAGATTGAAACGCCTTTGGAGAAAACTAAATCCCATGTGCTGGCGGGTAAGACGATGTGCATCGTCTCCATCTTGCGTGCAGGTAATGGGTTTCTCGATGGATTGTTGCAATTGGCACCGACAGCGCGTGTGGGGCATATCGGGCTTTACCGCGATCCGGACACATTAATCCCTGTTGAATATTACCTGAAATTCCCTGAGGACATGGCTAATCGCAGCGTGATCGTGGTCGATCCGATGCTGGCAACAGGTCATTCAGCTGTGGCAGCGATTGACCGCGTCCGCGATATGGATGCCACGGATGTTAAATTCCTGTGCCTTGTGGCCTCGCCTGAGGGGTTGAAGGTTTTTCATGAAGCGCACCCGGATGTGCCGGTTTATACGGCTTCCGTGGACCGCCGTCTGGATGACCGGGGATATATTTTGCCTGGAATCGGCGACGCAGGTGACAGGATCTTCGGAACCAAGTGACAGTTTGCTTAATACGGTGAAACCGGATTTAGCCGAACTGCCATCCTGGACAAGCATAGCGCGATCCGGGATCTTGTGCTATTGCACTGGATCCCGGCTTTCGTCGGGATGACAGAGAGTAAAATGCCCGGCAGACTTCTTTTAAGCGTAAAAGACGCACATATCACTTTTGGTAACAAACCCTTGTTCGAGGGTTTGT
>CAMLJM010000040.1 GCA_946480475.1 uncultured Alphaproteobacteria bacterium
ATATTACCATAATTCTGGGATAAGTACAATTTTGCCCTTATTCCTCAAAGACTAAGCCGGTTTCTTATGCTTAAATCCCGTTATGACCGATCCAATCCTTTTGAGTGTTAAAGACCTGCGCGTAGATTTCCGCACTTCCGAGGGCGTATTTAACGCCGTCAGGGGCGTTTCATTTGATATCCGCAAGGGCCAGACCACAGCTCTGGTTGGCGAATCCGGCTCGGGTAAATCTGTGACAGCCCTGTCTGTCATGCAGCTTCTGCCCTACCCGCGCGCCACGCACCCATCCGGGTCTATCACATTTGACGGAGAAGAACTGGTCAACAGCGGCGAAGGCTTTATGCGTACCTTACGCGGCAAGCGCATCAGCATCATTTTCCAGGAGCCTATGACATCACTCAATCCCCTCCATACGATTGAGCGACAAATCGGCGAAGTTCTCAAAATCCACCAGCGCATGAATGATGTCGACACACGCAAACGCGTACTCGAGCTGCTGGAGCTTGTGGGCCTGACACGTCTGAAAGACCGCCTGAACGCTTATCCTCATGAACTCTCGGGCGGGCAGCGCCAGCGCGTTATGATTGCGATGGCGCTCGCTAATAACCCCGACCTGTTGATAGCGGATGAACCTACAACGGCATTAGACGTTACCGTACAGGCCCAAATTCTGGAATTGCTGCAGTCCCTGAAAGACAAGCTCGATATGTCTTTGCTGCTCATCACACATGATCTCTCGATTGTCGAGAAAATGGCCGATCATGTCTGCGTAATGAAGAGCGGTGAAATCGTAGAACAGAATGCGGCATCAAGCCTTTTCGCCAACCCGCAACATGATTACACAAAGATGCTGCTGGCGGCGCAACCCAAAGGCAACGCCATCCCTGCCAACCAGAATGCGCCTGTTATCATGCAGGCCCGCGATATTAAAGTTTATTTCCCGCGTCAAAAAAATTTCTTCGGCAAGGTCAATGAATGGGTCAAAGCCGTAGATGGTATTGACGTCGTCTGCCGCGCTGGCCAAACCGTCGGTGTTGTTGGTGAATCCGGCTCAGGCAAGACTACGCTCGGTCTTGCCATGTTACGCCTGATCAGCTCACAGGGCGAAATCAAATTCAAAGACAAAATCATATCGGAATTTGACCGTGATGATATGCGTCCATTACGATCTAAAATGCAGATTGTATTCCAGGACCCGTTCGGTTCACTCTCGCCACGCCTCAGCATTGCCCAGATTATTGGCGAAGGCCTTGAGGTCCACTGTAAAAATATTTCAAAATCCGCACGTGAAGAATTGGTTGTCCAGGCACTGCGCGATGTCAATCTTGAGCCCGATACACGTCATCGCTACCCGCACGAATTCTCCGGCGGCCAGCGTCAGCGGATTGCAATTGCCCGTGCGATGGTTTTACAGCCAGAATTCCTTGTGCTTGATGAACCGACATCAGCCCTCGACGTATCGGTGCAGGCGCAGATTGTTGATCTGCTGCGCGGCCTGCAGGAAAAATATAACCTTGCCTATATGTTTATTTCTCACGATTTACGTGTGGTGCGCGCCATGGCGCATGACCTGATCGTGATGAAAGACGGTAAAGTCGTGGAGCAAGGCCCGGCACAGGCCCTATTCGATAACCCGCAGACGGAATATACCAAGGCCCTGCTGGATGCTGCCATCTCCCTGAAGACCCGCAAGGCAGTTTAGCCCTCATATTGACTATTATGTAAATATATTATATAGTCCCGGGCTATCAAAGGACTTGGAAATGGGAACCCCTGCACATCACCCCAAATTAGGATGGGCTATCTGCGCTGTCTTTGCCGCCGTAAATGCAGGATTATATGTGGCAACCGCCGAGCCAGAATCCATAGAATTTAAGGACATCCCCCAGAGAGGCGATATGCGCCTTAAGCGCATCGTGGCGCAGATGCGCAAAAGTACAAGTGGCGAAAAGCTCTACCAATATGCGAGCCAGAACGGATTCGTTTTTCAGTGGGATGACGCTTCGAAAGATGTCGGCAGCTACTCCCGGCGCAAGGTCCACGCCGCACGCCGTTACACAGATGATGAAATCACATTCGCAATTGTCCACGAAATCAACCACGGCTGGCAGGATATCCACCTGGGATACACGACTCAGTTGAACAGCCCCCGGATGGCGTGGCAGCTCGGTCGCGTGGCTGAAGTCGGCGCCTGCGCCTACACAGCGCATTTTGCGGCACAATATAAGGCGCAGACAGGAAAAGAATTAGCTGTATCTTCAGCTATATATGGACAAGTGGTCGCGGGCGATTACACCACATTACCTGCATCGCAAAGGCGCTATTATTATGACGCTGTGCTGCCCTGCTTTGATCACATTAAAAAAAATCATACCTATATGGCCCATCATTTCGAAAGAGCCCTTCTTATCTACAGACTTGGCCGTAACCACCACGATAGAGTCGATTTGAGTATCAAGCTTGCAGAGATGACCGGTAAAGATTACAAGCCGGACAAAGAGGTTTCGCCGTTTGTTGCTCTGAGCGATGCTGACCGCGCCAAACTGCTCTCAAGCTTCTTCACCCCGACACTGGATGTGAAAGACGTACCCGCGGAACTCAGCCCGGCTGATCCGCAAAAGTTTCTGGCACTTCTGAAGCGTGAAACGATACCAGAGGATAAGAGCATTGCAGATGATATAGAACGTCTGGATAAGGAATTTCATGAGCTCAGCAGCGTGACGGAGGAGCGTCATCGGTCCGCCCTGGCCCGGAATAAAGAGCGTGCGCAAGCCGTCACCCCCTGAAAAGCCCTGAAAATATCGAAAATACCCCCATATGGCAGGTCTTCTGACCATTTTTCCCTTGATTCCCGGTACGCTAACGGGTTAGAAACCCTGACACTTTAAATTCCAGGTAACATCCGAAAGGGGTGATTTAGTTTGGTAACGGTCAATGTACGCGACAATAACGTCGATCAAGCCCTGCGCGTTCTGAAGAAGAAGCTGCAGCGTGAAGGCGTATTCCGCGAAATGAAGATGCGTCGTGATTACGAGAAACCCTCCGTAAAGAAAAAACGCGAAAAGGCCGAATCCGTACGCCGCTGGCGTAAAATGGAGCGCAAAAAGCGCGACAGAGACGGATTCTAGAACTAGACCCGCTTAAGATGAAACCCCCGGACATTCGCCGGGGGTTTTGTATTCTGGGGATCGTTTTTATCCCTTATGGAACTTTCCCTGATATATTTTTGTTTGTTTTTCAAGAGGTTGGGAGATCGTGGCAAAAATAAGGTAGACAGAGACCGTATTCCTTTGTTACCCAGAACGTCCCTGAAAATTTATGGAGTACAAGGCTATGAAAATCTGGATTCTCTTTCACCAGGAAGAAGATGCTGCTGAACAGCACCCGGAACTGAAAAGCTGCCTGTGCCTGAAAGCCGAAGCCGAGAAATTTGGCGCTGATTGCCGGATTCTGAATCCGGAACATTTCGATATGATTATCGACTCTGCCAAGGACTGGCAGGCTCTGTACAAAGGCGAAGTATTGGCGACGCCGGACCTGATCATCGCCCGTACGGGCACGGAAACTACATATGCCGGCTTCTCTCTCCTGCGCTTTTATGAACGTATTGGTGTGACTGTCCTGAATGGCTGGATTTCCATTGAGTCCGTGGCTGATAAATTCCAGACACACCAAATACTGGCAAGCCAGGGCCTGCCCGTGCCACGCACCATCCTCGGCAAATTCCCGACAGACGTGGACATGATCGAGCACAAGCTCGGCTTCCCGGTTGTCGTGAAAACGCTGCGCGGTACGCGCGGCGGTGGTGTATTCCTCGCGGATACCAAACAAACATTCCAGAACCTGACTGATCTGATCGCGCAGTCCAACCCGAACCCGCACTTCCTGTTCCAGGAATACGTCTCAAAAAGCTTTGGTCGTGACTTACGTGTTTACGTTGTGGGGGGGCGCGTTGTTGCCGTGATGGAACGTCAATCAAAGGATGGTAATTTCAAAGCGAATATTTCACTCGGGGGTGAGGGCAAGGCTTATCCTACCAATCCGGAAATCAACCGCATCGCGATTGCGGCTGTAAAAGCCCTGAACCTTGATATCGCGGGTGTCGATTTACTGTTTGACGGTGACAATTTCAAAGTATGCGAAGTGAACAGCGCGGCAGCGCTGCAACGGCAGTCTGAAATCTGTAACGTCAATATTGCCCGTGAAGTCATCATGTATGGCATGAGCAAAGTAAGGAAGAATCCGACCAAAAGCCTGTTTAACCGTATTCTTCATCGCACAGCAGCCTGAAAGGGCAAGACGTCCCAAAAGACGGTTTAAATTCATACGCCCTCCTGGTCCATACCGGAGGGCGTATTTATTAGCTTGGCTCTTTATACTGGCGCTATTCCCGACTTAGACCGCCGGGGTGTGGGGACCGCAGCGGCATCAGGCTTTTTTAGGGGTGCGCAAGCCTCCTTGAGCCATCTCTTTTCCGCTGGCGTCAGATGCGGACCAATCTCGCGCTCCACGCGCTTGTGGTAATCATTCAGCCACTGGATTTCATCAGCGTTCATCATTGATGCGTCAATCAGGCGCTTATCAATCGGCACCAATGTCACCGTTTCGAATTTCATGGATTGGGTTTTACCATCTTCCATGAAGCCATCGTCAACCACCATCACAAGATTTTCAATACGGATACCGAATTCACCCTCTTTGTAATAACCGGGTTCGTTGGAAATCAGCATGCCCGGCTTGTAAGGACGCAGAGCCATTGCAGAGATACCTCCACCCTGCTCATGCACCGACAGATAAATGCCCACGCCATGGCCGGTGCCATGGCCATAATTCATCTTATGCTGCATCAACGGACGACGCGCGAGCACATCAATATCCACACCACGCGTACCTGCAGGGAATATGTGAGAGGCCACGGCTATATGGCCTTTTAAAACCAGTGTATTGGCTTTCTTCTGCTCGGCTGTCACCTTGCCAATCGCTATAGTACGCGTGATGTCCGTCGTGCCATCATTGTACTGCGCACCGCTATCAAGCAGAAGTATACCCGGCGGCTTGATTTTCGCATGGCTTTCTTCGGTGGCGCGGTAATGCACAATCGCCCCGTTGGCCTTCCAGCCTGCGATCGTATCAAAGCTGGTATCGCGGAAACCTTTTTGTTGAGCACGAAATTCTTCCAATTTCTCAGCCACCGATACTTCGGTGAGATTTCCCTTAGGCGCTTCACCATCCAGCCAGCACAGGAATTTGGTTTCAGCTACGCCATCGCGTTTGTGTGCCTCACGTATAGCCGCCTGTTCAGCCGGTGTTTTGCATGCCTTCGGTAACAGGCAGACATCTTCTACATCCTTCAGAATACCGCCTCTGCCCTCGATCACCTGCTTGAACCAAATCGATCCATTCTTGTGATCGAACAGGATAGGCAGCTTGTTTTTCTTTGAGCGCAGAGCGAGCTCCTGCAATCCGGTCTGCAGTTCTTCCGGATGGATGATTTGCACACGATTGCCGATGTGGGCGCGTACTTTCGGCGGGATTTTAACGGGATCGACAAACCAATCGACATTACCGTCTTTATATATAATCGCATTTGATAAAGCGAACGGCGTGTGCGGCACGTCAGTGCCTCGAATATTCAAGAGCCAGGCTACAGAATCCGGCATGGTGATGACAGCGGCCAAGCCGCCCTTACGCGCTACATCCGCTGCAATATCATCAATTTTATCTGCAGTACGGCGACCCGCCACTTTATGGGAGAATATCTCAACCAGTTGTTTGGGTGCGCCGGGGCGATCTTTCCAGACCAGATCAACCAGGTTCTTCTTTACAGGTTGCAGCTTGATACCCTTGTCATTCACAAAGTTCTGCAGCGTTTGAATTTGTGCGGGGGTATGCAATTTGGGGTCATATCCAATGACAGCATCCTCATGTGCGTTCTGCACCAGCCAGTCGCCCATTTCCTTTGTGCGGCCATCAACGATTTCGAAATCGTCCTGATTGACCTGCTTGCGGATTTGAATGCTGTAGCGGCTGTCGCTCTGCGCCATGGCACGATCTGCCAGAACCACAGCAGCCCCGGCGGAACCCGTGAAGCCTGTCAGCCATTGTAGCCTTTCGGCGCAGGCCGGAATATATTCGCCCTGGAATTCATCCTCCTTGGGGACCAGAAAACCATCGAGTTTCTGTTTGGTAAGCTGCGCACGCAGCGCCATGAGTTTATCTGCCTGTTCCATAGTTTTTTCTTTTTTAGCTATTTTTGAAGTCATGGTTCGATCATAGGGGTTTTCCATCAAGGCTTCCAGCCCCTGCCAAGGCCTGTTATAATTTACTTTATGCCTTATGTGCTTCTCGTCATCGGGGCCGTTATCGGCCTTTTTGGTCTGTATAAATTCTTTCTGTCGGCAAACCCGAAACAGATCAGCGCCTTCTTCATGACGGCCCTATTCTTTGTCCTGACCATAGCCTTGCTTTTCATGGCTGTCACAGGCCGCCTGCCTGCAGCCATTGCGCTGGTTGTGGCAATCTGGCCCTTGGCTTTGGCGTGGTGGAAATCCAAGCAATCGCGCAAGCCTGCTGCTGGCCCAAAACCGGGTCCGATGACCAGAAATGAGGCCTTTGAAATACTGGGTCTGGGCGAAAGCGCCACCCCGGAAGATATCGAAGATGCCTATAAAAGGTTAATGATGAAGGTTCATCCTGACTTGCAGGGTAGCGACTGGATGGCCGCTAAATTGAATGAAGCCAGAGACCTGTTACTGAAATAACAGCCCTGCGTTTGGCCGGGTTGAATCCCCCCCTTTTCTATGCGAATTTCCAAGGACCGGATTAACCAAGGAATTCCATAATATCTATGCTGTTTGGCAAGTCGATCAAGCCTGTGCGCAAGGCTGTTTTTCCCGTCGCTGGTTTGGGTACACGTTTCCTGCCGGCTACAAAAGTCATGCCCAAGGAGATGCTGCCGCTATTGGACCGCCCGCTGATACAGCACGCGGTGGAAGAGGCACGCGATGCCGGGATCGAAGAATTCATTTTCGTGACGGGCCGCCATAAGGAAATGCTGGAAGAACATTTCGATTTCCAGCCGGAACTCGCCGAGAAACTCGAAGCCGTCGGCAAAAAAGACTTGCTCGATAAAATGCGCACAGCCGAAATGCCGGAAGGTTCCATTTTCCTGACACGCCAGCCCAAGGCACTGGGCCTTGGCCATGCGATCTGGTGCGCCAAGAAACTGGTCGGTGACGAGCCGTTTGCCATCTTGCTGCCGGATGACGTTGTACATGCACATAAGGGATGCATGACGCAGATGGTTGAGCAGTACAATAAAGTCGGCGGCAACCTTGTCGCTGTCATGGATGTGCCGCGCGGAGATACATCGAAATATGGAATTCTGGATATCAAGGCTGACCACGGCAAGCTGGTTGAAATTAAAGGCCTCGTCGAAAAACCCAAGCCCGAGATGGCACCTTCTACGCTTTCAATCATTGGTCGCTACATTCTGCAGCCGGAAGTATTCGATCACCTGGCTGCATTTGAACGCGGAGCCGGAGGGGAAATCCAGATTACCGATGCCATGGCGAAACTGATCGGCAAGCAGGCTTTCCACGGATTCCGTTACGAAGGTACACGTTATGACTGCGGTAGTCGCCTTGGCTTTATCGAAGCCACGATTGCTTACGGCATGAAAGATCCTGAAATTGGGCCTCAAGTTGTCAACCTTGTTAAAAAATATGGAAGCCATTAAATATGACTGCCGCTGTTCAGAAACAATTTACACCGCAAGCTTATACCTTCGATCCTACGATCCTGCGCGAGTATGATATTCGCGGCCAGATCGGTAAGAACCTTTCCGCTGATGATGCGTTTGCTGTCGGCTGCGCCTTCGGCACATATGTACGCCGTAAGAATGGCCAGCGCGTTTGCGTTGGTTTCGATGGCCGTGAATCTTCGCCCATTTTTGCTGACGCAATGATAGCGGGGCTGACCAGTACAGGTCTGGATGTCGATGCCATCGGCCTCGGCCCCACGCCGATGCTGAATTTCGCCGTCAAGGATACACATGCGGACGCCGGCGTGATGATTACAGGATCACACAACCCGTCTGACTATAACGGATTCAAAATGACCCTGCTGACAGGCCCCGTCTATGGCGAAATGATTCAGGAACTGGGCCGTATAGCCGCCGCCGGTGATTTTGAAACCGGCCAAGGCAAGGTTTCAAAAATTGATCTCCAGGATAAGTATGTCGCACGCTTACTTCGCGATGTGAAGGACCTGAAAAACATGAAAGTAGCATGGGATTGCGGCAATGGCGCAGGCGGCGGGATTGTTCGCCGTCTGACCAGCAAACTGCCGGGGGAGCATATCCTGTTGTTTGATGAAATTGATGGTACCTTCCCCAATCATCATCCTGACCCTACCGTTGATGCGAATCTTGCTGATCTGATCAAAGTCGTGCGCGAGCAGAAATGCGATCTTGGCATTGCATTCGATGGCGATGCTGATCGCGTCGGAGCGGTCGACGAGCAAGGCAATATCATGCGTTGCGATACGTTGATGGTCGTATACGCGAAAGATGTTCTCTCCCGCAATCCCGGTGCCACGATTATCGGTGACGTGAAGTGCTCCCAAGTCATGTATGACGAGATCAAACGCCTGGGCGGAAAGCCCCTGATGTGGAAGACGGGCCATTCCCTGATCAAAGCCAAGATGGCAGAAGAAAAATCGCCCCTGTCCGGCGAGCTTTCAGGCCATATCTTCTTTGGTGATGGCTGGTATGGATTCGATGATGGCATTTACTGCGGCGTGCGTTTGTTGCAGGAAGTCAGCAAAGCATCTGCCCCGGCTTCATCGTTAGTTGCGCATCTACCACATATTTACAATACGCCGGAAATACGTTTTGAAGTGGATGAAGCGCGCAAATTTGATCTGGTGGCGCAAATAGTGGCTTCCGTCAAAGCACAGGCGAAGGCTGATCCGTCTTTATCCGTCAACGACATTGATGGTGCCCGCATTACAACGCCTGAAGGCTGGTGGCTGGTCCGCGCATCCAATACACAAAATGTGATTGTTACGCGCGCCGAAGGCAGCAGCCCTGAAGCGCTTGAGAAACTAAAGTCTATGGTTATCAAAGAAGTGAAAGGAATTGGTTATGACGTCAACTTCAGCAGTACTGGACATTAAGCCCGTGTCGGAACCCGCCCCTCTGAACGCTGCCGTTCTGGAATTACTGGCATCACGCATATGCCATGACCTGATCAGCCCTGTAGGTGCCGTCAATAACGGCGTCGAGTTTCTGGAAGAAATGGGGGCCGATGCGGGTGCCGAAGCAATCCAGCTGATCGCACACAGTGCGCGCCAGGCTTCTGTCCGCCTGCAGGCCTTCCGCATTTGCTATGGCGCTGGCGGCCGTGATGGTAACATCAAGCCGGAAGACATCAAGAAAGCGTTCGAAGCGCTGACCGAGGCTGACGGCAAAATTGCACAAAGCTGGGATCCGCATGCAAACCTGGGATTCTCTGAGCGCCCTACGGGGTATTGCAAGATCCTGATGGGCGCCATGATGCTGGGCGCTGAGTGTTTGCCGAAAGGCGGTATCATCAAAGTCAAGGCTGGTAGCGGTGAAGAGACACTGGTCTTTGCCGAAGGTCAGGATGCTGTTGTTCGTGATGGTGTTGAGGATGCTATGGCCTTGAAGAGCGACCCTGCCACGCTTGACCCACGTCTGGTTCATCCTTATGCGATCAGTACGCTAGCCTCCAGCTATGGATTTAATCTCAAAATAGCTGAGAAAGAACCAGGCCGCATCGTAATTGGCCTTTCAAGGGCATAAGCAAACCCCCGGAAATGCCGGGGGTTTTTAATTACAGGGCGGGCTTATAAAGAGCGGGCTTAAGGGCTGATGTATCCGTCGGCATATAGACGCTATCTGCAAATGAAGGTTTAGCCAAAGCGCGCATACCCTGATCCAGCCATGCGACAGCTTTGGGTAAATCAGCAATATCACTCACGACGATATGAGCGCCCGCATCTATCAATGCCTTGGCCTGCGCCGCTTTATCCTCGTAGAATTTTGCAGCGACAGTGCCCACAACCATCACATCGGGTCGTCCTGCCTTTGCCTTACTAACGCCAGAAAGACTATCTTCGACAACAACGGTTTCGGCTGTATTCCAACCCAGCGCGCCAAATGCTTCGTCATATTTGTTTTTAAAATCGTAACCGCTACGGCGACGTTCGCCTTCGGGGAATATCTGCGCAAGGCCCGCATTCTGATTCGTCGCCGGATCGACTGCATGCTGCAGCGATACATCCATCCGGTCTTTACGGCTGGTTGTGGCCAGACCGACATTCTCAGCACCATAGCAGTCGCTTAATTCCTGGTAGGCTTTTGCCGCGCCGGGAACGGTTTTCAATTGATTCTGGAAGCAGGCAATTGTTTCAAGAGTCACAAGATCAGCCAGAGCGATAGATACATCATCGTCCTCTCCCAGGTTATAATCCTGTCTGATCAGTTCTTCAGCAAGCGTGAATTTTTCAATAAGCGCCGCAACAATACGATCAGTCGATGTGCCGGGGTATGTTTTATAAATGTAATCCTGTTCGATGACAGCATCGGGCTGATAACGTTTGATCAAGGCTACACCCCAATCATCCATCACACGCATGGCCACATCTTCACTGTCGACCAGTACGCCATCCATATCGGTAAGGATTTTTTTTACTGCCATACCCGGCCCCTCTGAAAAGAATGTCCCCGATCATAACATATCGTAACAATATGTCAATCTCGGGGGCAATTATTCTAATATTTTCAATGCATTAACCGCAACGCACCGCTGTCACAATGTTGTGCTCATCAACCATAACGTTGATGCGCTGGGGGCTGAAATCCATGGTCGCCATCGCGTTAGGACCCAGAATACGATAAGGACGGCCCACTGCTTTTACAGCTTCCTCGTCAACGGGCTTACCCACCCAGTCATTGTAATTGCATTCAGCTTCGGTCAGGACTGGCGGTTCATCGCCTGGCTGCCCTTCTGCCGTTATCACTTCATCATTGCTGGCAACAGTCATATGCGCAGGATCAGCCACCTGCCCCATTTGCGGGCTGTATGTGACGCCCTTGTGAGCGCCACCCGCACCCACCTGCAGGACAAAATAAATCGCGAGGCCTGCAATAATGACTGTGGCGATAACCGGCACGATTACAACAACACGGAATTTCTGCTTCTTATCCATGAAATACTCCTTCAAAACTGCGGCCAGACTATATATCTGACCGCCTAAAATCAATCCTTATAAAGCCGTTCAGGAAGGTTGAATACCATTGTTTCTGCGTATACGCAGGACTGGCTGGATCGGCTGGTTGCCATTGTCATCATCCGCCCCTACCTCAAAGACTTTGCCCATGTCACTACCTTCAATGTGAGATAAATTATCACGGCGTTTCAGTGTGGAGAAACTGGGCATGTCAGCCTCACGGTCACTGAGCGCAGCAGCATACACATCGGCGAGTGTCACCTGATTCTGGGCCAGCAACGCAGCAGCATGATCAGCGAGATAACGCACCGGCACATATGTATCTTCTATGAATACAGTCCTGTTACCATTATCCCTGTAGAAAAAGGGGACCTTGCCTGCCATCACGTCAGCACGCAGGCTGATGCGCGCTGCATTTTTGACTGTGTCAGGACGAGAACCGTCCCATCGTAACATAGCGCTTCCGGCGGCTCGCATTTCCAGTGCTGTCAGGAAATCTGCAACAGGAACAAAAATTTCATCTACACCTGTCGGGCCTTGCCTAAACGGATTTAACCGGTGATTGACCAAGATCACAAGCGCCTGCTTATCCGCTTCAGGACGAGATGGTTCAGCCTTGCCACGCCATAATTTACTAAGCCAGTTCATAATTTCTCTCCCTGTTATTCTTCCTGTAAACAGGATAGCCTACAACCATGTTCCCTTATATATATTCCTTGACGGATACGACCAGTCTTTTCAAATTATGTTAATTAAAAAAGAGGTGCGCCATGAGCGAAATTCTATCTTCTGTCGGTAAGGTGCATGAAAATCTGCTGAAAGTCAGCGGCCTAGTGGTCAAATTTAATCCTGATCATCTCGCCGTTCTGCAGAAAGATGAAGCAGCGCATGCCAAAAGCATTCAGGAAATGATTAATCACCCCCACTATATTGAGGATGAATTTGCACGCCGTCGTATGGCCCCGCGCGAGATTTATTTATATGGCGCCGTTGATTACCTGCCGCACAGATCGCATCCCCTGGCAGAGAAATATCTTCAACCTGGCGCCCGCGTCGAAGTCAGGACCGCCATGTCCGCCCAGGATATTTCGGAGCTTATGGCCATGCCCACGTTGTCCGTCATGGTAAGAGAGAAGGAACTCGAGAGCGGCAGCACCCAATTGTTGAAAATCCAGATTGAGGATCCGCGCATGCCTTGCGCTGTGGGTGGCACAAAATTGTTTGCTGAGGCTGCCCGTGCCGTTACTTACATGAAATGTGGCGACACTGCCCCTGATCCTTGCGATACATGCCGCTGCCCGCGTAAAAAGTTTACGCCGCAGCCGTGAAACAAGAATCAGATATCCAGGTTATAGTGCGGCGACCAGTCATTCAGATTAACAGGGCGCGCATATGATTTCAGGATAAAATATTTCAGACGCGCCATTGCCCGTAATTCCAGGTCCCTTACACGTGGCACAGAAATGTGCATGATACGGGCAACCTCTTCTCTTTCCAGAGGCGGTCCATCATTATCCAGGCCATAGCGAAGACGCAGAACGCGTGTGCCGCTCTCATCAATCAAGGTCAACTGGTCAAAGCACTGTTTTAAGGCATGCTCACGCTCGCGCTGCATGCAAATATCTTCAGGCTGCGTGAATCCTTCGATACGCTCCTCCGACGGCAGATGATCAGGATTGATATCATAAACACGCGGATCATCAGGCATCGCACCAAAAAGCTCTCTTGGCTGCGCATGCAGGAAGTCCGCCATCATCTCGGCAAGCGGCGTATACGCACCACTATCCGGATCAAAACAACCCTCGCCGTTCGATAGGTCCAAAGTGCGCTGATAAGATACGGGTAAGTTTTCCTGCCGCGCTTCTATAGCGTCCTTAAAGGCGCGCCACAGCTCAGAAACGCGGGTGAACCCAGCCTCTTCCATAGCTGCGCGCATCCCTGGCAGCAAATGAATGCTGGCGCGCCCAGGCAGGTTCTTCTTTTTACCGGTTATATCGGCCATATAACTCTCGCTAAAACATCCCGATTTTATTTTACGCTAACAATCTTTGCAACTTTCTACTCGTACAGAAGCGCTATTCCATGTTGCTGGCAAACTGAGACTATAATCCTGACCGATACAAATGGATGCTTTTGTGCGCTGCTTATCGGATAGATAATATACATTTACCCGGACCCTTTACGATCATGCGATGCGCAAGCCATGAGTAGGCACGTCCTTCCACTGACATTTCAGGCATCCCGCGTGCACGCTGCATGAAATCACTCAGAGCATTATATTCTTTGGGCAATGCGCTTAACATTTTCAGATTACTTTCATCTATGCGCTCTGCATAATCAGGTTCTTCACGGGCTCTTTTCTTTTGGTGCTCCACGCGCGACAATTCGGCCCTATAGAGTTCACCCGCTTCGTGGTTTGCCAGGGAAAATGCCTTTTTCAAACGCTCATCCAGAGATTGATCAACGCGTTCAATATCCATTTTCAATCCATATTCCTTAGTCTCGCCATAGAAAGCCTGACGTAACGGATCTGACCTTGAAGAATGTTTTAGCTTACGTATAGCCTTGGAATCTATTTGCCGCGCACGTTCCTTGCCCACGCTTAGTAAATCGCCAATATTCTCAAGAGTTTCTTCACAACCGCCCAATCCCATGCGGAGACGAACAACCAGGGCCTCCCGGGGAGTAAGATCGGAGACTTGATCTTGAACAACCTTTGCCTCTTTCTGACGATTAATAGCATTCATACTGTCTTCATTCACCAGATCATCTGATTCTGCCTCATCCAGGCAGAGACGTCCGTCAAAACCAGTAAGAACACCATCCTGATCACGACGTTCAATATGAATCATTTCCGGCTGATCATCATATGAAGGGGTCGCGACATCATCCGGGTCATCATATAACAATCCATCTTCGTCACTCATTTGACGCAGCCAGTTCCGATCATCCACAATGCCATCATCGGACATATCACGGACCATCTCTTCCCTGGTTTTGCCAAACAGATCTTCCAGCCCCACACTCAGCAACGCTGATACGGCATAGGCTGTCAGGCTGTAATCCGTGCCATCCTGCGTCATTGTTTCCTTGCCCGTCATAACCTTCAGGACAAGGGCGTAATCACTGGCAGCTTTTTTCACTTTATCGGGCCATGGCGTAGCATCGATCTGCTTGCGTATGGCACGCGCCAGATCGGCGCCATTTGTGAAGGGTGGCTTGCAGTCCAGCATCGCCTTGGCAATTGATGGCAGCACATGATCGCTGGTGAGCCCTGAAAGACGCAGGGATTTACGGTTACGCTCGCTGATATAGGCACCCACCGCTGAACGGCTTTGATGAACCTTCATTTTTGGTTCATCGCCGAATGAAGCCGCTTCCTCTTGTTTCGCAAGATGTGCCTTATCCTTGCTTGTTACATCGAGACTCAGTGTGTCCGCATACAAAATCTGACTACGACCGACCTTGGCCGGATAAATAACGTCAAACACCTTATTGATCTTGTCAGGGTTTGCCGGGTCCAGACGCGCACCACGTCCGGGACGTTGCCCTGCCACAACGTTTGAACGTGTCGGGCGGATATTAAAAATCGCCTCAATCTTGCGGTTGTTATAACCCTCGATCAGGTAATCAACAGACATCAGGTGGCGAATGGTGCCGTTCTTGTGCGCCAGCAGGAGCTGATTGAGCGTATTCGGTGGCATAGTGCCCCAGACAGCCCGCGCTGGCAGCACGCCGACAGGCACATCGTCAATCAAAGCTTTATTTATCTGCTCTTCCATCAGTTGCGCATGTTTGATGGAGTTACAATAAGCCACACCGACCATATCAGCCAAGCGGCGGCCTGTATCCGGATCCCGCCAGTTTTTATAGAATGATGCCACGGAATTGCCGAGGCCTTCACGGGTCAGGATCGGTTCCAGCGCATCATCGTCATATTCTTCGCTACGCCCCACAACCTTTACATCATCAAGCGCATATTCTTCGTCGTCGATGGTCAGCAGGATGTTACGTGTCGGGCAGATCAGCCCTGTTTCTTCAGCCTTCTGCAGGCTGACGTGGAAAGCTTCGTGATAACCGGCATTGCGCAAGCCTTTGCGGGCGTTGAAATCAGGTGTCGCCGTCAGGGCAATCACCGGGCATTCAGCATTCTGCAGGATTGCGTCACGCAGTTCGGAGAGCGCATGATGAGCTTCATCCAAGACAATGAAATCGAAATTTGAAGAACGCAGCAGGCCCTTCTCCAGCGCTTCCATACCCGATTTATAGGTACTGACCGCCACAGGGGTCTTCATAGTTTCGTCGCTTACGACATAGCGGGAAGCTTGCGGCGCGAGTTTAGGGGTGAACTCCGCAATCTCATCCATGATTTGACCCACGAGCGCGCGCGTGTTGGTCATGATCAGCACACGCGGGGCGCGGCCCGCAGAGCGCATCATTTCCATCATGCTTAAGGGGACCGCTGTCTTGCCGGTGCCGGTTGGCATGTCAACATACTGGCGCTTGTGGCCGGCATCGAAGCCATCAGCCAGTGACCGCACAGCATCTGTCTGCGCCCAGTGCAAAGGATAAGCAAATACGGGTTTCTCGTCATTGCCAGCTGGCAATGTTGAATACAGAGCGTTCATAATTATTATACCCCTCGCTATCTTTCCCCTTGGTATAAACAATTTTCATTATTATGTCAATAATTTTAACCCTTTAGGGAACCCCGCAAACACCTGAATTTAGATTGAAAAATGCCCTTGGAAACCTTAAGTTCCGGGCATCGTGACAAAACTGCGAACGCAGTGAGCATCCCGGCGAAGGTCGGGACCCAGGAATGCAATGACAAAACCACTAAACCAAATCCGTAACTTCGCCATCATTGCCCATATCGACCATGGGAAATCGACCCTGGCCGACCGCCTGATCCAGACTTGCGGTGGCCTGGAAGAGCGTGAAATGACCGAGCAGGTTCTCGATAACATGGAGATCGAGAAAGAGCGCGGCATCACCATCAAGGCGCAGACTGTGCGCCTGTCCTATACCGCCAAAGACGGGATCGAATACCAGTTGAACCTGATGGATACGCCGGGTCACGTCGATTTCGCTTACGAAGTCTCTCGCTCGCTGGCATCGTGCGAAGGCTCCATCCTCGTTGTTGACTCGACACAGGGCGTGGAAGCACAAACCCTCGCGAACGTCTATCAGGCGCTCGATAATAACCACGAGATCGTGACCGTGGTGAACAAGATCGACCTGCCCGCCGCCGATGTGGACTGGGCCAAGCAACAGGTGGAAGACGTGATCGGCCTTGATGCGTCTGACGCCGTGCCCGTATCCGGCAAGACAGGCGCAGGCATCCCCGACCTGCTCGAAGCCATCGTCAAGAAACTGCCGCCGCCCAAGGGCAACACCGACCGCAGCGCACCGACCAAGGCCTTGCTGGTCGATAGCTGGTACGATGCGTACCTGGGCGTTGTTATTCTGGTGCGCGTGGTGGATGGTTACCTGAAAAAAGGCCAGAAAATCCGCTTCATGGCGACGGGTGCGACGCGCGAGATCGACCGTGTCGGTATGTTCACGCCGAAGAAGGTCATCCTGGATGAAATCGGCCCCGGCGAGATGGGTTTCATCACCGCCGCGATCAAGGACATCAGCGATACGCAAGTGGGTGACACCATCACCGATGAACGCAACCTGGCCCCGGAACCGCTGCCGGGCTTCAAGCCTTCGGTGCCGATGGTGTTCTGTTCGCTCTACCCGGCGGACTCTTCCGAATTTGAAAAGCTGCGCGAGTCTATTGCGAAACTGAAACTGAACGACGCTTCGCTCCATTACGAAATGGAAAGCTCTCAGGCGCTCGGCATGGGTTTCCGTTGCGGCTTCCTCGGCCTCCTGCATATGGAGATCATTCAGGAACGCCTTGACCGCGAGTTTGACCTCGACCTCGTGCCGACAGCGCCCAGCGTTGTGTACCGTATTCACCTGACCAACGGCACGTCGCTCGATCTATACAACCCGGTGGATATGCCGGAAACCACGCGCATCGATAAAATCGAAGAACCGTGGATCAAAGCGACCATCATGACGCCGGATGAATATCTGGGCTCCCTGCTGCAACTCTGTCAGGAACGTCGTGGCACGCAGATTGAACTGACCTATGTCGGCAACCGCGCGATGCTGGTTTACCGCCTGCCGCTCAACGAAGTGATTTTTGACTTCTACGACCGCCTGAAATCCATCTCCCGCGGTTACGCGAGCTTCGATTACCATCTCGACGGTTATGAAGAGGGCGACCTGGTGAAGATGGATATCCTCGTCAATGGTGAAAGCGTCGATGCGCTCGCCATGGTCGTGCACAGATCACAAGCCGAACGCCGGGGCCGCCAGCTCTGCGAACGCCTGAAAGAACTGATCCCCCGCCAGATGATCAAGGTCGCGATCCAGGCCGCCATCGGCGGCAAGATCGTCGCGCGTGAAGATATCGGCGCCCTGCGCAAGGACGTCACCGCGAAATGTTATGGCGGCGACATCACCCGTAAGCGCAAGCTGCTCGAGAAGCAGAAAAAGGGTAAAGCCAAGATGCAGATGTACGCCAACGTGGAAATCCCGCAGAGCGCGTTTATCGCTGCGCTTAAGATGGGCGATGAGAAATAATGAAGATTATAGAGAAGATGAAAATTCAACCTTCTCTATATTGGTATCCTTACATTCTATCTTTGCCCATCTTTCTCTATATGGGGCTTCTCGCATATATAGCTGTCGCACTTTTGGGTACCGCACTTTCAATACTAATCCTGAAGAATAGCTCTGAAAAAAACTCTCTATATTCCGTGATCGTTTCTCAACATGCATTGAGATTCTTCAAAATCACTCCCATACTTTTTATATTGATACTTATTCTTCCTTATCCCCTAATACAGCCTCCAATACTTAGCGAACTGCCAAATCACGGTAAGTTTTTTCAGCGGGTAATGAAGGCCTATCCAGAAGGAATGTCACACAAAGAGGTTGTTCAAAACCTAAAATGGCAGATGTTTGATATTAGATATAATCATAAAAGTCAGCATTTTTATGCCGCATATCATAGGAACTGGCCGATTTTTTGTGTCCGAGATTGGCACATAAGCTGGCAAGTTGAAAATGATAAAATCAAAAACATACAAACGAGCGCA
>CAMLJM010000041.1 GCA_946480475.1 uncultured Alphaproteobacteria bacterium
GTCTGGCGCCAGCCAGATTGTTTCTCTGCTGCTGATTGGCGGCCACCATTTCCGGTGCAGGGGCTGGTTCTTCCGGTGTCGGTGCTGCTGGTGCACCGCTAGCGGCAGCGGCGAAGGGGGGACCTAACTTTGCGGATGCTGTAACCGTGGGTTCTGCTGCGGAACCGTTTACACGGGATGTGTTATCCGTGGTGGCTTCTACTTTTGCTACGGGTGAAGCGGAGACTTCAGTGGTTGCCTTCGCTGCTATTGTTGCGGGCGCAGAGGTTTCAGCCTTCACTTCTTGTTTAGCTGTCGCCTTCTTATTTTCTAAATTCGCTTCATAAGCCTCTCTCATGTAAGTGGGCATAGCTTTCTTCATTTCATCGGCATTTTTGAATTCACCTTTTTGCAGGCGGTCTCTGAAGTCAGTACTTTCTTTAAGCTTGGCTTCTAGAATTTCTAGCTTTTTCTCCTCCTTTTTAATTTCGGCATCTGTCTTGGTGCCTTCGGCTTTCAGTCTTTCAATGTATTCTTCACGGTCCTTGATCTTCTCTTCAATCTTCTTGATATGTTCTTCAAGCTTAGGAATATCCTCAGGGCTAAGACCTAATTTTGCAGCCTGCTCTTGAAGCTTGCTGCGGCTTTCGTCTGCCTTTTTCATCTTTTTATTCAATGCAGAATCGCCAACACCTTCTTGGTCTGCCTGTTCTAAGGCTGCATCTTGTAATGCGATCAGTTTATCACGATCCGGTAGAACATCTTCGGCTTTGACGTCGGCGTCGGCTAATGCTTTATCAATACGCTTCTTTTCTTCAGCGGATACTTCGAAGCCCATCATATTGACGTATTTAATTTGTCCATCAGGTGTCTTCTTATAAAGAACCATCTGATTCATGTCATAAATACCGCCGGCTTCTTTATCAGAAAGTTTTTGTTTCTGACCGTCTTCACCTACACGATACTTAACAGGCTTTCCGTCTTCCATGACAGTCATGATGACGTCTTTGCCATCAAGTTTTAGTGTCGCGTCCTGCATTTTGCCGAATTCTTTACGAATTTCTTCGTTACGATTGTAGGCACTATCAAGATCTGCTTCATCTTCCTTGTTTTGGTCGCGTGTCTTTTTCAGATCTTCCAAATCACCGCGACGTTCTTTATCTTTTTCCAGTTCGGTCGTTTCGGCTCCAATTTCGGCGTTAATTTCTTCGCGACGTGTTTCTAATATTGAAATACGCTCGCGTGTCTGATCACGCTCAATTTCAAGTTCACGTATCTGATTGTTAACTGTATCAAGTGCAACTGCGTATTCCATAGACTGCATAAAGGCTCTTTGCTGTTGTTCAGCCAGGTATTGCTCGGCAAGGTCGGCAGCATTATTGCGATCACTACCAGAGTCGTTCTCTATATGACGTTCCAGTTCTGCCAGTTGGTGGCGCGCGCGGCGTCCTGCTTCACCACCTTTACCCAGCTGGAATTCAAAATTGGATTCCGGTTCCATATCTTCTGGCTTTGCGTGCGCCATAGCGCGTTGGTTACTGCTGAGTACGCCTGCTGCAACAACCGGCGCGAACTGAGGCGGCACAACGATGGGCTGTTTTACCTTGGGGGTTTCTTGTTTCGGTTCTACTGCTTCTACCGCGCCTTGTTCTGGCTGCTTATCATCATCAATAGTAGCGGCCTCGGCTTTAACGGCGTGTGGTTTATCTTGCTGTGGTGTTTGCTTATCAGGGGTGGCTGTATCCAGCTTTGCGGCCGTCACTGTCGCCTTGGGAGTCACGGGTTCTTTTGCGGCGGGCGCTAAAAAAAGGCTTTTAAGGTCGCCCTTGCTCCAGTCCATCACGCGGCCTGTTCCTGGAACAGCGCCAGACAGCGGTTTTGCACTTACATTTGCGGCTCTGTTGTAGCCATTTTCTTGTTTAAATTCAGACACGTTAATTCAATTCCCCACAGAATTACGCATGCTCGCGTAACCCTATAATCAAGGAAAAAGGTTAAAAACGCGTTACATTATGGTAAATTAGATACAATTTTATCTAACTTTCATCTCTCGTTAAGGGAAAGGCCCTTTCTGGCGCTGCAACAGGGTTGATGGGGCGGGAAAGACGGGGTATTTAAAGGGCTGTCCTTTATTTTTAAGAAATCCCCGGGGTCGATCCTATGAATATTCATGAGTACCAGGCTAAAACTCTCCTCAAAAAATACGGCGTTGCTGTTCCGGATGGCATTCCTGCCATGACCGTGGATGAGGCTGTTAAGGCTGCCGGTCAACTGCCTGGCCCTTTATATGTTGTGAAAGCGCAAATCCATGCGGGTGGCCGTGGTGCGGGTAAGTTCAAGAACAACCCGACCGGCAAGGGCGGCGTGCGTCTGTGCAAGACGCCGGACGAAGTGAAGGCTGCTGCTGAAGCGATGCTGAACCAAGTGCTGGTGACCAAGCAAACGGGTCCTGAAGGTAAAGAGGTGCAGCGCCTGTATGTGACGGATGGCGTTGACATTAAAAAAGAATATTACTGCTCTGTGGTTCTCGACCGTGCGACATCCCGCGTAACCTTCATGGCATCGACCGAAGGCGGTATGGATATTGAAGAAGTGGCCGAGAAGCACCCTGAGAAAATCATCAAGGTTGCGATTGATCCTGTGGCAGGCTTCCAGCCTTTCCATGCACGCGAGCTTGCGTTTGCGTTGGGCTTCGAAGGTGCAGCCAATAAATCCGCTATCAAGTTTTTCACCGCGCTCTATCGTGCGTTTGTGGAGCTGGATGCGTCTATCGTTGAGATCAATCCGCTGATCGTGACAGACAAAGATGAAGTCGTGGCGCTGGACGCGAAAATGAACTTTGACGACAACGCATTATTCCGTCAGCCTGACGTTGCAGCCATGCGTGATGAGTCTGAGGAAGACGAAAAAGAAACTATCGCCAAGAACTATGACCTGTCTTATGTGGCGCTCGATGGCAATATCGGTTGCATGGTCAATGGCGCCGGTCTTGCGATGGCGACCATGGACATCATCAAGTTGTATGGCGGCGAGCCTGCCAACTTCCTCGATGTGGGCGGTGGCGCCAACAAAGAGAAAGTAACTGCGGCGTTCAAGATCATTCTGGCTGACCCCAAAGTGAAGGGCGTTCTGGTCAATATCTTCGGCGGCATCATGAAGTGCGACATTATTGCCGAGGGTATTATTGCAGCCGCTAAGGAAGTATCCCTGGCGGTGCCGCTAGTGGTGCGTCTGGAAGGCACAAACGTGGAAAAAGGCAAAGAAATCCTGTCCAAATCAGGTTTGGCTATCATTCCGGCTGATAATCTGGCAGATGCGGCTAAAAAGGTCGTAGAAGCGACCAGGCAGGCTATGGCAGCCTAGTCTGGCGGTGCCATAATATAGAAATTTGATATTACGGGCCTACCTGCGCTATGGTGGGCCCGTTGCTTTAAAAAGATAAAAAGAATAAGACAGGGATTACGGAGTTTATTATGTCGTTTGCGTTGAAGAGTACAGCGTTAGCTTTCGATCCTGAGGGCCAGGCGCGCCAGGATAATGCGGATCGCCTTGCGCAGATCGGCGAAGCCTACGCTCATGGCCGGGATGTCAGTTTTGCTGGCGTGCAGAAGCATATGCGGTTCTCCTGGGAAAAGGCTTCGGCGCCGATCGAAGATCTGGTTGAATCTCTTTACGGCTACTTTGAAACAGCTGCTGCTGTGAGAGTTGCGGGTGGTGGTTCTGCGCCATTCAATAAAGAATCCGTACAATTGTCTGTTCATTTAGAACCGGCCATGTGCACGATGAACAATGACGGATACGGGAATGGACTGGCTTTATTGGGGCGCTATCTACAGGATCCACGCTTTCAGGCTATTTGCACGCAGCATGAAGTGACAGATGTGTATACGCCTGGTAATGACCTGCGTGTGCAGGATCGCCGTGTGCAGCATCATAACCAGCCACGTCCGCTATAAGCGGTTGAATGTTTTTTAGGGTTTAGGGACAAAACCTGTCTGGGCAACATGCATGCCGGGTGGCACCAATGCTGGCGTATTGCCCATGATGCGCATCTTGCTGTTATAAACTTCTTCTACGGTATAAGGCTTATTGCGCTTACCATCTTCAAAAAACACGTTCATATTGGTTCCGCCACTGTAATTTACGCGTTCAGCGTATATATAAGCAGGATCTTTGCGTGCTTTGGGGTCAGCAGCTGCGCGTATAAGATCTTTGGCAATAGCAGCGCCCGTATAATGCGCCAGCGATGAATCGGCAAAATTCGGTGTGCGACCGATCAATCCTTTTAGGTAAGTCAGGTCTGTCTTCACATGAGCGGCGCACAGAGGAATGGCTATACTAGGATCAAAACGCAATTTTAGGATTTGGCTCTCATTGTCGCCAGCCGTGTAAATCGTGCGGTTCGCTCCTTCGATTGCTTTAATTTGATCAGCGTATTGAGCAAAACCCAAACGGTAACCATGTTGCTTCATATCAATTAAGAACGTCTGTTCGGTGAATTGGCAAAGACCGGCAGCGCCTTTGTCAGATACAGACATCAAGTTGAATTGCCCGCTCTTGTTGCGGCCGACTTCCTTGCCGAACAATTGAGGAAGTAAGTGCGGATGCAGGCCCTCGCGTGCAGATGACTCATTGATCAAGGCATTGATTCGATCAGGTGAGACATTGGTTGTTGAAGATGAGCTTGCCTGTGAAAAGGCTGAGCCAATCGCTGGTGTTGGTACTGCAGCTGCTGATTTTGCAACTTTCAGCGGATCAACAGGTTTGTCATTTTTGCGAATTTCAAAATGCAGGTGCGGCCCTGTGGCCCAACCTGTGGCGCCTACATAGCCGATCAAGTCGCCTTGCTTGATTCTTGTGCCGGGCCTGACCCCTTTTGCAAACTTGCTCAAGTGGGCATACAAAGATTGTGTCGCTCCGGAATGTGCCAGACGTACCGTGTTGCCGTACCCATCTTCCCATCCGTTTTGTTCAATAATGCCATCACTGACAGCATAAACAGGCGTACCATGAGGCGCTTTGAAGTCCACGCCATCATGGTGCTTCATTTTTTTACGGATAGGGTGGAATAAGCGGCCAAAACCACGAGAGGGTTTATAATCTGTAAGCTCGTATGCTTCCAGCGGTGATATCATGCCCGCGAGATCAGTGGCTGGTAATTCCACTTCCATGCGTTCACGTCTTGAGGGTTTGCGTGCTCTGGCTGTGTGTGCTGGTGCTTCTGCTGCGGGCGGCACTTCGTATGCCTGCGGTGGATGCGTGTAGGACGGACCTGTGCCCATGACCGGGGTTGATGCTTCATTTTGTGCGGCATCGTCAGGGTTAGCCGGTGTTTTTATCAAGCTCGTGAATGCAAACAACATGGCCGCTGCCGTGGCTACGGCTGCCCCACTCAGAGCCAGTTTGGCACGGCCAGAAAGATTTGGCAGTGATGGCAAAGCCGGTAAGGAAGGCCATGATGCATTTCGGAACAGATTGCTAAGCTTGAAGTTTGCCCAACGGTTTTCTGAAGCTTCGGGTGCCGGTGTTGGTTCCGGCGTAATGTGCATATGCTGATGGCGGTGAGAATCGGTGCGGGGTTGCGTTGCTGGGCGGTCAGCGGGGCGGCTGGCAGCAGGTCTGACTGTGGATGCGGCGGAAACAGGGCTTCCCGGGGAATGGAGTTCCCATCCCGGAATCTGGCGCAGAGTCGATTTTCTCTGCCTACCTTGTTGATTTTCCGCCATTTTTACTGCACTCACCGCTGAGTTATCAGTTACACACACTTTACTCTTATGAAAATAATTTTGTACTAATATATCAATATTCCCCTGAAACACAAGGAAAATCTCCCCGTGGGCCCTTGGGTTTCCGTGCTTTTACGGGTTGATTTGTGCCTGCGGCTTTCATACAAAAGGAGGCGCGCTTTTGCGCTGCAAACAGATCGTTTCTATCAAGACCACCTATCCGGAGTAATCATGGCCGTTCTGATCGACAAAAACACCAAAGTTATCTGCCAGGGCTTCACCGGCTCTCAGGGGACATTCCATTCCGAGCAGGCGATTGCTTACGGCACCAAAATGGTTGGTGGTGTTACACCGGGTAAGGGCGGATCCAAGCATTTGGACCTGCCGGTGTTTGATACAGTGCGCGAAGCCCGTGAAAAAACAGGCGCTGATGCGACCGTGATTTACGTACCGCCACCATTCGCCGCTGACGCCATCCTGGAAGCGATTGATGCTGAATTCCCGCTTGCGATCTGCATTACCGAAGGTATCCCTGTGCTGGATATGGTGAAGGTTAAACGCGCGCTGCAAGGTTCCAAGACACGTCTGATCGGCCCTAACTGCCCCGGTGTGATCACCCCCGGTGAATGCAAGATCGGCATCATGCCGGGACATATCCATAAGCGCGGCAAGATCGGTATCGTATCCCGTTCTGGTACGCTGACATACGAAGCTGTTCACCAAACAACAGCGAACGGTTTGGGCCAGACGACATGTATAGGTATCGGCGGTGATCCTGTGAACGGCACCAATTTCATCGACTGCCTGCAAATGTTCCTGGATGATCCGGAAACAGAGGGCATCCTGATGATCGGTGAGATCGGCGGCAGTGCTGAAGCGGATGCAGCCCAGTTCTACAAAGAACAGAAGAAGAAAAAGCCAATTGCTGGTTTTATTGCCGGTGTTACAGCCCCTAAAGGTAAACGTATGGGACATGCCGGCGCTATTATTTCCGGTGGTAACGACACGGCGGAAGCCAAAGTGGCAGCGATGAAATCTGCTGGATTTGTCGTATCTGACAATCCATCTGGTCTGGGCGATGCCATCGCCAAGGCTATGGCTGCCTAAGCTGTTTGGATTTTTGCGGGCGTCTATCGTAAATTTCAGCGCTTCCGGTGCTCACGTACCTTAAAGTACGCTGCGCTCCGGTTCTCGAAGTTCGCGGATATCCACCACCCAAAAGCCCAAACATGTATTCTTCGGGCTTCTTGATCTTTTCTAAAGACGGTAAGTCGGTTACACTTTCCGGGTTATAACGCCGGAGGGAATAATGGCCTATCTCGATCATTTCAATGCAGAACAGCGTGAACTGTTGATCAAGCTGCCTTACCGGGCGGGCTTATGGATTAGCGCCAGCGATACGACCGGCGGCAGCGATTCCGATGAAGCTGAAAGACAGGCTCTCGCGAATATTGTGCGGGGCTTTACTGAAGATTTTCTGAAATCTGAATTTGTGGAAGAGGTGATGCGCGCCACGGTGCAGCAGCGCGATCAGTGGGATAGCTGGAGCCATAACGTTGATGCCATCCCGGACGAAGTACGTCGTGGGATTGAAATTGCCGCTTTGTATGTGGACCACAAACATGTGTCAGCTTTCAAGCACAGCCTGGTGGATGTGGCGATGACGGTGGCGATGGCTTATCGTGAATTTGATGAATCCACACCGTTTGCCGCGCAAATGCGCATCTATTCCAAATTCTGGATTGAATATCTGCGTTCGTATGTGAAGAAAACGCAACCGCCAATTATGGATCAATACCTGAACATCAGTGCGGATGAACATAAGGCGCTGGATAAACTGACAGCCGCATTGCGTATGAATGATGTGGAAGGTCTGGAACCGGTAGAGGAAACAGAGGCTGCTTAATCTCCATGTTTCTGGAAGCGTTCACGGAAGAAGAAAAAAACCTGCTGGTTTCGTTGCCTTATCGTGCGGGTCTGTGGGTGAGCCTGGCCGACGAAAAAGGCGCTGGTGCCGCACGTGCACATGAATTGAAAGCCATAGAGAAAGTGATCGCCAAGTTATCGGAAGGTATGTTTGCCTCTGCTTTTGTGCATGAAGTGATGGCTGAAACTCACCTGCGTCGTGAGCAGTGGCCCACATGGGGTCTGCAGGTAGGGACTGTACCTGAGGATGCGCGCCAGGCTGTGGCAGCGATGAAGGTAAAGGCTATGCCGCAGGATGCTGAAGCCTATGTGCAAACCATCATGAAGATTGCTTATGAAACTGCGTATGCCTTCCGTGAATTTGACCCTTCAGCCAGCATACCGATTCGCATCTGGGTCGGTTTGAAGCTCCTTTGGGAGGCCTTTATCCGCACCGGCAACAAGGATTACCGGGTTGAAAGTGTTGCCAATATCAGTCTTGCGGAAGAGGAAGCGATTGCCGTTCTGGCGGAAGCTCTGACTCTGGTGCAGGACGTGGCGGAAGCCCCGATTTCCTGATCTTTCTGAAAACTTACGTAAATCGACGTGAATGCTCTGAAAATGAGGTTCTCAAGGCGGTCTTCTATCCTTGCAAAACAGCCGCCAGAGGACTAGAAAAACAGGAGAATTTAAGGCTTTTCCCTCTCAGGAGTTTTCTAATGACCGCCTCGTCCGAACGCATGACTTTCCTTTCCGGCACCAACGCTGAATATATCGCGCATCTTTATAGCCAGTACCTGAACAACCCCACCAAAGTGGATGGCAGCTGGCAGGAATTTTTCGGATCTTTAGATGACAATGAAGCAGCGCTGCTGCGTGATCTTCAGGGTGCCAGCTGGACACCGGAAGAAAATCGTCGCAACAAGGTGAGTTTTGGCGCCGATGTCGGTGGTGATTCAGGCGTGGCCGTAACGACAGCGAGCAAAGCGAAATCCGGTACGCCGGCTAATCAGGATGATATTCGTTCTGCCGCAAAAGATTCCATCAGTGCATTGATGCTGATCCGTGCTTATCGCGCGCGCGGTCACCTGATTTGCAATCTTGACCCTCTGGGCCTGAAAGAAATTTCATACCATCCTGAACTGGATCCCGCATTCTATGGCTTCACGGATGCTGATTATGACCGCAAGATTTTCATCAATGGCGTGCTGGGCATGGAAACAGCAACGTTACGTCAGATTTTGCAAGTTCTGAAAGCAACATATTCCAGCAATATCGGCGTTGAATATCTGCATATGTCTGATCCTGAGCAGAAGCAGTGGATTCAGCAGCGTATTGAAGGTCCCCGTAATCATACAGATTTCTCTCCGGAAGGGAAGAAAGCGATCCTGCAACGCCTGACAGCGGCTGAGACATTCGAAAAATTCCTGCACGTGAAATACACAGGCACAAAACGTTTTGGCCTTGATGGTGGCGAAGCGCTGATCCCGGCGTTAGAGCAGGTGATGAAGCGCGGCAGCCAGTTGGGTGTTGAAGAAGTTGTTCTGGGAATGGCGCACCGTGGCCGCCTGAACGTGCTGACCAATGTGTTCATGAAACCTTTTACAGCACTCTTCTCTGAATTCCAGGGTAACTCACCGAACCCCGGTGATGTGCAAGGTTCCGGTGATGTGAAATATCACCTGGGTACGTCAGCTGACCGTGAATTTGATGGCAAATCGGTTCACCTGTCGTTGACGGCAAACCCATCACACCTTGAGGCTGTGAATCCTGTCGTGATCGGTAAGGTGCGGGCAAAACAAGTGCTGCGTTATGACCGCGATGCTTCGAAAGTTATTCCTATTCTGCTTCATGGTGATGCCGCGTTTGCGGGGCAGGGTCTGGTTACAGAAACACTGATGATTTCGGAACTGCCGGGTTATCGCGTGGGTGGTACGATCCATATCGTCACCAACAACCAGATCGGTTTCACGACCATGCCGAAGTTCAGCCGTTCCGGCCCTTATTGCACGGATGTGGCAAAAATGCTGTCGGCACCGATCTTCCATGTGAATGGTGATGATCCGGAAGCGGTGGTGCATATTACACGGATCGCGACAGAGTTCCGTCAGCAGTTCAAGAAAGATGTCGTCATCGATATTTTCTGCTACCGCCGTAACGGCCACAACGAAGGTGATGAACCTGCCTTCACGCAGCCATTGATGTATAAGGCGATCAGGGCGCAGAAGACAACACGCGAGATTTATTCAGCACAACTGATCGGCGAAGGCACGATCACAGCCGAAGAATCAAAGGCGATGGTGGATGAGTTCACCCATTATCTTGAGCAAGCTTTCGAAGCGACCAAGAGCTATAAGCCGAACAAAGCTGATTACCTGGAAGGTGCCTGGACAGGGCTGAAAGTGGCTTATGGGGATGATCGTCGCGGTGAGACTTCCATCACAGAGAAAGATATGCAGAAACTGGGCAAGGTGCTGACAACCGTGCCTTCTGATTTCAATTTGAATCCGAAGATCGCCCGACAGCTGGAAGCCAAGCAGGATATGTTCAAAACGGGTCAGGGCTTTGACTGGGCGACCGCCGAAGCTCTGGCGTTCGGCAGCCTGCTGGATGAAACATATCGTGTGCGCCTGTCCGGTCAGGATGTGGGCCGCGGGACATTCTCTCACCGTCATGCGATTATGTATGACCAGGAGAACGAGCAGAAATATATCCCTCTGCAGAATATATCTGCCACACAAGGCCAGTTCGAAGTTCATGACAGCCCGCTTTCCGAAGCCGCTGTATTAGGTTTTGAATATGGTTATTCACTCGCTGATCCGAAAACACTTGTGCTGTGGGAAGCGCAGTTCGGTGACTTTGTGAATGGCGCGCAGGTGCTGATCGACCAGTTCATTTCATCAGCCGAATCAAAATGGCTGCGTATGTCGGGCCTTGTGATGCTGCTGCCGCATGGCTTCGAAGGCCAAGGTCCGGAGCATAGCTCTGCACGCCTTGAGCGCTTCCTGCAAAATTCGGCGGAAGATAACTGGCAGGTGACAAACATCACCACACCGGCAAACTATTTCCATGCGTTGCGTCGCCAGATGCATCGTGACTTCCGTAAGCCGTTGATCAATATGTCACCAAAATCGCTGCTGCGTCATAAGCTGGCGGTATCTTCTATGGATATGTTCACCGGTGATAGTACGTTCCATCGTATCCTGTGGGATGATGCGCGCGACAACCTTGCCAAGGGTAAGGACGTTAAGCGCGTGGTTCTCTGCTCGGGCAAGGTTTATTATGACCTGTTTGAAGAGCGTGAAAAACGGGGCATCAAGAATGTTGTTATCCTGCGTCTTGAGCAGCTTTACCCATTCCCGGGCAAGGCTCTGGCAAATGAACTGAAGCAGTATCCGAATGCTGATATCGTCTGGTGTCAGGAAGAGCCACGTAACCAAGGTTCATGGGGTTATATCCATGAGCGTATTGAAGATGTTCTGGTCGAGATTAAGCATAAGGCAGGACGTCCTAAATACGCTGGCCGTGTCGAAGCAGCGGCACCGGCAACGGGCCTGATGAAACGCCATCAGGCGGAACAGGCGCAACTGGTGGATGACGCCCTGAGCCTGTAATGCGTCAATTAACAAGGAATATATTCTTGCAATGTTTGATGATACTCGCGTTGGTAACAGCGGGGGTATCACCGGCATGTGCATTTATTTCCGGTAAAATGACGATGATTGAGATCTGCAGCGTTGACGGCATGATGAAAGTTGCCGTTCCTGCTGATCAAGCACCTGATACGGGCGATCAGCATCAGCAATCATATGACTGCGGTTTCTGTATTGCGCAGGTAACAGGCAAAGCGCTGATCACGCCTGATACAGCTATTATCGATTTCAGCCACATTTATGCTGAACAGTTTAATGTGGCTTTTGTTTCCTTTCAGACGGGTGTTCTTGATGGTCGTTTACCCGTACGAGGCCCACCCTTATTCCTCTAAAAACTGTTCTTTTTGTTTTACGGGACTTTAGAGGAGTCTTTTCATGTCTAGACTGCGTCGTGGCCTGCTGTGCGCCACTTTGTTATCTGTTTTTTCCTTGCCTGCTTTTGCCGATCACCTGATCGTTCCTGTTCCGATTGGCAAGAGTACACTGACTGTACCGGGTACGGCGCAGGTCATGCAGGAATTGCGTAAGGTGCCGGGTGGCACGGATGTTGTTCCGGCAACAGAATACAAAGAAAAATATGCCTTAAGCCTTAAAGACGTTTTGGCCGTTACGCCGGGTGTCATGGCAGAGCCACGTTATGCAGAAGAATCGCGCCTTTCCATTCGCGGTTCGGGCTTGTCCCGTGGATTTCATATGCGGGGCATCTCTTTGTTGCAGGATGGCGTGCCGTTCACATTTGCGGATGGTAGCAGCGATTTCCAGGAAGCAGACCTTCTGGCGCTCCAGCATGTCGAAGTTTATCGCGGCGGTCAGGCGCTTCGTTATGGTGTGGCGGGTCTGGGTGGGGCGATTAACATGGTAACCCCTTCGGCGCGCACGCTTGATTATCAGGGGCAGGTGCGTGTGGAAGCAGGAAGTTTCCAGACATTACGTGTTCATGCCGATGCCGGACAAAAATGGGGCGCGGCTGATGCTTACGCTTCGATTACTAAAACCAATATCGCAGGATATCGCCAGCAAAGTGAGCAGAACAATACACGCTTTAACGGCAATGTGGGTTACGCCTTTAACCCTGATGTTGAATCCCGTTTCTATGTGTCCTGGAACGACATCCAGCAGGAAGTGCCAGGTACGCTGACCAAGCAGCAGGCTTTAAAGACCCCGAAAATGTCGCCGACCGCCAATATCCTGAATGATAATGCCCGTGACATACGTTCGCTTCGCGTTGCCAATAAAACAGTTGTTATGTTTGGTGCCGATAGCAAGATCGAATTCGGTGGATATGTGAATGACAAAGACCTGTATCACCCGATATTCCAGGTGATCGATCAGGGATCGCTCGATGTTGGTGGGTTTGGGCGTTACACCACAACCTGGGTTGCCGGAAATATGAAGAATGAGAGCAACCTTGGTCTTAATATCGGGCGTGGTGTCAATAATGCCGATCGCTATGTGAACGTTCAGGGTAACCGTGGGGCGATGACATCTGATGCCAAACAGGTTGCTACCAATTATGAGTTTTATGGTGAGAACCGTTTATATCTAACTGATGAATGGCAACTGGTCACGGGATTGCAGGCTAATATTGCCGGACGCAATTATGAAGATCATGCGAATGCGGCAAATAGTGCCGATAAGACATTCCGCAGCCTGAATCCGAAACTGGGCGTCATGTGGCAGGTTGTTCCCGAAGCCGAAATTTTTGCGGGTCTAAGCAAGAGCACTGAAACGCCGACTTATTCTGAACTGGTGCAGGGTGCAGTTCCCGGGTTTGTGCCGGTTGATGCACAAAAAGCATGGACTGCTGAAATAGGAACGCGGGGCGGTTTTCAGCAATTCGTGTGGGATGCCACAATTTACCGTGCCTGGATCAAGGATGAATTGCTGCAATATACCGTGGGTGCTGATATTCCGGCGTCTACGTTCAATGCAGGTGATACTATTCACCAGGGGATCGAGCTTGGCCTGTCATGGAAGCCCTGGGAACATGTCACGTTCAATGCGGTCTATAATCTGAATGATTTTTATTTCGATGGAGATACGCAATTCGGGGACAATCAGATTGCCGGCGCACCGCCGCATCAATTCCGTTTCTCGCTGCGTTATGAAGGTCGCGGTGCCTATATAGAGCCGAATGTAGAATGGGTGCCGGAAGCGGCATGGGTTGATTTCGCTAATACAGTGAAATCCGATTCCTATGCGGTTTTAGGAGTAAAAGCGGGTTGGGAGCCGGTTGAGAATATTAATCTGTTCCTTGATGCCCGTAACTTGGCAGATGAGCGATATATCCCGACATTCAGCACCGTGACGGATGCACGCACGGCAGCAACGAATGTGTTTTATCCAGGCGAAGGACGCGCCATTTATGCAGGCGTGAGCGTGAAATTTTGAGAGCAAAAATAATAGGGTGGCATCGCCGCTTTGCCTTAATAGGGGCGATTGCGGTGCTGATATGGGGGTGCAGCGGCTTGCTGCACCCGTTGATGAGTTGGACCAACCCCCGGGCGGTGACATTTATACCTCCCCCTGCAGCGAAGTTCGATATTCAAAGGAATGTACTGGATCTCCTGAAGCAGCATAATATTCGACAGGTTGAGGAGATGCGCGCCATAGGCAATGTGCTACAGGTAAAGCTGCCTGGGCAGCCTGAAAGAATTTATACCAATCTGCATCATGGAAAGATAATCAAGGATGCCGATCGTGACCGTGCCGTGATGGTGGCGCGACATTATACAGGCTTAAAGGATGCGTCCGTTCTCTCTACCGAACTGATTACTGAGTTCAGCAGTCGTTATACCTACATCAATCGCTATTTGCCGGTATGGAAAGTGTCATTTGATGACCCCCGCCATATCAGCGTGTATGTTGATACAGCGACAGACAGGCTGGGGGCGATTACGGATACACGCAAAGTCGTTTTGCAGACGCTGTTCCAGGTATTGCATACGGGGCAGTGGCTGAAAGCGGTTGAACCTTTAAGGATGGCGATTATAGCGCTGCTTGTGGGTTCTGCATTATCTGTGGCTATAGCAGGGCTTTATATGCTGGTGCGGATGCGTGGGAGCCGCAAGGGGATCCGGAAAATTCATCGTGTGTTTGCTTATGCGGCTTTGTTTCCCTTGCTGATGTTCCCTATCAGCGGTTTGCTTCACCTGTTTGTACAATCACCCCTATTATATGGCGATCATCCGGCTGCCCCTGTCGTGGTTGATGTATCCTCACTGCATTACTTTCCCCGCATGAAAGGTAATGATCTGCGGATGATTGCTGTCGGCGGTAGGGTGTGGTGGCGGGTGCAGACCAAGGATGATGTTTCATACATGGATGCACGCGGCAAGGCGATGCTGAAGGGTGATGAAGCGTTCCTGCGTGATATGATCAATGTACCGGTCAACAGCGTGACCAAGGTGACATCATTTTCGGATGAATATGGTTTTGCCTATAAGCGCCTGCCGGTGTGGCGGGTGGATACTGGGCATGAATTACTATTTGTTGAAGCAAAAACAGGCGTGATTGCTGCCTGGGTTGATCCATTGAAAGTGGCTGAGACATGGAGCTTCAGCCGCCTGCATAAATGGCAGTTTCTGGATGGGGTGAGCGAGAAAGTCTCTAATATTCTTTGGGGGCCGGGTCCCTTCAAGACCGCTTTCCGCGATGCGCTGATGGCGGTCTTTATGCTGATGGGGATTGGCATGGCAATTTTGGGCCTCATGATCCACCAGAAGCGCGTTTGACAAAATTCCGCAATTAACATAATGTAGGCCTAATTTTTTAGGAGAGCCTTATGCTGAACACCAAGGGTTTGTCCATGCCGGAAGCACGCTTTAAAGCGGCGGACGGTTCTATCGTGAAAGTGCAATTGCCGAATACCAAGCTGCAGTTCGGGGCTGTCCATTACGATGAGAAGACCCACAAGGGTAAGCTGATGTGCAAGTGCTGCGATGCGCCGGTACATTTCCATCCCGGGAGCCAGACTGTCAGCGGCGATAACCTGCGCGGACCCCGCCCACATTTCTCCAGTAACCGCCAAGCCTACCACGGGAAAGATTGCACAGTGGAGTTGGCTATCGACGAGGGGCGCGATCCGCGTGATTATGACCTGACCAAGGGTTACCGTTTCCACATGAATACAGGTGAATTGAAGCAGCAGTTTGATGGACGTGCGCGTCCTTATGGCCGCCGTTCTTATCCGCATTGGGAAATCATCATCAATGATAGTGATCTGAAAGATCGTGAACCTTATTCATTCATGGATGCGGAAAACCTTCAGCGCCTGATCGGAAAGAAAAGGGATGATCGCGTCGCAGATGCCGTGATCGTCAATGGGGGTTCCAAGATTCCGATGCGTGATTTTTTCTTCCGTTATGTTCGTAAGGATAACGAAGAGAAACGCTATTCCCGCAAGCAGCCTGATTTCTTGCGGCTGGTGGATCAGTTGCAAGAGTTCGGCGATCACCAGTTGATTGCCATGGAAATTGATCTTGCAACTCCACGTTACGCCAAAGGTAAGGTTGTTTGTGCTGAAGGCCATCCGATCAAGGACCGCAAAAAGGATGCTGACGGCTATACCCACGAAATCATTCCGCGTGTTATGGCTGGTTATGGTGCCGGGCATGCAGAACTGGCCCGTATGCTGGGTGCAAAGGAACGTTTACTGGTTGTCGGTATTGCGCGCATGCGGACCGAAAAAGATGAAGAGGCGCAAAAAGTCCGTCACTTTGTCGAGGTTGCCGTCAGGCAGCCTCAATGGGTATCGCGTGTTATCCTTAATGAAGACAACAAGCTAACTCAGCGCAAGTCGTCAGCGCCGTTCCCGCAAGTGCCATTGCCATTCTGATAATAGACTGTAAACGCCGGATTTTTTCCCTATTTTATGGTATCTCCTGCCTTGACGTTTGGGTGTCTTCGCGCCACATTAGGGGCAGTTTTCAAACCCTAAAACACCGAGTGAAATATGACCAATATTGTTGTTCCGACTCTGGGCGAATCCGTGACCGAAGCTACCGTTGCACGTTGGCTGAAGAAGGAAGGCGATGCGATCCAGGCTGATGAGCCCATCGTTGAACTGGAGACCGATAAGGTCACACTCGAAGTGAACGCACCGGCTGGCGGCGTGATCAGCAAGATCGTCGCGGGCGAGGGCAGCAATGTGGGCGTGGGTGCCCTGCTGGGTGAGATTGCTGCCGGTGGTGCTGCAAACGATGCAAAACCGAAGGCAGATGCGGCAGTAGCGCCTGCTCCGGCGGCTCCGGCACCGGCTGTGGCGACAACACCAGCACCGACACCTGTGACCAGTGCGGTGACAGGTTCGGATCATAAGCTGTCACCGGCTGTGCAGAAGATGGTGGGTGATCAGAACCTCGATGTCTCCAAAATTCCAGGTACCGGCAAAGATGGACGTATCCTGAAAGAAGACGTACAGAATTATGTAACTCAGCCGAGCACACCGAAAGCGGCTCCGGCTGCAGTCCCTGCAGCGCCGCGTGAAACAGGCCCGCGCGAAGAGCGCGTACGAATGACACGCCTGCGCCAGCGTGTGGCACAGCGCCTGAAAGAGGCACAGAATACGGCGGCCATGCTGACCACTTTCAATGAAGTGGATATGGGTGCGGTAATGGAACTGCGTAACGCTTACAAAGATCAGTTTGAGAAGAAACATGGCGTGAAACTGGGCTTTATGTCGTTCTTTGCTAAAGCGACCGTACAGGCGCTGAAGGAATTTCCGGCGGTGAATGCTGAAATCAACGGCGAAGACATCATCTACAAGAATTACTACGACCTGAGCATGGCAATGAGCACGCCGCAGGGCCTGATCGTTCCAGTGATACGCGATTGCGATACCAAATCGATGGCGCAGATCGAAAAAGACCTGATTGATCTCGGAAGCCGCGCTCGCGAAGGTAAGATCACGATTGAGGAAATGACAGGCGGTACATTCACAATCACCAATGGTGGCGTGTTCGGTTCTCTGATGTCGACCCCGATCATCAATCCGCCGCAATCCGGTATCCTGGGCATGCATAAAATCCAGCAGCGCCCGATGGTGATGAAAGACGGCAAGATTGAAGCGCGCCCAATGATGTATATCGCGCTGTCTTATGACCACCGCATCATCGACGGCAAGGAAGCGGTAAGCTTCCTCGTGCGTGTGAAAGAAGCGATTGAAGATCCGCAAAGACTGATCCTGGATCTGTAAGACATTCTAAGGGCCGCAGTGATGCGGCCTTTTCCTTCGGGGG
>CAMLJM010000042.1 GCA_946480475.1 uncultured Alphaproteobacteria bacterium
TTGGCGCTCACCAGCCTCAGCAGCGTACCGTGGCGGGCATCAGCACCGAAGGCCGCGCCTGTGGTTATGGCTCTTGTCAGCAAGGCCGGTTCATTGGTTGCCAGTAATCCCATGCCGGTAAACCACTCAGAGAGCTTGCGGGCTGTTTCCACGGAATCTTTACCCATCCGGGCAACATCTTCTGGCAACAGGAAATCAGCCTCTGTTTCCGGGTCAATGGTGGGGTCTGCCTTCATCATCGTTTGCCAGTCGGCTTCATCAATGCCGTAAGCCTCGGCAGCGTTGCGAAGGTCGGGATCGATCTCCCCCCATCCTTTGCCTGTGTGTCGCATTTCGGCCAATAGCCCTGAAAGCTCCATGGCCGGGGCGGCTTTCATGGCATCAGTCATGGCAGCAAGGCCGCTGGCTCGGTGGGTGAAGTTGGCAAGCCATGAAGTCCATCCGCCTCTGTCGATGTCCTCCACAAACTTAGCACCTGACAGGCCCATGCCGTTGGCGGCACTGGCGGTAAAGAAATGCCTGCGGGCAATCCGTCTGTCTGCATCGCTGGCGGGATTCAGCAGGGATGCATAACGCTTCAGGACGCCGGTGGCTTCCAGCCCGTTCATCCTCGCCGCAAGGGCACCATAGAACGTATCGGAGAGAGCTGAAACTGGGGCTGTGCCGAGATAGGCAGAGCGCTTCAGATTGATCCAGCCCATCGTTACCTTGTACCACAGCGGCAATTCTCCGGCATAGGATGTGCGGCCTGACAGAACATCGTACATTCCTTTGACAACATTCACGCCCGCGGGCATAACACCACGCGCCTGCATCTCAAGAGATAAGTTACGCATGATCGCTCCGGGCTTTGGCCCGAACGTGTGCATGATCGCAATATCCCGTGTCATGGTCGATATATGGTGCATGGTGGCATCGAACAGGCCAGCATCTCCCACACCAAAGCGGCGATTATATTCCAGAAAGGCATCGGCATTCTTGAAATGAAAGAATCGTGACGATGTACGGCGCATGGCAACATCGCCGGGTAATGCCATTTTCTGGCCTCCCTCATCGGCACGGGCGGCAACATCATCAAGGCCGTTTGTGCGTATGCCCTCATAAGACTCCTTCATCGCCAGTTCAAGGCGGCGGTCTGTCATAGGCAGGCCCGTATCAAGATCAATAATTTTTTCCCGGTCAAGAAGCGGGGTCATAAAATCCCGCCATTCCTCATAAGTTGCCCTGCCCACAAGCTCCGGCGTGTGAATTTGAGGAAACCAGTTATCAACCCGGCCAATGATACCGCCTGCATCCTCGAACATTTTATGCAGATCATCAAACACCCTACGCATGGCCTTGCCATAGACGTTAGCTGTATTCTTGCCAGTTGATTGCCCGGAGGCTTCACGGACAACATCAATGAAACCGGCTGTGTTCTGGCTCAAGCCCGCATGTTTTGATCTAAAATCCTCCACCAGATCGGAAATCCCTGCATGGGCCATGCGCTCAAGAGACTGCTGCCGGACGTAGGTTGATTGCAGCTTTTCCGCAACAGAACGCTGGTAAGTATTTCCAAACAGCCATTTTGTTCCTTTGGCTGCATCATCGGCTTCTTCCTGTAGAAGATCGGAGCGCGCGGCCAATTCGGTGCGTACCTTTTCTTGCATCAGCACATGGCTAATATCGTTTTCCATTTTTTTCAGGATGACTTTTTCTTTGACGCCGACAATACGGGCGGCTGCGGTTTGGGCTGCGGCTGCATCTCCCATCGTGACAGCGTACCGCTCGACCAGCTCACTATACTCAGTGGCAAGGCTTTCCACTTTGTCAGAGCTGATCATTCCGGCATCTGCTTTTGCGCGAAGGCAATCTATGAAGCTCATCCTAGGGCGCATCCTTTCATGGCTTTTATAAATGCAGCATTTTCCTGTGTCTCATTCAGTA
Organism: uncultured Alphaproteobacteria bacterium; assembly: GCA_946480475.1. Next base: position 1,927 of record CAMLJM010000042.1, read on the forward strand.
TGGCGGCAATTTTCACAGTGCGCCCATCCTCAAGTGTCACATCCATATCGGGATTCTGTTTGGCAAGCCTGTCAAAGTCAGCCTGCCTTGCAGCGAACAGTTCAGATTGCTTAAGGCCATCAACGATTTCGACGCTTCTATTGAGTGGCGTGACGTTTTCGGCGGCTCTTGTCGCGGCCTCATAAGCGGCTGGAATTGGCTGGGCTTGTTGCCGCGCGCGAATAGTCGGATCAAAGAACGTGGCCAGATCAGGGGCATCCTTGATTTTCTTTATCAGATCGGGCGAGGCTCCCCGTATGACGATGTGCTCTTGCGCTGATTTCTTTTTCTCAGGATGAAAGGATACGGCCTCAGCCATTTCATTTTTATTTTTTAAAGTCTCTGCGTATGCTTTGGCATCATCAAAAGATTTGAACTGACGCACGGCCCCGCTGTCGTCAATCTCAATCATCACATTGCTATGGGGACGCAGCACCGATATTTTCCCGCTATCATCTTTTTCAAGAAGGAAGTCCGTGCGCTTCATGCCCGATTCCTTGGCAGCCTGCCTTATGTAGGCATCAGCAGCAGACCTGCTATCAAACAGCCCATCCTTGAGAAATAACGTCGGTTCTTCATTCAGCGCGGCACGGGTCAGGCTTTTTTCTGAAAGATAGGATACAGCCTCATGACTGAAGGGGCGCAGCGTTGTCATGCCCGATGCAGGAGGTGAGAAGTCAGGTGTGCGATAATTTGAAAAGGCATCTGCGGTTCTGGCAGCCATATCCCGGTGCACAGCAAGAGAATCCTCGCTTGTGAAACGTACCGGTGCGCCTTCATCTATATGGGCAAGCCGGGACATATATTTTGCGGCATCCCTGACACTTCCCGGCAGGTTCTCATTTTCAGAAAAGCGCCTCAGTACGTTTTGAGACAGGTTGCCTGTGACCTCTGCTGTTTTTCGGATAGCCGGAACAGCGCCGCGCAGGGCAACGGTCAGGCCTGCACCACCTGCAAATGCAAGACCCAGATCGCCAGCGGCTTCAGAAAGGCCATACTTATGACCGAGTTCTTTTTGCCAGCTCATAATCTGGGGAAGGGAAAGGGCTTCGACCCCCATATTAAGAGAGCCTTCAATCAGGGCGGCTTTCAAAATTGACCGGCTGGCACCGGCGCCGAAAGGCAATGTTGCAATATTCAAGGGGTCAGTAAAACCACCAACCAGACTGCCACCGATAACGGCTGCTGTTGTCATGGCTCCTGCCGGGCGGCTGGAAATAACATCTTCAAACTGACGTTTTGACAGTCTTGCTCTGTTGCGCGCGGTTTCTTCTATTTCTGCCTGTGTTCTGACATCCCCATACAAGGCCGGATTTTCCTGACGGCCTGTGATGATCCATTGATCAAGACGCCGCTGGTGCTCCTGGAGCATCTGAACGCGCCCCTCAGCAGTAGGATTAGGGTATTCCTTCTCAATGCCGGTGATTGAAAACGGCTCTTGTCCGAAACGATCCCTCAGCAGGTCGTCACGGGCGGCGAATTCTTCATTGTTCAAGCGTAAAGCAGAATCAATGTTGATATTGGTGCGCATGAAATCGTAAGCGCTTGAGCTTACCTCACCGAGAGAGGCGGGGACGGGGGCTGCCGTGTACCCTGAAGTTATACCCTCCGGAGAAAAGAGATCGGAAACGCTCATATTTATTTTGCCCTCTTGTAGCGCCGGGCATCAATGATAAAGGGGGAGCCGTCAGGATTGGCAACGTATCCAAGACCATCAATAATAATGGCGTAGTGACCATTTCCGGCTGTCACAAATCGACCGTACTTCTTTATTTTTTCAGCAGAAAATTTTGTCCCCTCAGGACTCTGCGGCATGGTGCCATTTATAGTGCTGATTTGTTCATCAGTAATGCCGTCCAGAATGTCGGAAAGATCATCCTCTGAAACAAAATCGCCTGTATCATCATCACGGTATGAAATGATCTTGCTGCTACCGGCTCCGAATATGCCGCCACCGACTTCGACAACCGGGCCTATCACATCACGGACTGCCTGCTTCACTCGATCAGGATTTACGTTTTGTCCCGTGTCGCCTGCCATGAAGGAAAGCTGTTTATAGTATGCAAACAAGGCGTCCTGAATCGGCTCTATCTGCGTGGCATCGGCAATCGCGCTGCCTAATTCGCTGTTGACCTGCCTGCGTACATCGTCCTTTGAAACTTCAGCTTCGAGGCGCTCACCGGAGAGGATGCGCTCGGTAACTACAGAATTCCCGGCAGACATGGCGATTGCCAATGTTGGAGAGGAAGGGGCTATCCGTGATGCTACCTGCTTTATCTCATCACGTTTCATGGTGCTGGCTAGATTTGTCAGGACGGCTGCTGTTGTTTTAGGTTCACCTTCAGCATGTAATGATTTCAACTGCTCCAGTTCTGGCTTTGTCAAAAGGGGCAGATCAATGCCGTCCATCATACGCACCGCTTCTTTACCGGCGCGGCGGTTGCTCAACTCCTGAGAAAGGCTGTCAGGGTCAGCAAGGTTGATCGGGCTGGCCGGGGTAACAATTCCGTGGCTGCCGTAGAAGCTCCAAGGATCATCCTTGATTATCTTCACTTTGTTGTCATAGACATTCTTGAGGGCGCCATATTTCGGGGCCGCGCTGAGATCACCTTCCTTTTCTATCATATCCTTGAGAGAATCCATTTCAGCCTTCTGTTTATCCATCGGCCTTAAGGCAAATGTATTGGCATCTTTCTGGATCATGGAAAATTGGCTGAGTTGTTCGCTCTCATCATTGAGGCCCACCGCAGAGGCGCGCGCTATCAATCCAGAAAGTTTTTCATCAGGCACAAGCAGCCCCAGTTTTGCAGCCGTGTTTACCTGCTCAATTTCATTTCGTATCGGCGCACGGTCAGTGGCCAGATTTTTATTCAATATGGATTCTGCCCGGCTCATAATGGAATGCCTTTCCGATACACTGAGATTTAGCTCAGGGTCTTCGAGGCTGGACAGAATTGATTTTGCGGCATTGATACCTTTTGCCTTGTATGTGTTATCAACCATGCCAATCAAAGATTCTCCGCGCAGGCGGTCATGGACGGCATCAAGTTTTATCGCTGCGGTGGTATCTGTCATGAGGCCAAGACCAACCATGGATTTATATACGCCGCTCAGTTCTTCAGCATTCTGGATATATTCAGGGGTTTCAACCTTCCCTTGATATGCAAGCGCCGCCATCTCGTTGCTGAGGCCATCCAGTCTTGTGCCAAGTTCCTGTGTTGCCAGTGACCTGTCACGGCCACGCTTTTCTGAAAGGATGTTGCTGCGTGTAATCGTTTCTCGTTTTGACAGATAGCCCAGCGTATCATCCTGAATTCTTCCTGGGACATTGCCCACAGTTTGGGCACGGTAAAAATCAGACGCCTTTGCGAATCCTTCCGGGTCATGGTTATATTTTTCCCGCAGATCAACATATTTTGCATCAATGTCATTTTGCAGCTTGGCCATGTATCGGGCATCAGCGGCCACAATCTCTTTGTCAATGTCGTCAGAAACATTGTTGGCGGTGTCAGCTATCTCCTGCCACATCTTGGCTGTGCCAGTGGATGGCATTTCAAGAATGGGGCGCGTTTGAAGTACCTGTGTGCCTTTGATCGCAGGTAATGGCTCACTCACGCGCTGCCGGGCTACGGGTTTTTCCTGCGTCAAGTATGAGAAATCATCGGAGGCCAAATTAATTTCCCCTTTTAATGCGCTGGTGAGCAGGCTTCAGCAATTTGCCCTGCACATTGCTGCAAGGTGCGATAGAAGGCGGCTGCATCAATACTGCTTTCGTCCCTCATGAGCTTGATGGCTGCTGCTCCCAAGGCGTAAGAAATTTCAAGATTGCTGTGCCCTTCAAGTTCAAGGTTCTCGCAGAAGGAAACAATTTCTGTCGTTATTTCTCGTGTGTGTGATTTGTGCGCCATGCTACCGCCTCCAGTAAATCGTATCGCCATTTGAAAGGCGCTGTGTTGGTGAAATTCCCGGCTGGTATCTATCAAAGACACCTGCGCTGTTCAGTGACGATGCGGCCCCGGCCATGCCTGTTAGCAGTGATTTATAGACGCCGATCTGACCGGCGCGCGCGGCGCTCTTGCCCTGTCTGGCGGCAAAGGCTGCCTGGCTGTTATAGGCTCCAGCCCTTGTCAGACGGTTGACCTTGGCAATCCTTATATCGCTGGCGGCAACATTGCCGACATTCTTGGTGTAATTTTGCGCTCCCGGTGATGTCAGGGACAGACCGCGCGATGCTCGGACGGCATCAATGGTGGACAGCGTGGAATTCAATTCACGGCGGCGGAGTGTTTCTTCCTGAATGGAGGCAATCTGCTCATCCTGTGCGGCGCCCTCGGCCTGCCTGCGGGTATAGGCGGATTGATCGATTTCATCCTGTGCCTTCGCGCTGGCAGCTTTTGCACCGGCCACGCCTTGAAGAACACTAAAGCCTGCGGATATTGCTGTTGACAAGCCCATTATAGATTTTCCTCTATATGGCTGTCAGTCTGTTTCGCAAGGATCTGGATGAATGCTGTATTCATACTCTAAAAATACAGCTTATTCCTTTGAATAAAAACGCACGTTACCCTGTGACTAAAGGCTTTCCAGTGCTTTCATGATCGGATCTTCTGCCGGATATTCCGTCTCTTCATCAATCAGGCCCAGTGCCTTATAGACAGCTTTGCCGCTATAAATCGCCTCGGCGCCACGATCAATAGGCATTGGGAATAATCCTTCCTTCTGACGCTTGCGAAGCGTTGAATAGCATTTCCATCTGGCCAGTTCTAAAACTTCTGACGTGTACATACGTCCGGGGATTTCAAGGTTTCCATGTTTCATTTCTTACGACCTTTGCTTTTATCTATCTCTTTTTCATCAGGCGGGCACACGCAGCCATTGGAAGCGAACCGGACACCGGCTTCTGTAAACGCATTCCGTACAGCATCGATCGTAACAGATTTTATATTTTCAAAATCGTTCATTTCCATACGCTTTATGGTAGCGACACCAACCCCGGAAGCCTCTGCAAGCTCTGCCTGTGACCAGCCAAGAGCGCTACGTGCCATTCTCATGTGCACTACTGTTTTCATTTTAATCCTTTTAGCATCATTTTATAGTTGACATTGTATGATGCCAAAGGTATCAAAATGGTTAATCGTTGTCAAATTGACAAGGAAAAGCCCCCTGCGGCGGCAACCACAGAGGGCTTGGTATTAACGTCTAGCAAAGGAAAATTAACATGAACGCTCATGAAAATCAAAGTCATACTGGATCGGCCATCAATGGCTCACCTGTAGGAAGCGGGGGAGAATTAGCTTGGGATTTCTTTGCCAGCGCTGAAACGGACATTCATGACTTGATCAATCTAAAAAATATAATCCGTGGGTGGGGCGCAGAAATGAATGCGGAGCAGGAGGGATATTTATTCGAGCGCATCCTTGATCATGTGGACGCACTTGATAACGCTCTCAAATCGGCAAAGAGTTCTAAACATCTGGCCTGAAACAAAGGCAAGAGAAAGGAACAGGGGGAGCAATCCCCCTTTTTCTATTTGTCGGTATCCGCTGGCTTTATCATTGACGCATTCTTCATGGCTTCAATTTTCTCTAAAAATTCACGAACCCGAAAAGGCAGGGGTCGATCCTGCTGAATGCCTGCGCGTTGTTTCAGGGCGTGGATTGTATCATGCGTCCTTTCCAGTTCCTTCCTGCGGTTCAGTTCTGATATGACACTCTCGCGGATTAGGGGGTCAGGTATGGCTTCAGCATCCTTCATTCGGGCTGCATAATCAAAATCTTCAGGCTCCTCCCAAGCGCCGGTAAAAATATTGAGCCGTTTGGGACGTATCTGGCGTTTCGCCAATTTTTCATCGTCATGCATAGTCATTTTCCCTTCGTGCGTTGTTAATACTGTCAGCCCGTAAGCATACTGAAAGCATGGCAAAACGTGGCAGAAAACCCCAGAAACCTCCCCGCAAGAAACCCGAAACCGGCTTTAAAGGGCGCATTAGCCCCCAGTTGAAGCAGGCGATTGAGCTGATTGTCCAAGAAGGCAAGACGCTGGCAGATGCCGCGCAAACCGTTGGCCTGAAAAAGGAATCCCTGCAAAAATCTTTAAAGAAGCCGCATGTGGCGCAGTTCAAGACCCGTGTTTTTAGCGTGTTTAAGGATGGTCTGGCAGAAGCAAGCCTGTCCCGTGTGTCAGAACTGGCGATGACTGCGAAGTCTGAATCCGTCCGTCTGGATGCCAACAAGACGTTGATGGGGCTTGATGAACGTTTCCAGCCGACAAGCAAGGTGAAGCACCAGCATTCCGGCAATGTCACGCAGACGCCGGGATATGTCATCGATTTGACGGATGATGCAGGGCAGGGGGCAGAGAATTCCGCTCCGGAAAAGACCCTGCATTGATGGCGGTGATCAGGAATTATGGCCAGATGGTCGGCTACCTGACGGCAACCCGAATTGAGAATGGCCTCCCACGGCCTGAAATTGAGTCGCTGATGGGCTTTAGGCCCGGAATGCTGGAAAGGGCTGAGAAAGCAGAGAGGGCCATCCAGTGGCCAAAATTGGAGAAATGGGCGGGTGCTCTCGGTGTGGCCTTCTATGTGCTGCCGTACAAGTCCCCCAAACCGGCACCGGAATTTCAGCAGCTTACATTGCCCCTTTGATCCGGTCACATCGGTGCCCCTTCTGTGATTTCAAATCTGTTTAAGACAGGATTGAAGATCGCACGTATATCGCCGTTCGCACCAATTATTCCATTATAGCGGGCTTTCCATACCCGTATGATGCTGCCTTCATCCTGCCTGTGTACAGTGATCCCTACGTCTGCCTTGTTGAACCAATGGGATGAATCGGAAATATCGTATCCATTAGGAATATCAATTTTGCCATCTGCGTTTTTTTTCATCTTTGCCGGATGCGCGACAATGATCATGTGGACATTGTGCTTGCGGGCAAATTTCCGGAATTGCTTGATCGCGTACCCGGTATATTGCGTCAAACTCATATCAGCCGGGAAGGTGTGATCCATTTCATTCCAAGGATCAATTACCACCACGCGGGCATTATGCCTGATGACAGAGGTGGATGCTTTTTCGAGAACCCAGTCCAGCGTTACATCATCATCTTCATCCGGCACAATAAAGCTGAAATTACGATCAATCCATTTTTCAGCCTCGCGGCGATTGTCCTCCGTCAGGTAAACGGGATGCTCTCCTGTTTTCCACCTCATCAGATTCCGCTTGTGATCGACGGCCGGGTGTTGCTCGAAAGAAGCAAAAGCGATGGGCCAGCCATATTGCTCATTCAACCGGCAGCACAGATCATTCACCCAGGTTGATTTGCCATGCGAAGGAATGCCAGTGACCACCGTAAAATCACCAAGCCTTACCCTGAAGTGCTTGTCCATACCCGGAAAGCCAGTGGATACGGCGTCATTCTGTGGGGGCGGTGGAAGTTCCGACATCCTGTAAACGCCATCCACCTTGCACCAGATAGCACCGGACAGGGCTTTTTTGACGGCATCAGGCCCATGCTTCAAAAGCACATCGTTCAGGTCTTTGCAGCCTTCAGGGTATTTCACCCATTTGCAGCGCTGGCGGCCAAGCCGCAGGGAAAGGTCATGCAGCAGGTTTCCGCCTTGCGGATCGCTGTCACTAGCAATGATAATATTTTTGCAGCCGTGCAACAGGGGCAGGGCGTCATCAAGGTAACTGTATTTTTCGGTTTCCTCCCCTTCCACACGCTGGGCCGGGGCACCGTCCGGCACAGATACGGTACGGACAAAACCGCATTGGATCGCTGCGAGGGCGTCAAACTCCCCCTCGGTAATTACCAGCGGCAAGTCTGACATGGCTTCATCCTTCAGCGCATCGAAATTCCAGAAACACTTTATGGCATCTGCATCCTGATAAAACTTCTTCTCGCCTTCAATCGTCCGGTATTTATGGTTGACTGTCTGGCCGTCCTGCAGGAAAGGGAATTTTACCCATTCGCTCTCAGAACCATCTTTCTGAAAGCTGCTGACGCCATACCGCGCCAGAGTTTCTCCGTCCAGTCCCCTCTTTTCGAGAATTTCCAGAGCCTTCGTGTTCAGCATTTTTTGTAGTTCCTTTCCATCCACAGTGATGACATTTCCAAACGGCATGATCGGTTTCGATTTTTACGGACAGGCACGGGTCACGTTTATGGCGGCGGGTGGGGGAGCATTCCGGGCAGGTGGTTTTGTGTCGCCCTTGCCGGTCACTCCTGATCCTGATGCCCCGCGTGGTCAGAGCACTCAGTATCCCGTCCATGGCTTTTCCTCTTTTTTGGTGTAGTCCTGCTTGTCTTTCCAGCGTTCCTGCGTCAGCCAAGTTTTGGCCTGCGCCACAAAGCTGGTGCCGATTTTACCTTCTGCCTGACACGAAAGGGCATAGGCCTCAGCGCCTGCTATAATTTCGCGCGGGTCGGCGCCGCCTTTCACAAGGCTGTGGAATTTATCACTGGCAGGCTTTTTCGGGTTCGATCCTTGTCTGCGCGGATAGGCAGCAAAAAACTTCTCAAAATCCTCTATAATATTAGTGGTAAGGGTAAGGGTTAAGGGAGCATTGCGTTCGCATTCTTCTGGCATTGCGACCGCATGGCTGGTTTCCTTATTTTTCAACCACCTAGCCTTGGCGCTGTTTGACGCCTTCCTGCTATGCTGTCTGACAGCTTCGAGTTCGTCAGTGAGGCGGCATTGTTCCCATGTTCCGTTCTCAATGGTAAAAAATGGGGCGAGTGTGGGGCGCATTCGCTTCCATTGTGCAGGGGTCAGAAACGTATATCTGGCGAGCAAAGAGTCATCATCTGGCAAAAGCCCTTTCTTTGAACGCCATGCTGTGATCAGCAAAAGCAGATAGGCTCCATGCTCTATGGTTGTCAGGTGTGTGGTGTCGCCCAAATAGGCGTCAGTCCACAAGGGCATAGCCGGGAATCGTGCCATCTCAAGCTCCTCTTAATCCGTGTACGGCCAGAACCCATTGCGCCATGCTGGGGCTGATGATGCCAATTCTGCGTAGTTCCATGACGGCATTCTTGCGGCCCGCAGGAGTTTTGGCACATAAGGCGGCGCGCACGGCAACCCGCTCCACAGATTTTCTGATGTGTTGCATGGTCTAGGCCGCGTCAGCGTTTATTTCATCAATCCATGAAAAGAAGGCTGCCTCGTCGATCAGAACTCTACGCCCAATGCGACGAAGGCATTTTTTAATGCCGTTCTGCTCGGCACGGAAAATTAAATTCCGTAATGACTTTTCGTCGAAGGCGGTGTGTTTGTCTGCGAATTGCCTGATCGACAACAGAATGCGGGCGGTTTCCTGTGGTGTGCTGCTCATGACTCTGGTTCCCTTCGGTCAGCTTTGTAACTGATGAAAGGATGGCATGAGCAGAATATGCAAAACTATATGCAAAACTATGTGCAAAATAGTATGCAAAAATATAATTATACCTATCTGATTTTATTGAGAAATATTCCTGTATTCTGGAGTCAGCAGCCTCCTAATGGTATCAAGCGAAGGTTGATCGGCCTTGGGATAGGTTTTCTTATACCATGCTAAAAGCCACTTAGATTCCTGCTCCTTAACCTGACAGCGCGCACCAGATTCTTTCCGTTCAATATATTTGTTCCAGATAGGTTCTTTCCCTTTAGTTGGCCTGCCGGGAAATCCCGTTGGCATAGCCTCATTCTCAGCAGGCGTATTCAGGCACGCCTCGAACTGTTCTTTGCGAACATACAAATCGCAAGTGGTGGTTCGCCGCCCTCTCATAAATCGATCAACGGCGGATAAGGGGCTGTCGTATTGCCCGGTATTCAGCCACTTCTCTGCTCTTATCGAATCCCCCCAATAGACGGACTTGATAATAGTCCAACGCCCTTGATGACCAAAAAAGCCGACCTTTATTCCCCCCCGCATACATTGGTCGACAAAAAAGCTGCGAACCTTGGTGGCATCCGTATTTCTTTTGTTTGGGAAAAGATGCTGGCTGCACATATCGAGGGCTTCGGCTAGCGGTAAAATCCGCTCGTCAATTCCGTCTTGCTGCTCAGTCATTTCCGAATATCCTTTCATTCATGCTGGCGACAACACCGCGCGTGTGAGTTTCCGACAGGTGGGCGTATCGTTTCACCATTTCCAGAGATTTGTGCCCCAGAACCTCGGCAATCTCGGCAGAGCTGGCACCATTCATGGCCAGATAGGAGGCGGCTGAGTGGCGCAGATCATGAAAGCGGAAGTTCTCGACCTTGGCTTTTTCCAGCGCGGTTTCCCATGTGCTGCGAATGTCGTAAGGCTTGGTTTCATCATGAGGGGCGGGGAATAGAAGATCCCTGCCGCTGGCGTTTATGCGGGCAATCTTTCCTTGCCGCTTCTCTTTGTGGTAGCTCCTCATCAGATCGAGGGCATGACCGGCCAATGGCAGGACGCGGCGCTCTCCGTTCTTGGTATCATGCAGGACAATCACGTTGCGCTCGAAGTCAACGGCATCCCATGTCAGGCCCATGATTTCGCCGTGTCGCGCTCCTGTTGACAGGGCCAGAATGACAATCAGGTATAGCGGGCTTTTGCTCTTTGATTTCTTGCAGGCATCCAGAAGTCGTTTGCGCTCGCCATCGTCAAGGAATCGTACCCGGCCGCGAGGCTCAGTTTTGCGCGAAATGTTGTGCAATGGGTTTTGTGCCAGCCACTTCCATTCTTTCACAGCAACCGTGCAGACGTGGCTCAGGGCTTGTATGTATCGGTTGACGCGGGCGGCGCTGATCGCCTTTTCTTCGCCATTCAGTAATTTCCGCTTCCGCTTCGATAGCTCGGCTATTTTCTTTGATACAAGGGCTTCATTCAGATTGGCCAGAATGCAGTAGCCGATCTCATCTTTCCACCACTCCAGCATAGGCTTTACGTCCCGGTACCTTTTCGGGCTGTCAGTCTCAATCTGGTCAAGGTAGGTGGTTATCAGTTCAGCTACGGTGTGCTTCTTCGCCTCTGTGCCGGGGAAGTGACGCCTGTTTCGTATATCGCTCTCTCTGTCTGCTGCCCAATTCTTGGCATCAGTCAGGCGCTCAAACGTTTCTGATTGTACCGGGTGGCCCTTGAGCCGAACCAGAACACGGTACCTGATCTTGCCATCATTCGTGATGCGCTTCTGTATGGTTGCCATTACCCAAACCTCCACAGTGAGTCATAGCAATGTAGAGCAACTAGAAGTAATCAGCAACAATGGGTTATATAAACCGATGTATAACTATATTAACATATTGAAATAAAATGAAACATTCTGAGATTATTTGTCGGTGGTACACTCTCGGCGCATTTATGGGCTAAAAACAGTCAAGAAACAGGGGGTCTGAGAAAGTAAAAGCCCCATGTGTTTACTGTGGATTGCTACGGAGGTTTGTACCGTCAGTGTACCATGGAGGAGTCTGTAAGCCCAAGAAGCTGGCGTCCCCGGGAGGTCTCGAACCTCCGGCCTGCGGTTTAGGAAACCGCCGCTCTATCCAGCTGAGCTACGGGGACTTTTCCCTGATCTTCATAGAAATAGCGAATGGGCATGAAATCCGCAATGATTTAGGCAGCGTATCTGCTATAATAAGCGGAGTTCATCCATTGGAATTTACGGAGCTATAAAAAAGATGCGCACTCTTTCTGTTTTCATGATGTCCTGTGCGGTGACCCTGGCATTAGCCATGCCTTTATATAATGCGTACGCGCAAACGCGGGAGCCTGCTGAAAAGCAAATGGATAAAAGGCCTCCCTCGGCAGAGGCCCAGGCATTGGCGGCTTCTCCCGCGTATCGTCTGTACGACCAAACAATGGCGGAATGTTTTGCCGAAGTAAAAGGCGTTAACCCTTTTGTGGCTGCCAAGAAACGCGATATGAAGGCATTGAATATGGACCGTGACGATTTGAGGGCGTTACAGGATTGTATGAATGATAAAGGCGTGAACACAAATTTTGAAAATTATTATGGCGGCATACCCAAAGATGGGCAAAGCCCTGCCATGAGTGCGGCTCAACAGGCCGATATGATGGCGCTGGATGAAAAAATGAAGGCAGAATCTACGGTTGCGCCCGCAGCGCCCGTTACGCCGGCGCCTGTATCTGGACAAACTCCTGCACCTGCCGCACCCGTATCATCTCCTGTAACGGCGCCGCCTCCAGTGCAGGCTGCGCCTGTAACGCCGCCGGAACCGGAAGAGCCTGAAGATGCGCCGGCTCCCGGCGGCGCTGAAAAGGCTAAGCCTAAAACCAACAAATACTGGGTTACCCCGGGTCAGTAAGGGAAGCCTCAGGAAATCCTGATTGCCGCCAGTATGGCGTTCAGGATTTTCTATGCTAATATGCAGTCTGGAATCTGGTTATCAGGGATTGAACGCATCATGAAAAAAACACTCGCAAGCCTGCTCATGTTATCCTGCCTGTCAGGGCAAGCCTACGCGCAAACAAGCATAGCTGAAATGGCCTCCAGTGCGGCAAGTGCTGAAATTCAGGCAGCCGCACAACCCAGCAATCCTTCGATGCCTCTTCCGGGCAATCCCGGTGTATCAGCGCCGGGTGCTCAGGCTGGCGCCACAACAACAGCAGGAAATCTTCAGACGGGCCAAGCCCCTACAATGACGCAGGGTCTGGATATGTTTGGTAAGCCGATAGGTGGGGCGCAAGAGCCGCAGGTTAATATGACCTATGATAAGAAATCGGCGAATGGTGAGTTCTATGGCACAGATTTGCCGCCACGCGTTTTTAACAATGTGGAATCCGACTGGTAAGCTTTTCCAAGATCCGAAACAAAAACAGGCCGCTTATGCGGCCTGAATTTTTTTTATATTCAACGGGATCAGCGAACGTATAGATGAACTTCGTTCGTGGATGCTTCCGCGCTCGGGCTGTAGGAAAGGTCTACACGATCAAGTGTCAGGCCCATCTCTGTCAGGGAGCGCAATACGCGTTCTGCGTTACGGCGTGCGCGTGTGCTTTCAATCGCAACGGCCGCGGCATTACCATTATTAGGATGAACGGCAACCAGTTCGAAACGCGCGTTCGGGTAACGAGCCAAAGCTTCATTGACAGCCAGATACATGGGTTGTTCGTACGAAACATCAGCGCGGTCAAAGCGGATTTTTACCAGTGGACGCGGGCCACCAGGAATGCCAGCGGCTTGCGGCTGTGCCACAGGGGCGGGCGCATATGACGCTGGTGTAGCCGCCATAGGCGCGCCGGTTGATTCAAAGTTTGCTATCTTGGCGCTGGAGAAGGGGCGCATAGACAGGCTTTTGCCCAGCAGGTCACCTGTGGTGACGGCCAGCGACAATGTTCTCAGGTTTTCACGTTCGGTGCTGAGGTAAGATGCCGTGCGGGTGATGTCGTCATTAACGTTATCAAGCATGCGGTCAATCACAACAACGGTATTGTTGATGGCATCTTCCATTTGCGCCAAGCGAACGTGATCTTCTTCAACGGCGCCTGACAGACCATATGTGGCGCGTGCAGATTCCAGCAGGAATGATGACATCGAAGCAGCCTGGGAAATTTCCATGGCCAGGTCATTTAGTGAAGCAACGTTACCAGCGAGCTTTTCAAGATTGCCGCGCGCTTCACCCAGACGTCCTACGAGGCGGGGGTTGCCCGGTGTTGTGCCGGATTGAAGTTGTGTGCTGATCGTAGCAACAGCAGCGTAATAATCCGCTGATTTGCCCTGACCATCTCTTTCGAGTTCAGCCAGACGTTCAGAGAGTTGTGAAACGCGGCCCTGAAGATTGAAGAGTTCATTGCGCAGGTCATCTACTTTGCGGCCTACAACAGTGACATCGCCGGGATTGAAATAGTTGTCACCGGCAACTTCCGAGGCATCAATGTTTCGGGAGCGCGCGGGTTTGCTGTACACGCGGTTCTGCAAATCCGTCGGCAGCGGCTCATTGGTGATAATGAGCGGCGGGCGATCGCTGGATCGTGCCTGCGCGGGAGCGCCGTCAAAGAGAATAGCTGTGGAGACAACACCCATCAGGGCAAGGGCGCCGGAGCGCAGCAGGATGTTTTTCATAGATGCATTCTTCATAAATTATGTTTCAACCAACCGTCGAGAAGGAAACAATTATTGAAAGAGTGGCCCCACGTCAAGTAACGGAAACCTACCGAGCAGAAGCCTATAGGCTGAATCTGGCAAGTGCAAGCGCCAAAAGGCTTTTTTGCCTGTTAAATCAAAAGCTATCCACAGTAGGAAGTGGGTAGCCGGGAACCCGCCGGGGAAGGGTTGAAAGATGTCCTAAACACTTCATCCAAAAAGGCTTGCAATCCCGGAAGGCATCGCTTATGGTGCCGGTCGCTTGCGGTAATCACCGCGGGATGCGCCCGTAGCTCAACTGGATAGAGCACCTGACTACGGATCAGGAGGTTTGAGGTTCGAATCCTCACGGGCGCGCCATTTAAATCAAATACTTAGCCAAAAATCCTTAAATCCATAAAATCTAAAAGTCAGCAATAAGTCAGCAAAAGACTTAGATTGA
>CAMLJM010000043.1 GCA_946480475.1 uncultured Alphaproteobacteria bacterium
TTTAGACGTTAAACCGGAACAGCATGATGTCACCATCTTGAACGAGGTATTCCTTGCCTTCCTGACGCATCTTGCCCGCATCTTTGGCGGCCTGTTCACCACCCAGCGCCACAAAATCCGCATATGAGATAACTTCGGCACGGATATAACCGCGCTCGAAATCAGTATGGATGACACCTGCAGCCTCAGGACCCTTGGCACCCTTACGCACCGTCCAAGCGCGTGCTTCTTTTGGTCCCACTGTGAAGTAAGTCTGGAGGCCCAGAAGTTTATAACCTTCACGGATAATCTTGTTCAGTCCCGGTTCGGTCAAACCGATAGTCTCAAGAAACTCTTTCTTCTCTTCCTCAGTGCCTAATTGAGCAATCTCAGATTCAATCGAAGCCGTAATAATGACGCTGCCAGCTCCCTGCTTGGCCGCCATCTCTTGAGCCTTTTTAGTCCACTCATTACCCTCAGCGGCATCATCTTCCATAACATTCAGAACATAAAGAACCGGCTTGGATGACATCAGCGCCATCATCTTGAAGAGCTTCTTTTCATCATCCGCCACTTCGACAGTACGTGCAGGCTGACCAGCCTCGAGAGCCACCTTCACTTTTTCAAGCAGGCCTAACTGGATCTTGGCTTCTTTCTCTCCAGACTTGGCCTTCTTCTCGACGGTTTTAATCTGGCGCTCAACCGAGTCCATATCCGCGAGCATCAGTTCGGTCTCAACGATCTCGGCATCGCGTACCGGATCAACCGAACCCATCACGTGGATGATATTCGGGTCATCAAAGCAGCGCAAAACATGGATGATGGCATCCGTTTCACGGATGTTCGCAAGGAACTGGTTACCTAAGCCCTCACCTTTGGACGCGCCTTTCACCAGACCGGCAATATCAACGAACTCAAGCTGGGTGGGAATGATTTTCGCTGAACCGCCCAATTTTGCGATAACATCAAGACGGGCATCGGGAAGCGCTACACGACCCACGTTAGGTTCAATCGTACAGAACGGGAAATTGGCTGCCTGAGCTGCCGCTGTCGCCGTTAAGGCATTAAACAGGGTCGATTTACCTACATTCGGCAAGCCGACAATACCGCAATTAAAACCCATAAAAGTAACTCCTTTTCTTCAGGCATCCCGGCGAAGACCGGGATCCCTTCATACACAAACTGGATCCCGTTTTTCAACGGGACGCTATTCCTTTACATCAACAGCTTGAGCAACTTTGCTCATAAACTCGTTGTCTTTGCCCTGCACCATCAGGGGCACATGATCGCCTATCGCTTCCATCAATGGTTTCAACCAGATAAATTCTGATTTTGAGAAATCACTTAAAACATGACCATGAACCATGGCCTTGTCTCCGGGATGACCAATACCCAAACGAATACGCCAATAGTCATTTGAATTCAAATGACTATCCATAGATCTTAAACCGTTATGTCCGGCATTTCCGCCGCCTTTTTTAGTACGAATTTTTCCGGCAGCCAAATCCAGTTCATCATGAAAAACAGCAATACGATCCAACGGGATCTTATAGAATTTTGCAGTCTCTCCAACAGATTGGCCGGAGTTATTCATGTAAGTTTGCGGCTTCAGCAGGATGACTTTCTCGCCACCAATATTGCCTTCAGCAACCAACCCCTGAAACTTCTTTTTATAAGCCGGAAAGCCATAGGTATCGGCAATCGCATCCACTGCCAGGAAGCCGATGTTATGACGATTATACTCGTACTTGTCGCCAGGATTTCCCAACCCCACCAAAAGCCACATCGGCCTGCAATCCTTTTTCAGAAAACCAAACATGATCCTTAAAGAAACACAGGGGCAGGAAATAATCCCGGCCCCTGTGCCTGTAATACTTGCCTGTATTCGGTAAAAGAAGCCGTTATTACTTCTTCGCAGCCGGAGCAGCAGCCTTAGCAGGAGCCGCAGCACCACCAGCTGGAGCAGCGGCAGCAGCAGAAGCCGCAGATGCGGCAGCAGCGGCGGCGGCCTCAGCAGCCTCATCAGCAGCGGCCGATTTTGGCGGGATGATAGAAGCCAGAGCAAAGTCTGGGTTATCATCAGCCGGTTTCGCACCAGCAGGCAGCTTCACATCAGAAATTGTGATCGTATCGTTAACTTTGAACGGTGTCAGGTCAACTTCGATCGATTCAGGAATTTCTGTCGCACGGCAGATCATATCGATGCTGTGGTGCGCGATTGTCAGAACACCCTTCTCTTTAATGCCAGGGCTATTCTCATGATTGATGAAGTGAACAGGTACGTTCACGTGCAGTGTTGTTTTCGGCGATACACGCAGGAAATCAACATGCTCGACACGGTCAGACACAGGGTGCAGTTGAACATCACGAGCCAGAACCAGGTTCTTCTCGCCATCAACGTTCAGTTCGCACAGGTGCGTGAACATATGACCTTTGAGCCATTCTTTCTGAATGTCGTTCGCGCTGAATGCCACCAGGACAGGGGTCTTGTTGTCCCCATAGATTACTCCAGGAAGCTTCCCTTCGCGGCGAAGCGCCCGAGCAATCCCCTTACCGGCTCGTTCTCTTTTCTCTGCCTTTACGGCGTATTGTTTAGACATAGTCTTATCCTTACATGGTTAAGATGGAGGAGCACCTCCAGGGGTGTGCTCCGGACGCCGTAAAAAAGCAGAAAACCCCTGCAATATCAAGGAATTTCCATTCCGTCATCTACAGATTTATGTATTATGTATAATAACGAAGGTTTTTAGATGAAAAGCTGGGAAATCGACTGTTCGCCGCTGATACGGCGGATAGCTTCCGCCATCAGGTCAGCTACCGACAATTGCTCGATATTCGGTGCGTTCTGTACTGCCTCTGTGGCAGGGATGCTGTCTGTAATAAACAGCTTCTTGATCTGGGAGTCGGCAATACGGGCTACAGCACCGCCGGAAAGAACGCCGTGCACAACATAGGAATACACCTCTTTGGCACCATGCTCCATCAGAGCCGCCGCCGCGTTGCAAAGCGTGCCCCCTGAATCAACGATATCGTCAACCATGATACAGGTCTTACCTTCAACTTCACCGATGACATGCATAACTTCGGAAATACCTGCCTGCTCACGACGCTTATCAATAATGGCCAGACCGCAATCCAGCTTCTTGGCAAAAGCCCGCGCACGAACAACGCCGCCGACATCGGGCGAAACCATGACCAGTTGGTCTTTGGCAAATTTCTGTTCGATGTGCGGAATGAATACCGGTGCTACGATCAGGTTATCGACGGGAATATCAAAGAAACCCTGAATCTGGCCCGCATGTAGTTCCATCGTTAAAACACGATCAACACCGGCAGCCGTAATCAGGTTGGCTACCAGCTTCGCAGAGATAGGCGTACGGCCACCTGTTTTACGATCCTGACGGGCATAACCAAAGTAAGGAATAACCGCTGTAATACGACGGGCCGAACCACGACGCAAGGCATCGATGGTAATCAGCAGTTCCATCAGGTTGTCGTTCGCGGGATAGCAAGTGGACTGCAATACAAAAACATCTTCGCCGCGTACGTTCTCAAGAATTTCAGCAAACACTTCCATATCGGAGAAGCGCTTCAGGCTGGCCTTGGTCAGAGGGCAATCCAGTGACTGCGCAATAGCATCGGAAAGAGGACGGTTCGAATTGCCGGCGATCAGCTTCATGGGAGGCTCATTCCTTAAAAGGGCAGCGTTATCTGTCATGGGCAGACTATAGGAAATCCATATACCTGGAATCAACCGGAATCAGGAGATTACAGGGAGTTTTTCGCCGGGCTTTTATAAATTCGCCATAATCAGGCCAGCCTGATTTTTGAGCTGCAGCGCTGTATGGCTGCCGGGTGTACCACCAATTGTGCAAACACCAGCCGCAAATCCAAAAGTGATCAGTAGTGCCTCAATAATGCGGTTACCTGCTGCTTTGCCGAAATCCTGTTTCATCTTAATTCCTCCCTGTGTTTTTTATAACATAGCCGTAAAATCAGTCTTCAATCAAGATTGCTGATACCTGCCGTCCATAGTCAGGTTCGCTGCGATGCGTTGAACGGCGGAAGCTAAAAAACGCCCCTTCCTCAGCACAGGTATCTCGCCCCATGACCTTAATTTGCGGTACGCCCGCTAAGAATAAGCGGCGGTGGATATAGGCTGGCAAGTCAAACATCAAATGACCCGGACGCTCAGCAGGTGCGAAAAAACGCGCGTTCTTCATATCCTGAAGGATAAACGGATCGCGGAATGTTTCTGAGACCTCATATGTTTTCGGACCAATACAGGGTCCCAAAACAGCCTTTAGTGTCGATTTATCCAGCCCCAATTTTCCCATGTGACTGATTGTGCTTTCAAGGATACCTTTCAGCGCCCCACCCCAGCCGGCGTGAGCCGCCCCAACCAGGGGGCGTCCATCCTTTGCCTTGCCGCTGAAGAGTACAGGACCGCAATCTGCTGTCAGGACCCCTATCATTAATCCTGGTTTGTCAGTTACCAATGCATCTGCCTGTGGCCTGTCATTCACGGCATCGTAAGCCTGATTGACGACAATACATTTATCACTATGGATTTGATGCAGAGTTAGAAGGTTCTCAGGCTTCACGCCTAATGTAGCGGCGACACGTGTTCGATTCTCGATAACATTCTCAGGGCGGTCGCTGGAACCGACACCGCAATTAAGGCTGCCATACAGACCCGTACTGACACCGCCTTTTCTGGTAAAGAAACCATGCTCGATATTATCGTCGTCCAGCAATTCGTCCGTAAGAACATCAATCATGAAAGCCCCCCAATTGTATTGAAGGGTCATGACACAGACCCATCACCTTGAATAAGGTGCCCATTTGGTTGGGGGCCGTCAGTCTTACATAACCTGTTTGCAGATCCATAGTCTGCTCTGGTGTAGCGATGGATTTCAAACGCTCAAGCCGCATATTGATCCCCATATTTCTAAGAAAATCACCCTGATTAACGGGACCACTGACAGTAACAGGACCTAAAGGTGAAGAAGCCGGTGCATAAACTTTCAATGCCAGAAAATCTACGTGAGCGGTAAGGTCGGCATTACCCACATCCTCTAGAACAGGGGCATATTGATGCCCCTTTACAGCCTGCAGGGTATCACCTACGCGCACGTCGTCATAACCATAGTCGATAATTAAAGCGACACCCTTATTCGCCATGATAAGGTTCGTGAGATTCTTCAGGAATTGCAGAGACACAGGTGAAACTTCCTTAATCGCACCATCCACGAGCGGCAGGTGCATTTCCACCGGTTGCAAACTAATAACCAGTTTATCATCCTGAACGTCCACATAGCGTTCATGCCAGATTTCTCCCGTGCATTCGAACTGACGAATGGGAAAAGCATCAAACAACTCATTGGCAATAAAAATGACAGGGTCCGCTGAAAGATTATCAAGGTTGTTATGCCATGTGACACTATAATCGGCGAGAGTCTGCTTCTGCGCCTCACGTAAAACCGGGCTTGTTTCAATCAAATGAATTTGGACAGCATCATGAAAACCTGGGATTTTTTTCGTCGCCCTCAGGACGTCAGCCATTAAAGTACCCCGCCCAGGCCCCCCTTCAATTAACTGGAACGCTTCAGGCTTACCCAGTTTGATCCAGGCATCTGCCACCCATATGCCGATGATTTCACCAAACATCTGTGATATTTCCGGCGCCGTAATGAAATCACCCGCAACCCCAAAGGGGTCACGCGTGGCGTAATAATGGCTGATAGCCATATCCATAAACGTTTCAATATTTATAGGGCCATTCTGCGTGATCAGTTCACGTATTTGCTTTTCAACCGGTGACATGCGCAGGCTCTTTATGTTTAAGTGCCCATGTCACAACAACAGCCGCACCGACTAACATGGGAATGCAGAGAATTTGTCCCATAGTAAATATTCCCGCGATATAACCGATCTGCTCATCTGGCTCTCTGAAGAACTCCACGGTTATACGGCTCAGGGCATAACCCGTTAGGAACACCGCCGATAATATGCCGGGCGTATTCCGAACCTTAGTATTATGCGCCAATACAATCATAATGATGGTCAGGACAAACCCTTCTAGAAATGCTTCATACAACTGGCTAGGGTGACGCGGATCAGGGCCGCCATAAGGAAATACCATGCCAATCGGTGAACTGGTTACACGGCCGTAAAGTTCGCCATTAATGAAGTTGGCCATCCTGCCGAAAAACAAACCTATAGGCACAGCGCAACAGATAAGATCTGTAAGCCTTAGGACATAAATCTTCTGCACGATGGAATATATGATCATCGCAATAATCATACCGGCAGCCCCACCATGGAATGACATACCGCCCTCCCAGACACGCAGCATGGCCAGAGGGTTATGCATGTACGTAGAGAACTGATAAAATAATATATAGCCCACGCGCCCACCAAGAATGACGCCCAAAACTGCCCACGGCAGAAAATCGTCTAGTTGCAGTGTGGTGACAGCGCGCTTTTCTTTATCCAGACCCGCGAGATAAACAACCAGCCTCCAGCCGATCAAGAAACCCACCAGATAAGCCAACCCGTACCAACGAATATCGATAGGCCCTATCGAGATGGCAATAGGATCAATATTAGGAAACTGCCAAGCCATTAGCGATACTGATCCACCTTTGAGAGGTAATCCTGCATATAGGTACGCACACCTTCCTCAAGTTCAGTCATGGGTTTTGTGTAACCCGCTGCACGAAGTTTGGTCATATCGGCCTGGGTAAAATACTGATACTTGGTTTGCAATTCCTGCGGCATATCCATGTAATTAATCTTGGGTGCCTTACCGAGTGCCTTGAAGCATGCTTCCGCCAGGTCTTTAAAACTGCGCGCCTTGCCTGAACCCACATTAAATAGGCCACTGACTTTCGGGTTATCGTAAAGCCATAACATGACATCAACACAATCGCCCACGTAAACAAAATCACGCATCTGGCCCCCATCCTGGTAATCGGGATGATTGGAGCGGAAAAGCTTGGCCGCAGCGCCCGCCTGAATTTGTGGATACAACTTGCAAGCCACGCTCATCTGATCGCCTTTATGGTATTCATTGGGACCATAAACATTAAAAAATTTCAGACCAGCCCACTGCGAGGGCAATTTCTCGCCATCAACATTGCGGTTATCATGTACAATCCTGCATGTGCGACGATCAAATAAATGCTTTGACCAGCCATATGGGTTAAGTGGGCGCAGCTTTGCAAGATGTTCCACCGTTTCCCCATCTTCAAATCCGCCATCTCCATCGCCATAAGTCGCCGCAGAAGATGCATAAATAAAACGAACGTCATGTTCGGCACACCACTTCCATAACTTGCGCGACAAAGTGAAGTTGGTCTGGATAATCAGATCAGCATCACGTTCCGTTGTGGCAGAAATGGCACCCAAGTGGAAAATCGCCTCTACCTCTTCAGAATGCTTTTCCAGGTAATGCAAGAGATTGTCTGGATGAACGATATCTCGCAGCTCACGCTTGGCTATATTTTTCCATTTATCTTCATGACCCAGTACATCGCAGACCACCAGATTAGTAAAGCCTTTAGCCTCTAGTCCGGCCAAAAGGTTCGACCCGATAAACCCGGCTCCGCCCGTGACGACAATCATTTTCACGCCTCTTATCAAAATTGCTGAAACTGTTCATATATCTAGCATTTTAGGACCGGAAACCCAAACCGTTCTTTATCCACAGGGATACCCCCTAGATTCATGCGGAATCCGCCCGAGCCATCTGGACTCATAGCGTAGACTCCTGCTACGGACTCTCGCATGACCAGACCGAAACTCGACCCTCGTTTTCTTGATGATATCGCCCGCGTAGCCGGGGGTGCCGTCAACATCGTTTCAGGACTTCAGCAGCAGCTGCGCGAAGACATGAAAAGTCGTGTGGACGATCTGGCAAACCGTGCCGACTTGGTACCGCGTGAGGACCTGGAGCGCGCTGAAGCGATGATCCAGAAACTCCGTGCGCGCGTCGATGACCTGGAAGCACGCCTGGATAAAATTGAGGGTAAGAAAGCAGACCCCGCCCCAAAGAAAAAAACCGTAGCTAAAAGATCTGCCCCTAAAGGTACGAAGAAGAAATGAGTGAAATGGATCTCTTTGAAGAAACAAGCAATCCTCTCGATAGCGTCGAGGAAGTTCTTCACAGCAATGACTGGGTTTTTGATCGCCCGAATGAATCCGAGATCGTGGTGCAGGCATCAGGTCAATGCAGCCACTATCGCATGACTTTCCTCTGGCAGGAAGAATACAGTGCGATGCAATTTTTCTGCGAAATCGATGAGGCTGTCCCCAAGAAGCGTATGGAAATGGCCGCTCGCCTTCTGAAAAATGTAAACGAGCGTCTATGGCTCGGCCATTTTGATATCCCTGAAGAAACACGCACACCCGTCTTCCGCTATACCTGCCTGTTCCGTGGCGCACAGACATCCGGGATTGAGCATGTCGAGGATATCGTTGAGATCGGCATGAGTGAATGTGAGCGCTTCCACAACGCCTTTGCACTGCTGGCAACTGCCCCGACCCTGACCGACGAGATCCTTGAACTCGTTCTGAGCGAGCATGGCGGCGCAGCCTGATCTCTCCACCTCCTTATCGATTGCCCTCATCGGCTGCGGCAAGATGGGCAGCGCTCTTTTGCGCGGCTGGTTGTCATCGGGACAAGTAAAGCATGTCTATGTCCTGGATCCCGGTGGGTTGCCCGAAGAGTTTGAAGACCAAGCGCCTGACAACATCACATTTTACGATAAGCCGGAAATGTTTGCCGGTGCCCGGCCACCCGCATCCGTATTCGTGATTGCTGTAAAACCACAAATTATGGATGAAGTTTGCAACGCGATCAAAAAAGCCGTCCCCACTGATGCCTTGGTGCTTTCGATTGCAGCAGGCCAGACAATTGCTAAATTTGAAAGTTACTTTGGGGTAACCCAGCCTGTTATCCGTTCCATGCCTAACACGCCTGCCGCTGTTGCCAAAGGCATTACCGTGGGCTGCCCGAATAAAAATGTCTCGTCCGCACAAAAGAAACTGGCTGATAATCTTTTAAAAGCCGTAGGCAAAGTTGAATGGATCAATGAAGAGAATTTACTGGATGCCGTTACGGCTGTTTCTGGCAGTGGTCCTGCATATATTTTTCTGCTCATTGAAGCGATGGCCGCTGCGGGCGTTAAGGCGGGCCTGGACAAAGACTTCTCCATGAAGCTGGCGCGACAAACTGTCATTGGCAGCGCTGCCCTTGCAGACAGCGACCCACTGCCTGCCGAAACACTTCGGAAAAATGTCACAAGCCCTGGTGGCACAACGGCTGCCGCCCTCGAAGTACTGATGTCGCCATCAGGCATGCAGGAATTATTTGATAAAGCGATAGCTGCGGCCACAGCACGCAGTAAAGAACTGAGTCGTTAGCTCTTCTTACGACTAGCCGTTCCCAGACCAATATCTTTAGCAAGCTTACTCCGCTGGTTCGCGTAGTTAGGTGCTACCATCGGATAATCAGCGGGAAGACCCCAGCGTTCACGATATTGTTCAGGCGTCATGTTGTAAGCTGTCTTAAGATGACGCTTTAGCATCTTCAATTTCTTGCCGTCTTCCAGACAAACAATATAATCTGCATGGACGGACTTCTTGATAGGCACGGCCGGTTGCGGACGTTCAGATGATATTGGCCCATCCTGATTTACATTGGCAAGCGTACTGTACACTTTACGGATGAGCGCCGGAATTTCTTCCGTGCTGACAGAGTTGTGCGCCAGATGGGCTGATACAATATTAGATGTCAGTGTCAGGAGATTATCATTTTCTGTGTCCGGCATCTTTACTTCCTGTTTCTATGTATTACTGTATTATTATAAGATTAAAGCATAAATAATAAGTAAAAAGCAAGTAAATCACTCCTCTATAGTACGCTGGACACGCTTAGACTGGCTGACATCGGCATCCCTGAGATAAAGGGGTTCAGGCATAGTATCGGTATCCCCGCTCTCCCATAGCGCATAACCAATACGGGCGATAAAAGCAGGATCAGGAATCTCATACCCCGTCTCCAGCATTACCATATCTTTTTGGCCGCCACCAAGGAGCGATACAAAGCGGGCATTTGCATCTCCGATCAGCACAACCGGCTGCTCCAAGTAAACAGCAGCAATAGCGTCGGCAGATAAAGCAAAGGGATCGGAAAGCGTATGCCCTTCTGATGAAAACAACTGACCGTAAAAATCAGTACGTTTTGTCTCAATCAAGACCAGAATGTTCTTATCCGTTTCATGTCGGGATAAATATGCCGCCACCAGCACGCTCAGTGTTGTAACACCTACAACAGGGATATTCAGCGCCAATCCCAGAGACCGTGCTGTGGAAAGACCGATACGCAAACCCGTAAAAGCACCGGGCCCTACGGTAGTGGCAATCAATCCAAGGTCCTGAAAATCAATCCGGGCTTTTATCAAAGTATCTTGAATAATCGGGACCAGTTTCTCAGCATGACCACGCCCCATGGACTCAACGACACTGAAACAGTCCCCCGTATCATTATTGAATACACCCGCAGCACATCCATTCATTGCCGTATCAAGAGCCAAAACCTGCATCAGATAATCTCACAAGCCTCATCAAATGAGAAACGCGGACTGCGCGGAAACAGTGCGGATTCATCACCATACCCAATATTGCACAGGAAATTGATTTTATAACGACCGTCCGGGAAGAATTCCTGATTGATACCATCGGCATTAAAACCACCCATAGGGCCACAATCAAGACCTAATGCACGCGCCGCCAGCATCAGATAAGCTGCCTGCAAACTGCTGTTACGCATGGTAACGAGTTTGATTTTCTCCTCTTTGCCTGCAAACCAGCTGCGTGCCGTAGGTTCATGGGGGAAAAGCTGAGGCATCAATTCATAGAATTGCGTGTCATAGGCAATAATAGCCGTGAGTGGCGCCGTCATGGTCTTGTCCACATTACCTGCATCCAGGTGGGGCTTTAATCGTTGTTTGGCTTCAGGTGTTTTCACAAAGACAAAACGGGCCGGACAACTATTGGCTTCGGTCGGTCCCATCTTCATCAAATCATAAACGGCCTTAATCAGTGTTTCGCCGACGTTTTTATCGTGCCATTTGCGATGCGTGCGGGCCGTGCGGAAAAGCATATCCAGCGCCTGATCATCAAGAATTTTATGAGATCCCGTCAAAGATACCCCCCTGTGAATAAAATTGATAACTCCTTGAATTTAGGCACTTTCAGGCAAAGGTCAATCTTTGCTATGAACAGACACCCAGAAAGGGGATGCTTTTTATCCATAAAAAACTATACTCACTCTACTATGCGTATGTACCCTAATACCTTTTTATCTCAATTGAAGTTGCCAGTTCTTTCCGCTGTGGCAGCTGTTTTTGTATTATGGTCTTTGCCCGCGCAGGCGCAGCATATACCCCTAGATAAAAAATCAGCCGTAATCTTCACCTACTACCATATAGGTGACGAACTGAACGCCGCGACCAATCTCAGCCGGGAACAGTTTGAAAAACAGATCGCCGAGATAAAATCAGCACACTATAATGTGCTTCCACTGCCTGAGATTGTTGAAAAGCTAAAAGCTAACGAGGAACTCCCCGACCCCGCGATTGCCATCACCTTTGATGGCGCACACAAAAAGACCTTGAATTACGCAGCCCCCCTTCTCATGAAGGCAGGGCTTCCATTCACTATTTTTATTGCCACGGATACGCTCGATAATAAAACACCTGACAATCTAAGTTGGGATGAAATCCGGCGCTTGGTGCGAAGCGACTTGGTGAGTATTGGCCTGCATCCAGCCTCTTATCAAAAAATCTATGACAAAGATAAAGCGGAAATTGCCCGCCAGATTAACAAGGCGCAGGCACGTTACCGCGAGGAATTAGACGAAGCCGCCAGCCTCTTTGCTTATCCTTACGGAGAATTCAGCCTTACTTATAAAGAAATTATTGAACAGCAGGGATTTAAGGCTGCCTTTGGTCAGCAATCTGGTGTTGCTTACGCAGGCGCCGATATGTTTGCCCTTCCTCGCTTTTCCATGACCGAACCCTATGGAGATATCGAACGTTTTCGTCTGACAGCACTCGCGTTACCTTTACCAGCCAGAGATATCGCACCGCACGATCCCTACATTGTGAATGGTAAACCTGAAATCGGATTTACCATTGATCCGGCGCTTAAAAACCAGATCAAATCCATGTCTTGCTTTTCATCGACATCAGAGAAAGCAAAGCTACAGGTACTTGGCGGTACGCGCATAGAAATACGCCTTGATAAGCCTTTTGAAGATGAACGCGGTCGTATCAACTGCACAATGCCAGGACCAATAGACGAAACAAGTGAACAGCCGCGCTGGCGCTGGTTTGGCATGCTGCTGACGACACCTGTTTCTTATGATGATTATGAACCCGCTGCCAATGGCGAGTCTGATACATCATCAAACCTGCCCGATGAGATTGAATCCAGCATAGAATAATGAGCGGCTTAATAGCCTTGATATTGCTCGACTGATTTTACTTCGGGCACATAATGCTTCAGCATATTCTCAATACCCATTTTCAGCGTCATGGTGGAACTGGGGCAGCCAGCACATGCCCCCTTCATATGCAGCCACACAATCCCGTCTTCAAATTTTACAAATTCAATATCACCGCCATCACGCGCTACCGCCGGACGCACGCGCGTATCCAGCAGTTCACGAATCTGAAGTACGAGTTCGCTTTCAATTCCATTTTGGGATGTATCAACAACACCCTCCATGACGGGAAGGCCACTCAGGTAATGTTCCATGATAGCCGCCAGAATCTGAGGCTTCAGAAAGGACCAGTCGCTTTCCAGATCGCGAGTCACGGAAATGAAATCAGCCGCCAGAAAGACTGAGGAAACCCCCTCTATCCTGAATAGACGCATAGCTAGAGGCGAGCACCCCGCTTTGTCCGCTTCCCGGAACTCAGCACTTCCCTGAGCCATGACGACCTGTCCAGGAATAAACTTTATAGTAGCGGGATTAGGTGTCTGTTCTGTCTGAATAAACATGATTTTACCTCTGCCCAGAGATGTAGGAGTAAATGCCGGAAAAGGCAATCTTTATATTGACATAAGCAATTTTTGCTCGCTAATATCTTAAAAAAGAAAACAAATTGTCGGGAGGGTGTCCATGACAACTGATAACTCACTAAAGTTTGAGTTGGAAAGTGTATTACGCACATTCCTAGGCGATGCCGAAAGGGAAATGGGACTTCAATTCCATGAAATGGCGTCCGAAGAAACAGATCATAAAACATATATGGTCAAAGATCCCGCCAGTGAGAAAGTTTTGGGTGTAGTCACACTCAATCCCTTTACGGAACAGGCAAACTCCTGCTTCTCAAACAGCAAAGACAACCCCGCTGTTCTGTCCATCAAAGTTAATATGAATCTGAGAAAGCCAGAAACCGGGGCTGTTGTATTGAATGCAAATGAACTGGGAGCGCTTTTCAAAGTCAGCTGCCATGCCCTGACAGCTTTAGCGGCCAAAAAATCCCACGTAAGCCCGCTGCAAGCAAACTTTGTAGAATTGCCATCCCGGGTTTCCGCATTCGCACTTAAACTGAACGTCTGAAGAAAAAATGAGCACTGGCACCCGATATAAGCGCCAGCCCTACAGCAAGCAGACCATAAAAGAATCCATTACTGTAAGCAAAATTATGCATATCGGCACTAAATCCGATCTGTGCCACGCGCAGCTTGGTTTCACGGCGCTCTACCACCGCTCCACTCTGGAATAGAATAGTCTCCACTATATAAGTTCCCGTTGGCACATCAGCCGGAACATGAAAATCAACGCGGAAGAAATCATCGCTGATAAACGTGACCGGCTTTGGTGATAAAGGGAAATGCCCACCCGCCTGGCGATTACGAACCAGCGCTTCACGGAAACTATCAAGCACCTGAACATCTTCGTTTTTTTCAACACTGATATCCAGGGCATCCAATCCAATATCATATTTACGCAGCACTTCCTGAGGTGCCAGGTCACGCTCTGGTACACTGACAGCAAAATCGTAATAAACAGGCACATTCAGGAACTCAATGGAACGTGTATTCATCCACACGCCCAGAGCCTTGCTTTTACGTCGCACGATAGTCGTCTGTTCCGGCCCCCGCACAACGACAGCCAATTGCCCTGGCTGGTTTTTGACGCCAAAAAGCGTTAAATCAGCGCCATTAAAACCAATACTGATGTCAACATGATCGGCAGAAAGATTCACAGCAAGGCTGCGGCCTGTAATAGCAGTTTGCGCAACAGCGTCTGGGACATGAATAATCATAAGCGTGATAATAAGTATGATAGTGCGCATCATTCCCTCATTACCGTCTCATAAAGTTCTCGCGGCTCAACAAGCAAACGGCTTCCAATCTGGAAGCTGACAGCCAGCAGAATAAGCGCAAGAACAAGCCGGGCATGAGTTCCGCTTATATGCCGCCCCGCCCTTACACCAAATTCAACCCCCACTATGCCACCCAGAATAAGCAAAACCGCCAAGACAATATCTACGGAGTTATTGGCCGTAGCATGCAGCAATGTCGCAATAATTGTGGTGACCAATATCTGGAGTAATGAAGTTCCGGCCACCAGCATCGTAGGCATGCCTAGAATATAAATCATCATCGGCACAATCAGAAATCCGCCGCCAATACCCATCACAGAAACAATAAGGCCGCCTAAAAAACCAATCCCTGCAGGCAGCAACACACTGATATGCAACTGCGACCGAGGAAATTGCATCTTATAAGGTAAGGACTTAAAGAAAGTATTGTCATGCCACGGCGATATCAGGCTATCCTTACCCATATTTTTATGAAGAAGATTTTTGGCGCTCTCAAACAACATCAGCACGCCCATAGACCCCAACAAACCCACATAAAGAAGCGGAATAGCCAGATCAATCTGACCTATAGCCTTAAGTAATTTAAAAATCATAGCGCCGAGGAAAGTACCGACGACACTACCGCACAGCATAACGCCTGCCAGTTTTATATCGACATTCCCTGTACGGAAGTGCCCCAGAACCCCGGAAAGACTCGTAGAAACAAGTTGGTTGGCTTGTGTACCAACAGCAATAGCAGGGGGAACCCCCATGAACATAAGCAAAGGCGTTGCCAGAAAACCGCCCCCGACTCCAAAGACACCCGACATAAAGCCGACAACAACGCCCAGAAGCAAAATTGCTTCAGCGGGTACTGCCATTTCTGCAATCGGCAGATAAACAAGCATATATTATCCTCAAAAGAGAATCCCCGCATGAAGCGGGGACCCAGAAAATGAAACTGGATTCCCGTGAAACCGGGAACGCCTACTGTGATTAGTAAGCTGAAGTGTAATTACCTTCAGGCCCGACCATGATCATACGGCCATCGTTCATAAAATTACGATAGTGACCAGTCACGAGTTCATGATTAGCCTTTTTGAAATCAATCGATTTAGCGATGCTGAGGAAAGGTCCCTTCCACTCTGCAAATGCATCCTTGTGGCAGGAACAATCAAGTATGTAGACACGATTGTTGTATAGCGATGCAAACAGAACTGAACGGCGCTCCATCTCAGGATAAGGAACGCTCGATGTGTAGCCAGCCTCAGCAAAGCTCGCCCAGCCACGGCCCATGCCAGTGGAGTTTTGCAAGTTATAAAGTTCAGGCTGCTTGTATTCACGCAGATACTGATCCCAGAAACTTAAGGAGTATTCAACCTTCTGAATATCTTTGTTGAAACGTGGCGGAAAGATTGCATAGCGTTTATCTTCATGGCTGCGAATGCGGCAATATGCATTAGCCCGGCCAGATGGCGCAGCCAGAGTCACAAGATCATCAGGATCCTGAGCATTCTCAACCTGCCATGTATCCGGATAGGATAAGGTCATACCCGTCATGGTATCTTCCCAGACAAAATAATCAGCTTTGGCAACGGTGGCTGTCCCTATCAGCAGGGCAAAAGCCATAACAGCGGTCATAAGTGGGCGCATGGAATTTCCTAGAAATTTTGAGAATCCGGACTTGTCTATTTTGCTATTATAAACGGCAAAAGGCAAACGTGTTGTTAACTGTAGAATTCATCAGACATTAAAATATTATGTTAAATTTTATTTGGAATTACGCCTTCCAGAACCCCATAATATCCATAGTCTCGCGCAGAACGGGTTCTGC
>CAMLJM010000044.1 GCA_946480475.1 uncultured Alphaproteobacteria bacterium
GGTTGTGTTGTCACAAAAAGCCGTGAAGAAACCAAAAATGCCATTCTGTATGGCGGCAAAGATATTGATAAAGAAGTTCAGCCTTCGCTGCGCGGTAAGCAATTCCTGAATGGTATTGAACTGCTGTTTGGCTCTACGCAACCGAAGAAAGCTGATGAAACATCGCAAATCCTGCTGCATGAAAAAGCAAAAGCAGGCGTAAAAGATGCTGTCATTCCGCTGCATTGGTTCCTGTCTGCCGATGAAATCAGCAAAACATTTGAAGGCAATAGCTTCGAGAAGATCGATTCGATGCTGACCCGCATTTATGACCAGATCGGTTATGATGAGGTTTGCAAACGTTTACGTGATCGCGGTTTTGATCCTGATCGCGTCGTCTTCTGTGCCAATGATACAGGTGTTTCCTTCTCGGAAGATCTTTCTGAAGAACCAGAATTCAAGGCTTCCCATCATGAAAAAATTCCGGGTCGCCCATGGCCGGGCGTTGAACTGGGACCGGTTGTAGACGCGCAGGGCGGTGTCATGAAATTTATGGCGGATGTAAAATCCTGCCGCGAGCGTCTGGGTCGTACAGAACCACTGCGCTATCTCGATACCCAGGTTTATATGTTCTTCAAGCTAACGCCGAAACGTGAAGATGTAAAAGTTGAAAGCTATTTCGGTACAGGCACCGGGTTCGTAACACCAAACCCGCGTCCGACGAATGATGGCTCGCTTTATACTGAACATTATTGCGTTCCTGATGGCCAGCCCGATGGCATTAACGGCAAGACGCAAGCCGAGCTGGGTACACGCTATCTGTATACAGACAGCCCACAGGCGCGTTGCCTGCGTGCTATGACGCAAGATCAGTCCGTGCCTTCCTCGGTGAAGCCGTTGTTCAAGAATGCTGCGGAAGACCGTAACCGCCGTAACAAACTGCGTATCCTGACACAGGATAACTGGCTGCCGGATATGCAAGGCAGCGGTGGCCAGGGCTTTGCCCGTATTGCCAATGATAATGGCTGGAAGTTAAGTGGTAAGGAATATGACTCTTTCGAAGATTTTGCGGAAGCAGGTGATGCGATTTATCTGGGTGCCCATAGCCGTGAAATTCTGAAAGATTATGACGAGCATAGCGCGCGCCTTTCCCTGTTGTTCTGCAAGGCGGGTACGCATAAGCAGATCCTGCATGATTGCATGTATGGGAAGGAACTGATGATTTGTAATCCGGAATTGCATTTCTTCAGTGCCAACGGCGCGGCACACCAGAACTGGGCTGATCCGGCGATGGGTGAGAAATTTATCAATTACCTGAAATCGCTTGATCCGGCGGAACATCCGTGGGGCCAGCAATTACTGCTTTATCGTTTCTTCCATGAAAATTCACTGATCAAGCAACAGCCGAAATATATCTGGTCGCAGGTTGATCAACTGAATATACAGGCCAAGCTGCGTCAGGCGCGGGAGAGATACTCCCCGCATGCCTCCACGCGTTACACCAAAGAGGAGTACGGCTCTGATCGTACGGATTTGTTCTCGGTCACACTCTTAGGTTCGGCCAGCACGCGTAATCCGCTGTACACTGAATCAGCGGATTATATCGGTTATGAATGCGCTGCTGAAGCTATTCACCTGAGATCAGGCGGTGGCCGATATGGTATCATGGGTGCAGGCTCGCATGGTTATATGCGTTATCAGAACACCCATCCTGAACTTGCCGACCGCACGCATCTTTCCGCTATCCAGATGCCGCGTACAGTTCAGTTTGAAGGTCTGGCGCTCGACCTTGCAGATCTTCATAAAGATGGTAACCGTTATGTTGCGATTGAGCCGGGTATGGATCCGCGTATGCGCAATCTGTTCCGTTCCGATGTCATCATTGCTGACGCCGGTGGGTTGGGTACGCTTGAGGAAATCTATTACTTCCTTGATCTGAAGCGCCAGAATGATCCGGTGGTTCAGGGTAAACCGCTTGTCATTATCAATCACCCGCATCTGGGTAAGGATGCTATCCATCTGTATGATGCGCTGCTGGCTGTATTACCAGAGCGCGACAGGAAGGATATTATTGTGGTGAATTCTGCCAAAGAAGCGATGGATGCGGTTCTGGATATTAAAATCAATGGCTACAAACCTGCAAAAGAGAAAAAAATCGTCAATTCCCGCGGTTTAGCCCTGTCGCCAGCCTGATAAAAACTTGCTAATATCCCTTCGGTTTTTTGACTTGAAGGAGTATTCCCATGAGCAGTTACGACGTTATCGTTATTGGTGCCGGCCCCGGCGGTTATGTATGCGCGATACGCGCCGCACAGCTGGGCATGAAAGTGGCGTGTGTTGAATCACGTGCGACGCTGGGTGGTACCTGCCTGAATGTGGGCTGCATTCCTTCCAAGGCGCTTTTGAGTGCTTCCGAAAAATTTGAAGAGGCTGAACATCATCTGGGCAGCATGGGCA
Organism: uncultured Alphaproteobacteria bacterium; assembly: GCA_946480475.1. The sequence goes on from CAMLJM010000044.1 coordinate 2,437, forward strand.
TCAAGATCGGCAGTGTGAAGCTGGATCTCAAGGGCATGATGGGCCACAAGGACCAGGTCGTGACATCGAACACCAAGGGTATCGAATACCTGTTCAAGAAGAACAAGGTTGAGTGGCTGAAAGGCAAAGGTGTTATTACAGCCGCCGGTACTGTGCAGGTTGGTTCTGAATCGCATACAGCCAAACATATTGTTATTGCTACAGGTTCTGATGTTGTCAGCCTTCCGGGGATTGAGATTGATGAAAAGCGCATTGTGTCTTCCACAGGGGCGATTGCGCTGGATGAAGTGCCCCAGTCGATGGTTGTGATTGGCGGTGGTGTGATCGGTCTTGAGCTGGGTGCTGTATGGCGCCGTCTGGGTGCGGAAGTTACCGTGGTTGAATTCCTGGATCGCATTCTGCCCACGAATGATGCTGAGATTTCAAAAGAAGCGCAAAAAATCCTGACCAAGCAAGGCATCAAGTTCAAGCTTTCAACCAAGGTGACATCGGCCAAGAATAACGGCAAATCCGTTGATCTGACCCTTGAAGATGCCAAGGGCGGCAATGCCCAAAAATTGAGCGCGGATATCGTGCTGGTGGCTGTGGGTCGCAAGGCATACACCGAAGGTCTGGGCCTCGATAAGGTCGGCGTGAAAGTCGATGAACGTGGCCGTGTTGTAACCGATAAGCATTTTGCCTCGAATGTACCGGGCATTTACGCCATTGGTGATGTGATTGCCGGTCCTATGCTGGCACACAAAGCCGAAGATGAGGGTATGATTCTGGCTGAAATGCTGGCGGGCCAGTCAGGCCACATCGATTACAACCTGATCCCGGGTGTTGTTTACACATGGCCGGAAGTGGCCGCTGTCGGACAGACAGAGCAGCAACTGAAAGACGCGGGCGTGCCGTACAAAGTGGGCAAGTTCCCGTTCAGCGCCAATGGCCGTGCGCGCGCGATGAATGCGGTTGATGGCTTTGTGAAAATCCTCGCACATGAAAAGACAGACCGCGTTCTGGGCGTCCATATCATTGGCCCAGAAGCGGGCACATTGATTGCCGAGGCTGTGATAGCGATGGAATTTGGCGCTTCGTCAGAAGATATCGCCCGCACATGCCATGCGCACCCGACCCTTGAAGAAGCTGTGAAAGAGGCTGCCCTCGCTGTGGATGGCCGTCCTATTCACATTTAACCGGGCGGGTTGGGATCCGTTTTCCAGTTGATCTTACGGGTCGAAGGAATTTTTACAATCAGGCACTGGGCTTCCAGTGCCTTTTTTCCTTCTTCAGGGTCAATTTTAGCTTTGATTTCAAAATCGAGTTTGGCGGCTTCAATTTGGTTAATTGTGTGCTGGTAGCGATCCAGGTCAAAAAAAGGGCAGGCGCGTTTGTTATCAATGCCCGGCATTAAGATCGCTGCCTTAGTAACTTTATCAAACATGATGGCTATTTTATTATCCATCATTGTGCTCGCGTTTACGACAAGGCGCGCATTACCTTCGCTATCAATATTATGTTTCAGCAAACGAAATGAAATGGTGTCCTCGGCATCGGCGCGCATATTGACGGGGTTGGCGCTGGCTGCAGAGAACAGGGCTGTAGCGCTTAATAGGGCAGCAGCCTGTCTTTGTATGGTTTTAGTCATGGTCCCTGTCATCTTTTTTCTCTTTTCGACGATCATATACTAAACGCAAAAAGTTGAACAAATATTTATGCCTTGTTGCGCGGGTGTGCAGCGCGATAAACCTTCATCATTTCTTCAGCGTTAATATCCGTATAACGCTGCGTTGTACTAAGGCTGGCATGACCTAAAAGTTCCTGGATTTCACGTAAATTGGCGCCATTTTGCAGCAAATGCGTTGCGAAAGAGTGGCGGAGGGCATGTGGGGTTGCGGTTTCCGGGAGACCCATGGCGATACGCAATTCACGTAATGACTTTTGGGCAATCTGCTGGCGCAGGCGTTTGCCCCTTTCCCCCATGAACAAGGGGCGATCCTGGGTTTCGGCAAACGGGCACATGGCACGGTAAGCTTCTATGGCTTTTTCTACAATCCGGAGCACAGGCACCTGACGCTCTTTACGGCCTTTACCGATCACGCGCAGGTAGCCGTCACGTGGCAAATCCTTAATATCAAGGGATAGGGCTTCGTCGATTCGAAGTCCGCAGCCATAAAGCAGCGTGAAAAGGGCGCGGTCGCGTTGACCGACCCAATCTTCAGCCTGCATATGTACAAGTTCCAATGCTTGTTTTTCAAACAAGGGACGGGGCAATTTATGGGGTTTCTTCGGCGTACGCACGCTTGAGATGGAGGCGTTGTGCACGATCCCGTTCTTATCGAGCCAATGCAGAAAATTCTTCACCCCGGAGAGGGAGCGGGCGCGACTGGCTGCTCCTGCGCCATCCATCGCTTTACGTGACATCCATGAACGGAAATCACGCAGATTGATTTCACCAATATCATTCAGCGAGGGGGTTTTGCCGAGGTGTTGTGTCAGGAAAGAAATGAATTGGCCGATATCGACACCATAGGCGCGCACTGTGTGCTTTGACATGTTCTTTTCAGATGTCAGCCAGCGCCGCCATTTTAAAATGGCTTCCGCCAGATCGGGGGCGCAGCCTTGCAGCGCCTGATCTTCGATGCGATTTGGGTGTTCTATATATGAAGCCATGCCTGGAACAGACGTTCGGTCACGCAGCCCAGAAAAGCAATCAATTCGGTGCCTTGCGTGGATTCAAAGGCTTTCGGGTCGCGGCTGCCAAAGGCAATGAGCGCTGCAGGGGCTTCATCGCCGACATGCAGCTTTAGCAGGGCCTGTGACTTAACCAGGCCTGCACCGCCGCCATAGATTTCATCAAGGCCATTGATACCGGCCTCCAGAATGATGGGCTTATCCTTCATCAGCAGGTGGATTGTGCCCGGGGCTACTGCGCGCACACCCTGCATATGGATTTGGGGGACGATATCGCTATCTGTCTCGACGATCAGGCTGACAATATCGACATCAAGCAAGGAAGGAAAATCGAGAGTGATGGTGCTGACGAAGCTTTCAAAATTATGCGCTTCCAGCAGCATCAGGATGGCGCGGTGAATACGTGTCTGACTGTTCATGTTCGCACGGCTGTTTTCCACGATCTCGCGTGCAGATTCCAGAACCTCATCACGGTCAGCTTTCAGGCGCTGCACCATGTAATGTTGGAAATCGGCTACACCCTTGCCGAATTTTTCCTTCGGTGGCGCCATGTGATCTAACAACTCAGGATGTTTCTTCAGGAAATCCGGGTGGTCACGGAGCCAGTTTATGACGTCCTGTTCTGAAAGCTTAGTATCTGAGTCTGCCGGGGGACGGGTCATGGTGTCGGACATGGTATCGATCGAGGGGTTGGCTCTGGGAGGGAATCGGGAAGAAAAGCAATACGATAGGATTATTGTAATATGGAACAGGATCAGAACCCAGAAAATTTATAATGCCCCCTATGGTTACAAATTATGCAATATGGGATATATTAATAAGAGAGGTCATTTTATGTGCGGGAAGTGCAGCCCATACCTTGAACAGGCTATTGAATATTGCGAGGCACGCGGCCTGCGCCTGACGGAGCCGCGTGCGCAGGTTCTGGGCATTGTTGTCGAGGCTGGATCACCGCTGACGGCTTATGAAGTTCTGGATGAACTAGGTAAGCTGGTGAAAAATCCGAAGCCGCCGACCGTTTACCGGGCGCTGGAATTCTTACAGGAAGCGGGGCTTGTTCATCGCATTGAAAGTCTGAACGCTTATGTGGCATGTCATGGTAATCACAAAGGCGATCATGAGCAGCACAACAATCAATTCCTGATCTGCGATGATTGCGGCACTGTGCAGGAAATTGAAATCAGCCAGGTCAACAAGACCATTAATGAAAAAGCGGGTGCTGCCGGTTTCAAAACCAACCACTGGTCAGCCGAAATCCACGGTACCTGCAAGGATTGTCAGGATTAGATCAGGGTGTTTCCGGCGTCAGGTAAGCCTCATATGAAGCAGCCTTGAGATCATTCTTGTACAGCCTGTAAAGCGCCTCATTCCCTGAGGCATGGATGTTTTGGCCTGTAGGCGATTTGATCGTGAATATAGGCAGATATTTTAAACCATAATGTCCGCCGAATGCTGCTGCGCCAGCCATCAATCCGGGGTCGACTTGTACAGGTTCAAACTGCCATCCTTTTTCTTGCAGGATGGTTCTGACTTTATGCGGGGGTGCGCTGGCTAATTCTACCGAGTAATAATACTGCATACTTGCTACGGCTCTTGCAAAAGGGCCTCTTACATCTATTGTCATGATGGGCCTTTTTAATATGGGTAGAGTTTGGCCGCTGATGCGCGTGCTTCTGCCATGTACCGCGCTTCCAGTTCCGGGTTGCGGTCTTTTAATTTAAAAACCTGCTCGCCTTCCGGAGAGAAGATACGTGTCGTCATAAAAGGAACTGCGGCTACAGGGCCACCTGCCATGGAACCGGCAATAATGTGATCGCGCGCTTCCTTCTCTGTCATGCTGGGGCGAAATTGCCATCCTTTTTTCATCAGGTCCTGGCGGACAGCTTTTGGTGGGCCATCTTGAGCCAATAACACGGCAGCCTGATATTTAAAGTAGTTGCTTATAGAGGGTGGTGTCGTAAATCCGCGAATGGATGCGGCAGCTTTCCTTTTGTCCTCTTCATATCGATTGATGGTTTCTGCATCACCGGATCTATATACGTTAGTACCGGCTTCCGTTACGACAACTTCAAGGGGGAGTCCTGAACCGACAGCGCCTGGGTGAGTAGGGGCGTGAATAATAGCTTCAATATAATCTGATGCTTCAAACCGATAGCCCTGTTCTTTCAGTTGGGCTTTCACTCTCTCTGAAGGAATAATCGAAATTACATCTGTATAGAAGCCAATGTAAGCGCCCGCTTTGGCGAAGCGATCCTTAATACTTAGAGTCATCACACACCTCTAGTTATCTTTTTGTGAAGCAACACTACCGAAAAACATACCTGAATGCACGAAAAGCCTGTAACATTATGATATTTCATAATTATTATTGACCAGCCTTAAGGGGCAGGCTTCAGGTGTAACGAGGCCGAAGCTTTACGCATGGCGGCTCTGTAATCTTTATGAACTGCCGGATTTGGATCTCTGAAGACGTCACGGCCTTGAGAGTCCTTAACGGTGTATAGGGGGAGTATGAGTGTGCCATGCCCCCCAGCAGTAGCAGCGCTTACGATCTCGGCTTGTGTAGGGATGTAGGGGACTTTCTTCCAGCCATCCTTACCCATCTCTTTCATGACATCCTCATTCGGAATAAAGCATGCTAACGCCAGGTTATAACGGACTTTTTGTGCGAACTCAGAGCATAGATCCATAAATGATTGTTTCATAACACACCTTCTCGTTTTTTTGATTATGTTGCAGGAGTTGGACGATTAATCCAATTACGCAGTGCAACCTTCAGATTTTTCTGAAGATTTTCAGTTTCAATCGGGGGCAGAAAGTGACCCAGTGGAATTTCGTCTTTACGCAGGCATAGTGAAAGCTTTTTGATACCCCGAATCTCAGTTTCCTTGATACGTGCCCACGGCAATTCCGCCGGACCCATCTGGGTTACCAAGGGGTTGTTCCAGTCCGGACGTGTGTGGGTCAAGGTCAGGCCAGATTCATCCATCTTGATCGTTTGGCGTTCACCAGCATCACGGGCGTTACTCATGAAGGCCCAGGTCAGGCCCATCTGGATTGCGAAGGCGAAAGGTACTGTATAGACGAGACTCTTGCCGCCTGACATAACACCTATGACAGCCGTAGATGTGCCGAGGATGATTCCTGTGCCGCCAATAGCAGCCAGCGCGCCCCGCTTCCCAATACTACGGTGTGGCACCAGTTCTGCCTCGAACCGTGCTTCTTCAAATGTCCCCGTTAAGTTAATCATTCTCCCTCCCTGTTGTTTTTCTTTAGAGAATGCTTTGGCCTGTCTTTTTCCAGTCTTCGACGAAAGCGGCCAGACCCTTATCGGTCAGCGGGTGCTGGTACAGTTTGCGTATAACATCCGGCGGGCAGGTCATGACATCGGCGCCCAGACGTGCGGCCTCAAGGATGTGGACCGGGTGACGCACGGAGGCTACCAGTACTTCGGTCTGGAAGTTCGGGTAGTTCTCGTAAATCGTCATGATGTCAGCGATCAACTGCATGCCGTCGAAAGAAATGTCATCCAGACGACCTACGAACGGGGAAATGAATGTCGCACCCGCTTTGGCAGCAAGCAGCGCCTGCATTGCCGTGAAGCACAGCGTCACGTTGACCATGGTGCCATTGTCGGAAAGTTCTTTACAGACTTTCAGGCCAGCAGGGGTCAGGGGAACTTTTACAGCAACATTGGGGGCGACCTTGGAAAGTTTCAGACCTTCCAGGCGCATGGTTTCGTAATCAGTGGCAGCAACTTCGGCGCTCACGGGGCCGGATACGACAGAGCAGATTTCTTCGATCAGGGGGATAAAGGGCTTGCCCGCTTTGGCGATCAGGGACGGGTTGGTTGTCACGCCATCCAGCAGACCCGTAGAGGCCAGGTCACGGATTTCAGCAATATCACCTGTATCGACAAAGAATTTCATAATCTGGGTACCCGTTTTTGATAAGTGGAAACTATCCGGGTTTTTTAAAGGGGTTTGCTGATTTCTTCAAGTTTATTGCTGTGTTAAGGTTGGGTTATGACCCAATCCCTGTTGTTTGAGGAAAATCCGCCAGAAACTGTGCCGGAAACGGTGCGCAAGGCGTCTGTACTTGTCCCTTATCCGGTAGACAAGGCCTATACCTATGCCTTGCCCGATGGGGTTGAGGTGCGAGCAGGTGATTATGTGGTCGTGCCTCTGGGCGGGCGCGAGGTGCCGGGCGTCGTCTGGGATGACGTGCCGGACGATGTGAAGCCCGGTAAATTAAAGGCCGCCATACATAAATATGAATTTCCACCGATGCCGGATATTGAGCGCCGCTTTATCGACTGGATCGCGCAATACACGATGACACCGCGCGGTGCTGTTTTGAAAATGGCCCTAAGCGTGCCGGGTGCCCTGGAGCCGCCGAAAGCCGTGCAGGGTTACATACGTGGTGTGCAAATTAATGAAACAACATTCAAGGGTTTGCCACCACAACGTAAAAGGGTGCTGGAAGCCGTGGCGGATGGCGTACCACGCCGTGCCTCCGAGATTTCGGAAGCCGCCGGATGCACGCCGAGTGTGATCAAGACCATGGTCGGGCAGGGATTGCTGACGCCTGTCGATATATTCTCATCCGCGCCCTGCAGGCACCCTGATATTGACCGCGCGCGCGCGACGTTATCAGCAACGCAAGCTTCATCGGCTGAGACATTATGCAAGTTTGTTGACGATGGTCAGTTTCATGCCGCGTTGCTGGATGGGGTGACGGGTGCGGGTAAGACAGAAGTTTATTTCGAAGCGGTCGCTGAAACGTTGAAACAGGGCAAGCAGGTATTGTTACTGCTGCCCGAGATTGCGCTGTCGAACGCTTTCCTGGAGCGGTTCAAGTCGCGTTTCGGCTGTGCACCTGCCCTCTGGCATTCTTCATTGGGTCCTGCTCAGCGCCGTAATACATGGCGCGGTGTGGCGGAAGGGCAAACCAAAGTCGTTGTCGGTGCGCGTTCGGCACTGTTCCTGCCTTATCAGGACCTGGGCCTGATCATCGTCGATGAAGAACATGACCCGGCCTATAAGCAGGATGAAGGCGTGATTTATAACGCGCGCGATATGGCGATTGTGCGTGCGCATCTGGGTAAAATTCCCATCGTGTTGGTATCGGCGACGCCTTCGCTGGAGACGATGGCGAATGTTTGGGCTGGAAAGTACGCGCATATCCATCTGCCTGATCGCCATGCAGGGGCGCAGCTTCCCGATGTGCATGTGATTGATATGAAGGTGGATAAGCCGGAGCGGCAGAAATTTATTTCACCTGTATTGCTGAAGGCTGTGGTCGATACGGTGGCGGCGGGCGAGCAGGCTTTGCTGTTCCTGAACCGCCGTGGTTATGCGCCGCTGACTTTGTGCCGCACGTGTGGACACCGTATGGAATGCCCACGATGTACGGCGTGGCTGGTCGAGCACAAGAATAGCGGCAAATTACAATGCCATCATTGTGGGTACGCGGTGCGCGAACCGAAAGAATGCCCGGCCTGTCATGATGCCGACAGCTTTGCTGCGTGTGGCCCGGGCGTTGAGCGTATTCTTGAGGAAATCAAAGAGAGTTTCCCGCAAGCGCGCACCATCGTTCTCGCGAGTGATACGGCGACTACGCATGACGAACTGAAAGCGATCCTTGATAAGATCCGTCATAACGAAGTCGATATTGTTATCGGTACCCAAATCATCGCCAAGGGTCACCATTTTCCTAACCTGACTTGTGTGGGTGTGGTCGATGCCGACCTCGGGCTACAGGGGGGCGATCTGCGGGCGGCGGAACGCACATTCCAGTTACTGCATCAGGTGGCAGGCCGCGCGGGTCGTGAAGAGAAGCCCGGTCACGTATGGCTGCAGACATGGTTGCCGAAGAACAAAGTGATGGTAGCGCTGAGCCAGCATGACAGGGACCGTTTCCTTGATATCGAGATGCGGGAACGTGAAGCGGCCCATATGCCGCCGGTATCGCGTCTGGCGGGGATTATCGTTTCGGGTAAGCACGAACAACAGGTAGATGAAGTCGCGCGTGAATTGGGTAAATGTGCGCCACAGGCGGAGAACATCAATACGCTGGGGCCTGCGCCGGCGCCGTTTTATCGTCTGCGCGGGAATTTCCGCCGCCGCTTACTGGTACGGGCGGACAAGAATGTGAATATCCAGAAAGCCATTGAAGAATGGCTGGAGCGGGTCAAAACACCATCGACCATACGTGTTCAGGTCGATATCGACCCGCAGAGTTTCATGTAGGTAATAAAATTTCAATATTGATGCGCTGCACAAAAGATTCTATCCTATTGATCCTGCGGTCTTATTCAGGCCCATTTTTTCTTGTCGCGCTGCAGCATGAAGCGTAGGCTGTTACGCAAATAAGAAGCGTAACCTATGAAAACGGGAGGTTTTCATGGCCTATATCTCTGAAAAGATACGTGACCAAGTCCGTATGCAACACTTCCGCGACGCTCTGACGGGTGTCCGTAAAAAGACAGCACCTGAAGAAACACTGAAAGACCATGGTGTGACAGAACCTGTCACGGCATCTGATATTCAGGACCTAGGGCAGATGTTCCGGGGCGAAGTCAGGCAGCAAATACGCGAAGAAGAAGCTATGCTGACCGGGCAGCCCGTCATTCAGGATGAGCAGGATGAACTGGAAAATCCGCAGTCCGGTTTTTTGGCGCGTGTGTTGGCGGGTGTGCGTTCAGAGCGCGCCAGCCGCGTACAGGCTGTTATTTCGCTTTCCTCAACGGGTGTATCATATGAAACGCCGGAGCAACCAGCCAAGCAACATGTTGTCAGTCTGGCTTTTCATACCAAGGCTGTGGATCCCGCGAATAATGCGGATCCTGCAAAGCGCGATGTGAATGCTGTGCGCATGATCATGGAAAATGTTTTTGATTGGGATTTTCACGAACGTCACCATGGCGATACCGTAACGCCGCAACTGGTCTATCGTCTGATGAAGTCGCTGAAGCTCAATCTGGAAACAGCATGCCCCAGCGTCAAGAATGATAGAGTTCTGGAGCTATTTGATGAGTTAGCGGCCCATGACTGGGTGGGGGATATCGTCAATTTCCGGCATATGACCGAACATGTCATAGAGGCTTATCTAGAGGCGCAAAATGGCAATCCGAAGCCGATCGAAAAAATGGAGCGTTTCCTGCAGGGTGCCATTCGTTTCCACGAACGTTTCTATGCGGAGCTGCCGGAAGCCAAGGTGCCCATGCGCACATTGGCGCAGGCACTTGAAAAACAGGCGGGCAGGCCATCTTCTGCAAAACTGCGTCCGGCATAACCGGAACTTGATATTGTGTCTGCATGTTTTACCTCTATAGGTGAGGTGACACGATGAAGGACAATAAGAATCTGGGGCGTTACGAACGCGCTATAGGCGATGCGATTGTTTTTGCCAATTACCGGCTGGAAGGTAAAACGCTTTATATCAATTATATAGAAGCGCCTGAGGCTTTGCGCGGTACGGGCGAGGCAGGCAAGCTTATGGCCGATATCATGGATTATGCGCAGGATGCAGGACTAAAAGTTTATCCCATATGCAGCTATGCCGTGGCCTGGCTACGCCGGAATCCACAATATAGCGCCCTGATGGCGGCTTAATGCAAAGGGGCTTAAAACCCCCGGTTTTTGTGTTATCCTTGAGGCCATGAGTCTCAAGCATCTGACCAAAGACCTGACTTCCTATGACCTGCTAAAGACGTTTGCCGTCATTTTCATGGTGGCCGATCACATTGGTTATTATTTCTTCGATGATGTGGAGGCGTGGCGTATTGCAGGCCGCATGTGCGTGCCGGTGTGGTTCTTCCTGATTGGTTATGCGCGCAGCCGGGATTTGGGGCCTAAGCTCTGGATTGGCGCTGTCATATTGATGGCCGCGAGCTTTGTTGTGGGGTTAGGCATGTTCCCGGTCAATATACTGGGCACCATGATTGTTGTAAGGCTGGTGATTGACCCGGTCATGGCGCGGGCCATGCATACGCCGCAAAGTTTGTGGCCGATCAGCGTGATGATGGTTTTGCTGTCTTTCCCGACATCGTACCTGTTTGAATATGGGACGCTGGCCGTCATTATGGCTATGTTCGGCTGGCTGGTGCGTCACCAGCATGAATATCCGCAGGGTCCAGCGCAGACGCAGCAGTTTTTCTTCTTCTCGATGTTTACATTCATCCTGATCCAGACGCTGTTCTTTGCTTTCAAAGGGAATGAAATCCCTGTTTTTGCCGGCGGCATTCTTGCTGTCATGAGCGTGCTGATGTTCTTCCGCCCGATAACATTTACAGGGACAGGTGAGGGTGTTAAAGGCATCCTGTTGTCACCGTTCCGGTTCATGGGCCGTTATACGTTGGAAATTTATGTGGCTCACCTGCTGCTGTTCAAGGCGCTGGGGGCGATGATCGACCCTGAACGATTCCAGCTCTTCGACTGGAAACTGGTGCCTGAGGGCATGCTGGAGACGGTTGTTTCGGGCGTCCATTAACCGAATTATGACTCCTCAGGGCGGTTTTTGACCTATTTTCAGGGGGTTTTCAGGGGCGGGATGCGCCCCTGTCCAAAAGTGCTCCTATAACTCGCAAATCTCACGTTTTCTGCGCTTGCGCCGGGGCATTCCGTATGCTAAATCCACGCTGCCTGTAAAAGGCTTTGAAGTGACAGAAAACCGGGATTTTTTAAGGCATGTCCAACACCACATCAGGTCTGATCGCCACACGTTACGCCACCGCCTTGCTGGAGATGGCTGTCGATGCCAAAGCGCTCGACAAAGTTGAAAAGGACCTGCAGGAACTTGCAGCGATGCTGCAAGCTTCCCCGGACCTTCAGTCCCTTGTACGCAATCCGCTGATCGACCGTACACAGCAGCAAAAAGCTGTGGCAGCCCTCGCGAGCCATGCGAAATTCGACATACTGACAACAAACTTTCTGGGTGTGCTGGTGAGTAACCGCCGCCTTTCCGCATTGCCTGCTGTGATGAAGTCATTCCGTACGGAAGTGGCGCGCCGCCGTGGCGAAGTGGAAGCTCGTGTGCAGACCGCTTACGCGCTGACACCGGCACAAACAGATGCCCTGCAGAAAGAACTGACCAAGGCGCTGGGTTCCAACGTGACCCTGAATGTCGAAGTCGAGAAAGACCTGCTGGGCGGCATGATCGTGACTGTTGGTTCACGCATGATTGATGATTCACTGAAACGTAAGCTGGAGCGCCTGAAGCGTACGCTTTCCGGTTCACGTGCAGCTTAAAATAGACAACTCGCATAAAACTCTTACGACGTAAAACAAAGGAAAAGTAAAAATGGAAATCCGCGCAGCAGAAATCTCCGAGATCCTGAAAAAGCAGATCGCTGAATTCGGCGCTCAGTCCGATGTGGCTGAAATTGGTCAAGTGCTGTCCGTTGGTGACGGTGTTGCCCGCGTGTATGGCCTGGATCAGGTTCGCGCCGGCGAAATGGTTGAATTCCCGGGTGGCATTAAAGGCATGGCGCTGAACCTCGAGAGCGACAATGTCGGTGTGGTTATTTTCGGTGATGACCGTTCGATTAAAGAAGGCGATATCGTGCGCCGTACAGGCGAGATCGTGCAGGTTCCTGCTGGTAAAGGTCTGCTGGGCCGCGTTGTTGACGGTCTGGGTAACCCGATTGACGGTAAAGGTCCGCTGAAGAACGTTGAAATGCGCCGCGTCGAAGTGAAAGCACCGGGCATTATTCCGCGTAAATCCGTTCACGAGCCGATGCAAACAGGCCTCAAGGCGATTGATGCGCTGGTGCCGGTTGGCCGTGGCCAGCGTGAGCTGATCATCGGTGACCGCCAGACAGGTAAAACCGCTGTGGCTCTGGATACAATCCTGAACCAGAAGACAATCAACACAACGGGTGCGGAAAACGAAAAACTGTACTGCATCTACATCGCTGTTGGTCAGAAGCGTTCAACAGTGGCGCAGCTGGTGCGTGAACTGGAAGAGCAGGGCGCTCTTGAGTACTCCATCATCGTGGCGGCGACAGCATCTGACCCGGCACCGATGCAGTTCCTGGCGCCGTACACAGGCTGCACAATGGGTGAATATTTCCGTGACAACGGTATGCATGCCCTGTGCATCTATGACGACCTGTCCAAACAAGCTGTGGCTTACCGCCAGATGTCCCTGCTGCTGCGCCGTCCACCAGGACGTGAAGCTTACCCAGGTGACGTGTTCTACATTCACTCCCGTCTGCTGGAGCGTGCGGCGAAGATGAATGACGAGCATGGTGCCGGTTCTTTGACTGCGCTGCCTGTTATTGAAACACAAGCCGGTGACGTGTCCGCTTACATTCCGACGAACGTTATTTCGATTACAGACGGCCAGATCTTCCTGGAAACAGGTCTGTTCTTTAAAGGCATTCGTCCGGCGATTAACGTCGGTCTGTCTGTTTCCCGTGTAGGTTCAGCGGCGCAGATCAAGGCGATGAAACAAGTTGCCGGTACCATTAAGCTGGAACTGGCGCAGTACCGTGAGATGGAAGCGTTCGCGCAGTTCGCATCCGACCTCGATGCTTCGACGCAGAAACTCCTTGCCCGTGGTGCACGTCTGACTCAGCTGCTGAAGCAGCCTCAGTTCTCACCGATGGCGGTTGAAGAGCAAGTGTTCGTGATTTATGCCGGTACACGTGGTTACCTCGACGGTATTCCCACAAACCAAGTCAGCGCTTACGAATCCCGCCTTCTGGAAGATGTGCGCGCGAACGGCAAGAAGATCCTGGAAGCGATCCGCACCAAGAAAGCACTGGATGCTGACATCGAAGCGCAAATGAAAGCGTTCCTCGATGGCTTCACAAAGGGCTATGCGGCGACAACAGCGAAAGCTGCCTA
>CAMLJM010000045.1 GCA_946480475.1 uncultured Alphaproteobacteria bacterium
GCCATGAACATCATTCATGAAGAGGAAGATGAGGCGCACGGCGAGTTGCCTCTGCAGGAAGAGATCAAAGCGCTACGGCATGATATTAGTGAATTACGCACCATGATTCAAAATCAGAAGTCATGAACAAATGATCTCTCCCTATCGCCTGATTATCGCGCAAACGGAAGCCGACTTTGCAAAAGGCGCCGCTGAATATCTCATGCAAGCACTGGAGAGTATAAGAAATCCTCTTATAACTTTACCGACTGGTACGACGCCCTTGGGCATGTATCAGTATCTAACCTCTGTCTGCGCAAATAAGAATGATCTATGGCAGAAAGTAAGGTTCCTGGCGCTTGATGAATATGTGGGATTGCCGCCTGACGATGAACGCCTGTTTATGAATTGGCTTAGTAGGGTTTTCCTTGATCCTTTACAGATTAATAACCGCATCTTTTTCAGAAGCGACCGTGATCCGTATGCGGAAGCAGAAAGAGTGCAAGCGATTGTGGATCAGGAAGGTCCGATAGATATAGCTGTCCTCGGGATTGGTGCTAATGGGCATATAGCTTTCAACGAACCGGGAACTAATTTCAACACATCCACACATGCTATGGTGCTTACACCTGAAAGCATTACATCCAATGCACGGTATTGGGGCAATGAAGATCGTGTGCCGCGCCAGGGCATCACGTTGGGATTAGGGACATTGGCACAGGCGCGCCACACAATTCTTCTGGCGCAGGGTAAAGGCAAAGCGCATATTCTGGCACAGGCATTGAAGGGTGCTGTAACGGAACAAGTACCCGCCAGTTACCTGCAGACAATAAAAAACGTCACAGTCATGGCAGACCATGACGCCGCATTATATCTGCAGGACTAAATCGGCTGACCTTCTTCAAAATCCAGAACAGTGAAGGAATCAATGCCCCAATCACCCTCTGGTGTACGTTGCAGACGATAAATCACGACAGTGGGGTCGCCATGCGTATAGGAAACTTCGACACGCTGGATGAGGCTGCCTGTTTCGGTTTCTGTCTGGTCAAGGAAACGATAGGATTCGTGATTGTAAACCGGGCGATAGGAAAAACGCATTTCGCTCAGGAACTGACCGGCGGTTTCGTATTTTCTATGAAGCGCTCCTGTTGTCAGTGCATAAGCCAGGTCGGCGTCGCGTTCACGTATGGCGTCCAGTTGGTCGCTGATCAGTTTCTGAATCGTTACTTTGTCCGATTTTGTTGCCGTAATCAGCGCCTTCACGGGCAAGAACGGACCATAAACCTGTGTTTTGCCTGTTTCAGCATGCGAAGGGCCTGTCATGATAAAAGCCAGCAAAGCCAGTGCTAAAAGGCCGAATGGCAGCGCCATATGGATATGTCGTTCTGTCTTCATCCCGGTTTATTCTTTTTTATCAATGTGTTAAATTCCGAAAAACACGGCAAATTTCTAAAGGCTGTTCTTTATTCTATGCATGTGAAACTTAAGCTCGCGTTAACGGTTACTGTGCTTTTCTGTCTGGTTTTTCCTGCCGGACAGCCTTATGCACAAGCTACGGAAACCAATACCCCGGTGGAAGAAAGCGTTCCTGCGGCAGCGCCCGTGACGGCGGTTGAACAGCAGCCCGTACCCACAGGTCAGGAATTGACTGTCGTTGAACTTTTCTCGTCACAAGCCTGTGTTTTTTGCCCTAAAGCCGATGCTCTCTTTGCCGAGCTTGTTAAAAGCGACAATGTGATCGGTATGTCGTGTCATGTGGATTTCTTTGACGTGCGCAGTGGCTCTTTGTCGCGGCCTTTCTGTACGGCGCGGCAGACATGGTACATGCAGGCGCTGGGCGCAGGACCTAACTATACGCCACAATTGGTTATCAATGGCGCGTACGAAGTTGTGGGATACAAAATTGAAGATGTGAAAAGGGCACTTAAGAAAGCACGTGAAAATCCGCCACTGGATATCATCATTTCTAAAGGCGTCGAAGAAAATAGCTACACCCTTTCATGGCAAGCTCCGATCACGACAGAAAACGAACCAGCCCTCTTATGGCTGATGCTGATTGATAAACCCCATGATCTCGACATTGCAGAGGGGCGCAATAAAGGACAGAAAATGACTTACGTGAATATTGTCAGCGATATCGAGGATCGTGGTGCATGGAACCAGCAGGACCATAACAAAACCATAGAAGTTTCACTAAAGCCTGAGCATAGCGGGTTCACTGTCATAGCCCAAAGCCGTAAGGATGGCAGCATCTTGGCTGCCGGGCAATATAAGCGGCTTGAATAATTTTACCGGCGACGGTTAGTGTGCTGCCGACCAGTTATCGGCGTATCCGGCTTCTGCTTCTAAGGGTACGGCCAACTGCGCGACATTTTCCATGACGCGGCGCACGACTTCCGAAGTTTTATCCAGTTCATCATCGGGTACTTCAAAAATCAATTCATCATGAACCTGTAAAAGCATCCGGGCTTTCAGGTTTGCATCCTGCAGGGCCTTGGGCATGCGCGCCATGGCCATCTTCATGATATCGGCAGCCGTCCCTTGCAGCGGCGCGTTGATGGCTTGGCGCTCGGCACCCAATCGTTGCCCCTGAATCTTGGAATTGATGTAGCCGATCATGCATTTACGGCCATACAGGGTTTTCACGTAACCAAGATCGCGTGCTTCCTGTTTGCGTGCTTCCATATAATCCTGGATCTCACGGAAGTTTTTCAGGTATGCGGTAATGAACTGGTTGGCTTCGCCCGGCGTGACGCCCAGCTGCTTTGCAAGGCCCCAGCCCGAAATACCGTAAATAATGCCGAAGTTCACGGCTTTCGCTGAACGACGAAGATCAGGGGTTACCTGATCCAATGGTACACCGAATACTTGTGAAGCGGTCAGCGTATGAATGTCTACTTTATCGCGGAAGGCCTGTTGCAGTGCCTTAACGCCCGCAAGTTCAGCGGCCAGCCGCAGTTCCACCTGGGAATAATCGACAGATAAAAGCTTGTGACCTTTTGCGGCAACAAATGCCTCACGGATACGCCGCCCTTCCTCGGTACGGATGGGAATATTCTGCAGATTGGGGTCTGTCGATGACAGGCGGCCTGTATTGGTGCCTGTCATGTGGAAAGATGTATGCACACGGCCTGTGGCCGGATTGATCTGTTCCTGCAAAGTATCTGTATAGGTCGATTTCAGTTTTGAAAGCTGACGCCATTCAAGGATTTTTCTGACGATCTCATGGCCCTGTGCTTCAAGGTCTTCCAGCACGTCTGCCGCTGTGGACCAGTCGCCTGTCTTGGTTTTGCTGCCTCCCGGCAGGCCCATTTCCTCAAAAAGCACGACCCCCATTTGTTTTGGTGAGCCCACATTAAACTCATGTCCAGCAAGCTTGTAGATTTTCTGCTCCAGTTCGACAAGCTTCTTGCCGAACTCATGACTTAGTTTGTTTAATACGGTGGGATCAACCTTGATACCGGCTAACTCCATATCTGCAATGACGCTGATTACAGGACGCTCGACATCCTCATAAATGCGCACGCATTGCTCCTGCGCCAGACGCGGTTTCAATATATGCCACAGGCGCAATGTAATCTCGGCGTCTTCAGCGGCATAGTCGCGGGCGCGGTCCAGCGGCACCAGATCAAACGTGATCTGGTTTTTGCCCTTCCCGGTAACATCTTCATAGGCAATATTCTTGTGACCGCAGAATAATTCTGCCAGTTCATCCATGCCATGGCCATGGTTGCTGCCATCCAGCACATATGACATCAGCATGGTGTCATCAACGGGCGCAATACGAACACCATGCTTGGCGATCATCTGCCAGTCATATTTCATGTTGTGCCCAATCTTAAGCACGCGCATATCTTCCAGAACAGGCTTTAGCAGATTGATCACTTCTTGCAGATCCATCTGCTTTATTTCTTCAGAGGGACCACCCAGCAAGTCCTGTTGCGGGGCCCGATGCCCCACAGGAACATAATAACCACGGCCCAATTCGGCGCTAAGGCATATCCCTACCAGCCCCGCTTTCGCAGGCGTAAGGCCCGTAGTCTCGGTATCAACAGCCAGGGTGCCTGTTTCATAGGCGCGCGCGATCAATGCTTCCAGCGCAGCCTGATCCTGAATCAGTTCATATTTATTTGCCGAAGTCGGGGGTAATTGATTCTGATTATCGGCCTGTGGTGTTTCTGGTGTAGCGGCACCCTCATACGGTGCAATGGTCGCAGGTTTCGGTGCATCAACGACATTCAGGCGCGTCATGACGGATTTAAAGCCCTGCGTCTGCAGGAAGGCCGCCAGTTCCGGTGTATTCAGGCTGTGTGTGTGCATTTGCTCAATGGTAATCGGCAAAGGCACGTCATCACGCAGCGTTACGAGTTGCTTGGAAATACGGGCTAATTCCGCGTTCTCAACCAAAACCTCACGGCGCTTGGGTTGCTTGATTTCATGAACGCGGGCCAGCAGCTCTTCCAGACTGCCATATTCATTGATCAATTGGGCAGCAGTTTTGGCGCCAATACTTGGCACACCCGGCACGTTATCTGATGAATCACCGACCAGTGCCTGCACGTCTGTTACCTTATCGGGGGTAACGCCGAATTTATCCTGTACGTCCTCTAATGTCAGGTAACGGCCCTTTATAGGTTCGTACATCCGCACACCTTCGCGGATCAACTGCATCAGGTCTTTATCCGACCCGACGATAGTAACCTTCTTGCCCTGGGCCAGTGCTTCACGGGCATAAGTGGCAATCAGGTCATCGGCTTCGAAACCTTCCTGTTCCAGCGCGGGTAAGCCGAAAGCGCGTGTGGCCTCACGGATCAAACCGAACTGCGGGATCAGGTCTTCCGGCGTTTCGCTGCGGTTGGCCTTATATTCAGAGTAAATATCGTAACGGAAATTCTTGCGGGCGGCGTCAAAGATCACAGCCACATAAGGGGCCTGCAGATCCTTCAGCAATTTGACCATCATATTGCAAAAGCCCAGCACGGCCCCGACCGGAACACCCTGCGGATTGGTCAGGTTTTGCGGTACCGCGTAATAAGCGCGGAAAATATAGCCCGAGCCATCGACCAGGAAAATCTCGTCGTCATCGGGAATATTCTGCGGCTCCGCGTTGCTCATGCGTCTTGTCTTTCGGCTTCCAGGAAATCGAGGTCAGTATGGAATGTTTCCTTCAGGAAAGCCAGTGCGATAAACGCTATAACAAAGGCGCCGATACCGACATAAAGGGCGCTTTCCACAACACCCTGTGATTTCATCATTACAAACAGCGATGTGCAAATTACGGCGCTGCCGCGCACAAAGTTGGGAACCGACGTGGTCACAGTCGCCCGCAAGTCGGTGCCAAATTGCTCGGCGGCGGTGGTCAGCATCAAAACCCAGTAACCCATGCAGAATCCGATGACCAGGCAGAATGTGTAATAACCCGCAGCATTTAGATTCTGGCCGAAAAGCAGCAATCCGGCGCATGCAAAGGCAGCCATTGTGATGAACAGGGCAATCGCCTTCTTGCGGCTTTGCATCTTCTGGCTGATCAGGCCGCTGGCAATATCACCCAGCGTAATCCCGAGATAGCACAGGGGCAGGGCCGTGGCGACGAGCAGCGGTTCAGCGATACCCATGGCCTTGCCAATTTCAGGGGAAAATGTAATCAGCACCCCTACAGCATACCAGAGCGGCACGCCGATCATGATGCAGGCAAGATAGCGCAGCAAGCGTTTAGGACTACATAATATCAGCATAAGGTTGCCGCGTTTTACATTTTCATGCGTCTTGGCGGCTTTGAACATCAAGGACTCGGCCACACCTACACGCAAAAGAAGTAGAGCCAGACCCATACAGCCGCCGAATATATAAGCGGTTTGCCAGTCAAACATATGCCCGGTAAAACCGGCCAACACACCACCGGAAACACCGACCGAGGCCACGAATGTAGTGCCGTAGCCGCGTAAATGCTTCGGCATAAGCTCGGCCACCAGTGTAATCCCCGCACCAATTTCACCTGCAAGACCAATACCGGCAATCAGGCGGCAGATCGCATATTGGTCAACCGTGGTCACAAACGCATTCGCAAGGTTTGCCAGTGAATAAAGGAGGATAGAGCCGAACAGAACCTGTTTGCGCCCCACCTTGTCGCCCATGATGCCCCATAACAAACCCCCGATCAGGAAGCCGCCCAGCTGCATGTTAAGGAGAAGGGCGCCGACAGACATCATCTCGTCGCCTCCAATGCCGATACCTTTCAGGCTGGCCACACGCACGACGCTAAATAGAACCAGATCATAAATATCAACGAAGTAACCGAGTGCTGCGATCAGAATCGTCAAAGTCACTTTACGGTCGGATTTCAGGCTGTCCCACAGATCTTGCATAATCTTTTCCCCTTGTGAGGAAAACATTATGATACCAGCGGGTTAAGGGCAATATGTCGCAGTCGCCAGTTCCACGACTTCTACGGTAATGGCGCTGTGCGGATAGTTCTCAAGGCTGATATGTTTTCTGGCAATCGATTGCAGCAGGGAAGACAGCTCTTTTTGCGCTTCCACTGTGCGTCCCTGCATTAATTTCAGCGTCACATGCATCATAAAGGCATCGGTACCATGATCACCGACGATGTAGTCTGTCAGCTTGATGGCGCGTGCTTTGATGCGGTTGCTGGCGATATTGTATTTACCGTCGAGCGCCTGATGCATTTCCTGCATCAGGGTGCGAACGTCAAAATCGCCGTTTAAATTATCCGAATATTCGATAACCAGATGCGGCATTATGCAACGGCGGCATACAAGGCTACAGCCGCAGCATTGGATACATTCAGACTCGGGATCGGACCATCCATGCGGATTTTCACCAGCAGGTCACAATGTTCCTTCACCAGGTGACGCAGGCCAGGGCCTTCCGAACCCAGAACCAGCGCCAGCTTTTCGTATTTCTTTAAGGCATCGACTGTTTGCTCACCGCGCTCGTCAAGGCCCGCTACGGTGTAACCTTCTGCCTGCAGCGCTTCGATGCTACGGGAAAGATTGGTTTCATAAGCAACCAGAACATGCTCTGTGGCACCGCTGGCAGCTTTGGCCACAACACCGGTCAACTCAGGGGCATTGCGGCGCTGCATGATTACCCCATCCCCACCCAAAGCGCAGACGCTACGAATAATCGCGCCCACATTGTGCGGGTCTGTGACTTGATCAAGGATCACAACCAAAGAACGCTCTTTGGTTTTGCCTTTGGTAATGATGTCCTGAATGAAAACTTCTTCAGGTTCGGCTGTGGTAATCGCGACACCCTGATGCACGGCATCACGTGGTAAATGCTTATCAAGGTCTTCACGCCCGACCAGCGTAGGTTCCGGACGATGAATACCCGCTTCTTTGGCTTCATCCAGAACAGGCTTGAAAAGCTTCAGTTCTTCAGGTGTTGTAAACAACGCGCTGATGGTGCGTGCAGGGTTCAGCCATGCAGCTTTCACAGCATGCTGGCCCCAAAGGTTGGCCTGAATACGCACACGCGGTGTTGATGTGCCACCGCTTAATTTTTCAGCGCCAATTCGCGGTTTACGCTCACGTGGCTTAACATCAGCTGTATCTTCTTCGAAACGGCCTTTAAAGGGCTTGCGCTCCGCATATCTGCCCTCTGACGCTGCGCGGCCCTCGCGTTTTGGCTTACGGGGTGCATCATCTTCATCACGCACATATCGGCGTGGTGTGCTGGTGCTGCGTTCATCGCGGCTGCTGCGACGCGGTTTGTCATCACGATCACCGCGCGCGGGTCTTGCATCGCGGTCGCCATATGAACGGTTCGGACGTTCATCACGGTCACCATAACTACGGCGCGGTTTATCGTCGCGATCACCGTAGCTGCGCTTGGGGCGATCTTCCCCATAAGAACGGGATGGTCTTTCAGAACGTTCGCCATAGGAACGCTTGGGTCTGTCTTCACGATCACCACGGGCAGGGCGTGCGTCGCGATCACCATAGCTGCGTTTAGGGCGATCCTCCCCATAGGATCCGCGCTTCGGGCGCTCGGAATGGCCTTCATCGCGGCTGCTGCTGCGTCCGCGGCCTGCGCCTGAACGGCCTGAATCTCTTGAAAATCCGCCGGATTTGCCACCAGAACGACCGGTAGAACCACCTGCGGATCGTCCGCCTCTACCACCTTTATTGCCAAATTCGCGTGCCATGGGGGCTCCGTTTCGTATTGTTTTTAAGAATTTACGTGGCCGGACAATACTCGGACTTGACAGATAAAGCAAAAACCTTTTTCTTGTGCGGGCTTAAACGGCGACCAATTCCTTATGGAGAGATGGCTGAGCGGTCAAAAGCACCTGACTGTAAATCAGGCGCCTTCGGGCTACGTAGGTTCAAATCCTGCTCTCTCCACCATTGCTTTTAAGCCAAGAACCCCGTAACAGCGGGGTTTTTTGCTGTCTGGATCTCGTTTGCTTAAGGAACCCAAGGGGCTAATAGAAGTTCTATAATAAGGGGTTCCAGCGAAACCGTTCCCAAAAGAAACCACAAAGAATCTATAAATTAGACAGCAGGTAGAGACATCGTGCGCAAGCTTTTGATAATAGTGTTGGCATTCCTGCTTCTGACAGCTGGTGTTCTGGTTTTCGTTCCCTGGAGGACGGTTCTGGAAGACCAGATCATTTCCGCGTTGGAAGAACGCGGATTCCCGGATGTAAGCCTGCAGGTGTCTGGTTTAAGCCCTAATAGCATCATTATTGACAAGATCACATTTGGCGCACAGAGCCCCGTAACTCTCGATAATGTGAAAATTGACTATTCATTCGCGGGCCTGCGCAACAGGCAATTAGAAAAACTAACCATTTCTGCTCCGTCTTTTGTTGTTCGTCAGGTGGAAGGGCGCTGGGTCATTGTCAATTTTGAAAAAATGAATGCAAATGCCCGGGCAAAGCCCATTAGCGTCACCTCATTAACCGAGACGTTAAACAAGGTGCCCTTTAATGAAATCATCATAGAGAAGGGGTCCATGAATATAGAGGCAGAATCCTGGACGCTCATGCTGCCGCTGGACATTACCTTTGATAAACGCCAATCCAGGCTTTCTTATAAAGCGGAAGCAGCGCATTTGCGCAAAGGCGCCATAGAGGCCAGCATAGAGAAAGTAGCCGCGGACATTCATTTTGATAAGGATACGCAAGGCTGGAAAGGGCAGTGGCAAGCAGATCCTGTGAATGTCAAAGGTATGGCGACCGATATGCCACCCTTAAAAGGACAGGGAAATATTGCAGCGAAAGAAACATCCTTTTCTATTAATGGTGCATTGAGAAGTTCTGATAACACATATCAAGCGGCCTTCCGTTACGATCATTCGTTTGATAGCGCCGTGAACTCTGTATTGGCATTATCTTCCGCCAAAATGCCCTGGAAGGAAGGCAATCTGAAACTTAAGGATGTGAACTTTCCTGTAGGCGTTGAACAAGCCGTTCACTTAAATGTCCAGGTTGAAAACGTATCTGTCGATGAGTTGCTGGGGGCCATGACAAAGCAAAAGGTGGCGGGAACGGGGACGGTTTCGGGCAGCATTCCGGTCACGATCCATAAAAATGGCGACCTGTCATTTGGCCAAGGGAAACTGACGGCTGCAGGCCCAGGCTCCATCAATATGCCGCCCGATTCCATTCCTGGTGATAACGAACAGATGGCTTTGGTGCGTGATATTCTGGCCAACCTCAATTACACGGCACTGTCCATTTCCATGAATAACGATAACCAGAATAAATTAGGGGTCAGCCTGAATGTAGAGGGTAATAATCCTGATGTTTACAACGGGCGTGCCGTGAAATTGAATGTGAATCTGACGGGTGACGTACTGGACTTCATTCAGCAAAATGTTATCTTACTGACGAAACCGCAAAGCCTATGGGAAGAGGACGCAAATGAATAACCAGTTTGGTAAGATCTTGATGTTGATAGGCTTTCCCTTATACATGGCGGCCTGCACACCGACTGTGCAATTACAGGCTCCGGAAAAGCCCATCGAAATTAATCTCAACGTAAACATTGAACATCATGTCAAAGTTGAGATCGAGAAAGATGTACGCGCCAGCATCAACAAGAATAAAGATATTTTCTAAGGAGAACCCAGATGAAACTTCATGCACTCGCCCTTGCTCTTGCTCTTACAGCATTCACGGCACTTCCTGCTTTTGCGCTTGATCTGCAACAGGCAAGATCAGCAGGCAGCATTGGTGAAACCACAAACGGATATGTGGCTGTTGTCAAAAGTTCTCCTGAAGTGGAAGAGCTGGTTGCTATCGTCAATGCGAAACGCAAGCAAGAATATGCCCGCATTTCTCAAGCCAATGGCCAGAGCATTGATGTCGTTGCCAAGGTCGCAGCGGAACAAATCATCAATAATCTTGAAACAGGCAACCTGTATCAAGCGGCTGATGGCAGCTGGAAGAAACGCTGATTGCTGGTTGTAACGGCCACTCTCTAGAGAATGGGCGTGATGGAAAATCTGCAAGACGACATCGCGCTGATAAATACAGCAGAGAACGGTGAAGAAGCGTTTAATCGTTTTGCCACCATCATGGCGCGCTATGGCTATGATAAAGTCACTTATAGTCTTCTGACGGACCACCCCTCATTATCACTAAAGCGTATGCACGGTCTGGCCACCAGTTATCCAGAAGACTGGATGAAGTATTACCATTCCCAAAATTACTTTGATATTGATCCGGTGGTGTTGGACATCCTGAGATCGCGTGTACCTTTCTTCTGGGAGAATCTGCACAAAAATCCCGCTTATAAGCCTGCCTCTCTCCAAATTCTCAATCAAGGGCATGAGGCTGGGCTGAAGGATGGTATAGGTATTCCTTTATTTGGTCAGACAGGAGAAATTGTCGGTGTGGGTCTCGCCCGTTCCGAAAGTGAAAAGGGTCAGGATTACCAGTTTCTGGCTGGTGCTTACCTGCTCTCAACCCATTTCCATGAAAAGTACCGTAGCTTCCTTCAGGAACGCATGAACTTTCAGCTGACAGACAAGCAGAAGGATATTTTGTCCTGGGCCGCAGAAGGAAAAACCGATCATGAGATCGCCGCTCTCTTAAATCTTTCACGCGATACAGTACGATGGCACTGGAAGCAGATATTCCAGAATCTGAATGCGAATGGCCGCATTTATGCCGTAGCCAAAGCTATTTCCCTGGGTTTGGTGATTCCTGCACGTATAAAACTACCATAACTGGTAGTTGCTGGGCCGGTGTCCATACGGTTCAATCTCCCTGCAGAGCTTTTTCCAGGAGAGATATATGACAGCAGGGCGCAGATTAACCAAACCGACTACAAAGCTGGACAAAAAGGCAGACGAGGCTGATTTTCTTCAATGTATCGATACTTTACGCGCCAGCGCCCACAACCTGAAATTTACTGAGCTGGCAGAAATGCTGGACCAGGTGGCCTGCGAAGCGGCCCTGAAATCTGTGTCTCTCAAGGCGCATAAAACGGTTGTTTGATTCGATCCTTTTTCTCTGCCTCATCCTGTCCACATATTCTTATCCTATGCCAAATTTTCTGTATTGCTGTCTGTGCGGGTCGTTATCGTTGGGATAAACGGCCCGCAACCGGCCTGCCGCTTCCTTTAAGGGTATGACTAAAGGACCTGGCAGGCATTCCGCGCCCAGCGCAACATAAGTATCGGATGCACCCCGGAAGATCATGCAAATGTCGCCAGAGCGTCCTATGGGTGCTGACACGGAAAACTGTCCCATAGGGTCATCATATCCGCTAGGCGGCAGGGCATTCTGAATACGCCTGAAAACACTGCGTAGATCTGAAGCCCGTGCCCCATCGTCAGGAAATGCTTTTGCGTTGTGTTCTGCCTGACAGAAGGCAACTAAGTTTTTTACGAGATCGTCGCGCTCATGTACGGGAATAACGCGCACGATTTCCTGTAATGCCTGAGTTGCGACATGATGTGAAATAGCGCCGTTCCTGTATTCTTCTTTCCAGAAGGAAACCAGATCACGGGCTATGGCGGCGCGCGTCACCCCGGGTAAACTGTCAACGTCAATATCTTTCGCCATGTCTGCTGCGGCATCATAGGCTGATTTGTATTCCCCTGCCCGATACGCCTCTTTTCTCAATGGTATGATTTTATCTGCGATGATGTTCCGGCTCTCGATGCCGTCAGAAAGCGAGGAAACAGCATAGCGCATATGGCTGGCGGCAGTTAAGGCTGAAAGGCGGTTGGGATTCGCTGAAGCGGATGGGCTATGCATATAGCAAAAATCAATAAATACCCTCGCCTTGTCAGAAGGAAGAGTAGGGTAAAGCTCCAAAGCCTTCCGGACAGCAGATGCGATAAGCGCTGTTTCCAACTCTTTCTTATGGTGTAGCTCATAACAAAACGACGTAAGATCGTCGAGTCCGTGAGACGGACGATCTTCGGCAGGCAAGGCTCTTACGATTGATCGCTTCCGGGACACAGCTTCATCCGCCGACAGGCGCTGGGCGCGGTACTCCGTTTCACAGAAAGCCAGAAGCTGTTTTGCTATCTGCTGCTTTTCCGGTTGGGGGAGAAAATGCAAGACGTGTGCAGCCTGAGAAACAGGGTCTAGTGAAGAAACAGAAACGGTCTTTTCTTTATTTTGTTTGATCCAGAAGCTTACATACGCTTGGGCAGGGCGGCTCCTGTCGTTCTCGGGCAGGGCCGCTATACATCCGCACATATGTGCAGGTATATACCGTTTGTTGTCTTCATAGTTTCTTGTTGTTCCTGACTCATATTCCCGCTGCCAGAACGTCATAACGCTCATCACGGCTTCAAGACGCTTGTTTTCAGGTACAAGGCGCAGGCTCTGGTTGATATAACGGTTTGCATAATCCGTCAGGTGTTGTCCGTTGGCATACTCATCCATCCAAAGCGACATGCACGCCTGTGCCTCTATGGCGCGGTTCTTTAGGGGCGATCTCGTAATCGCTCCCTCCATGTACGAAGCGGCCATTCCCGCCGAAAGCTTCCCGGCCAGGTAGGCTTTCCGGATATCCTGCACAGAGGCCTGCAACGCCATGCGCTCGTGAAATCCCGGGTGCTGATATTGGGGATCCGTGGGGGGAGGCATATCCAGGAAACTCCCGATTCTTTCCAATACATCATTTAAAAATGTGCTCATCAGGGGACTCTCCAAAATTAAAGACATCAGTCACATAGAGGTATGCAGGAATATTACGAGAGATATGGAACATTACACATACAATAAGGAGTACACGAGGCCTATAAGGCTTTTAAAAACGGATCATCTAGTCATAAGTTCCTGGTAGATTCTGTAAATATGAAAAGCGCTGGGAAATCCGCCATAAAACAAGTTGACAGAAGGGCTTAACTTTCTTAAATCACGGTACGCGCTGGAGGCGACTGCACCTGCGGAGCCGCGCTTTTTTGAACACTATTCCACATCTGTAGGAGCATTTAAGAATGGCAAAGGAAAAGTTTGAGCGGACGAAACCGCACGTGAACATCGGAACGATT
>CAMLJM010000046.1 GCA_946480475.1 uncultured Alphaproteobacteria bacterium
GGTCAGCTTCTGCTTATCGACATGGATCACATGATCGATACATTTATTCAGGAGCTCGCGATCATGCGAAATGATCATCAGCGTATGCGGATAAGAAATCAGGTACGTCTCCAGCCACATGATCGCTTCAAGGTCCAGGTGGTTGGTCGGCTCATCCAGCAACAGGAAGTCAGGTTCCACAAACAATGCAGCCGCAAGCGCCACACGCATACGCCAGCCGCCGGAGAAGGATGAAAAGGGTTCTGTCAGCTGGTGTTCTTTAAAACCCAGGCCCGTCAGTAATGTGGCGGCTTTGGCCGGGGCGGAGTAAGCATCCATATCCGCGAGGCGCTGGTATATTTCAGCAATTTCATTCGGATCCTGTTCAGTTTCAGCACGATGCCACAGGGCGGCCATTTCTTCATTGGCGGCCAGCACTAGATCGATCAGCGGTGTATCGACTTCGGGGATGTCCTGGCGCACCATGCCAAAACGCTGATGCCCGCTCAGGCTGATGGTGCCGCCATCAGGCTGCAGGTCACCCGAAATCAGTTTGAAGAGTGTCGATTTGCCGGCGCCATTGACCCCGACGACGCCCACACGCCAGCCATCGGTGACATTGATACTGGCGTTCTCGATAATTGTTCTGCCGCCGATGCGGTATGTCAGGTTGGCAATACTTAACATTCTTGTCTCTAAATCTTTTGTGCAGCTTATGCCATAAAAAGTGAAGAAAAGGAAATAGATTTCAGGTAGTTATAATTAGAAGTATATATTTTTATGAATTTTATCAGGGAAATCATATGTGGGCGCGGCTCTCCAAATTTTTAGCAATAGGAAAGGCTCTAGGGGGCATAAGTGGGTGGTGGAGCTTTCTTCAACCATTTTGGCCTAATGCGCTATCATTTCTAATTTCGTTGTTTGCAGGCTGGGTTGTTTTTCTAGATCAACTCCCTCCGTCTGTAGATGCATCGCTATGTGCGATATCAATTTTCATTATTCTTTCTTATTGCATACACCTATGTAAGGAGTCTTGGCCTCTGCCTACGACATTCTTTATGCGCAGCGGGATTGTGTTATGGAGTCCCAAGAACTCTGTAGGGGTATCCCACTCAAAGCAAACGGTTGGTCAGTCAGAAGATATTGCAATTTGGGGACCTATAACTTCAAGAGTATCTACTGTTTTTATCTCAGGGTACAATTGTTCTAATAGCTTAATAAGTAGCATTGAACTTTCTGCTATTTCATTAAAAACTGGCAAACAATACCAATGTCTTTTAGATGGTATGAAACCGGAGGAAACCTACGGGGTGCCAGGGCGATGTTCTTTTACAGTGACTGTTAAATTACCTAATTCTACAGATGATGCTGAAGGATATTCTCTGGAAGATTATCAACGTCATGTAGGTGATTTAGAAATAGCCATCAAGTATGGTGATTCCCGAAAAGTTAAGAAAGTCCCCGTTGCTAAGATAATCAATCTTTACGCGGTAACACTTGAAAATTTTAAGAACCCTGTTGATCCTGATAGGCCAAGAGTTGCCAAAAGAGAATCATAAATGCAAAAACAGCGGGCCATCCTATAATCGGGGACCCGCTGTTTTCTGTTTTTATCTAGCGCTTATTAATTTGTGCTGTATTTCACGCCGCAGCCATAGGGTTGCGATGTGGCCACTTCCACTTTCTTGCCTGCTTCCAGGGCTTCGATAGCGGCACGAACATAGTTCTTGGCGGTCTCTACGCCTTCATGACGTGGTGTCGGATTGTCGTCAATCGCACCTGCATACGCCAGGACACCATCCTTGCCGATCACGAACATGTGCGGTGTGGTTTTGGCCTGATAGAGGTGGCCAATGTCACCTTTAGGATCGAGGATGTAGTGAGAAGGTTTCGCTTCTGATTTTGCTACATAGTCTTTGGCTTTCGCGGCATCGAGACTGCCCTGCTGGCCTTCGGCAGAGGAATTGATGCTGAGCCATACAACATCCGGCTTGGCTGTTGCTTCGGCCTGCAGTTTTTGCATGTTCTTGGTTTCATAGTGTTTGACCACGAATGGGCATTCCGGGTTGTTCCATTCCAGAACAACGATCTTGCCTTTCAGGTCAGCCAGTTTCACAGGCTTGCCTTCGATGTCTGTGGTTGTGAAGTCAGGTGCGGCCTGACCGACAACGGGGGCTGTGGCGCCTAAGGCCGGAGTTGCGGCATCGCCGTGCTCATGTTCTGTAGCCATGGCAGGGGCCGACAGGCATACAACAGCCAGAACGGTCATTAGCGGTTTCAAAAGGCGTTTCATTCGTCGTCTCTCCTTTAGAGGTTGTGGTAAGCTTTACTTCACGACATCGGCAACAATCGCCGGGGTCAAAATCTGTGGCAATACATGCGGTGCTGGCCGGTTACCCGAAGGCTCACGGGCACCGTAGAAAACATAGAGCGGCACACCTTTGCGTCCATGGCTCTCCAGAAAATTTGTAATCTCCGGGTTCTGGTTCGTCCAGTCACCTTTCAGGGCTTTCACATTCTTTTCTGCGAACAACATGCGTGTTTCCGGAATATCGAGGGCTACGCGCTCATTCACTTTGCAGGTAATGCACCAGGCCGCCGTCATATCGACGAAAACCGGATTGTCTCCCTGCAGCAATTCATTGAGGCGGTTTTGGGTAAAACTCTCCCACATACCGGTTGCGGCTGACTCATGTTTTGTTGCAGGTTTGAATGCCTCGGCAAAACCCAGCCCCAATCCGGCTGCCAGTATCAGCACAATCAGGAGGGTGGTCAGAAAGCGATAGCCTTTTTGTCGCGGGCGGCGGCTCCAGGCCCAGAAGGCGAAGGCCACAGCGACAAGGCCGAACAGGGCCGCCATAACCGCCATGCTTCCGGCCTGCTGCGCAAAAACCCAAACCAGCCAGGCAGCCGAGGCATACATCGGGAACGCCAGGAACTCCTTAAAGGTTTCCATCCAGTGCCCCGGTTTCGGCAGTAATTTGCGCAGGGGCGGTACCAAGGTGAGAAGCAGATAGGGGAGAGACAGACCAAACCCCAGTGCAATAAAGACAGCCATGCCTGCTATAGCAGATTGGGTCAGGGCATAACCCATGGCAGCACCCATGAAAGGGGCGGTGCAGGGTGTGGCGACCAATGTGGCCAGAACACCTGTGAAGAAGGCCCCTGGCAGGCCGGATTGCTGCGCCAGTTTGGAACCCATATTGGTGAAACCGCCCTGCAGCAAAAATACACCCGAGAGGTTGAGGCCGATCACGAACAAAAGCAGCGCTAATCCGTAAACCACTGCCGGATTTTGTAGCTGGAAGCCCCAGCCGAATTGTGCGCCTGCTGATTTCAAAACCATCAAGACTCCGGCAATCAAGGCGAAGCTCAGGACAACACCCGCTGTATAAGCAAAACCGGAAGCTGCCGCATGGGCTTGTTCCTTATCACTCATTTTGGACAGGCTGATTGCTTTCAAGGAAAGCACAGGGAATACACAAGGCATCAAGTTGAGGATCAGGCCACCCAGAATGGCGAAAATGATGGCGCCCAGAAATGATGTTTGCTGCGCAGGCGCTGGAATTGTTGCAGTACCCGCAGCCACTTCTGCTGCCGTTTCCGATGTTGTACCCGTTAGCACAACACCCTGGTGGATACCTGCCTTATTTGTGTACGTTACTAACGTACGTATATCTTTCACCTCGGATAATGGCCGGTCTCCACGTTTCTGGCGTAAGGTTAGTATGGGGCCATCCATGCTGGCCAATACCGTGGCGCTGTTATCAACCAGTCCCCATTCTTCCGGCAGCAGTGCCAGGGTTTCGATCCGGATATCGTTAAAGGCTTCCATATTTGCCGGGCTGATCGTGACGACCAAGTTACCGTTTTGCTCGCTGAATGCTGCAGGCCATCCTTCGGTGCGGGGCAGGTTGGCTTTGGCTTCTGTGATCAGGGCTGTGTTGTCAGCGTTACTGCCATCGTTCAGCGTCAGTATGTGTTCACTGGTTTCCGGGATACAGATATCGGCGCATACCAGAACGGTGACTTCGGCTTTGAATGTGAGGGGGCCTTCGGGCAGTGTTGCAGGGGCGGTCAAGGATTGCAGCAACACTGTGTGGTCTTCGTAACCATAATTGGTCAGCGGGCCGAAAGGAATTTTGTGCGGGGTAGGCCATTCCATAGCGCCCGTTGTGAAACCTTCCGGCAATGTCCATTCAATTTCAGGGGCAACACCTGAATCCCCCGGGTTCAGCCAATAGGTATGCCAATGCTCATCAAGGGTTTGTTCAATACCGATATGGATGGTTTCACCCGCTTTGATCGCGGTGCGTTCGGGTACCAGCCGGATCTGGGCGTGCGGACCCTCTTGCGCATTCTGGGCATAGGCAGGCGTTATACCCACCATACTTATATATAAGAGGGGTAAGATCAGGTGTTTCAGAGATTTCAAAGCAGGCTCCCGCATTGCTACTCAACAATGTAACCTATTCAGCAATGTAACCTATTCAGCCGCAAGGGCAATTAGCCGCTGCAAGATAATTATTTGACATAATTAATAACTACGGGTTATTATTTAATAATTTCAGTAACTTATGTGGGGCACAAGATGAACGGCGTAAAAAATTCTGATCAATCTTTATATGGGCTGGGAGCTCATGCCGATCTCGCGGTTACTCCTGAAGAAGATAAAGCCTTTGCTGAAAGATTGTCGGCCGGCACGCGCTCTGCAGCGCCTAAACCTTCCTAGCTTTTCTGTTGTGATCTGTTTCCGGTGTTACCCTTGACTCCTGCGGTGCGTCATGGGGAAATAGGGCTTCCTTATAATAAGAAGCCGCAGGGATCAGCCATGAACGGGCAAGCCAGCATGAAAATTGATAATTCTTCCGAACAGCCTTTGTGGGTTCCCGACAAAAAACAGGCAGAAGCATCGCAGCTTTTCCGTTTTGCGCGCACAGTCGAGAAAACAACCGGCTTAAGTTTCCCTGATTATGATTCACTGTGGCGCTGGTCTGTTGACCAGCCGGGTGCTTTCTGGGATGCCATGTGGGATTTCACAGGCGTCATTGGCGAAAAAGGGAATGTACAACTGGCGCATGCTGACAAGATGCCCGGTGCGCAATTCTTTCCGGAAGCCCGTATCAATTTTGCTGAGAATCTTTTGCGTCGTCGTGATGACGGCATTGCGATTATTTTCCGCGACGAAAAGGAAGATGAGCGTTCTCTAAGCTTCAACGATCTTTACGACCAGGTTAGCCGCTGGGCACAGGCTTTATCAGTCGCCGGGGTTAAAGAAGGTGATCGCGTTGCGGCTTTCATGCCCAACATGCCGGAAACCATGATTGCGATGCTGGCTACGGCGTCATTAGGTGCGATCTGGTCATCCGCATCACCTGATTTTGGTACGCAGGGGTTGCTGGACCGCTTTGGCCAAGTGGAGCCAACAGTGTTTGTAGCTGTTGATGGTTATTATTACGGTGGCAAGACGCTCGACTGCCTGCAAAAGATTGCCGAAGTGCAACCTCAACTGAAGGGTCTTAAGAAAACGGTGATTGTGCCGTTCACAAACCAGAAGCCCGATCTTTCGAAACTGAAAGATGCTGTGACAGTAGGGGATTTTATCGGCGGTTTTACGGCACAGGATATTTCTTTTAACCGCGTGGGTTTCAATCATCCGCTGTTTATCATGTTCTCGAGTGGCACGACGGGTATTCCGAAATGTATCGTTCACGGCCATGGCGGCACTTTGCTGCAACATCTGAAAGAACATCGCCTGCAATGCGATATCAAGCGTGATGATCGCGTATTCTATTTCACCACCTGCGGCTGGATGATGTGGAACTGGCTGGTCAGCGCTGTTGCCAGCGAAGCAACCTTGCTGATGTATGATGGTTCACCCTTCTATCCGAATGGCCGTGTGCTATGGGATTTCACATCCACACATGGCTGTACGTTGTTCGGGACGGCTGCCAAGTATATTGATGCGCTGAAAGCCAATAACATCCGCCCGATGGATCATTACGACCTTTCTGATTTGCGCACTGTGACTTCGACAGGATCGCCACTTGTGCATGAAAGCTTTGATTTCGTTTATGACGCGATCAAAAAAGACGTGCATCTGGCTTCCATCTCCGGCGGTACGGATATTGTTTCCTGTTTTGTGCTGGGTAATCCGATTTCCCCGGTATGGCGCGGTGAGATTCAATGCGCCGGTCTGGGTATGGCTGTCGATGCGTTCAGTGACGATGGCAAACCTATTCCCCCCGGGGCAGGTTCGGGCGAGCTTGTCTGTACCAAGCCCTTCCCCTGCATGCCTGTCATGTTCTGGAATGACGAAGACGGCTCTAAATACAAGAAAGCCTATTTCGATCGTTTTAATAACATATGGTGTCATGGTGACTGGATCGAACGTACAGCGCATGGCGGATTTATCATTCATGGCCGCTCAGATGCGACGCTCAATCCCGGCGGTGTGCGCATCGGTACAGCCGAGATCTATCGTCAGGTCGAACAGATTCCCGAAGTATTTGAGTCGATTGCCGTGGGGCAGGATTGGGATAATGACGTGCGTGTAATCCTGTTCGTACGCATGAAAGAGGGTCAATCACTGACTGATGACGTGAAGGACCGGATTAAAAAACAGATCCGCAATGGGGCGTCACCACGTCATGTGCCTGCAAAAATCATTCAGGTGACGGATATTCCGCGTACAAAGTCGAACAAAATTGTCGAGCTTGCGGTGCGTGAAGTCATCCATAACCGCCCGGTGAAAAACGTCGAAGCGCTCTCAAATCCAGAGGCTTTGATACTTTATAAAGACTTGGCAGAGTTAAAAAATTAGCTATTTCTTGCCCTGCAGATGTTCTTTTTTGTATACCCCTTGTTGATTAATAAGGGAGAGTTCTCGTGTTTTTAGGTCCCGCATTTTTGCGTGAGAATTTTGTAAAGCTTTTTGCTGATCCTATTGAGACGCAAAATACTGTTTTAAAATTACCTCATGCGAATGAGTCTGCTCTTATTGCCACCTTTTTCAATGCGAATGACTATGCTCTTCGTAAGCATTGGTCGTGGGATGCAGAAGAAGATTATACGGAAGGTTATGTTACATCAAACCTGCTGGATCATCTGGCTGAGATAGGTGCTGCTGCCAATTCAGTGACATTAAACATATACGATGCCAACCGTTCAGAGCAGATAGGTCACCTGGAGTTTTTTGCACATGGCCAGAAACAGCGCCCATTTGCTTCATTTTATCTTTTACCAACCCATTATAAGTCTGAACTAGCGCGCGAAGTTCATAAGGCTGTTCTAGAGCGCACGACGACAGCGGGTTTGATGTATGCACCGCAACCTTTAAATCCGGATATTCTCAGGGCGCAGTTTGCAAAGGCGGCAGGGGGCAGCATTAATACAGCGCGCTTATGTATTCGTCCCTATGAGCCTGCTGATAATGAAAAGATGATGCAGCATGTGTCGGGGGTAGAGGACCAGCAAAGATTAAGTTACGAAGACACGCAAATCAGGGATATTGAAGCAGGACATCTTAGTGTAGGGATTTTCACACTTACCGATCAGGAACTGGTGGGTGGGCTGACCTTCTGGCAGATCGAAGATAACCAATCACGCATGGCCTACCACATTGCACCGTCATGTCGTGGTCAGGGATTTGCAAGCGAAGCGCATAAAGCCTGTATGGCATGGACAGACAGCTTCCTTCCTGTTCCGATTATACGTGCTGAGTTTGTGACCGGTAATCACGCGTCTGAAGCCGTTTTGAAAAAATCAGGCTTTCATGCCGTGGGTGAGGTTGAATGCGATGCCCCCGGTCTTGAGGGTGTAAAAATGATCCGTATGGAACGGCCCCATCCCTAAAAACCCCGTTTTTGATTATTTTCTGGAAAAAATCCCAAGTTTTTCCTATATTTTTCAAAATCTTATAATTACTTGCGTATAAGGGTGTGCGGTCATGGAACCGGTCTCTAATTTGAAATTGCGTCATATCGTTGAAAACCTGTCACCGAATGCGGGGGCGGAAATTGTCCGTTATGGCCGCCGTAAATCCGGCGTGCTGTCGCTGGGTCAGGGTGAGGGTGATCTGGCAACGCCGGAATTCATCATTCGCGCTGTGGAAAAGGCGATGATGGCAGGCAAGACATTTTATGGTCCTGTGCTTGGACACGAGGAACTGCGTCAGGAAATTGCGACTTATTATGCGCGCCTGCATGGTGTCGATTTGCCATCGCACCGTGTCTTCGTAACCGGGTCTGGTACGACGGCCATGCACCTGGCGCTCACGGCCATCCTTGACGAAGAGGATGAAGCTGTTGCCGTCACGCCGATCTGGAAGAATTTGCTGGGTGCGGTAGAACTGGCCGAAGCACATGTGCGCGAAGTGCCCCTGCGTCATGAAAACGGGCGTTGGCACCTTGACCTGCAACAGCTTTTTGACGCCTGCACCAGCAAAACACGCGTGATGCTGATTACATCGCCTTCGAACCCGGCGGGTTGGGTGATGACGAAGGAAGAAATGCGTGCGGTGCTGGAATTTGCGCGCGTGCGCGACATCTGGATTTTGTCTGACGAAGTTTATGCCCGCACGACCTATGATATTTCACACGCGCCCAGTTTCCTTGAGGTTGCCGAGCCTGAAGACAAACTCTTTATCGTCAACAGCTTCTCCAAGAACTGGGCGATGACGGGCTGGCGTCTGGGCTGGCTGGTAGGACCTGCGTTCGCGGAAGCGCATATTCGTGACATTGCGATCTACGATAATATGGGGCCGCCCAGTTTCACCCAATTCGGCGGGATTGAAGCTTTGCGTCATGGTGAGCCGTTTATCAAACAACAGCTGGATCTATGGCGTGCCAATCGTGATCTGGTGCATGATGCCTTCCGCGCGACCAACCGTATTGAGGCCGATAAGCCCGCA
Organism: uncultured Alphaproteobacteria bacterium; assembly: GCA_946480475.1. The sequence continues at coordinate 8,891 of CAMLJM010000046.1, forward strand.
TCGACATTCTATAATTTCTTCAAGGTTGACGGTGAGCCTGATTGCCTGGCCTTTGCGCGGCGTCTGATAGATGATGTATCGTTGTCTATGGCACCGGGCTGTGCTTTTGGTAAAGTGGGGGCGGGATATATGCGCATGTGTTTTGCAGTTTCGAAACCGAAACTGGAAGATGCACTCGACCGTCTGACCACAGCGATTAAAAAAGGTTGATGAAAATGAAACGCGGTTACTTCGGTGTCGGGGTGGAGGGGATCAGCAAGGAAGGCAATGTCGGCAACCTTGTACGCACCACCCATGCGTTTGGCGGCAGCTTCTTTTTCACCATATCCTCGCCATTGGATATCGAAGGGGTGCGCGTGTCCGATACTTCGGGGGCGTTTGATCATGTGCCGTATCACCAGTATAAAACCGTGGGCGACCTGATGCTGCCCCAGGGTTGCACGCTGGTCGGGATTGAACTGACACCTGATTCCATCGAACTGCCTAGCTTCCGCCACCCGACACGGGCGGCCTATGTGCTGGGCCCTGAAATGGGCAGCCTGTCGCCGGAACTGACGGCGCAGTGTGAATTCGTCGTCAAAATCCCGATGAAGTTCTGCGTCAATGTGGGTGTGGCTGGCGCGATTGTCATGTATGACCGTTTGATATCCAACAATCGTTTTCCTGATCGCCCGGTGAAGATGGGCGGCCCGGATATGGATGCCCTGGTACCGACGCAAAAACACCGCACCAAGCCGTTCTCCCGCAAGAAAGACACTGCATGAAATACCTGCTGCTGATTCTGACATTATTTTTCTCTGTCAGTGTTCGAGCGGAATCAGGCCGTGTTGTGGGCATACAACCTTTACCGCCGACAGCAGCGGAAGGTACCCTTACAGATTATTCTTTATGGTTTTCCGCTTACGAAAAAACCATAACAGATGTTTTGCAGGCAGGGGCGCAGGGACTATTACTGGCACAGACCTGGCATGAAATGGAACCTAAACGCGGCCAGTATAATCAGGGTAAAATGAAGGGTGATCTCCAGATCAACCGTGTTGATGATTTCCAACAGGTGCTATTGGGCATTCAGGTGATCAATACTGTCAAACGAGAGGTGCCGCGCTCTTTAAAAAAGAAAGACTGGGATTCGCCCGAGATGATCGCGGCTTTCCGTGATTATATCCAATGGACCGCCCCGCAGGTCAAAAACCGCGTTCATATGATTTCCATCGGAAATGAAGTGGATACTTATTTTCGCGAGCATCCGGAAGAATGGGATGCCTATAAGCGTTTTTATGACCAAAGCATCGATTATATTCATCAGGTGTTGCCTGATGTGCGCGTGGGTACAACCATGACCTTTGAAGGGCTCACCAAAGGGTATGTTGAACAGATGACGCGCCTGAATGAAAGAAGCGATATTGTTATCATGACTTATTATCCGCTTGAAAAATTAAAGGTTAAAACTGCGGACGCTCCGTTGACGGATTTGCCGCAAATGGTGAAATTTGCTGCTGGTAAACCACTGGTGATGCAGGAAGTAGGGTACCCCACGGCGTCATCGTTAGGGGGGTCTATGGCTGGCCAGGCCGTCTTCGTCGAAAATATGTTCAAGGCCTGGGAAGCAACGGGTACCGCCGTGCCGTTTATCAGTTTTTTCATGCAGCATGATTTTGCCGATGTGACATGCCGCTCGCTTTCCGACTATTACGGGGCCGCTCAATCGACCATCATGTATGATTTCCTCTGCAGCCTTGGTTTGCGTGATGCCCTCGGGCAACCCAAGCCCGCGTGGGATGTATTTGTAAGCCATGCGGCGCGCCTACGTTAGAGATACGGCTTCTTTTTACCGTTTTCCCGGGCTTGATTGAGCGTTATACTGTCTGGGTACACATCTTCTCCGCCCGTCCGGGCATGCCTCATAAGAATTAAGGAAAACCCCATGCTCAAAAATCTTATGATCTCTGTCGTTTCCCTAACCTTGATATTGGCTGGTGCCGCCCCCGCTCAAGCGGCTGAGCCCACACTGATCGGCCAGTTCGGCAAATGGAAAGCATGGGAATTACAGGATGAAGGCGGCAAGGTTTGTTACATGCTGGCGGAACCGGAAAAACACCAGGGCGCTTACCGTTCACGCGACGATATCTATGCTCTCATCACCCATCGTCCGGCCGAGGGCAGCAAGAATGTGTTCAGCTATATCGCCGGGTATGAATACAAAGCTAAAAGCGAAGCGGTGCTGAAACTGGGCGATAAGAAATTCAATCTCTTCACCCAAAGTGAAACCGCATGGGCGCCCGATGCCAACACCGATAACTTGATCGCGGATGCCATCCGCAAGGGTTCAAACATGGTGGTAACAGGCACATCGGCACGTGGCACCGCGACCACCGATACTTTCAGCCTCAAGGGTTCAGGCGACGCGCATGATGCAATCAATAAGGCGTGCGGGTTGTAAGTGATGCGCTGTGTGAGCCGATAACCAAACGCTGAGAAATTATCAACTTTCCATTTTTTGGTTTTTTCATTCTTGGAATATTGAAACAAGCGACAAATCTGATCGTCGTTTAATCATCGTACTTATTATAATGTGAAGCGCCCCTGTTCATTGCCATAATCCTAGTTAATATCCTCCGTTATTTATCAATTTTATGGTAAATGAAGGTTGCGGGGGCTATTTGGCTATGCTAACCATTCACAATCCCGTGTACATTAATAATGCAGTAACATTTTATTAAGAACTGCAGGGACAACAAACAGGGTCGGGTATAGCCTTCGGGCCGGGATTTTTGGAGTAACAACACAAGCTTTGGTGAATGTTTCATCAGCCGTTTTCACATAGGCCGTCGACCAACTGGCCCCGTTTGCTCAGCAAACTGAACTCTTACGTACCTGTCCGGCACCGCGACGTGTTGACTCGCGATGGCCATTTGCGTCTGCGTGTTCTGTTATCCGGTGCGACCACCTGCCTGATGCTGATGACTGTGACCGGCATCACGGCGATGAATACTGCTGACATGATGTCTTCCCCTAACAATTCGAGCGTCCGTATGGACCAGCTGGCCTCTATCGAGCCTGCCAGCGGCGTGGCGCTTTCCGTCGTCGACGGTCAGCACGACCCTGTGGCGGCGGAACGTCTGGCGGCGGCACAAAAACGCCTACAGCGTTACAAGCGCGAAGGCGATCTTGATACGGATACAGTTGAACAGGCACAGGCCGAATATACGGCACTTGCCCAGGCGCAAACTCCTGTGGCCGTTGAGAACGGCCCTCGTGAAGATGTGCTGAAGATCGGCAAGGGCGATACATTCGGCGCCCTGCTGCAGCGTGCAGGTCTTTCCAGTGTGGATGCCCATAACGCCGTTGAGTCGATGAAGGGGCATTACGATCCGCGTGCGCTGAAGGTCGGCCAGACCGTGCGCCTGCGCTATGACCAAGATGCTGACGGTGCTTACCAACTGGCCAGCCTGCAGATGGATGTTGATGCCATCCGCAGTGTGAACCTGACACGCGATGTCAGCACCGAAACAGGTTTCAAGGCTGCTACAGAAGAAAAAGAAGTTCTCAAGAAAATCGAAGCCCGCCGTACAGAGATTGAAAATTCGCTGTACGGTTCTGCTTTGAAAGCGGGTCTGCCGCGTTCAATCGTGGCTGAGGCAATCCGCGTTTATTCCTATGACGTCGACTTCCAGCGTGATGTGCGCCGTGGCGACAGCATCGAAGTTCTTTATGAGCAATATGAAACCGAAGACGGCCATCAGGTCAAAACCGGCGAAGTGCTGATGGCGCGTATCAATGTCGGGGGTGTGATCAAAACCGCTTACCGCTATGAAACCAAAGATGGCCGCGTCGATTTCTTCACCGAAGACGGCAAGAGCCTGCGCAAAGCGATCATGATGACGCCGATTGATGGTGCGCGCATTTCCTCTGGCTTTGGTGTGCGTAAACACCCGGTTCTGGGCTATACCAAAATGCACAAGGGCATGGACTTTGCGGCGCCTACCGGCACCCCGATCTTTGCTGCCGGTGATGGCACGGTTGAAAAAGCCGGACGTTTCAGCTCCTATGGTAACTATGTGCGTATCCGCCACACAGGTTCGACTAAAACAGCGTATGCTCATATGAGCCGTTTTGCCAAGGGCATTACGCCGGGTACGCGTGTGAAGCAGGGTCAGGTGATTGGTTACGTTGGTACCACAGGCCGCTCCACAGGTCCGCATCTGCATTTCGAAGTCATAGAGAACGGCGTGCAGGTGAACCCGCGTAATGTGAAAACACAGCAGGGTGAACCGCTGAAAGGTACCGAACTGGCGGCGTTCAAAGAAGAGATCCGCAAGATCGATGGTCAGTTTGCCGAGCTGACACGCAGCATGAAAATGGCTTTCGCGCCGCAGGCAGCGGTTAA
>CAMLJM010000047.1 GCA_946480475.1 uncultured Alphaproteobacteria bacterium
ACGGACCCTTATGTGCTATAATATGGGGGGAGTAACACTGTATGCCGATCATTTCCGACACATTGCTGGACCAGTATGATTACGCCAGCGATCCCCTGTTGCAGAAATATCTGCATGCGTGGGATCGCGTATATATTGGCGCTATGATGACGTATGCCCGCGGTATCGGCGGATTTGGCATACAGATGACCGCACACCAGAACCGTGTAGCGCACGATGGCGCGCGTTTCCTGAAATATTTGGGCTATAGCGACCGCGCTGCCAAGAATTTCCGGGCCGCCATGTTGTTTCATGATATCGGCAAAACCCATCCTACATACAATCCCATGATCTGGATGCTTTATGAGCGCCCGACAAAAGAAGAAAAGGCGCTGCAGAAGAAACATGCGCGACTGGGTGCAGGCATGGTGCAATCGCTGATTGACCGCAGTCCCGAACTAAAAAATCACCCTCATATACAGGTACGCCACACAGTCACGCTATACCACCATGAGCGGATCGATGGTAACGGGCCGGAAGAGTTTATGGCCGACCGCCTGCCTGTTTTTGCTCAGGTATCCTGCATTGTTGACTCCTACGACGGTGATTTGATCCCTCGTCCGCATCAGGAACGCCAGCGCACGCCCAAAGAAGCCCTGCGCCGTATGATGGGGCTGGACGACCCCAGTAAGAAATATGCTGGTGCCTTTAGTGGCAAACTGCTGCAACAATACGTAAAAATGAAAGAGGAACAGCTGGGCATAACGGTCAATACCGCCTCCAGCTCTGGCCTGAAAAGCTTTTTACGCCTTGAAAAAGACCGCTGACCCTGTTTGAGTGAGATCATGAAAGCATTTACAAAACTGAAAGCCATTGCGGCCCCCCTGCCCCTGATCAATATCGATACTGATATGATCATCCCGAAACAATTCCTGACCACTATCGAGCGCACAGGTCTTGGCAAGAACCTGTTCAACGATATTCGCTATCAGGATAACGGGCAGGAAAAATCTGATTTCGTTCTGAACCGCGAACCTTACCGTCACGCCGAAATTCTGGTGACCGGGGAAAACTTTGGTTGCGGTTCCAGCCGTGAGCATGCACCGTGGGCTTTGCTGGATTTTGGTATTCGCTGCGTGATTGCGCCCTCGTACGCTGATATCTTCTACAATAACTGCTTCAAGAACGGTATTCTGCCTGTGGTCCTGCCGCAGGATCAGGTCGATGTGCTGATGAAATCAGCGGAAGCTGGCAAGCAGATTGAAGCTGATCTGGGCGCACAAACCGTCAGCAACGGCGAGCACACATACAAATTTGAGATAGGCGAGTTTCGTAAGCACTGCCTGATGAATGGCCTTGATGACATTGGCCTGACATTAGAGAAAAAAGACGCGATTGCTTCCTATGAAATGCATATCAATAAAGAAAGACCGTGGCTTTGATTGAAAAACCACGGATGGACACTGATAAACACGGATTGGTTTTTGAAGAAAAAACCTATCAGGTTATTGGCTGCGCTATGTCCGCGTTAAATGGATTGGGGCACGGATTTTTTGAGAAAATTTATGAGAATGCCTTAGCCATTGAGTTTTCTGAAAAAGGCATTCCCTTTCAGCAACAGAAAAAATTCAGTGTTCTCTATAAGAATAAGATTGTTGGCGAATATATTCCCGACTTCATTATTGCCGATCAAATCGTTCTGGAAATCAAAACAATTGACCGCATCACCAATATAGAAAAAGGACAAATCCTGAATTATCTCAAAGTGACGGATTTATCTATTGGTCTTATCCTGAATTTCAAGAATCCAAAACTGGAATGGGAAAGAATTATCTTATAGCTCATCCGTGTTTATCAGTGTGCATCCGTGGTTCATCAAAAGGAAATAAAATATGAAATGCTCCATACTCTTCGTTCCCGGTGACGGGATTGGTCCCGAAGTGATGACCGAAGTTAAAAAGGTCGTCGCCCATTACAAATCCAATGGCGTTCTGGATGCTACTGTCACCGAAGATTATATCGGCGGCATTGCTACAGACAATTACGGCACACCCCTCGCCGACAGCACGATTGAGAAATGCCGCGAAGCTGATTTCGTCATGCTGGGGGCTGTGGGCGGCCCGAAATGGGCCAATGTGGAATATCATTTACGCCCAGAGGCTGGTCTGCTGAGACTGCGCAAGGAACTCGATCTGTTTGCTAACCTCCGCCCTGCGCAGGCATTTGATGCCTTGTTAGGCTCATCCACATTGCAGCCCGATGTCGTGCGCGGCCTTGATATCATGATTGTGCGCGAACTCACGGGCGGTATTTATTTCGGCGAACCCCGCAAGATCGAAGACCTTGGCCATGGCGAACGCCGCGGCATTGATACGCAGGTATATACGACTTCTGAAATTCTTCGTATCAGCCATGTCGCTTTTGAATTGGCGGCCAAGCGTCATAAGAAAGTCTGCTCGGTTGATAAGGCCAATGTGATGAAATCAGGCGTTTTATGGCGCGAGGAAATCACAGGCCTGCAATCGAGGCAGTACGCCGATATTGAACTCTCACATATGTATGTCGATAACTGCGCCATGCAGTTGCTGCGCAACCCCAAACAGTTTGATGTGATCGTAACCGATAACCTGTTTGGTGATATTCTATCTGATGAAGCATCCATGCTCACCGGCAGTTTGGGGATGATCCCTTCGGCGTCTCTCGGCCCCGTGAACCCCAAAACCGGTAAGCGCCCTGCCGTGTATGAACCGGTTCATGGCTCCGCCCCCGATATTGCCGGCCAGAATAAAGCCAACCCGCTGGCCTCCATCCTGAGCTTTGCGATGGCTTTACGCTATTCCTTGAACCGTGAAGATCTGGCAGCAGAAGTGGAAGATGCGGTAAAGGCCGTGCTAGCCGCGGGCTACCGTACACCCGACATTATGGCGCCCGGCAATTACCCCGTAACCACATCACAAATGGGCGATGCTGTTGTGTCAGCACTGGCTGGCAAGCTGGAGAAAGCGGCTTAACTTCCCACCTCTCCCTCCGGGAGAGGTCGGCCAGCAAACGCTGGCCGGGTGAGGGTCCTTCACACATGCCTGCCTGCTCTCCCCTCACCCTGCATCTCCCAGAGGGAGAGGGTTATTTCTGGTAAAAGAAAAAAGCCCGGGCAATCCCCGGGCTTTCTCTTTAGTAATTAACATTAGCCTTTAATACGAATATAGAGCTGGCAATCTGCTGTAGCTGTGCTCTCTACATAAGTACCAGCTGCGCCACCTGTCATGCATGTAGCAGGACCTGCAGCACGTGTTGTGCCTGCGTTGGGTACACCGTCATCAATCTTACGATCAATACGCGCCGCTTGGGTTGGTTTTAAGTTCGCATTATCTGCTGTGTTAGTCACAACAGCATTTGGCGTTTGTCTTAAAGAAAGGTAGTGACCAGAAGTTGGCGCGTTGGCATCAGCACCTGCGGGCGTACCTGGAGCATAACCAAAGGCAAAACCGCCCCCGATATCAGCTGCCGGATAGGCTTCACCCCAAGCAACAGCAGTGGCTGCTGTTGTACCAGGATTAATCCCACCGAGAAGATCAGCGGTTGCCATTTGAATCCAGAATCGTTGAGCTTCACCTGCAGCCCCTGCAATTGATGGCAAATCATCAACACGACCGTTACCAGTGCCGTTAGCATTGCAAAGACCTGCACAGCCAGGCAAACGTGTACCCGGGTTGAGCATGTCACCTGGCATTGCGCTGTAAGAGTCATCAAATGTGTTCAGGGCTGCTTCCACAGCTTTAATCTGTGAGGCTGTTGCCGTGACCTGCGCGTTGGCAATCAGTTCCTGGCCTTTCAGGATACCGCCGATGAGCAGACCGATAATAATCATAACAATCGCCAATTCGACGAGGGTAAAGCCCGCCTGTGAGCGATCGTGGGTTAAGGTTGTTTTAACCATGGTATTCATTCTCCTTTGACTGAGACATAAGTAGGTTTGTTCGAACAAGAACGCTGAGAACCAGCACGCAAAATTATACATGATTGCCGTGACTCGTGAATCCCCATTCTTCGAGAATGCGGCTTTTTTTCTAAATGAATCATTAAGATAGGAGACGTACACCCCTCACTTTGCACAAATGAAGAGTCATATTAACGTAATGATCATTTATTTTTCGTATTATTGATTGGTTGGGATGAATTCGCGACGCGATAACCGCTGGGCGATTCACCTGTCATCTCTTTAAATACACGATTGAATGATGCCAGAGAGCTGAAACCGACCTCTTCCGCGATCACCTTTACCGCTGCCTCTGTATCGATGAGCAAGCGCTTGGCATCCTCTACCCGCCGCTCGTTCAACAATTGCGGGACTGACTTACCGAACTGGGCATTGATTACGCGGGACAGCGTACCCTCCGGAACATTCAGTTCCCGCGCCAATGTGGCCCGGTTACATGTGGGTTCCTGATATAGCTTTTGCACGTCCATCAGCTCACGAATTTTGTTTGTCAGCTCTGCGTCAAGCTGCGTAGGCTCCCCGCTACGGCGCTCGCCACGCTGGATCAATAATACGGCCTGCGGGTATATGCGGAACAGGCTGGTACCCGCCACATAAACAAAGCCCAACCCCAACAGGGTGCGCACCAGAATCATCTGCTCGGCGACAGCGTTAAACGTCAGGCTGATGAGCATAAGGCCCAGGAAGCACAGATTCATAAACACCAAAGTCAGGATCAGCCAGTAGCGGTCCCGCCCCGCCTTTTCCTGTAAAAGCCCGCTCAGGCGACGGCGTTGCGCCCATATGGCGCCCATACTCAGAAGTCCCGCGATAAGGCCCGTTACAATCAGCCATTCGTTAAAAACATCACATTCAGCGATGTTAAGCCGGCAACTTTCATCAAGCCCCGCCAATAAGCGCGAAACCAGAAAAGCAGATGGCACCAACCCCAGCACCCAGAAATTACGGAAGGTCGGCATGTCCGGCAATTTCAGGATCTGAAGAATAAGCAGAACGCTTAAGGGTGGCCCCATAAACCACAAAGCCCAATCCCACATCATAAAGCCGGGTATCAGTGAAGAGACGGAAGTCCGGCTGAAATCCAATGCGAAGGCGCCGGCTAAAACAAGGAAGTAGGCCGCGGGTAAAAAGATACTTTTAATACTGCCGGAACGGAACAACATGTAAACAAGCAGATAGCAACACTGCGCCACGCCCAGCAGCGAAAGTATTTCAGGTACTGTGAAACGCAAATTTTCCATGTTCGCTATTCATATAGATTACAGGTTTAAAAAGGCTAATAAGGGGCCTGGCATATAGGGTCTGTTTCTTTTTGTTCGGGCGTTAATATCCGGTCGCAAATATATTCCCGCATAAAGTTTACTTCTGGCTTCTGCAGACTATTCATTTGAGATCCCAGAACGCGCACCATGATCTCATATGCCCCTTTTGTGTCCCCCTGCTGCATCATGACAAAGGCAGGCATCTGCTTGGTCCAGGTCGGCAATCCAGGTCTGTCAAGACTTGCCAGTTTTTCTGCAAGGACCAACGCTTTATCGTAGTCATGCTGGACAAATCGGGCAAGATAGACAGCCTGCGCCAGCCAGCGCCAGCTTTGATCTGGCCTGGAACCTACGGCCGCCAGATAATCGATAAGGGGGCCTATAGCTTCTGTATCCTGGTTGGCGCTAAAATAATAAGCCGCCAGTGATGGGATAAAATTAGCGCGCGGGTCTAAGGAATCCTGCAGCCAGAACCATTTCACCAGATTTTCGTAGTTATAATCCTTCAATGGCCTGGCATCGCCGCCAGAGTCACCCAGGTTTTGTATTAGCAGGGCATAGGAACGATAAGCCATTTGCTTATCCCCCAAAGTCAATAACGCTGCCGCCGCCTGCGAGGGCACGGGTGGGACGTTGCCCCAGGTCGCCCGCAAGGGCTGCGCATACCACCACACCCCTGTATTGAGAATGAGCGCCCAAAAGAACGCCGTATAAATAAGCCGTTTCTCTCGTACGCGCCCCATATCAGAACTGCCTGCGCACGAGATCAACGAGAGCCGCCGTTATAAGCAGGGCAGAAAACACGAGTCCCTGCGCCAGAATAAAACCCAGGCCTATATTTTCCGTGCCATATATCAGCCAGCTTGTCTGGGTCAGAAGATCAAGCCGCGGGATAATCAAAGAAATAAATTTTAATAAAAACGCTAATCCCTTCATGATAGGCGCCGTTGTCAGGCCCGACATGACAATACCCAGCAATATGCCAATCGTCCGTGATAGAACATAGAACCCCATCACAGTCATGGCGGACGTTGAAGCGCTGGGAAGCACCATGGAAAAAAACAACGCCGCATTGACCATGATCATCAATTCACACATCAAGCTGATGCCCCATAGCACATGGCCAATGCCGAATGTAATGGGGGCCGCCAAGTAAACGGCTAGCAGGCACGCCGCCGCCAATACCGCCGCAATCAATGAAAATGCCAGAGCGTGAGAAACTATAAAGCCTGTGCGGCTTACGGGGCGCGACAACAGGTAATCAACGTCCTTATTATCAAAGGAGCGTCTTATAAAAAAAACGCAGAACAAGACGAGTCCCAAGACAGAGAAAATACGCAACCCCGCTGCGGAAAAAACCAGTACGAATTGATATTTCTCAATATATGCAGCTGTACCTAAAAAGACGGACAATGCCGTACCCAGCGCAATCATGACCAGCAAAGCAATAATCAACCGGTCGCGTATAGCGGCAGCCAGAACATATTTTACAGTGGGCCAGGAAATGATATTCAACGTATTCACCTTTACTTCCGGTACTTTATAAAATCATCCCGGCAAAAGCCGGGATGATTTTATATCTCATATTATAAACAGCTTACAGATCCAGCGGGCGACGATCACCTGAGAAGCGCTTATAAAGATCCTTGTCCATGGGCGTAATTGTTTTGCCTTCAGCATCAATGATGGTTGCCTTAAGGAAGATAACCAGCTCTGTTTTCTGAATACGGTCTGTATGGTTCTTAAACGCGTTACCAAGAATAGGAATTTCAGATAAAACCGGAACGCCACGTTCTGTGCCTTCGGCACGATCCTGAAGCAATCCCCCCATTACGACAGCCTGACCGGAACCGACTTTAATAATAGAATCCATTTCCTGAACATTCACAATAGGAATATTGGAGGTAATGTCAGCCCCTGCCCCTGCCGCAATAAATGCTACGCCAGGATCTTCTCTAAACCCTGTAATGCGCGTGACAGTCGGACGCACAGCCATAGATACCGTTTGATCATCCAGATTGATAGAAGGCTGCACGTTGATCAAAACACCTTCCGGAACGTTACGAATTTCAGAATCTACAGTTGTCTGCGTGCCAGCATCTGTGGTTGACACATCGATATCCAGTTCGAAATAAACTTCGTTTGTCGCAACGTTCAGAGCGGCAGACTGATTATTCAGCACCGTTAAACGCGGGCTGGCCAAGGCATGAACGGTACCAAAACGGGAGAGCGCATCTACGACAGCAGAAACATCGTTGTTTGAAATGCTAAGACGGAAATTTGCATCAGGAGTTAACTCATTATCCAGGAACGGACGAGCCAAGGTTCCTCCATTTGCAAAACCGGCAGAAACATCGCCAATTAAGGCCAGATCCGTTAGGTCAAGGTTCCCCCAGTCGATACCAGCGGCATACTCATCATTTAAACTGACTTCCATGACTTTGGCTTCGATAAGAACCTGCGCCGTTGTTGAGCGCTTTACCTCAGCCAGATAATCAGCAATTTGCTGCTGTTGACGTTCCGTAGCAATCACGGAAATCATGCCAGCCTGCTTATTGATAGAAAATGTATTCGTTTGCGCCGTAGCACCGCCCCCCGATGAAGACGAAGAGTCCACAGGCGGCAGCGGCGTTACCTGCAATGTCGCATTAGGCGGCTGGGTCTGCACCGTTGTTGTGCCATCCGGAGACTCTGTAACGACTGGCGCCACAGGCGCCGCTGTCGGCTCAACCGCCGTTATTTGCGGATCACCCGCACTGACCATCTGGCCACTACCGGGCGTAACACCCAATATCTGAGCTAAGCCCGTCTCCATCTCAGCCCAGAAGTTCGCCTCACTGCTGGCCTCAGACACAAAGCTGGAACCTGTACCTGCGCCATCGCCGCTCACAACGGAAACATCATTCTTTACTGTGCTCTTGTTCGTGCGAACATAGCTCAGGTAATCAACCTTATAAGTTTTCTGATAAGGGAGGTCCAACTCGACGCGGACAGTATCTTCTTCGAACTTGTAACGCAGGCCTGCGATCTCGGAAATGCGCTTGATCACCATGTCAAAGGGACGTTCACGCGCCGTAAAAATAATGGAACCCGTAATACGCGGATCAAGTTCGATATCGTAATCAGCCTGCTCAGCCAGTTCATAGAGTACATCCCGAAGCGGCACAGTCTGATTAACAGAAATGGAAACCAGCGGCATAGGCTTGATATTTTCGGAAGGCGTCGCCACATAAGATTGGAAATCAGGAATGGAATCCTTGTCAACGGTGGCTGATTTGTCACCCTCCTCTGTACGAGGCGCCAGCGCATCACGATAATCCTGGAAATCCAGGTGGGTTGATCTATCTGTCTTGAGCTGGTTATCAACCAGATCACAGCCAGATAAGCCGATAGACGCTGCCAGCGATAAGGCCGTAGTACAGAGCATTCTGCCCCACTTAATTGTACGGGAAGCGGGAATAACACCGCGCGCGATCTGTTCTGTCATATCCGTGAACTTATCCAAGTAGAACGTTAAAAAAGAAAATAACCGTGAGAAAAGAAAGTCCCGAATCGGGACGCCCCTGTGTACACAATTTATACCATAAAGTATGGCGGGGGCAAAACGAAGCCTTGAATCAGGCTCGCTTAACGATCTTCGGATATTTTTAGACCTGAAGTATTGATAGCGCGCAGAACTTCTTTATTGGTTGCATCGCCTAGCTTGAGCTGTTGGATACGGATCTTAAGATCGCCGGGCTGGTCAGCCTGGCTAAGGGCCATTTCCTCTGTAATCAACCCTTCCTTGTAAAGCCGTATCAAAGACTGATCAAAGCTGCACATGCCGAGCTGGTTGTTCTGCTCCATGACATCACGAATTTTCGTAATTTCACCTTTATGAATAAGCTCCCGCACCAGGCCTTGGTTCAGCATAATCTCAATGGCCAACGCCATTCCGCCCTTCGCCGCCGGGATCAGGCGCTGCGATATAATCGCCTTCAAATTGTTTGAAAGGTTCAGGCGAATTTGTGACGCATAGTCCTCAGGAAATAAATTCACAATTCTTTCAATAGATTGTGATGCGTTGTTCGTATGAAGCGTTGCGAGACACAAGTGACCCGTGTCAGCCGCCATCAAAGCCTGCTCCATGACTGTACGATCACGGATCTCACCTACCAGAATAACATCCGGGCGTTGCCTCAGAACATTCTTTAGAGCCACCGAATAAGACTCTGTATCTACACCAACTTCTCGCTGAGTAATCACTGATTTCTTATGCTCATGGAAATACTCGATCGGATCTTCGATCGTAACGATATGGCCCTGCTCGTGTGTATTACGGTAATCAATCATCGACGCCAATGTTGTCGACTTACCCGAGCCCGTCATACCTGTCACCAGAATGAGGCCGCGCTTCTCAACCGACAGACGCTCCAGCACCGGGGGCAAGGTTAATTCCGAAAAACTAGGGATCTTGGAAACAATGCGGCGCAAAACCAAGGCTGGAAACTGACGCTGACGCAGGCAATTGACGCGGAAACGACCAAAACGCCCCACGTCCAATGACGTATTCAACTCCATCTGGGTTTCAAACTCGCGGCGCTGGCGGTTGGTCAGGATAGAGGCGATAATCTCATTCACCTCGTCTACCGTTAGAGGCTCGGGCCTGATAGGCTCAAGCGTACCCTCGATACGCAAAGACGGCGGAAACCCAACCGTCAGGTACAGGTCACTGGCCTGCCTTTCATTCATAACCTGAAAGTATCGCAGTACGGCCGGTGCGCTGCTCAAAATGAATACCCCTCATCCTCTGCCGGCGCTGCGGCAGAACGTCCACCCTGCACTGAACGATTAGGCATTTTCTGAACCTTGGCCGAACCTTCGTCCGAGCCTTCTTCATCTTCTGGCGCCTCTTCTTCATCAGAAGTTTTCAGGAGAGCACGACGGGCTTCAGCGCGATCAACCAGACCAGCCTCAAGCAATTGCTTGATAGCATCTTCCATGGTGATCATTCCGTAACGGGCGCCTGTTTGGATCATAGAGTACATTTGCGCGACCTGGTTCTCACGGATCAGGTTACGCACAGCGTTGGTGCCGACCAGAATTTCGAACGCACCTACACGTCCGCCGCCCTCTGCCTTCTTAAGCAGTGTCTGTGAAACAACGCCCTGTAGCGAACTGGCCAACATAGCCCGAACCATCTCTTTGTCTCCTGTCGGGAAAACGTCGATAATACGGTCGATTGTCTTGGCCGCTGTATTCGAGTGCAACGTTCCAAAGACCAAGTGACCCGTTTCCGCAGCCGTCAACGCCAGAGAAATTGTTTCATGGTCACGCATCTCACCCACCAGAACAACGTCTGGATCTTCACGGAGCGCTGATTTCAAGGCACGCGCAAATGACTTTGTATCCGTTCCCAGCTCGCGGTGATTAACCAGGCTTTTTTTGGACGTATGGAAGAATTCAACAGGGTCTTCCACAGTAATAATATGGCGCGCCTCATTCTCATTGATGTAATTGATCAGCGAGGCCAGCGTTGTCGACTTACCTGAACCTGTTGGCCCCGTTACCAGCACAAGCCCTTTCTCCAGCTCAGCAAAACGCTTCATTACCTTTGGAAGCTCAAGGTCTTCCATTGTAGGGATCAGTGATGGAATGCTACGGAATACAGCAGCCGTTCCCGTACGCGTTGTAAAGATGTTCACACGGAAACGCGCCTTCTCACCAAACGCAATCGCGAAGTCGAGCTCCATATCGCGTTCGAAATCTGCACGCTGATCTTCGGTCATCACCGAATAAAGCATCGTGCGAATATCATCGCTGCGCAGCGGATCCGCCTTGATGCGTTTCAGGTCGCCGTGCGCGCGAATAATCGGCGGATTGTTGGGGCTTAAATGGAGATCCGAGGCATTGTTCTGCATCGTAAAAGCCAGAAGCTGGGTAATGTCCAAAATGACCTCCGTCGGGAGCTAAAAAGGCAGGAAAACGTTCTATCTTAATGTTTTACCGGAAAATTCCGAATGGAAGGTTAAAATTGCATCCCCCCTTCCAGCCGGAATCTTATATATTAGGATAACCCCGGAAACGCCCGGAGAAAAGGGCTTAAGACGCTGGAAAATAACGGTCCACGCAATAAAAGCAGCAGCAAAAAAGATGCTAGCAACGCAGGTCCGAAAGGAAACACATCCTTCTTTGCATAAATCTTCCACATCAAGCCCAGAGCCACCCCCATCACCCCCGCTAATAGCATAAAAGCGGGCAATGCTGTAAATCCCAACCACAAGCCTGCCACGGCAAAGAATTTTACATCGCCCAAACCGAGAGCTTCGCGCCGGAATGCAAGGCGCCCGCCCCAAGCCAAGCCATACGCCAATCCACCGTAAAGCACGGACGAAAGCAAAGAGTGACCAAAATTAGTTAACTTTAAACTTGAAAAAATTTCCGCTTGGCTTTGAAAAAAAACATAAATCAATCCCAGAACAAAAAGTATTACTTGAAGCTGGTTAGGGAGAATAAGGTGCTCAAGATCAATAACCAGCATTGATATAATAAAAGGAACAGCCGCCAGCAGGATCATCCCTGATGCAGAAAACCCCCATCCCGCATATACAAGCAAGCAACAGAACAACGTACAGAATTCAATGAGTGGATAACGTATGCCGATAGGATGATGGCAATACCGACAGCACCCATGCAAACAAAGCCAGGATAGCAAGGGCACCAGATCCAGAACACCCAGCGTATGCCCGCAATGCGGGCAAGCAGATCTTTCCAGTTTTGCTGATGACGCAATCCATGATTTACCCGATGGTATGCGCGCAA
This sequence comes from uncultured Alphaproteobacteria bacterium, assembly GCA_946480475.1. The sequence goes on from CAMLJM010000047.1 coordinate 12,040, forward strand.
TTATGGCCGTTGCAAAACTGCCAAGGCAGAGTCCCAGCGGAATGATGAGGAATAACCCTGCCAACCCTTCAGGCATGGGAGATATTAACCACGGCGCAGAACCGATAGACGGTCATATATACGTTCGCGAGGCACACTGCGGCTGTTGCCGTACATGACATCCACCTCAAGGGCACGCTCATAGAACTGAATCGCCTGCGCACGGTTACCACCACGATCAGCGGCAATAGCCATATTGAACAGGTGTTGTGCATTGTTTGGCTCAAGCGTCGACGCAATGCCCAGATAACGCATAGCATCATCAAAATGACCCAACTCTGCATTGGTTACGCCTATTTGCGCAGCTATGCCTGCATTGTTAGGATGTTTCGAATAAAGCTCTAGCAAGCGGCGCAAGGCAATCTCAGGGTATTGCTTACGCACCAGCCCCATCATATTGACCAAAGCCTCGGTGCTGTTTGGCTTCAGGGCCAAAACTTCTTCATAGCTCTGAATAGCTGACTCATTCAGGCCCATATTCTGCTGAGCCACCGCACGCCCCATCAGGATGCGCGTATCACGTTTATTCTTCGCATAAAGCTGGTCGTACATCTCAAGCGCCGCATCATAACGTTGCAGCTTCAGGGCCCGGTTGGCAGATACCAATAAAGATTCCTGCGAAGTTTCATTCTTATCTTTAGTGACAACGACCATTTTGGACGCTGGCTCTAATACAGGATTGACCTCACGCGGACCGACACTGGTTGCCATGGCCCCCACGGGCACCTGAGACAATGAATCATAATACACATTTGACGCGACCTCAGGCTTTGCCGGAGTCGCAGGTGATGCCGAGACTTGACCATTAGCCGCACCCACATCTGAAGTAGGCGCCGGTTGGGTTTGCGTCACAGTTCTAGGTGGCATCTCCGGCGCTGCGGCATCCGGCACTTCCTGCACATTCATAACCGGAGGCACTGCGGCATCCGCCACAGACACGGGTGGCGCTTCCGCTGGCTGGTCAGCCGGTGGCGCTGGCACAAAAGTAGGTTCTGTTACTGCAATCGTATCTGCAGGAGCCGTAGCGGGCGGTGTTTC
>CAMLJM010000048.1 GCA_946480475.1 uncultured Alphaproteobacteria bacterium
TCAGGTGCACGCGATCTGTCACATGCACACGATGAAAACCATTTACACGTAAAGGATAAGTTTCAACCAGCCTTGCCAAGCGTCCGCTAAAGAATCCGGCCCACGGGGAAAGCGCTGATTCAATCTGTTCCCGGGACAACGGATATTTTTCAAACGAAATAAAATCCAATGCTGCATCTGCGAGCGCTGTCTCTTCAAACATTTTCCATACAGAAAGGAAGTTGAGACCTGTACCAAAACCTGTTTCCGTAATTGTAAATCGCTGCGATTTTTCCCAAGCGGCAGGCAGATTATTTCCGCGCAGGAATACATGTGCGGTTTCCGCCAGCCCATCGTCCGGTGAGAAATAAATGTCATCAAATTCAGTCGAGCGGATCGTCATGTGAACATAAGAGAAAAACAGCATTTGCCGCCTTGCCTGCCCGGCAAAGCTCGTCTACGACTTATAGCAATAAATATAAAATACAGAACAGAGTGCTTTTCACTATTAGGGAGTTCCGATTGAAAAAATCAGAGCTTATGACCACAAACCCTCTTCTGCGACCTTTCACAGAAGAGACGCCGGATTTATTTCCGGCTTTTGACCAGATCAAACCGTCGGATTTTCGTCCGGCACTAAACTTCACCATGGCTGAAACGAGACGCCTGGTGAAGAAAATCACCACGTCAAAAGACGAGCCCACTTTCGAGAACACCGTCAAAGCATTCGAAAATGCCACATCGATGATGGATTATGTTTTTGGTATTTTCAGTTTCTATACCTATGCCTGTCGCAGCGAAGAAATAGAAGAGCTAGAGGAAAAGCTTTATCCTAAATTGATAGCTTTTTATAATGATATATATAAAGACGAAGCCCTATATCGACGTCTCAAAAAACTAGAGACAAACAAAGACAAACTCCCCCTCGACCAGAACCAAAAATATCTGATTGAAGTTTATGCCGAGTCATTCCGTGCAAATGGATGCGGGCTAAGCGCAAAGAAAAAGCAACGCCTGCGTGAAATTTCATCAGAACTGGAAGATCTAGGCTTGGAGTTCGATAATAATCTCCAGGAAGCACGCAAAACCTATGGTATGGTGATTGAGAACATTGAAGATCTGGACGGCGTGCCAGACCTGTTCATTCAATCCGCTGCAGAAGAAGCCGAGAAGAGAGGCATGCCCGGTAAATGGGTTCTGACGGCTGAAGAGCCGATTGAGCACGCGATTGCTTTTTATGCCAAAAATCGCGAATTACGCGAGCGGCATTACAAAGACACCAACGACATCGGCACGGAGCTTGATAGCGACAATTTCAAAGTCATGAAAAAGATCTTGAAACTGCGTTATGAAACCGCACAGATATTCGGTTACCGTTCATATCTTGATCTGGCGATGACCTATAATATGTCGCTGACAAGAAAACCGGTATTTGATTTCCTGAAATCACTGAAAGAAAAATCTGCCCCTACGGCAAAACGGCAACATCTGGAGCTAAAGCAATACGCGCGTGCTGACGGCGTCAAAACCATGGAACCATGGGATTTGCGTTTCTATCTCGAGAAAATGAAAAAAGAACGCCTGCATTTCAATAGCGAAATGGTGCGGCCTTACTTCCCGCTGCACGGCGTGTTGCAAGGCGCGTTCCAGCATTGCGAAAAGATGTTTGGGGTGCGGTTCTCTTTCCGGGAAGACTATCCTACGCTTGCCAGTGACGTATTCACTTTTGATGTCAAAGATGCAGCAACAGGCGACTTGCTGGGCACATTGATCATTGACCCTTATCTGCGTGACAACAAAATCAGCGGGAATCAGTTCTGTGTCAGCATTCACACGCACGGGCAGTATGGTGGTAAAGCTTCGCGAGCCTTATCCGCTGTGCATTTGAACTTCCAACGCCCGACAAAGGAATATCCAACCCTTCTGAGTGAAGAAGATGTAAAAACCGTCTTCCACGAGTTGGGCCACGCCATGCACCAGATGCTGGGCAAAACCGAACATCGCCTGCTGTCAGGTATGAACTGTATCATGCCAGATTTCGGTGAGTTGCCATCGCAGTTGAATGAAGTGTGGGCACTGGAGCCGGAAGTGTTAAAGAACTATGCCTTCCATTATCAGACTGGCGAAGTCATGCCTGTGGCGCTGATGAACGGCCTGCAGCAGAATAACCGCTTCATGGGCTGTCATAAAATGCTGCGCGAAGTGCGCCGCGCCTATGTGGATCTGGCTATTCACGGACGCAACCCCGATCGCATTAATTTAAGAACGTTTGAAGCACGTTTCCAGGAAGAAAATTTCCCGCAAGTGAATTTTAAAAACCTGGCGCCTTTCCTGCCGCGCTTCTCCCACATTGCCAGCATCGGCATGGAAGCCAATTACTATGCCTATCTCTGGTCAGAAGCGTTAGACGCAGATGCCGAAAAAATGTTTAGAAAGACAGGCGATATGTATGATCCTGAGTCCTGCCAGAAATTCCGCGATATGTTGAAAGCTGCGGGTACTGCCCTGTCATCCGACCTGTACCGCAAGTTTTCCGGACATGATATCGATACCCAAGCGTTACTTGAGAGATATGGAATTGGCCGTTATAAACCAACCTTCAACTTTGCCGCGTTGCCACAGCAAGCGGCGAATGACAGCCCTTATATAGAGCCTCAATCGCCGCCTCAAACGACGGTGACACGGCGTAAACGCGGTAATGTCCCAACCCCCTCTTGACCAGCGGCGGCCCGTGACGGACACTACGGTCATACTCATACGGGTGAAAATGATGAAAAAATACCTTCTGGCCTTAAGTTTGCTGCCCTTCCTGTGCGTTCCTGCATGGGCTACAGACACCAATATCAATATCTCTGTGAAGGCCAAGGATGCCTTGTTCATCGGCGAAGAGGCCGGCAACGCTTACGTGATTGTGCGTGACAAACGTAATGGTGACATACTTGCCGAAGGCCAAACCATTGGCGGCAGCGGTGATAGAAATAAGATCATGAATGAAAATGTCCGCGATGCAGTCATCACAAATGAGAAAAGCGCCCATTTCTCATTCTCACTGGACTTGTATGCACCTACGCCTGTCAGCATTGAAGTATCCGGCCCCTATGGCCAGATGCAGTCCATGGTCAAAGCAAGTTCCGATTATCTACTGATACCCGGCAAGGATTACGCCCGTGGTAATGGGATCATCGTCGAATTGCCGGGCTTTATTGTCGATGTCCTGTCGCCTGAATTAAATCGCAAGGTTAGGTTCAGCAAAGACGTCACCATCCCGTTGCAAGCCAACGTCACAAAACTTTGTGCGTGTCCGATTGAAAAGGGCACCCCATGGCCGCCGGAACGATACGAAGTGGAAGCCAGCTTTTATCGCGGTGATCAGCTTCTAGCGCAGATCAAGATGGATAAGCTTGACCAGCCCGGCCTTTACGCCACGAATATGAAGTTTCAGGAGCCGGGCATTTATAGAGTTATGGTAACGGCATTTGACACAGAAACGAAAGAAGGTGGCGTGGATAGCACCACAATCACCCTTGAACCATAATATGTAACCCCTTAAAGTCTTTCCAATAATCATAAACATAAACAGGAAAGGCTTCAGTGTTATGGCACGCAAAAACCCATTACTTGTACCCTCGACATTACCTAATCAGGCACCCGAATTCGGCAAAGTCAAAGACACTGACTTTTTGCCCGCGATCAAAGTGGCTCTGAAAGAAGCACGCGCACAAATACGTGCCATCGCGAACAACCCTGATGCACCGACATTTGAGAATACAATTCTGGCGATGGAAACATCGGGAGAAACGCTGGGAACTATCACAGAACATTTGTCCAACGAAGTATATGCGTCCGGGTCAGTGGTGCTTGTAGAAACACAGCAAAAAATTGAACCGCTGACAGCCCGGTTCCATACATCTGTCTCTATGAACAAGAAACTCTTTGAACGAGTGAAAGCCGTTCATGACAATCTGGCAGAAATATCGAAGCTCACTGCAGGCCAGCTAACGCTGCTAAACGATAGCTATGACGGTTTCCGCCGCAGCGGCGCCGAATTAAAAGGTGCGGCACGCAAACGCATGAAAGAAATCAATATTGAGTCCTCAACTCTAGGGACTCAGTTCACCGAGAACATGAAGCGTGCGAATGAAAAATTCGTTCTGTTCCTCGATAGTGCAGATGATCTGAAAGGTCTGCCAGCGTCGAATATAGAAAGCGCTGCCGCAGAAGCTGCCGGGCGCGGTTCACCTGGTAAATATGCGCTGACATTGGAATACCCAAGCTACGGCCCGGTGCTGGATTACGCGGATGACCGCACCCTGCGTGAAAGAATTTGGCGTGCTGTAAACACGCGTGCCTGGAAAGACGAATTTGATAACCAGGAGACTATCAAGCGCATCGTTACGCTCAATCATGAAAGCGCCCAGTTACTGGGATATAAAAATCATGCATCCTATGTTCTGGAAGACCGCATGACGGAAAATCCTGAAACGGTGATGAACTTCCTGAATGGATTGAAGGATGCCTATAAACCGGCAGCGGTAGAAGATCTGCGCAGATTGCAGGTGTTCGCCATAAAGAATGGCGGTCCGGAAGAACTGAAGCCCTGGGATATACGCTATTACGGTGAAAAAATGAAAGAAGCCGAATACGGTTTCTCCAAAGCGGAACTGCGCGATTACTTCCCGCTCGATAAAGTGCTGGATGGATGTTTCACACACTTCAGTAAACAATTTGGCGTCAAGTTCACAGAAAATAAGGACTACCCTACCAAGTCACCTGACATTCGCGGCTTTGATGTAACGGACGAAAAGACAGGCGCCTTTATTGGTACCCTTTATACGGATTTCTTCCCCCGCAAAGGCAAGAAAGACGGTGCATGGATGACCGAATACCGCGCCCAAGGCCTTTATCGCGGCCAGACGGAGCGCCCTGTTACAGCTATCTGCTGCAACTTCACAAAACCAGTCGGCAATGAACAACCATGCCTGGATTTTGAAGATGAAGTCGTCACATTGTTCCACGAAATGGGGCACGCCCTGGATGGCCTTCTGCAACAGGTTGAATTCCGTTCACAGGCCGGTTATCGCCGCAAGTGGGACGCTGTAGAACTGCCATCGCAGATCCAGGAAAAATGGTGTTTCACAAAAGAAACACTGGCCCTGATCAGCAGTCACAAAGTCACGGGTGAACCGCTGCCCGAAGAGCTGATCGAAAAATTGAATCGTTCAAAGAATTTCATGGCAGGTTACTATGGCTTGCGACAGGTGACAATGGGCGTGCTGGATATGACATGGTACACGACCGACCCCAAGGAAATTCAAGGAAAATACGGCTTCGATGTATTCAAGTTTGAAGAAGCGGTTACTGCTGATACACGCCTGATGCCTATGCTGGCAGGCCCCATATCCACCGCTTTTAGCCACATTTTCGGCGGCGGTTATGATGCGGGATATCACGGTTACGCCTGGGCTGATAATCTGGCCGCTGACGGATATACATTTCTGACCGAACGTAAGACATATGATACGGAAAGATTGTCGAAGTTTCGTGATGAATTTATCCGCCATGGCGCCAAGGCACATCCGGCTGTTTTATACCGCAATTTCCGCGGTCAGGATCCCGACCCGCAGGCATTACCCCGTTCGCAGGGGTTGCTAACCCCGAAAGTAGCCTGATCTCGATGAAATCCCCGCCTATCGCGGGGATTTTTCTTGGCTGTACCGGTATTGAGTAAGCCCCGATTGCGCCTATATAATAAGGGTTCGTTCTATTCCCCATCGACCCCGAGGCCCTTATGACGACTGCTAATCCCCTGCTGACCCCTTCGACCCTGCCAAACCACGCCCCCGCGTTTGACAAGATTAAGGATGAGCATTTCCTGCCTGCGATAGAAAAAGGACTGGAAGAGGCGAAACAGGAACTGGAAGCGATCAAGTCTGACAAGGAACCCGCCACATTTGAAAACACGATTGTGGCGCTTGAGAATATGGGCGAAACATTGAACCACATCATGGAAATTCTGGGTAACCAGATCAGTGCCGCCGCCACCCCCACACTGGTCGAGATCAAACAGGAAACAGCCCCTAAACTGGCTGAGTTTTATTCGTCCGTTGCGATGGACGAAAAATTGTTCACCCGTATCAAAGCGGTATGGGACAAGGATCATGACAACGCCAAACTGACGACGGAACAAAAGACATTGCTGAAGAACACCTATGATGGTTTTCGTCGTAGCGGTGCCTTGCTCGAAGGGCCAGAGAAAGAACGTATGAAGGAAATCAATATCGCCTTCTCCACGCTCGGCACGCAGTTTAACGAAAACATCAAGGATTCGATGGAAGCTTTCTCGCTGGTCGTTGATAAAGAATCTGACCTGGCAGGCCTGCCCGAAGATGTGATCGCCGCGGCCAAAGCACGCGCCGAGAAAAAAGAGATGGCGGGAAAATGGCTATTTACATTGGATTACCCTAGCTATGGTCCATTTGTGACATACGCCGATAATCGTGCATTGCGCGAAGTGATGTGGCGCGCCTTCGGCACCCGTGCCTGGAAAGATGCTTTCGACAACCAGGAAACCATTAAACAGATCGTGTCGCTGAGTTATGAAAGCGCGAGACTGCTGGGTTACAAAACCCCCGCCCACTTTGTGCTGGAAGATCGCATGTCGGAAAAACCCGAAATTGTATTCGACTTCCTTGATAAGCTGAAAAAATCATATAAGCCCGGAGCCATTCGCGATCTGGCAGCCCTGAAAGAATTTGCCGACAAGAATGGTGGCCCTGCAGAACTGATGCCGTGGGATATCGCTTACTATAGCGAGAAGATGAAGGAATTCGTATTCGGCTTTTCCAGCGAAGACCTGCGCCCCTATTTTCCTCTCAATAAGGTTCTGGACGGTTGCTTTCAGCATTTCAGCCGCCAGTTCGGTGTCACTTTCACAGAAAACAAGAACTACCCTGTTTATGCACCGGATGTGAAAGCATTCGATGTGACAGATAGCAAGACCAAAGCCTTCATCGGCACGTTCTATGCTGATTTCCATCCGCGCACAGGCAAAAAACCTGGCGCATGGATGACAGGTTATCGCTCACAAGGCTTGTACCACGGCAAGATCGAACGCCCCATCATCGCCATTGTCTGCAACTTCACAGAACCGCTGCCGGACAAACCATCCCTGCTGACGCATGATGAAGTGACAACATTGTTCCATGAAATGGGTCACGCTATGCATGGTCTGCTGTCCAATGTAACATACCGCTCACTCGCCAGCCCGAACGTAAAATGGGATTTTGTTGAACTGCCATCGCAGGTACAGGAAAATTGGGCTTACACCCGTGAAACTCTGGATCTGATCAGCGGCCACTGGCAAACAGGAGAGAAAATCCCTGATGACCTGTTTGAGAAACTGAACAAGTCAAAGAACTTCATGGTGGCATCTATGGGTCTGCGCCAGGTTAATCTCGGCCTGCTGGATATGACATGGTACACAACTGACCCGAAAGAGATTGAAAGCAAATATAACTTTGATGTTTTCAAATTCGAGGAAGAAGTCACAAAAGATACACGCCTGTTCCCGATGCTGGCAGGTCCGACATCGACATCGTTTAGCCATATCTTCGGTGGCGGTTATGCATCGGGTTACAACAGTTATAAATGGGCCGAAGTGCTGGACGCTGACGCTTTCTACTTCATGACCGAAAACGCCATTTATGATGAAGAACGCCTGATGAGATACCGTCGTGAAATTCTGGAGCGTGGCGGCACCGAACATCCCGCCATCCTGTACCGCAATTTCCGCGGCCAGGATGCAGATTCGGATGCGCTGCTGCGCCGCGAGGGATTGCTGGGCGACGGCTCTAGAGCGGCATAACTAGTTTGCGTCTAGGATAAATCAGCGCCAGTTGCTGCGTGCTCGCATCACGCAGCAACGCAGGTGTATTGAAATGCCGGTGCTTATTCTCAGCCCGGGCACCTCTTACAACTTCAGGATCGAAACTGACAATGCGGCCATCCGGCAATACGCCTACGTTCTGGGCTTCGGCATCACGATCAAACATTTGTGTGCCATACATCATGTTTGTGCCCCACGATAAATCGTAAACAGCATCCTGGAAGGCCTTTCTCACCAGAGGAATGTTCATCTCGTTTATTTCAAGATATAAACGGGACAGTGGCACGACCTCAGGCAGTATTTCCAGCTTCACATCGCCATAGAAATGAAAATGCCCTTCATTTGTTGCAAAAGGCTGCAGAATGACAGGATGATCAGGGCGTGGAAAACGGCCACTATGTTGTGCTTCCATGCGCGCGACACGAATCTGGCCCGTAGGCGTGTGAAGCGCACGAAAAGTAATCGCCCGACCACCGTGATTTAGAAATTCAAAATTCTTTAAGCCATGCGCCGCAAAAAATATGCTGACGCGCGTCCGTTCAGACAAACGCATCTGATTCAATTGGCGTATGAAGAGATTACTATGCAAATGAGGAAATGATTGATGGTATCGAGGTAGCTTCTGCCAGGCATCGCGCAATGTGCGGTTTGGTGAAACATCAAGGGAAGAGCACGGATGCAGAACGCGGTGGTATTGGGCTTTCTCATCCCAAATATAATATTTAGCCGCTTGATCCCGCAGCCAACTTACCCAATTCACGCCAATATCGACTGATGTCTTACGCATAGTGGGATATGACTTATCAGCCTTGATAGGAGTCACGCCATAAAAAAACCTTCCGGTGTGGGGACGCCGGAAGGAACTTTTCATTTCCCCTTAACGCGGGGCGCGTATGTTTTGTGTGGGAACTGGAAAAAAGACCATTTTACCGGATTGTGTGGGAGAAGAACGAACCAGGTTCTTAGGGGATTCCGGTAACTTGATCTATTTTCAAGTTAGTCTTAGTTTTTACATAATTTTAAACGTGCGTCAAGCATAATTTTTATGAAAAAAGGAATTTTTTGTTTGCATAAAACACCCCCTGTCGGTTAAAAAGATCAGCGAAACACCAAGCCCGGGTTTGTTTTTTAGAAGCTTTTACAAGCCGTTAATATTAAAATGCCCCCGGGAGAAACAGGTTAAAATGAGCATCACAACAGCACAGATCCGGGGCGCACGTGGAATCCTTAACTGGAGCCAAAGCGATCTCGCAGAACGCACAGGGATTTCATCAACATCTATCGGCAGCATCGAGAACGGCCAGAGTACGCCTCGCGCCAGCACATTGCAGACAATCCGCCGTACATTTGAACGCAACGGTATCGAGTTCTTAGGGCTTGATGGCGTACGCGCGCAAAGCAACTTCGTGCAGACACTGAGTGGCGCAGAAGGTTTTGAAGAATTTCTGGATGACGTATATGAAACCGCCATCAAGCACGGCACAAAAGAAAAGCCTGTACAGGTTTTCCTGTCTAACGTGGTTCATGAGAACTGGATCAAGTGGATGGGCAAGGATAAATGGGAAAACCACACACGCCGTATGACAGAATCCAAAGATGTTATGGATGTACGTATTATTGTGCAGGAAGGCGACCTGAATTTCCCGGCGCGCGCCTATTCACAATATAAATGGTTCCCTGAGAACTTGTTTAACGACAAATCGTTCTATTCTTATCATGACAAACTGGCCTTCCTGAATTTCAAGGAAGATAACGTTGAAATTGTCATCATGCGCCAGCCTGAATTTGCTGAAGGCTACCGCACCATGTTCCAGATATGCTGGGACAATTTTGCATCAACACCGCAGGAAGAAGCCCCGCAGAAAGTTGCCAAGGCGAAATGAGTAAAACCGCTGACGATACAGCAGTTACAGCAATCGCGCCTTCACCGGCCCCAGCCCCCGTATTAAATGGGGCGCAACAACCTGCCAGCGCCGACTGGAACGTGCGCTATAAAACTGAAGGCCATATCTGGGGCGATAAACCAAGCCTGACGGCCAAACGTCTGGCTGACAGACTGCGTCCCGTTTCAAACGTCCTGGAAGTCGGCTTCGGTTATGGCCGTGATATTATCCATCTGGTCAATCGTGGTCACCGTGTTCACGGTATTGAAAACGCTGTTGCCGGCCTGACAGAAGCCACCCGCCAGTTACAAGACAAAGTTAACGCTGGTTCTGCCCACTTGTTGTTAGGCGAGTTTACGCGCGCAGCCTTTGGCAAAAATCAATTCGATGCATTATATGCGCACCGCGTTCTGCATTTGCTGGGCGCCAATGGTCACGTGCATGGTTTCGTAGATACCGCCACGCGCGTACTGAAACCAGGCGGATTGCTGTATGTCAGCGCACGCAATCAGAAAGACTTTAATCCCGCAACCATGCATCGTTTGCCCGATGGTACGGTTGAACGCAATGACCGCCCCGGCCATCTGATCAGCCTGTGGGATGAGGCGCGTTTCAGAAGAGCCTTTGAAAAGAACTTTGAAATTCTGGAGCTTGTTGATGGTCAGGAGATTGAGTCCCAGAAAACAGGTGACATGACAGAGTTTACACTGATGATCGCCAAGAAACGTAAAACTCCCCAGATCGACCCCTAAAGGCCCCTGACTAAGGGTTCTTGACTATGCAGCGCGCCTGTAGAGATGCTCTTCAAAAGCGCTGGCGCATCGCAATTCGTGATAATCCCGACGGGCGGCACTATATAGCCGCCAGGCTTCAGCAAACTGACGGCGCACGAAAATCCCCTCATAGGCGCGGTGAACTTTTTCAAAGCCGTCAGTCTCATGCTCATAGCCAAGCTTCCACTGGCGATATGTGCCGATCATCCCGCGCATGCGTTCGCGCGCAGCAGCAAGTCCTTCGGCAATGCAGGACAGCTCCAGGGCATAAAGATCGCACATATCATAAGCATGCAGACGTTTTGCCCGCTGCCATATATAAGGCCGCGCGGCGGGATCTTCGCCACCGTCTGTAAATTCAATAAAGTTTGTCAAAATTGAAGTTTCTCTTGGTATTTTGGAGGGCGGAAGATAACCCGAACCCTGTACCCGGTCAATAGGCGAATATCAGCCAGCAGGGTTGCAGTCTAAGCGTTGGAAAACAGCCTTCATGTTAACCGGAAAATAAGAAATCCCCTGACCTTACGATCAGGGGATCTCCGCTTGTGTGTGGGGACATCAAGCTGAACCGGGGGAACCGGTTCGTACTATCACTATGCGGCGCGCCTGTGGGGAGGCTGGCGAAGGTTCGCCAGGTATACACGTCGCAGTTCATGATAATCACGGTTGACCGTCATGTAGAGCTGCCAGACATCGGCCAGCTGACGACGGACAAAAATTCCTTCATAAGCGCGATAGACCTTTTCAATGCGGTCATGTTCGCGTTCGTAATCGGCTTTCCAGCGGCGATAATGATGAACCATCACACGCACGCGGTTGCGGAAGCGTGCCAGAACCTCGGCCATCTGTTTCATTTCCAGATAGGAGATCTCCTTAGCCTCGATATGGACTAAATGGTCACGCAACTGCTGCACATAGGCTGGGCCGTAACGCTCTTCCATATCTTCTAATTCATTATTTTTATTATTATTTCCCATTTAATGGGCACCCTCTATTACCGTTTTATGGTGGCAACATACACCCTGACACTGTTTTATGTCAACACAAAAAATATATAATTTTTATACTTTTGGTATATTTAAATAGGATAATTATATTGACTAAAAAGCATAAAATATTTAAAACACCGAACCATGATTGCACGAGAACAGATAAAGGCGGCCCGCGCCCTCCTCGACTGGAGCCAGAAAGATCTTGCCGAAAAATCAGGCGTGTCTGAACCGACAATCAAGCTGATCGAAACTGCCAAGATCCATTCCAAGCCGGATACGCTCCTGCAAATTCAGGAATCTATGGAGAATGCAGGCATCGAGTTCACATCTCAAAAAGGAGTACGCTTCCGCGACGACTTGCTAACCGTGATCGAAAAAGAGAACGACAACGACAACATCTATCTGCACCTGCTTGACGACATGTACTATACGATGAAAGACACTCACGGTGAGATACTGCATAGCTTCATCGATAATGCGCTGTCGCCACCAGAAGTCCTCGCCAAAGAAAAATTACTGCGCCAGAACGGCATTACTTTCCGTCATCTAGTGCGACATGGCGATACACATCTCATATACCCTTTAGACGAATATCGGTATCTGCCTAAAGGCGCTTATCTTAACAACCCTGTAACTGTGTATGGCGATAAAGTTGCTTTTAACGTCATCAGCAAAACACAGAAAAATGAAAGCGCCATCATTATCATCCACAACAAGCAGATCGCGGAAATCAAGCGGCGGGAGTTCCAAATTCTTTGGGATTATGGCGCAGAACCGCAAAAGACAACAGCAAAAGGCGCGAAATCATGAGCCTTTATCGTATTAAAGCGACATGCCCGAACCACATGTGGAAACACATCGCGACTTGCGAAATCGGGATCAGCCCCGGCAATCCTGCACATGAAGGCGAGAAACTCGCCAGCATTATTGAATGGGCACAGCAGAAATTTCCCCAAAGCATACTGACACTCAGTGACACCATGTATCGTCACAATTTCATGGCAATGGGTATGCATGAACAAGAAGCAAAAGAAGCCGGGCAAAAATTGGGCGATGACTGGCTTTCACGAAACAACAAAATTCTTACGCAATATCAGGACAAAATCCGTATCTATAGATGGTCAGAATGGCAGCAGCATGGGGCTTTCGATCATATATATGACGATCTCATGCTTTATATATCCTCTTCGGAACCATTGCGGCAGGCATTGAATACCGATATTCAGACTTTCATTGCACGCAAAACACGCCAAGGACAAGACATTGATCTAGCGAAAGCGCGTATGCATTCATTCAATCTGATAACCGAAGAAATCGCATGCTATATTCTAATAGGCCGCCATTACAAGTTGGCACGCGCCTATCCTTCTCATGACATGGAATCATTCGCCTTTCTAAGGCGGCCCGAAACCCCTGCACAATTAAAGGGTTTTGAGAATATTATTCATGTCGAATTAACGTTGAATCGCCGCAATATCCACTTGCCGCAAGCCGCATAATTCACTTTCTTTTTACCATCTCCGCGATAACCTGAGAGACAGAGGTTATATCCATGCCCACAGAACTC
>CAMLJM010000049.1 GCA_946480475.1 uncultured Alphaproteobacteria bacterium
CCCAGAATAAAGGTTTATGTTATGTCGAATTTGGCCGAAAAGAGTGCGATGACTTTTACACCTAAATCCAGCTATTCCTACGACGATTTGATCGAATGTGGGCACGGGAAATTGTTCGGTCCCGGTAATGCAAAACTGCCATTACCACCGATGCTTATGTTTGACCGCATCACAGAAATTTCTGCGACGGGTGGGGCTCATGATAAGGGCTTCCTGAAGGCTGAGTTTGATATCAAGCCATCACTATGGTTCTTTGAATGTCACTTTGAAGGTGATCCGGTGATGCCGGGCTGCCTTGGTCTGGATTCCCTGTGGCAATTGCTGGGCTTTTATCTCGGCTGGACAGGTGCGCCGGGTTCTGGCCGTGCTCTGGGACTTGGTGAGTTGAAATTCACCGGTCAGGTTCTACCTGAAACGAAACTGGTCCAATACAACATCGAAATCAAGCGTGTGATCAATCGCAAGCTGGTTCTTGGTGTTGCTGATGGGCAGGTTATTGCCGATGGCAAAGTTATCTATGAAGCGACCGATCTTAAAGTCGGTCTGTTCGATAACCCGCGCTCTCTATAGTTTTCCTTCTATCGAAAGGATTTTATCCTATGCCGATTCAACCAAACGCACGTCGTGTCGTTGTCACTGGTCTGGGCATTGTGTCCTGCATTGGTAATAACGCTGAAGAGGTAACAGCTTCCCTGAAAGCAGGTAAGTCTGGTATTACGTTCTCCGAGGATTATGCCGCAAAGGGGTTCCGTTCTCAGGTATACGGTAAGCCAAATATCAATCTGCAGGAAAAAATTGATCGCCGCCTGTTCCGCTTTATGGGTGAGGCCGCTGCGTATACGCACCTCTCTATGGAACAAGCTGTGGCTGATGCAGGTTTGACGCCTGAGCAAATCAGCAATGTTCGCACGGGCGCTATTGTAGGTTCTGGCGGCCCGTCCACTCATTACCAGGTAGAGGCAGCCAAGACAGTTGTTGAAACCGGAAGCCCTAAGAAGATCGGCCCGTTTGCCGTGCCCAAATGTATGTCTTCAACGACATCGGCCACGCTCTGCACGAACTTCAAGATTAAGGGTGTCAACTACTCGATTTCATCTGCATGCTCAACCTCTGCGCACTGCATTGGCAATGCTGCTGAAATGATTGCCTGGGGTAAACAGGATATTATGTTTGCCGGCGGGGGCGAAGATCTCGACTGGACACTATCATGTCTGTTCGACGCCATGGGTGCGATGTCATCAAAATATAATGAGACGCCTGATAAGGCTTCCCGTGCTTATGATGCAAACCGTGATGGCTTTGTAATCGCGGGCGGCGGCGGCATTCTGGTTCTTGAGGAACTAGAGCACGCGAAAGCGCGTGGCGCCAAGATTTATGCCGAACTCGTGGGTTATGGCGCGACATCAGACGGCGAAGACATGGTGGCGCCAAATGGCGAAGGTGCCGTACGCTGCATGCAGCAGGCACTTTCCACTGTGACAACGCCTGTGACCTATATCAATACACACGGCACATCGACACCTGTGGGCGATATCAAGGAAATAGGTGCGATTCGTGAAGTGTTCACAGGTAAGGATATCCCGCATATCAGCTCGACCAAATCGATGACGGGTCACTGCCTCGGCGGTGCCGGCGTGATGGAAGCCATTTACTGCCTGCTGATGATGAAGGATAATTTTGTGGCTCCGAGTATTAACGTCGAAACTATCGATCCGGATATGGCGGATATGCCTATTGCCCGTCAGCGCATCGATAATGTTGAACATCAAACAATTCTTTCAAACAGCTTTGGCTTTGGCGGTACCAACTGCACACTGGCTTTTGCGCGTTATCAGGGGTAATCAGCCGTGTCAGAAACAATCCAGGTGAATAAAAACGGTTTGATGGCGGGCAAGCGTGGCCTGGTCATGGGGGTGGCAAATGATCATTCCATCGCTTGGGGCATTGCGAAGGCTCTACGTGAGCAGGGTGCCGAGCTGGCTTTCACTTATCAGGGAGATTCCCTGAAAAAGCGCGTCGAACCGTTGGCAAAGGAAGCAGGTTCCGATTTCATCCTGGATTGTGATGTTGTCAACGAAGCGCAGATCGACGAAGTATTCAAATCTATCGAGAGTAAATGGGGCAAGATCGATTTCCTCGTTCATGCGGTGGCTTATTCCAACAAGGAAGAACTGAAGGGCCGTTACGTCGATACGACGCTCGAAAACTTCCTGAATACCATGCACATTTCTTGCTACTCCTTCACGTCCGTGATGCGTCGCGCTGCTCCCCTGATGCAGGACGGTGGTTCAGCGATCACACTCAGTTACTACGGTGCTGAAAAAGTAATGCCGAATTACAATGTGATGGGTGTAGCAAAAGCCGCGCTGGAGGCTTCAACGCGTTACCTGGCTGCTGATCTTGGTCCGCAGGGTATCCGCGTCAATGCGGTTTCGGCTGGCCCGATGCGTACGCTGGCTGGCTCTGCCATCGGTAGCGCCCGCGTGACCTATAAATATAATCTCCTGACCGCCCCATTGCGCCGCGCTGTTGAATTAGAAGAACTGGGTGGTACGGCCATATATCTGCTGTCCAAGCTGGGCGGAGCCGTGACAGGTGAAACACACTATGTCGATTGTGGTTTCAATGCTCTTGGCATGCCGCAAAATCTGAACGAGGTTCTGGGTGCTATGGGTGGTAATGGCAAAGAGTAGTCAGGATGAGTGTGATGGTGCAGGCATAAGATTCCGCACCATCCAGCCGCTAATTTGCCAGAGGGCATAAGTTGTAATGATAGCCAGGTAACCATCCACAGCATAATGCCAGCCCAGATAAACCGATCCCAATAAGATCAGCACAAAGAACATAATAAACAACCATTCGTGCTTATTCTTGATCTCACGTGCAAGCAACCAGAACAGCAGGGCGGTCGAAACGTGAATACTGGGCATGGCTGATATACCGCCACCAATCATGGACTGGTTTTTAGATGCCGCATTCCAGACCAAATTCTGGGTATCGACGGCAAAAATCTTATAGATTTTATTGGCATCATTTAGATGTGCCATAAGCGGTGCATAATAATCGGACCCAGTCAGGCGTTCAAAAAAGCAAGGGCCTGCGGATGAGAATATCGTTGCCAGCAATGTGCCGTTAATGGCCCAGACCAGGACGAAAGCAAAAAAGAACTGCATACGCTCAACGGGGTGCGCCTTACTGAATAATTGCCAGTATAAGGCAACGAATACGGCCACTAACCAGACATTATAATTTACGTTCAACGCATAAGTAATAATCGGGAAATGAAAGATCGGGGCCAATAGACGCCAGGGGTCAATGCCAAAATGCAAAAAGTTATCGAGGGCCGCAAATTCATGATCCCATGAGAAGGGGTTCAGGCCCGGTATCATTTCCTTCATGCTGGTAAAGGCGGAGAAAAAGAATACAAATCCCACAAAAACCGGGATGGCGCGCAAAAGTCGTTCGGTGTTCAGTGGTCCGCGACGCCAGTCGTCCCAAATGTAGCGTGCCAGCTTGGGCGGGCGAATACTGACCATGATCCATAGAATGCGGAAGCACGCATAGAAGAGGTATATCAGCGCCAGCCCGCCTGTCATGATGGCGCATTTTTCAAGATACATAAATGTATGGAAACGCTCACCCAAACCATAACTGTGGGCCACGGCAGCACTAATGGCTGTATACAAAGCCACCAGCAGCAAAAAAACATATTCGACGCGTTTAAAAGGCAGGAAGCGCACGGGAAGAGTCCTTCAAGAAACTTCCTTGATTCTAGGCAAAAAAAAGGGCCATGGCAACCGCCATAGCCCTTTCTAGAATATTGAATTCTATTTCTTCAGCAGGTCGCGGATTTCTTCCAGCAATACTTCCTGGCGCGGGGGCGGCGGCGCATCGGCGGCGCCTGTGTCTTGTTTACGTTTCAGGGCATTCATAACTTTGATAATCATGAACATAGCCCAGGCAACAATGATAAAGTTAACCAGTGTCTGGATAAACAGGCCATAATTGATTGTGACAGCTTCCACACCTTCAGAGGCTTCAATCATGGTCCACTTCAGTTTGCTGAAATCGACACGACCCATGATGTAACCAATCGGCGGCATGATAACGTCTTTGACCAGTGAATTAGTAATCGCACCAAAAGCTGTACCAATCACAATACCGACTGCCAAATCGATAACGTTGCCACGCATGGCGAATTCGCGGAATTCATGAATGATTTTCATTTTATACTCCCTGGTTAGTGTACGGTAAGAATGGCTTCTTTGATAATATCCGGCACATCGGTGAACACACCATCTACACCCCATGACTGCAAGGTACGGAAGCGTTGCGGATCATTGATCGTATAGGCAAGGACGGGTTTGCCAAGGTCAATAACTGCTTCTACCTGTTCGCGATCTACCTTGTTGCCATTGATATTGATGGTGGCGGCCTCCAGATATTCGGCAAGCTCGCCCCAGTTTTCCGGCCATTCATCATCCAGCAACAAGCCACGATGCCATTCCGGCGCCATTTCCATCGCTGTTTCTAGACTGACATGGGAGAAGCTGGAAATCAGCAGCTTGTCCGTATCATCCCAGTAACGGGAAAGAATATCGAGCGCCGCCTCAGCGGTTTGGATTTCACGTCCGGCACAGGGTTTAATTTCAAGGTTCAGACCCAGATTAAGATCTATAAGTAACTCCAGCGTTTCTTCCAGTGTTGGAATTTTGATTCCTGCGAAACTGTCGGCAAACCAGCTTCCAGCTTCCAGTTGTTTGATATCTTCGTAAGTTGTTTCCATTACAAGGCCTGAACCATTCGTCGTGCGGTCCAGCTCGTCGTCATGGAATATGATGGCAACATCATCCTTGGTCAGCTTGACATCGAGTTCAACCCATGTGGCGCCAAGATCCGCGGCTGTCTTGATTGATTCAAGTGTGTTTTCCGGTGCATAACCGCAGGCGCCGCGGTGACCGATGATTTTGGGAAGTTTAAGAGCCATATCTCATTCCTAATAAAAACCCGAAGAGAGTTCTCACTCGCTTCGGGTTCTTGTTTCTTCGTTTATTGATTATGCTGACTCACGATCTTCGCGTGGTTCACGGGCTGGTTTTTCCTTAGGGGGAAGAACTTCGCCTGTTTCTTGATTTACACGTTTCATCGACAGTTTGATTTTGCCGCGATCATCGAAGCCAACCAACAGTACTTTCACTGTCTGGCCTTCCTGAACAACGTCTGTGGTTTTGGCAACACGCTGATCGGCCAGTTCGGAAATATGAACCAGACCGTCTTTGCCAGGCATGAAGTTTACGAAGGCGCCGAAGTCCGTTGTCTTGACGACTTTGCCGTCATACACAACACCGACTTCTGGTTCATCAGTAATGCCCTTGATGATCTTGATTGCTTCGTCGATGGCTTTCGCATCTGTTGCCGCCACTTTAACGGTGCCGTCATCTTCGATGTCGATTTTTGTGCCTGTTTTCTCGATGATCTCACGAATGACCTTGCCGCCCGTACCGATAACGTCACGGATTTTGTCTTTTGGAATGGTCAGTGTGGCGATCTGTGGTGCAAACTCGCTCAGCTCTGTGCGTGCTTGTGTCATGGCTTTTGCCATTTCACCCAGGATGTGCAGGCGGCCTTCACGAGCCTGCTTCACAGCAATGGTCATGATCTCTTCTGTGATGGAAGTGATCTTGATGTCCATTTGCAGAGCTGTAATGCCTTTTTCCGTACCGGCAACTTTGAAGTCCATGTCGCCGAGGTGATCTTCATCACCCAGGATGTCGGAAATAACGGCGAAGTCTTTACCTTCCTTGATCAGGCCCATCGCGATACCGGCGATAGGGCGTGGCAGAGGAACACCGGCATCCATCAGGGAGAGGGATGTGCCGCAGACGGTTGCCATCGAAGAAGAACCATTAGATTCAGTAATCTCAGATACTGTACGGATCGTGTATGGGAAGTCTTCGGCCTTCGGCAGCAGCGGGTTGATCGCACGCCATGCCAACTTGCCGTGGCCAATTTCACGACGGCCCGGGGAAGCCATGCGACCACACTCACCTACCGAGTATGGCGGGAAGTTGTAGTGCAGCATGAAGCGCTGTTTGTACTCACCTGTCAGGCTGTCGATGATTTGCTCATCCTGACCTGTACCCAGTGTTGTCACCACCATCGCCTGTGTTTCGCCGCGTGTGAACAGGGCGGAACCATGTGTGCGCGGCAGAACGCCTACTTCGGAAACAATCGGACGTACTGTTTTGGTGTCACGGCCATCGATACGTGCGCCTTCTTTCAGGATACGGCCACGAACCACAGCGGATTCCAGCAGGAAGAAGGCATTGCCAACAGCTTCCTTGCTGATTTCTTCAGTAACGAATTCAGCAACCGCTTTCTCACGGATCGCACCAACTTTCTCCTGGCGTGTCAGCTTCACTTTCTCAAGGTAAGCGTCACCCAGTTCCTTTTCGTACTTGGCTTTCAGGTTTTTGGTCATCTCAGCGATATGCGCTGGAACCTGCGGAACATCCCACGGCTCTTTCGCGCACATTTCTGCAAGACCGATAATACCGTCGATGGCAGCCTGGAAGTGGTTCCAGCCGAACATAACAGCGCCCAGCATCACATCTTCGCTCAGTTCTTGCGCTTCGGATTCAACCATCAGCACGCCTTCTTTTGTACCGGCAACAACCAGGTCCAGAATTGACTTCTCAGACTCCTGGATGGTGGGGTTCAGAACGTATTGACCATCGATATATGCAACGCGCGCTGCACCGATGGGGCCGAGGAATGGAATGCCTGAAATAGTCAGCGCCGCAGAGCAGCCAATCATGGCAACGATGTCGGCAGGGTTCTCAAGATCGTGAGACACAACAGTTGCGATCACCTGAACCTCGTTTAGGAAAGTTTCCGGGAACAGCGGACGGATAGGACGGTCGATCAGACGTGATGTCAGTGTTTCGAATTCGCTCGGACGTGCTTCGCGTTTGAAGAATCCGCCCGGGATTTTACCAGCCGCATATGTTTTCTCTTGGTAGTGAACTGTCAGAGGGAAGAAGTCCTGGCCTTCTTTTACGCTGCGCGCGCCCACGGCTGTACACAGAACGGTTGTGCCACCCATTGTGGCCATGACGGCACCGTCAGCCTGACGGGCGATTTTACCTGTTTCGAGTGTGACGGTTTTGCCGCCGAAGTCGAATTCTTTACGATAGACTTTAAACATTGATGTTCCTTTCATAAGAACAATGAATTTCACCCATGCCAAAAAGGCCCAATACGGGTGATTGATTAAAATAGACGCTAGTGCGCGGGGGGGAGGAGTTCGGTGGACGATTAAAACCAGAAGGGCGGGTAATCTCTGAGCTTAACAGTCAACCGGAACACTTCCTTCGTGCCCTTGCGCCGACAGGGGATTTAATGCCATTATCCCGATCTAAAGTCAAAGGAAATGCTAGGATATACAATGAACTACCTTGTTTTAATGCGTCATGGCCAGAGTCAATGGAATCTGGAAAATCGTTTTACGGGCTTCCACAATATTGACCTGAGCGACCAGGGGCGTGCCGAAGCCAAGGCGGCAGGCCAGCGCCTGAAAGAAGCCGGGATCAAGTTCGACAAGGTGTTCACCAGCACGTTACAACGCGCTTATAACACAGCCGAAATCGCGCTGACCGAGGCCGGGCAGGGCGATTTGTTCAAAACAGCAGTCAAACACGATGACCTTCGTGAGCGTGATTACGGCGATCTCACGGGTTTGAACAAAGACGAAACCCGCAAGAAATACGGTGATGAGCAAGTTCATATCTGGCGTCGTTCATATGACGTGCAGCCCCCAGGCGGGGAAAGCCTGCAGGATGTGGTTGAAAACCGCGTACGCCCGTATTTCACAAAAGAAATCAAAACACTGCTGGATCAGGGCAAGAACGTTCTGGTAGCTGCTCACGGCAACAGCCTGCGCGGCATCCTGATTGTGCTGGGTGCGGAAACGCCGGAAACGATCAATGCTGCGGAAATCCCTACCGGATCCCCGCTGGTATTTGAGATGGAAAACGGCAAAATCCTGAAGCGATACTATCTGGCAGACCAGAAAGCCGCCTGATCTGGCCCCAAAAATCATTAATGGGATAAGGGGCGGGCTATATACATAATTTATTGACAGCTATTTTTATTGCTCCTAAAGTCTTAAAAAACAGGGAATGAGTATGTCTGACGAGATCTACGGAAAGCTTATTAAGCATCATTTTGAAGTCAATGCGGCCCAGGCTATCCAAGACAAGCAGTCCATGGAAGATGCTGGTTATTATACGCCAAATATATATTTCTCAAACGATCCTGAGGGGCTTTGGTCAGCCAACGAGCTAAAGCGTTTTATTAAGAAAATGGGATATGATGCTGAAATAGCTGTTGATCCTGTGCAAAATAAAACCTACGGCTATTGCCAACTTCTGCAAGTGGGCAAAATCCCTCAAACATTTCTGGAAGACATTAAAGATTTCATATCCATGCGTGAAGCGCAGCTCAAGAAGGGCAGTTTTGCTCTATGGATAGAGCAAAATGGCCAGCTTAAGCGGACAGGTGAAACAGCTATGATGGAGGCCTTTAAGAATATAAAGGTTAGCCAAAGCCGTAGAAAATCCGGTGATGGTGGCGTAAAGCCAGGTATGGATACCCCCTAATTTTTCTGGAAAATAAAGTGTATCTCATGATATAACCCCCGTGACTAACGGGAGGAGGCGTATCATGTCTGCACTTCAAGGCTTGAAGAATCTATTTGCTTATGAAACCGCGCCATCTCCTTTTGCCGTGGCCGAGGAATTGGCGTGTTATCTGGAAGCACGCGGCAATTATCAGGATGACTTGGCTGTCATCAATATACTTGAGCAAAAGGGATACAAAGGCCCATTTGGCCGCGCTGCGCATATCATATCACCTCTTATGGGCCAGACATCATCTGAAAAAATGGCTTCTGCGCGAATTGAGAATATTCAAATCTATCTCAAGCTCGGGCAGGCCGCTCGGCCTGAGGATATAAAAGCGCTTAAAATGCGTTGATAGAAATAAAGAGGCAGGATTTCCTGCCTCTTTATTTAGATTAAGGTTTCAAAGGTTCTATGGTAGCAATGCAATTGCGACCATTCTCTCTAAACTTAACCCTGCTACCCTGTCCATGTTGTATCCGGGCTTGCGAGTCAATTGTTGCATTACCAACAATCTTGCCAAAGACGGCGGCATTCTGAAATTTGCCTGACAATGCAAATGTACGACCTGTTAAATCCTCTTGCACATATCCTGTGCCCAGGTCTTGGGATACAATTACCACAGTGCCTGTGCGTTCAGGGCCAATCGGCGTTGTAAACGGTACAGGTAGCTTGCTGCCTGCTGCTAGTGCAATCTCGCCCATGACATCAATCTCCGTCACGTAATTACGATCTGATGCGGTGAAGCGCAAATACAGGTTTTCGCCTGCGTTTTGTGCACGAAGACTTGCTGCCTTAAGTTCAGCGGGCACGGGATCACTGTTTTGATTCAGCATAAAACGCTGGCCATCCGTAGTATTAATATAAGCAGTTCCAAAAGAGTCGTAGAACTCAAGAGCGGCAGGATCGACAATCACTTCATAGTGTTTGAATGGCAATTGAGCAGGCTGCATATAAATATCTCCCGTTTAAAAATTTCTTATAAAAAACGCGGTCATTTCTGACCGCGTTTCCGGAATTATTATCGACGGATATTCAGGCGTTGGATTAGCGCCTGATAACGTGCTTCATCAACGCGCTTTACGTAGTCCAGCAGTTTACGACGACGAGCAACCATGGTCAGAAGACCGCGGCGGCTTGAAACGTCCTTGTGGTGTTTCTGCATGTGCTCGGACAATTCATTGATGCGTGTGGTCAGAATGGCAACCTGAACTTCCGGTGAACCTGTATCACCTTGTTTGGTTGCGTATTCTTTTACAATCTTCACTTTGCGTTCAGCTGTAAGCGACATCGGGTTTCTCCTATCAAGATTAGAGGTTTAAAACGCGCACGGGATGAATATTCGCGCCTTCGATGTCCACCAAAGCCACAGGCGTTCCATTCAGAACGGCGAGGGCAGTATCACCTGCTTTCCAGTCGATCCCGGCTTTATCAAGCCGTTCAATGTCGGGGCGGGCGATGAAGGTGAGCGCTTGGCCATTTTTCAACCGTGCGGCTTCCTGTGCATTCAAGGCCAGTGCCGGGATATCGGCCAGCACGGTCTCTACAGGAAGCAACGCTTCTTCAAGGCGGGCACTATCGGCCAATTCCTGCAATTTTTCAAGAGAAATCGCCGTTTTCTGAGTCAGTGGCCCCACCGCTTCGCGCCTTAAATCCTTAATATATCCGACTGTTCCCAGGGCCTGCGCCATATCCCGGACAAGGGAGCGAATATAAGTTCCCTTGCCGCAAACTACCCGGAAACGGGGCTGGTCGGGGCTAAATTCAGTCATTTCAAGGGCTTCTATATAAACCATGCGGGCCGCCAGCTCTACATCTTCGCCATCCCGGGCGAGGTCATAGGCCCTCTCGCCGTCCACCTTGATGGCCGAGAACTTTGGGGGTATTTGGCTGATTTCACCCATAAATCGGGGCAGGATGGCCTGAATGTCCGCCTCTGACGGGCGTATAGGCGATGTAGCAATCACTTCGCCTTCGGCATCGTCTGTATTACGGGATTCGCCCCAGCAGGCGGCAAAGCTGTATACCTTGATATGGTCCTGACAGTAGGGGATGGTCTTGGTGGCTTCACCGAGCGCGATGGGCAGGATACCTGTCGCCAGCGGATCGAGCGTGCCGCCATGGCCGACCTTCTGCGC
>CAMLJM010000050.1 GCA_946480475.1 uncultured Alphaproteobacteria bacterium
CGCCGTGCCAGATTTGTAATGGCAGAGATTTCGCGCTGGAAGCCGTTATCGGGAAGGCCTTCTATATAGCCATCTTTGATTTTCAGGCTGCCATCTTCGCGCGCGCTGATAAGAATAGCATTTTTAATGAATGAAATAAGCTTGCATATTTCCACGGGCGGAAGACTATCAGGCCCTCTTTTCTCCAAAGCGACCAGAATGCTCTCAAGGCGGGGATTCCGGGGGCCGGCAGCCGTATGGTTAAAATGCGTGTGTGAATCAGCCATAGGCAAGTCCCATATCTTGCGCCGGAATGTATCTGAATACGGTCTGAAAAATATTCTGTGCGAAGTAACATAGTTTTTCTTCGGGTTCGGCGTAATAGAGCTTCTCAGCATAACTGAAATTGCCGGTGATTTTATATTTTTGAATGAGATCGGATTTGCTGATCTCTTCATAAAGGGGATGATTGGATCTAAGGTATCCTTCGTGCAGGCAAGCCCTCATCCCTTGCATATACATGTGTATATGCTCGTGCCAGAGCATGGCGACCGTGGCGTCAAAATTATTCAGGCTTGGCTTGTCCCGGTTAACCGATATATGCGACAGGCTAATTCCTTTATCGTCGTCCACATCCCGTTTGAAAGGCTCGTATTTAGCCACCTGCATGGCAATGCGGTCGCGGCTGGCCTCGGGGTAGGTGGCCATCGTAATGACAGGGTAGTTGAGACACAGCGAGTATTGAGACTTGTTCAGTACATCCACCATATGAGTGGATAAAACTCGCAAAGCTGCCAATTTCTGTGATGCCGAGAGGCTTTGCCATTCCTGACGCATCTGCATGATATCTGGATGTGTTTTAATACGGGCAGCTTCACGAGACAGGGCACCGCAATAGGTGTAAAGTCTTTCACCGTGCTGGATGGAATCAAAAAGCTCGGCCATGGCGAGGATATCAGGATTATAAGTATCTTTTACACGCTGGCGGCACCCGGCTTTATCGAATATAAAACCATCATTCAATTCCGCATGCTGGATCATCTTTTGCCTTAAGCCGGCAATTTGCATGCAGGCAGCAACAGTCGGATGGGCAACAGGCTGCCTCACCTTGCCGAAATGGGCGGAAATTATAAGACCTGTACTTTCAAGCATGCGCATGCAATTTTATATCACGACAGTAAATATTATGCAAAATAAAAATACTGTTTATTTTCAGTATATTAATGCATAATCAGCTTGCCAGGGGCCATGGCTTTCACGATTTTTTCCGTGGCTTCTTCAATGGGCTCCTCAACGCCACCCTTCATCACTAACCTGTCTATGACGCTTGTTTCCTTATCAAACAGGCCAACGCCCCAGCCTGTATCTCTCACGTCGCATATCTTTTCCAGCAGGATAAAGGCCCGTGTCAGTGTGTCTGTCGGGTCAGGCACGTTGGCATGACGCGTCAGGTTTTCGACAATACCCTTATCGACATTTACAGTCAGGAAATCAGCGCGCACGTGGTCTTCAGTCAGTTCATCATCAAGTTCCCAGGCACTTTCGCCTTTGGGGTCAATCATGACCAGTTTACGTCCGCCTTTGAACTCGCCATGAACATAAATCGCATAATAGGTCAGCGCCATCAGCACAGCGTCATCTTGTTTAACATCAAGACGGTCTAGCAAGCCTTCGAAACTGCCGGAGGAATTTGTGATAAATTCAAAATCAACTTCTTCAAGGGTGCTCATTTTTTGTTTCCTTATTATTGAAGAGTGGTGGGGCTGGGCATATCCATCAGGCTAAACCGTGCGGACGGCTGATATTCTATACGAACGGCAGATTGATCCAGAAAACCGACGCGCCATCCATATTCGACAGCTTCGGTCACCCGCTCACGAAGGATAAAAGCGCGTGTCAGCATATTCTGCGTTGCTACGAACCCACCACGGGTGGCTAAGGCATGTGCGCGGGTCAAATCTGTCTTAAGTGTAATGATGCCCATAGGCTTGTGCATGACGGGATGTTCTTCATCATCGATCTCAATGCCGTGCTCTTGATCGGGTCGGGTCATAACCAGTTTATAGCCTGCCTCACGCGCTCTCAGATATTCTTCGTAAAAATTCAGCGTGTCGTTATAAAGATGCTGCAGGCTGGGACTGCTGGAGCGACGACGTAAATCCTCAAGGTTAGGCGAGGTCGCTGCCTTAAAAATGAAAGATATGCTGCTGACGTCAGCCATTTCTGATCCCTGTAATATTATTATGATTTCCCCAGAGATTAGCGTTCGCTGAAGACCGCAGCAAGGCCTAATTCAGCAAGGGTCCCGTGGGATATTGCGCGTTTGCGGGCATGACATCATCTTCGCGTGTTACACGGGTCCAGCTCAGACGCGGATTTTCAGGTTTTGGATCAAAAAGGGCGATACCCTTTTTTTCAAATTTTGCCTGCGCGACCTGTTCATACATGACCAGCAAGCGTGTAAAAAAATCGCTCAGATCATCTGTACCGGCAGTGGCTTTTAAATTTTCAGCGCCTTTTGCTTCCAGGGTAAGGTCAATACTGCCCACTTCCATATGCTCTGCAGTGATGATGTCATCAATCACTTTTAGCTCATCGGTGTTATCATAAGGCGAAGAGATCATATACATTCCCATTTCTTCGCCTTCTTTCATGATATCGTGATAGGTAAGGGCTTCGCTCACCATATCTTCCAGGTTAACCAGGCCTGCTTTTTTCATCAGGTCATTCAGGTCGCGCATCAGCACGGACCTATAGGGAAATTTAACGAGAACGTTCATGATGTTTCCTTATTGCAGTGTGGGCTTGCCGGGACCGTTCGTGGCAGGGGCTTGCATAATCTCAGGCGCATCCGTAATCCATTTTGTATGGTCGGTAATGCGGTTATAAAGACCTATATGCCATCCGGCCTCGCGCGCCTGTACAACCTGTTCAAAAAGAATAAGGCTGCGTTTCAATAATTCATCGACCGTTTCCAGACCGGCGCGTACACAGAGACTATCCAGCATATCACTTTCTATATCCAGATTAACCTCATCAACCTGGAAATAATTCTCACCTTCTTCATCATATAAATCATAGCGATTGGGGCTGTCATAAGGTTTAGCTATCATGCTGCACACGGGGCCGTCATGATCGGTACCGCACTCCTGTGCTTCGATAAAATGAAGATAATAGCTGACGGCCCTGTTCAGAAGCTCTTCCAGATCCTTGAGATGTGCACGACGGATCAGGTCTTCCAGATTCTCGAATTCATCATTAGGGTCTACACCCTCCAGCCCCTCGAGGCTGGGTGTCATATACACTAGTCTGACCATTCTGATTGTCCCTTAATCGTACCCTGTTCTGTATGGCGAGGACACGTTACTATGTAAACAGTCAAATTGTCAAAAAGCGGAAATTATAGTGAAAGCAGCTAGTTATAGCGTGCAGCCTTTAATGTGTTGGCCAGCAGGCAGGCAATCGTCATCGGACCGACGCCGCCGGGCACAGGGGTAATGGCGCCAGCCACATTCAGGGCTTCGTCATAGGCAACATCGCCGACAACCTTTTTCTCGGCAATACGGTTGATACCCACATCAATCACAATCGCACCCGGTTTGATCCAGTTACCCTTGACCATGCCGGCACGTCCCACGGCAGCGACCACTATATCCGCCTGACGGCACAGTGCGGGCAGGTCGCGCGTTTTTGAATGGCAATGTGTCACGGTGCAGTTTTCCGCCAGCAGCAGTTGCGCCATAGGCTTTCCGAACAAAAGCGAACGACCAATCACAACGGCATGAAGGCCGGTCAGATCTTTCTGGATTTCCTTGATCAGTATCAGCGATCCTTGAGGCGTGCAGGGTACCATCCCCGGCAAACCGGCCATCAGGCGACCGGCATTCACAGGGTGTAAGCCATCGACATCCTTGTCCGGTGAAATCGCCAGCACCATCGTGTTCTCATCAAGATGCGCAGGCAACGGCAATTGCAGCAATATGCCGTGAATGGCAGGATCTTTATTCAGTTGGTCAATCACTTTGAGAAGGTCTGCAGCGCTGACATCTGCGGGCAACCGATGCTCAGTGCTGATAATACCTGTTTTTTCACAAGCCAGTATTTTGTTGCGCACGTAAATGTGGCTGGCGGGATCATCGCCCACAAGAATGACGGCAAGCCCCACAGACTTGCCCTGCGCCTTCAGCGCCGATACATCGCTTGCAATTTGCGTTTTCAGGCGTTCAGCGACGGCCTTGCCATCAATTACCGAAGCCATGTTTAGAACCAGTGGTACGAGCCGACGATAAAGGTGCGGGCAATTAGTTCCTGAAGGATGAAGATGCCAAAGATCACCACGATCGGCGTGATATCGATGCCGCCAATGGGGGGAATGAATTTCCGCAGCGGTTTATAGACAGGTTCGGTCAGTTTATTGAGCAAGTTGACCAGATTTTGCGCTTGTGGATTTTTTATGTTCACAACTTCGAACGCTATTAACCAGCTGACAATAACGCTGGCGATAATAATGTAGAAGTAGACTTGCAGAATGAAAATCAGCAATTTACCGATAGCGAACATGGCGATCCCCTTGAAAAAGGTTTAAAAGCGAGGCAGGGTCATCATAGCGGAAAATGGCGCTAAAAACAGGAGTATTTTGGCTATGGCAGGGGTTGTTATGCGAATTTTCGCTGTTGCGGTCATCGGGCTGGTTCTGGCCTGCGCGACGGGTGGCGCCTTTGCTGAAACGCATGAGGAACGCATAAGGCAAAAGAAAGCCCAGGTTTCATCACAGGTGCGTTCGGCGGCAGATGTCCGTTGCAGTGTCCCGAAGGCGCCGACCATTCGGGTGCTGCCCAGAACAGCGGATATCAAATATGATTATTCTAAAACGTCTGCACAGTTGACTTCGCGCGGCTCCGATACTGTCAATCCCTATGCTGCTAATCTGGATACAACGACCGGGGGCCTGCGATCTGATGCTCCGCAAATCAAGAGTAACATAAGAATGGGTACAGAAAGCTATCCAACATTAAAAGTGGGGTGCATGTGGTACGATTCGGTAACGGTTGAAATTGATCTTGCGCCCACGATATACATCGCCAAGGAATACCAGAAGGAACCTTGTAAATCAGCCATCGTTGGTCACGAAATCAAGCACGTGAGCGTGGACCGTGAAGTCATGAATAAATATGCGGCTGAGATCGGCAAAGCCATTCAAACGGCTGTGAATCAGGCGGGGGCCATGGGGCCTTTCCATACAGATAAAATGTCGGAATATCAGGATACGTATATACGTCATGTGCAAAGCGCGATCGATTCCCAGGAACTATTGCTGACAAAAGAAATGCGCATGCGTCAGGGGCAGGTTGACTCGTTGCAGGAATATGAACGCGTCAGCAAAATCTGCAAAGACATTATCAGAAAGAATGATCGTTGATCCGGCTACTGTTGCTTCTATGCCTTCTGGTGATCGTGTATAGGCCCGCACAGGCATCGACATGCAAGCCCGGGGATATGCCTGTCATCAACATCAATACGTCTGTGGCGGAACCTCGCTTTGATTATAAGCTGAACCAGAAAGCTCTGGAAAACTTCAAAGGCAACGCGCAGATATCGGCAGATTCCATTTATGACCTGACGGTCAACGCCATGAGCACAGGACATATGCAGGTCAAACATGACCTGAAATATGTGACACAGACGACACCTGATAAGCAGGCATGTGTGCAGGTTTCGCAAATCAATATAAATATCCATATCGACCCCGTCATTTATATTGCTACTGAGCTACGTAGCGAAGCGTGCGAATATAAAGAGTATCTTTTGCATGAATTGAAACATGTTGAGGTCGATAAATTACTGATTGAGGATTACAAGGCCGTCATACAGCGCAATATGAATTTTGCCTTCCCGGCTGCAAGCGACTATAGCGTCGGGCCTGTACCCCCCAGTCTTTCCAAAGATGCCCGCAAAAAATTATATGACAGCATTGGGGGTGCGCTGGAAGCTACGATCGGCAGCATGATGCGTGAGCGTGCGGAACGTCAACGCGCCATAGATAGCGCAGGTGAATATATGCGTTTATCATTCATATGTGGCGAGGGCGGAATGGGCGTCAAACCCGAGTTGCGTAAGACAGCCCCATAATCCCCGCAGGATTCAGATTGTTCGAAGCCGGTTGAGGAGCGCCAAGAAAAGACCCCCGGCGCACGGGGGTCTGGAGGAAATGCTGATTGCTGAAACTGTTAGGAACAACCGAAGGAGGTGAATTCCATTCTTTAATGGTGGCGTTGAATTATGTCAAAAAAGTGCCAATTTAGGACAGATTTTAAGGATTTCAGATGCTCTTGAGTTAACTTATTGAAAATATTGATTTTTATGCCAGGGGTGGTGGAGGCGGCCTGTTTCGGTCAGAAGGGGTGTCGCCATAATTATAAATTCCCTGACGTGTTTCAGCCAATTTGACTATGCCTGCTACACTTAAGCCTAAAGCAGCCCCCGCAAACGCACCTGCCAGTCCTGTAACAACACCCATAGTGTCTTCAGACAGATTGCCTAAACGGTATGCTTTTGACGTAAGAGTTTCTGTCACTTTCAGATGCGGCAGGTTGCGCGGGTCTACAGACATGCGGCCAAACTCGTCTGTGGCTATCTTGTCTTCGATATCCGGCGTGATAATGCTCTGTACTTTGTATTCCGTCTTCTTTTCCGTGCGGCGTGACATGGGAACCAGTGATGCCAGTGCGCCTAAAACCATGCCCCCAACGGCGCCAGCCCATCCGGCAGCGCTTAATCCCAGAAAGCTGCCAGCGGCAAATGTTGTGCCGATAGTTGCAGAGGTTGCTATTGCGGCGCCAGCCCAGGCAGCAACAGCGGGTAATACAAACCAGCCCGCTATGGCGCCGGCGACCAGTCCACCCAACCCCAGCGCGGCGGCGCCTATAAGGGTAAATAAGCCCGTTTCGGCCCAGCCAAATTTCTCGTCCTCACGCTTTCCCAGCGCTTCCTTGGACTCTTTCAAGATGGTTTTGAGGCGGGCCTGAATACCATCGCGCTCATCAGGGGTAGGGCTAGGCTCTGTCATTATACGGAGGTCCTGCTGCAAATCGTTGAGAGTAGTCTGCAACTTAAGGCAGGGTGCCAGAATATGCAAATTTTTGATGGATTTTAGGGGGTATATTCCGCTGTTTTCTGCTGCTAGAATTTTAACGTTTTATTAGATCGTGCTATTTATCTTATAGCTCAATTTTCTAATCTCCCGCCCTTTCCAAGAGGTTTCACAACATGACCACCCGCACCGGACACGATATCCTCAAAACCCGTAAAAGCCTGACTATTGATGGCAAGTCGTATGATTATTTCAGCCTGCCCGAAGCGGCAAAACAGATCGGTGATGTATCGCGTCTGCCGTTCTCGATGAAGGTGCTGCTGGAAAACCTGCTGCGTTTTGAAGATGGCGTTTCGGTTACAACAGACGATGTGAAAGCCTGCCACGCATGGCTTGATAACAAGGGCAAAACAGAACATGAAGTGGCGTACCGCCCCGCGCGCGTGCTGATGCAGGACTTCACAGGCGTGCCGGCTGTTGTGGATTTGGCAGCCATGCGCGAAGCGATGAAGGCGCTGGGCGGCAACGCACAAAAGATCAACCCGCTGACCGCTGTTGACCTTGTGATCGACCACTCGGTGATGGTGGATGCGTTTGGTAACAAGAGCGCGTTCCAGGAAAACGTCGAGATCGAATTTGACCGTAACGGTGAACGTTACGCTTTCCTCCGCTGGGGCCAGCAAGCATTCAAGAATTTCCGCGTCGTGCCGCCGGGTACAGGTATCTGCCACCAGGTGAATCTTGAATACCTCGCACAAACCGTTTGGGTGGAACAGGACGAAGAGCGCGGCAGCCATGTTGCATATCCGGATACGCTTGTGGGTACTGACTCCCACACCACCATGGTGAACGGCCTGGCCGTTCTGGGTTGGGGCGTGGGCGGTATCGAAGCCGAAGCCGCGATGCTGGGCCAGCCTGTTTCGATGCTGATCCCCGAAGTGATCGGCTTCAAACTGACAGGCAAGCTGAAGGAAGGTACGACCGCGACCGATCTCGTGCTCACCGTCACCGAAATGCTGCGTAAAAAAGGCGTGGTGAACAAGTTCGTTGAATTTTATGGCGCGGGCCTTGATAACCTCTCGCTCGCTGACCGTGCGACAATTGCCAATATGGCGCCGGAATATGGCGCGACGTGCGGTTTCTTCCCGATTGATAAAGAAACCATCCGTTACCTGAACTTCACAGGCCGTGACGCACATCGTGCGAAGCTGGTTGAGGAATACGCCAAGGCGCAAGGCATGTGGCGCGATGCGTCAACACCGGACCCTGTATTCACCGATACGCTGGAACTGGATATCAGCACCGTTGAACCATCTCTCGCAGGCCCGAAACGCCCGCAGGACCGCGTTCTGCTTTCCAAATCTTCCGAAATCTTCAAAAAGCTGCTGGCCGATAACAACATCGCGCCGAAAGAAGTGCAGGTGGAAGGTTCCGATTACAAACTGAAACATGGTGACGTTGTGATCGCCGCGATTACATCATGCACTAATACATCAAACCCTTCTGTGATGCTGGCCGCCGGTCTTGTCGCCAAGAAAGCGCACGAGAAGGGCCTGAAAGCCAAGCCATGGGTGAAGACGTCACTGGCGCCGGGTTCTCAGGTTGTGACCGATTACCTCGATAAGGCAGGACTGACATCACATCTGGATGCGATGGGATTCAACCTTGTCGGTTATGGTTGCACGACCTGTATCGGTAACTCTGGCCCATTGCCTGAGCCGATTGGCAAAGCTGTCGAAGCCGGTGATCTGACCGTGGCGGCAGTGCTGTCCGGTAACCGCAACTTTGAGGGCCGTATCAGTCCGCACGTAAAGGCAAACTATCTGGCTTCGCCGCCGCTGGTTGTTGCTTACGCGCTGCTGGGTAATATGAACCTCGATATCACGACTGAACCGCTGGGCACAGGTAGTGACGGTAAACCGGTCTACCTGAAAGACATCTGGCCATCGAACGAAGAGGTGCGTCAGGCGGTTGAAACCTCGCTGACGTCGGAGATGTTCAAGTCCCGTTACGCCAACGTCTTCCTCGGCCCCAAAGAGTGGCAGGCGGTAAAGGGTGGTGAAGGTGAAACGTATGGCTGGGACCCGAAATCTACCTATGTGGCGAACCCCCCTTACTTCACCGGCATGCAAAAGACGCCGGGCGTTGTGAAAGACATTAAGGGGGCGGCTTGTCTCGCGCTGTTTGGTGACTCGATCACAACCGATCACATCTCTCCGGCTGGTAACATCAAGAAAGACAGCCCTGCTGGCAAATACCTGCTGGCGCATGGTGTCGAGCAGAAAGACTTCAACTCCTACGGCGCGCGCCGTGGCCACCATGAAGTCATGATGCGCGGCACATTCGCCAATATTCGTATCAAGAACGAGATGCTGGCCAATGAACAAGGAGGGGTCGAAGGCGGCCTGACCAAGTACCTGCCATCCGGTGAACAAATGCCTATTTATGATGCCTGCATGAAATATATCGCTGACGGCACACCGCTGATGGTGGTGGCGGGCAAGGAATATGGTACAGGTTCATCCCGTGACTGGGCGGCCAAGGGTACATACCTGCTGGGCGTGAAGGCAGTTCTGGCCGAAAGCTTTGAACGTATTCACCGTTCGAATCTTGTTGGTATGGGCGTTCTGCCGCTGGTCTTCAAGAATGGTATGACCCGCCAGAGCCTGAAACTGACCGGGGAAGAAAAATTCGATGTTATTGGCCTCGAAGCTGGCATCAAGCCGCGTATGGATGTTGATGTTGTCATCACTCGTAAAGACGGCAGCAAGGAAACCATCAAGGTTCTTTGCCGCATCGATACGCAGGATGAAATCGGCTACTACGAGAACGGCGGCATCATGCATTACGTGCTGCGCGATCTCGCCGCCAAAGGTAACCGCGCGGCAGTGGCCTAAAAAGAATTAAGTGAG
>CAMLJM010000051.1 GCA_946480475.1 uncultured Alphaproteobacteria bacterium
GCGCGGGTGTAGCTTAGTGGTAAAGCTCCAGCCTTCCAAGCTGGCTATGAGGGTTCGATTCCCTTCACCCGCTCCATCAATCAGATCAATGACTTAGCCTGATTAAATTTTCCATAGAGAGCGATTGACGACAGCGAGAGGTTTGTCAATGGCATCGTTACAATGGGAGCTGTTTTAGCTTTGCGCTAAAGACTATTGCAACTGCAAGAGCAAGATCCGGTCTATTGGTGTTGGCGTAGCCACGGAAAGAGATCCTTTCAACCGACGGTGATTGAAGTTCTGAGAGCTATGCCGCAGTAGCGCTATCTATTATTACCCGGGCTTCTTAATTTGACGGACTTGTGCCTACTACTAGTTTTGCCCAGCGATTTCCTTGGGCTGGGTTTAGAGGCTGCGCCGTGCAAATAGCTTTTGAAACAACTGAAGGGCTTTCTTGGCTTGCCAGGGCTAGTTGGTTGACCAAGGGTTTCAACTCAGGATGCCGGGCAAAACCTTCTTCGGCACACCGTTGAAAAACTACGTCTAAGCAAAGGTTCAGTTTGGCACCTGCCGATAGTAGAGTGGAATAACGGTCGGGCTTGCGACCGCTTTGCTGTTCCTCAATTGCCGCATCTGCATTCATAAACAAATGCCTAAGAAGCTCCTGATCTTCCTCTCCTTCTAATTTATCCATGAGGGAATCTGCGGCACTTTGTCTACCTTCGGCACCTCTAATTAGTTTCCAGTTTCTGTTGTGACGATCTAGCACAGCGACAAGCCTCCATTTTATTATATGGAGCATATTATCACATTATGAGGTCCGAGGCAATTTTAGATATTTTCTACGAATCACAATGATAGAGTGTGGTATCCCTTGCTATATTTTTTGTGGTGAACTAATGCTCCGAAAGTCAAACTTATGCATGTTTTATACATCATAAATATATATTGAAACATTAAAACAAACGTTTAATAATCTATTATAGCCAATGCTTGAAGCCAAAAATCCTGCTGTAATGGCTGCGACTGACAGGGACTTTTTATGATCACATCTTCTCAATTACGAGCGGCAAGGGCCATGCTGGGGCTGGATCAAAAGCAACTGGCTGAAATTTCCGACTTGTCCCTTCCTACGATCCAGCGCATGGAGGCCAGCCATG
The DNA here is from genome assembly GCA_946480475.1 of uncultured Alphaproteobacteria bacterium. The sequence goes on from CAMLJM010000051.1 coordinate 1,140, forward strand.
ATGTGGTCCGCGGGAATGTGGAATCCTTAACTAAACTGGTGATGGCCCTGAATAAAGCGGGCATTGAATTGATTGGGGAGAATACGCCCAGCACTGGGCAGGGGCGCGGCGTTCGTCTCATGGAAGGAAAAAATAGCTAAACCATGAGTACATTCACTCCTAAACTTTTCACCCTCCTTAAAAATGGTTACGCCGTATCTGATTTACGTTCCGATATGATTGCCGGACTGACGGTGGCCATTGTCGCCCTGCCGTTGGCTATGGCACTTGCGATTGCCAGCGGGGCCTCGCCGGAGAAAGGTTTGGTGACTGCGGTCATAGCCGGATTTCTGATTTCCTTTCTCGGGGGTTCGCGTGTGCAGATCGGCGGTCCAACCGGGGCGTTTGTTGTGGTCATCTATAATGTGATTGCCCATCATGGCTATAATGGATTGGTTTTGGCGACGCTTATGGCGGGGGTCATCCTGCTGGTGGCGGGGTATGCGAAACTGGGGCAGATCATCAAATTTATTCCGCATCCCGTGGTAACGGGATTTACGGCAGGAATTGCCGTTATTATCGCATCTTCCCAAGTGAAGGACTTTCTGGGGCTGCAAATAGAGAATGTCCCTGCTGATTTTATCCCGAAATGGATGGCCTATTTCGGGGCGCTGGATACGGCGAGTCCGGCTACTTTGGGTGTTGGTCTGGGGGCGCTATTCACCATTATCTTTCTGCGTCGCGCCGCCCCCAAACTTCCCAGTTATTTGATTGCCATTGCTGTATCGGCTGCTCTTGTCGCTGCATTTCACATTCCGGTCGAAACGATTGGATCACGCTTTCCGGATATACCTGCCGGTCTGCCGAAACCAGAACTGCCAACATGGGATTTAGCCAAAATACAAAATGTGATCCCCTCTGCTTTTACCATCGCGTTTCTGGCGGGGATTGAAGCTTTGCTATCCGCCGTGGTAGCGGATGGAATGACAGGTTATAAGCATCGTTCCAATCAAGAGCTGGTGGGGCAAGGCTTTGCCAATATTGCTTCGGCCTTGTTTGGCGGATTGCCTGCGACGGGAGCCATAGCCCGCACGGCCACCAATATCAAAGCCGGCGGCAGAACCCCTATGGCGGGTATGTTTCATGCGCTTTTCCTGCTGATCTTCATGCTGTTGGCGATGGACATCATGGCGTTTGTGCCGATGGCGGCTTTGGCGGCGATCCTGTTCATTGTCGCATGGGGCATGAGCGAGGTCGGCCATTTTATTCATATCTTCAGGCTATCCCGCACAGACCGTACCGTAATGGTTCTGACCTTCCTATTGACAGTCCTGGTTGATTTAACGGTGGCAATCGGCGTAGGCGTGACGCTTGCCTGCCTGTTGTTTATGAAACATATGGCCGAAGCCGTAGAGATTAAGCCCGAATGGCGCAAGGCCAGTATGCAGTACGATGAAACGGCAGAAAATGAAAGTCAGCGGCAGGAGCTTCCCAAAGGGGTTGAAGTGTTTCAGATTACAGGGCCTTTCTTTTTCGGTGTAGCGGGCGATCTGGTGGATACACTGAAAAGAATAGGGCAGATGCCGGAGGTCCTGATCCTGCGTATGCGTCTTGTACCCTATCTGGATGCGACAGGAGAGAACGCTCTGGAAGCTGTTATCAAACAATGCGGTGATCATGGCACAAAAATCATATTGAGCGGATTGCAGCCGCAACCCATGCGCATGCTCGAAAACGCGCATCTGGATGATGGCAAGGCGCATGTCCTGTTCTGTACCGACTATGCAAACGCTCTTAAGAAAGCCGAAGAAATTATTGCGGAAAGCGGTGTACAACGTGCGTGATCTCTTTGATTGCCAGAATCCGCCCACATTGCTACGTGTGAAAGTGACACCTAAGGCCAGCGCTGAACGGATTAAGAAGGAAGTCGCCGCAGACGGCTCCGCTCTTTATAAAGTTTATGTCACAGCTGCCCCCGAAGACGGTAAGGCAAATGAAGCTGTTATAAAATTACTGGCCAAAGCTCTGGGTGTAGCCAAATCATCGCTGACTATAACTCATGGCCTTACCAGCCGTGAGAAAACCATCAGGGTGCATTTGTAGAAAAGAGTGCCAGGCAGTGCGCAGCGCTACTGTCTAACATTTCTTAAGTTTTTTATAGCAGAAGCAGTCAACGCTATGATCGTTCACCATGCCAATGCCTTGCATATAGGCATAGATGATAGTGGTTCCGACGAAGGTCATCCCGCGTTTTTTCAGGTCTTTGGATAAAGCATCTGATTCGGGGGTGCTGGCAGGAATATCACTGCGTTCTTTTGGTGCGTTTATCTTCGGTTTACCGCCGACAAAGCGCCAGAGATAAGCGTCAAATGTTCCGAACTCTTTTTGGATTTCTAAGAAAGCCATGGCGTTTTTTCGCGTGCTGAAAATTTTCAGGCGGTTGCGAACTATGCCTGGATTTTCAAGTTGTTTTTCCAGTTCTGCATCGGTCATGCGCGCCACTTTTCTGGCATCAAAGTTCTTGAAAGCTTTACGATAGCTCTCCCGTTTGTTCAGAACGGTCTCCCAGCTTAATCCCGCTTGCGCCCCTTCCAGAATCAGCATTTCAAAGAGCAAACGATCATCATGTACGGGGACGCCCCATTCTGTGTCGTGGTAACGTTCGTAATCAGGTTTCAGGCCTGTGGCCCACGCACATCTTGTCTTGGTTTCCTTCACAATGTGCCCCCCTTACTAGCAGAGTATATTATGATTTTAGTAGCCAACTGTGAAGCGTTGCTGAATATGCCTGCAGGTTTTCTGGCTTGTCGATAGGGCAACTGTATAATATTTCCCGAGATGCGACAGGCAGGCCTTTTGTGCAAACCTGCCTGTTCTCGTGTCTTAAGCGTTTGCGCCGCCATCAACCGGGATGGTGGCGCCTGTTACATAGCTGGCGTCCGGGGCGGCGAGGAACGATGCTACGGCAGCCACTTCCTCAGGCGTGCCCAGCCGCTTCATGGCGGTGATGGCGGCGGCGTCAGGATTGCCCATATCGGTGTTGATGGGGCCGGGCAGAATGGAATTGACTGTAATGCCGCGTCCTGCCAGATCATGCGCCCATGAGCGCGTCATGCCATTCACGGCAAATTTGCTCATGTTATAGATGCTGGCGCCTGCGAAAATGCCACGTTCACCTAGAACGCTTGAAACATTGATGATACGCCCTTTGTCGGGCAATATCCTCACCACAGCTTGCGTCAGAGTGAATACCGAACGTACGTTGATATTCAACGTGCGCTCCAGCGCCTCTAGAGAGGCATCCTGCACCGGGCCTGCGCCTTCAAAAATACCGGCATTATTCACCAGGATATCAATGTGCCCGTAATGTTTTACGACAGCATCGGCAACGGATTGCATCGTTTCAGGTTTATTGGCATCGCCGTGCAGGACAAATGCCTTGCCTCCGGCTTTGATTATATCGTTCGCAACGGCATCGGCCTTATCTTTTGAACCGCCATACGTGATGGCCACGGATGCCCCATCCGCTGCCAGACGCCTGGCAATCGCAGCGCCAATGCCGCGTGATCCACCTGTAACGAGCGCTACTTTACCTTCGAGTTTTTTGATCATGATATTTTCCTTATTGATCGCTTAGGAGTATGGAGACATTTCCAATTATGTACCGATAAGTACAATAATAGCATAAGGATCTTTGTGGTCAATATGAAATATGTACCATTGGGTAAATTTTAAAGGTGCCTTATTACCCCCGTCTGGAAGTATTCTGGGAACCAAGCCTTTGTGAAAGCGTTTCTATTCATATAGAATCTTATTGTGCCTTAGTTGCTGACTTTGGGGATCTTTCTTATGAACAATGAACAGATTGATTACAGTGATATTCGATTAGGAGGCGGCGCACCGGCATCGCTCGAGCTGAGTGTTATTTTAACGCTATCCGGAGCGGGTCTGACTGTTTTAGGGTTTCCCTTGATGGCTTTTGGCGGCACCATTTTTGTATTTGGCCTGCTCCTCACTATTCTAGGTATATTGGCATTTGCTTATGGTGCCTTTAAAGGCGGGTTCATTATTATTGCCGGTTATATTAATGACTTTAAGAAGCACTGGCGTCCGGAATATAAGAAAGCCGCTCTTATCGGCGCTTTTATCGGCTTGTTCTTTTCACTCCTCTTTTTACCGGCAGCGCCTATATTGATGATTGTAGGGGCGGCGACGGCTGTGCATTTTGCACGTAAATCTGAGGGTGACACGGCTTTTCCTACTTTTCCCCCTGATGACAGTGACACACGACAAACCCGTGTATGACTTATGCGTTTTCTGATTCTTTTCCTGACTTTCTTGCTTACGGCTTGTCATCAGAACCCGTATCAATCAACTTCCTACGGATCATGGATGGGACGCTGGCAAGGACCCGAAGGAACATATCTTGATCTGCGGCGCTCCTCTCGCTCTCATGAATATGATCTTGTCATTGCTCATCTGGGCGGACCCAAAAACTATGAAGCCTGGGCCATTAAAGACGGCATTCAGTTCGAACGTGATGGAATATTACATGTCATTCGTGCAGGCGACGGGCGGGCCACGGGCATAAAGTGGTTTGCCGACAAACAGAATTGTCTGGTTATAAAATTTGGCGAAGGTTTTTGCCGGAATTGAGAGTAATGAATAGCTTTGCTGTTCCTGCGGCCTATGATAGTTCTGTACATCTGATCCGCATGAGAGATGATTATGAGTAATACTGATCCTTCTGTTGAACTGAAACCTCCTTTTTGGCCGCAAGCTAGACGTGCATTGCGGGGTTGCTGTCCTCAATGCGGCCAAGGCAAACTTTTCCGGAGTTATCTCAAGCAAGTCGATCACTGCGCTGTATGTCAGGAATCATTTGGCCAGATACGCGCTGACGATGGGCCAGCCTGGCTCACTATTCTTCTTGTGGGCCATATCATTGTGCCATTCGTCGTTGAAGTTGAGCGCGATTCAACATGGCCCATGTGGGTGCCGATGTTATTATGGCCTGCTCTGGCGCTAATATTATCGCTATTAATTCTGCCGTTAGCGAAGGCCCTGTTCATTACGATTCTATGGCGTAAGGCATAATTCTGATTCGTAGAACGGTTACTTAATACCCCTTCTTCTTTTAATCACTGAGTTTTTCAATTTTTTACACGATTTTTCATGCGGTTGTATGAGGAATTAAAGATACAATTTTATCAAACTTTATGCCCACTTTAAGACATAAGGGCATAAGCTTGATATCAGGGCATATAGAGTTCTACTTACTGGCGCTTACATGGGAAAAGATGATAATGACCACAACCTGAGTCTTGATGACATCAAAGCAGGTCCCGATAGCGATACGCTGTTGGATCCGGATTTGACCATGGAGTGCATGCATTTTACGATGGGTTACTATATTACCCTTTCTAAAATTGTGAACCGTAAGTTTGTACATGCGCAGAAAGCTATTCACCAAAGACTCTCAGAGCTTGAAGCCGAAGAGAAAAAGGCAAAAGAAGAGTCGAAAGATGGTCCCGCCCCGTTCACCAAGATAAAAAAGTATAAGGCTCTCAGCAAAGCGCTTAACCAACTGAGCGATCTTCTGGAGATGGCGCAATTGAGTGTTGAGGAGCTTGAGCAGATACAAGAGATCTTCGGCCTGTTGCCGGGTAAAATTAAAATCTATTATGATTATCTGGTCAGCCTTGATCAGGAATTGACTGAGATGGTCAAGGAAATCACATCAGAAGAATATGTAGCGGCCTATAAACGCGCGCAGAAGATCATTGACCTGGTTCAGGATGGCAAGAATGTCCTCTCCGGTAATGATGTCAGCGAAGAACGCACAATAAACTACGACGTCAAAGAAATCCTGCAACCTTTAAAGACAGAACTTACGAACATGAAGAGCAAGCGGGAGGGTTATAGCGTTCTCCCTGATGGCACATTGGTTCGTGATCTCTGATCACCTTTTTCACCCGCTAAGATAGCGGTTTTATATTCATATTAAAATTCTGATTCGCGTACTCAATGATCTTGTTAACCCGGTTGTACATCGGGGAATCAGGTTCAAGGTCACGAAACAGAATGACGCCTGTGGCATTCGTCATATCCGTGGGGCGGCGCGGGTGAATTTCAAGAATAACAACACGGCTGTAAAGATCGTAAAAGCGGCGTGCAAATATATCGTCAAGCTTGCTGCCTGACAGGCCCTGTAACGCTGTGCCCGGTGGCGTTTCTTCTCCGCCACGTCCTAATTCCTCAGCCCATCCGTCATTGTTGAAACGGATTTTCATGTGGGGTTCCAGTTGGAAAATCGTCTTAGTGGTTCCGCTGCCGCTACCCGCTTTGGTCTTTGTCTTTGCGCCGATCTTTGTAAATTGCATAATAAAAATCCTTCCGTGTAAAGGAAGGATATCACGAATTGTTTATGGCCCATAAAGAAAGCCCCCAGATGGGGGCTTTTTATCAAACTATAAAATTTACCAGCTTTTCCGGAACGAAGATCACCTTCTTGATGTTTTGACCTTCGAGCTTCTCGGCAATCGTGGGCAGGTCCTGCGCCATCTTCTTGACTTCGGCTTCGGCCTGACCGCGACCGACCTGGATTTCCGCGCGTTTTTTGCCGTTGATATGTACGGTGACCAGCACCGTATCGGATTGCAGCCAATTAGGGTCGTATGACGGCCATGGATGATAGGCGAGGCTTTCAGTATGACCCAGACGTGCCCACAGTTCTTCCGCCATATGCGGTGCGAAAGGCGAGAGCACGAGAACGAATTTCTCGGCAATTTCTTTCGGCAGTTTGTCCTGCTTCTTCGCAAGGTTCACCAGTTCCATCATCTTGGCGATAGACGTGTTGAAACGCATGTTCTCGATATCATCACCGACTTTCTTGACCGTGATGTTAATCTCGCGGCGCAGTTCATCGGTGGCGGCGGCTTCTTTCTCATCGGTGATGAAATCGTTAAGTTTGCCGGTTTCAAGGTTGATCAGCAGCGACCATGCACGCTCAAGGAAGCCATGAACGCCTTTCACACCGCTGGTCTGCCATGGCTTCACCGCTTCCAGCGGACCCATGAACATTTCGTAGAGGCGAAGGGAGTCTGCGCCGAATTCCGCCACCACGTCATCCGGGTTGACCACGTTCAGCTTGGATTTCGACATTTTCTCCTCACGCGGGGTGAGCGGGATGTCGGTACCTTTTACAAATGGCTTGCCGTCTCGGTATTCAACATCACCGGGGGCGTAGAACTTGCCCTTATCATCACGGTGGCTGATGCCGAGGATCATGCCCTGGTTAAACAGTTTCTTAAACGGCTCCTTGGTGTGAACCAGTTTGCAATCATACAGGACCTTGTGCCAGAAGCGGGCATAGAGCAGGTGCAGAACAGCGTGCTCAACGCCACCAACATAGAGGTCAACTGGCCCCCAGTATTGTTCGGCCTTTGGATCAAACGGCATCTTATCGTTGGCCGGGTCCATATAACGCAGGTAATACCAGCATGAACCCGCCCATTGCGGCATGGTGTTGGTTTCACGCAGCAGCGTTTCACCATCCATCTCGACCTTCATCCACTCTGTCGCGCGCGCCAGTGGTGGTTCACCCGTATCGGTCGGTTTGTATTCGGTCAGTTCCGGCAACGTGATCGGCAGCTGATCATAAGGTACGGCCTGAATTTCGCCGGTCTTCTGATTGTGCAGTATCGGGAACGGTTCGCCCCAGTAACGCTGGCGCGAGAACAGCCAGTCACGCAGCTTATAGGTGGTTTGGCCTTCACCGATTTTCTTGTCTTCCAGCCATTTGATCATTTTCACTTTGGCTTCGGCGGTGGGCAGGCCATCGAGGAAACCTGAGTTTATAGCGATACCTTCTTCGGGATATGCGGCTTCAGCGATGTTGCCGCCCTTGACCACTTCGATGATCGGCAGGTTAAAGACCTTAGCAAATTCGTAATCGCGCTCATCGTGACCGGGTACGGCCATGATCGCGCCGGAACCGTAATCAGCTTTCACGTAATCCGCAATCCAGATCGCAACTTGTGCGCCGCTTACAGGATTGATCGCATAAGCACCTGTGAACACGCCGGTCTTTTCCTTGGCGGCGGCAGTTTCGCGGTCGAGGTCGTTGGTGTTCTTCACTTTTTCGATATAGGCATCAACGAAAGCTTTATTTTCTTTCGTGGTGATCTGTTGCACCAGCGGATGCTCCGGTGCCAGTACGCAGAATGTTGCGCCGAACAATGTATCCGGACGTGTTGTGAAGACTTCGAATGTCTTGTTTGTGTTCTCAATACCGAATGTGACACGTGCCCCGACGGATTTACCGATCCACTGGCGCTGCATCTCGATAATGCCTGCCGGCCAGTCAAGTTCATCGAGGTCGGTGAGCAGGCGTTCAGCGTAGGCGGTGATTTTCAGCATCCACTGGCGCATCATGCGGCGTTCTACCGGGTCGCCGGTTTCAACATACTTGCCGTCCTGCACTTCTTCGTTGGCAAGCACTGTGCCTTGCGCCGGGCACCAGTTCACCGGCACTTCGGCGAGGTAGGCGAGGCCTTGTTCGTAGAGCTTCAGGAAGATCCATTGCGTCCAGCGGTAATATTCAACCACGCTGGTATCGATCTCGCGCTTCCAGTCATAAGAGAGGCCAAGGCGCTTGATCTGCTTGCGGAAGTTGGTGACATTTTCTTTGGTAATGACAGCCGGGTGACGGCCCTCGCGCACGGCGGCGCGCTCAGCGGGCAGGCCGAACGCATCCCAGCCCATCGGGTGCA
>CAMLJM010000052.1 GCA_946480475.1 uncultured Alphaproteobacteria bacterium
GAAACACCTAGCGCAGGAACGGGGCGCATACGGTACTGCATGAGTGTTTGCGGCGTAGAATTGGATATCAGTGTCCGTCCTGTACCCGATGAACATAAAAATCAGAAATATATTCCCGCCGAAGCCGTGGCTATAGATCGCGCTATGGATGCAGATATAGGACTGTCCTCCATCGCTATCGACTCTCAGGGGCGTGCTTGGGGAACAGGAGAATATGAATACGATCAGAAGAACAACACGCTAACGGTTTATTATTCTGAAGATATCGATCGGCGTATTGCTTACGCCAAGCGCATGCAAGGAAAGTTTCCTGACAATAAACTGATTTGGCTCAATCCGCCTCGAACACCCAAGCTTAACCCTCTAGCGCCTTAATGGTTTTTACTAGTTTGCGCTGATTTCCTGGCTTCTTTTGAATCGCATAAACAACTTTACGGTTAGCAGTGGTTCCCCTAAAAATAGGGCAAATAGTTTCACAGGGGAGCCTAAGAATGTCGTCTATCGAACAAACCAATAGGGAAAAAGCGCTTTTGAAAGCGGCTTTTGATTACTGCAACATTACAGATATCATAGTAGAAGCACGCCGTATGGATGGACACCTGCATATTACGGCTCAGCAAGCGTGGGATGCTGAGGTTTCTGTCAAACATCCTAGTGAGCCTATCCCCGTAGCACGGTTTTTTGATTTGCAGAAAAGCCTGGATGGCCCGCTGCAGAACCACTTGTACTTGATGCCAAGACGCAAGCTTTCGGAGACTGAATGGAAAGCGGCAAGGCCGATACTGCAAGCAATATTTAATTCGTCATCTATTTATCTGCCATTCGATTCAGGCATTAAAGTGGTGACACAAGACAATATTCTGCATGAAATTCGTAAACCTTTACGTCCGGCTTAAGCGGCTACCAGTAACCTGATCGGTGCAAAACTGTGGCGATGGTGGCTGGTAACACCATGCTGGCGTAGTGCTTCTAAATGCTCAGGCGTGCCGTACCCAGCATTCCGGCTCCAACCGTAGACAGGATGCTGCAGGCATAACTCTCTCATCATTCTATCTCGGGTAACCTTGGCTAGAATCGATGCTGCAGCAATCGAGAGGCTTAAACTATCACCACTAACAACAGTCTGTATCTGACATGTCAGCCCTTTGGGCTTTTGATTGCCATCAACTAAGGCGGCAACAGGATGAATATTAAAATTCGTGGACATTATATTCAGTGATCTCGTCATGGCCTGCAAACTGGCTTGCAAAATATTGATGCTATCAATCTCATTAACGCTCGATTGTGCAATCCCATAGGAGCTATGAGAAATAATCAGATCGTATAATTCTTCACGCTTGGGAGCCGATAACTGCTTGCTGTCAGTTACTTGCTTCCAGAACTTTTCCTTACGTGTCTCTTCAGGAATAAAGACGCAAGCGGCCACAACGGGGCCGGCGAGGGGCCCGCGTCCAGCTTCGTCCAGCCCGCAAACGGGGCCGTCATATTTACCCTCCAGCCTTAAATTAGGCCGCGAGGGTTTTGGTGACGATTTCAAAGACATCTGGTGACAGTTCCTGTTGCGCTGCAATCTTCTGGAGGATGACCTTCATCTTTTCCTGACGATCTGGCGTATAACGCTTCCACTCCTTCAACGGTGTTAAAAGGCGGGCAGCAATCTGGGGGTTTACAGTGTTCAATTGGATAATAGCATCACCCAGGAATTCATAACCCTTACCGTTTTTATCATGGAAGCTATAAGGATTATTCATAGCAAAAGCCCCATAAAGTGACCGTACACGGTTGGGATTGGTGAGGATAAAGTCTTTATGACTGAGCAGAGCACGCACGTCATCATGGATTGATGGGCGGATTGATGCCGCTTGGATGGAAAACCATTTATCAACGACCAGCATATAATCATGGAAGCGTTCAAGGAAATCAGCAAAAGCTGTATCACGTTCCTTGCTTTCAGTATCACCAAGAACACTTAGGGCAGCCACACGATCAGTCATATTGGTGGCTTTATCATATTGTTCCTTGGCGATGACGATTGCAGGGTTACCGTCTGCGCGTGACAAATAGCGTAGGGCTGTATTTTTAAGTGCACGGCGGGATCGCGCTGCAGAATCACCCTGGAAAGCCCCTTTATCATGATTATCAAAGTAAATCTTTTTCAGGATATCTTTAAACTGGTCAGCTAGTATCATCATCACGATCTCACGGGCCTGATGAATAGCATCCGTATTCACGACTTTGCGGTGTTGGCCGATAATGGCCATGTCAGGCAGGGCTAGTGAACGCGCCAGCAGGGCTTTGTCAGTTTCCGGCTTAAAGGCCTGATTGAGGATATCACCAAAGCTGCGTACATATTCAGGATCAACCATGCCGCCTTCATTCGCTTCCAGCTTGTCGATGATGCTATTCAATAGACGCAGTGAAAGTGTGTGGCCAGCTTCCCAACGGTTAAACCCGTCCGAGTCATTGACCATTAGGAAACGTAAATCATCATCACTCAGGTCTGTCTTTAATTTCACCGGAGCAGAGAAATTCCGCAGGATCGATGGCACCGGGCGCGAAGGAATATTATCGAAGGTGAAGGTCTGTTTATCTTCCTTCAGGTGCAGCAACTCCTCTGCCATATCTGCACCGTTGGGACCGACAAGGCCCACCTTAACAGGAATATGCATAGGTTTTTTGTCAGGCTGACCAGGCGTTGCCGGTATACTCTGGGAAAGCTCCAGCGTATATTTACGCGCAGCCTCGTCATAAGAGCCTTCTGCTGTTACCTCAGGGGTGCCAGCTTGAGAATACCATAGCTTGAATTGAGATAAATCCTGACCTGATGCATCAACCATGCACTGGACAAAATCATCACAAGTAACGGCCATGCCATCATACCGATCAAAATAAAGGTCTGTAGCCTTGCGGTAAACTTCCGGCGAGAGCAATGTATGCTGCATACGAATGACTTCAGCACCTTTCTCATACACTGTAACAGTGTAGAAATTGCTGATTTCAATATAGTTATCAGGACGAATAGGATGCGCCATAGGCCCGGCATCTTCCGCAAATTGAGAGCGGCGCAGCAACACCACATCATCAATACGCTTAACGCCGCGCGAGTTCATATCTGACGAAAATTCCTGATCACGGAAAACAGTGAGTCCTTCTTTCAGGGAGAGTTGGAACCAGTCACGGCATGTCACACGGTTACCTGTCCAGTTGTGGAAATATTCATGGGCAATAACCCCCTCAACACGCTCGAAATCACCATCTGTGGCGGTTTCCGGATGCGCCAGAACCAGAGCCGTATTAAAGATATTCAGCGACGTATTTTCCATCGCCCCCATGTTGAAGTCACTAACCGCCACAATATTGAAACGGTCAAGCTGGTATTCCCTGCCGTAAACCTCTTCATCCCACTTCATGGATTTAATCAACGATTCCATAGCGTAATGGCATTGACCTTCATCGCCCTTGCGCACGTAAATACGCAAGTCGACATTACGGCCTGTCATGGTTTTGAAATGATCCTGAATATAAACTAAATCACCCGCAACGAGGGCAAACAAGTAGCAAGGCTTAGGGAAAGGATCATGCCATACTGTGAAGTGACGGCCATCTGAAAGGTCACCTTCTTCAGTCAGGTTACCGTTTGAAAGCAGGACAGGGCATACCTGTTTGTCAGCCTCAACACGTGTCGTGAACACAGTCATAACATCTGGGCGATCCGGGAAGTAAGTAATCTTGCGAAAGCCTTCGGCCTCGCACTGGGTACACCAGTTGCCACCTGATTTATAAAGCCCCTCGAGCGCTGTGTTAGCAGCAGGATCAATCTCAACTTCCGTCTCCAGAAAGAATCTATCACCAGGTGCTGCAATAGTCAGGAACTTATCATCAACTTGATAATCAGTGGCGGACTTGCCATCAATTGCAACGGATTTCAAAAACAAACGCTCGCCGTTCAACACCAGCGGCTCATTGCCATCATGGTTCTTTTTGAAAGAAATTTTCGACAGAACAATCGTCTTCTCATCAAAAATCTTAAAGGTCAGGTGCACACTTTCCACTAGATAGCTCGGTGGCTGGTAATCCTTCAGATAGATGGTTTTAGGTGCTGTCGGTGTATCTGTGCGCATGTGGTTTCTCTCAAAAGATAAAGAAGACGAGGGTAAGCATGGAAACAAACGAAATGATGATAAGTGCTCCGTCACGGGCGCTTAAGCCTAAACCTAACATAACAAGGGCGAAGCTGGGTACCATAACAGCAAAAGGAATAAACCCAAGCGGTATCATCGAGACAGCCATCAGTATGCTAATGCCAGCAATCAGACGCTCTGTCACAGGCCAGAACATAAAAGGAAGGCGTGCATGAATAAGATCGTCAATAACCCCAAAGAAAGGTTCGCTCCTAACAAGTAAGCGTCTCATTTTATTGCGTGAGATGGAAAGCCTCTGGAGGAAATGCGGCAGTTTAACAGTTTTGTGTCCTATAAGCCTTTGTCCGGCAATCAGACAGATAAGGAGCGCAACAATAGCCGGCATTCCGGGAATGGCACCGGTAGGAAGAAGCGTTAGTAGGGGAGGTCCAATCAATAAGGGACCGTATCCGCGTGTTTCCAGTTTCTCAATAACTTCCTGTAGGGTGATTTTGGGGACATCGGATGATGCCTCCAAGTCCCTCAAAATATCCATCATTTTGACTGTTTTCTGGGTCATGACGGCTTAGTCTAAGCTATTGGCCAGATCGAATAAATACGAAATAATCAGGAAAATATGCGGAACTTTAGGCTTCTTCAGCTTCGTCGAGGTCGCCATTATTGTTCAACTCTGGCTCTGGCGACTGATAGGCTTCCCTTTTCTTACGGCTTGCTGCTTCTTCCGCACGCTGAGCACGCATTATTTTGACCTCATCCCACATAGGGTAGAGGACATCTTTTACGCCTTGGCCAGAAATAGCGGAAATCTGGAATACTTTCTTGCCGATGGCGTCTTCCAGCGTCTTTGCTTGATCGGCTGCTAGTTCAGGACCCAAAGCATCACACTTATTCAGCGCCACGAGCTCAGGTTTCTCATCCAGGCCTTCCCCGTATGCTTTCAGTTCACCGCGAATGGTATTGTATGCTTCAACAATATTGTCCTGTGTGCTGTCAATCAGGTGCAGCAGAATGGCCGTACGTTCAATATGGCCCAGGAAACGCGTGCCAAGTCCTAACCCTTCGCTAGCACCCTCAATCAATCCAGGAATATCGGCAACAATGAATTCCTGCTCACCAATGTAAGCAACGCCCAGATTGGGATGGAGGGTAGTGAAGGGATAATCAGCAATTTTCGGGCGCGCGCGCGTGCATGCCGCAAGGAATGTTGACTTACCGGCATTCGGCAATCCTACAAGGCCTGCATCAGCAATCAGTTTCAGGCGCAGCCATACAGCGGCTGTCTGGCCAGGCCAACCCGGTGTCGATTTACGCGGTGCCTGGTTGGTCGCGGTTTTATAATGCGCATTACCAAAACCGCCATCGCCACCTTTCAGGAATACAATGCGTTCACCGGGTTCTGTCAGGTCGAGAAGAATGGTCTCTTTATCTTCATCAAGGATTTGCGTACCGGCAGGAACGCGCACGATGACATCCTCACCACCAAGGCCCGAACGGTCTTTACCCATGCCATAGTGACCTTTTTGCGCTTTGAAGTGCTGGGTATAACGGAAATCAATTAGTGTGTTCAGTGTATCGACCACCTCGATAATAACATCGCCGCCCTTACCGCCATTGCCGCCGTTGGGTCCGCCCATGTCGATGAACTTTTCGCGACGGAAAGCAACGCACCCGGCGCCGCCGTGTCCGCTTTCAAGATATATTTTTGCCTCGTCTAAAAATTTCATCTTCTTATCTCAAACAAAAAGGGGAAAGGCCAAGCTTTCCCCTCTTTAAATTTTATGCCAGAGGGCTTATTCAGCCGCTTCCGCACCATCATTGGCCGGAAGAATGTTCACGTAACGACGGTCACGGTTGCCCATGGTGAATTTCACTTCGCCATTGATCAAAGCGAACAGAGTGTGGTCTTTGCCCATACCAACGTTCTTGCCTGGGTAAAACTCTGTACCACGTTGACGAACAATGATGTTGCCAGCCAGAACTTGCTGACCGCCATAAATCTTCACGCCAAGACGCTGACCAGCTGAGTCACGACCGTTACGGGAGCTACCGCCTGCTTTTTTATGTGCCATATTTCAAACTCCTGAGAATAGGTATCTTGTAGTTAAGCCGACTTCACTTCGGTGATTTCCACCTTGGTGTGGGGCTGACGGTGACCGATTGTGCGCTTATAATGCTTACGACGGCGCTTTTTCACGATCATGATTTTATCGTCGCGCAGTTGCGCGATAACTTTACCGATAACGGAAACCTTTTTGCCACCTTCAGCAAACAGGACATCGTCAAATTTTACTGTATCGCCCTCTTTGGCGTCCAGTTTTTCGACGAGAAGGGTGTCGTTTTGTGCGACTCTGTATTGTTTCCCGCCGGAGCGAATGATAGCGAACATGGCAAAAACCGTAAGTTTGTTATTAAAATCAATGCGTTAAGCCACCCCATGGCGACCCGCAATCCGAATACTGTGGAAAAACCCGCTGTAAACAGAGATGCGAAATATACTGAAATGGGCTATTCTGTCAAGGAAATGATTACGGATTTCCTCTTTTTCCTTAAGGTCCATATAACTTGGAAAATATAGTAAAATCAAACACCAAGCCCACCCTGGTTGTTCATGAGCAAATAGCTGAAAGCCCATTGGGCAAAGCCATGTGGGCCTTACTGGCGGGGCACGATATTCGCTTCGTCTCCACCAAGTCCCGGGAAGAGCTTTTAAAAGAGGCCATCAACGCCAGCCTGATTGTTCTGGGCGCAGAAAGACCCGGCGATGAATCTTGTCACTTGGCGATGTCTTTATCAGCCAATCAAATGGTGTCTGCTGACATCATGGGTTTTTCACCCAATGCAACCGTAGAGGACCGGGTAAAGTTTCTGACCTATGGCTTCGATTATGCTTTCAACTCTGAGTTTATGAAATTCCCTGACTTCCGCCAGGTCATCTTGCAAAAAGTTGATAGGGGTAGGGTGCGTTTGGAAAATCGCACACAGGAAGAAGAATATCGGCGTTTCCGTGCCTCGCTGTCAGCCAGCCCTGATGCCATCATGGTCGTAGATCAGAACCGCAAGATATTCTTTGTCAGCCAGCATTATAAACGCGCATACCCTTTATCTGCGAACAAACTGGTCCGTGGTCTTGATATTTCAGAAGCTTTTACAATGCTTAGCCATGAACAGGGCGTATTTCCTAGCGACCCCCGATACAATACACTTAAAAGCTTCTGGGAAAGGCTTGAGGGCGTTCAGGAGTTTGAAACAGAAGATGGCCGCGTGTGGCGCATGAAAGCTTCAAAGCTTGATGGCGGGCAAGGCACCATCATTACGACGACAGATCTAACTCTATACAAAAAGCAGCAACAGGAACTGGAAACCGCAAAGCACGAACTGGAAGATGCTCTTAAGAAAGAGCAGGAGGCCAGCGCCCTGCAGAAGCAGTTTGTCAACATGGTAAGCCATGAATTCCGTACACCGTTGACGATTATTGATGGCCACGCTCAAATACTGCACCGCAAGGCCGATGAAATAAGCCCGGATGATATTCGCAAACGCGCCAAAACAATACGTAGCGCTGTTTCACGGTTGATTACAATGATGGAGGGCGTGCTTTCTTCCAACATGCTGAAAACAGGCAAGCTGGAGATTATTCCTGAACCGCTCAACCTAAAGACCTTTGCCCGCGACCTATGTGACGATCACAGCGAACTGGCGCGTGAGCATAAGATCACCTTAAACTGTGAAGGCATTCCCGAAACCGTGAATGTGGACAAGAAGATTGTCAGCCTGATCCTGACCAACCTGATTTCGAACGCCATCAAGTATACAAAGGATAACCCTCAAATCAGCGTGGACCTGCGCTCAGATGGAAAATGGCTGAATATGAATGTTAAGGACAATGGCATAGGCATTCCTTATGACGAATTACCGCGTATATTTGAGCGTTATTTCCGGGCCAGCACAGCAACAGGCATACCAGGCACGGGTATTGGCTTAAGCCTTGTAAAAGATCTGGTAGAGCTTTATCAGGGCAGGCTGGAAGTCAATAGTGATATCGGCCAAGGCACAGTTTTTTCAGTAAGCCTGCCGCTGGCAGAGGTTTAAGAGAGTAAATTATGCAATACAGAAAATCCTCATCACAAACGTCTATACTGGTCATTGAGGATGAAGAAGCGCTTTGCGAGCTTTTACAGGAAGAACTGAGTGCCGAAGGCTATAAGGTCACCATTGCCCATAATGGGATGGAAGGTTTAAGTCGCCTGCAGGAGGTAGAGCCCGACTTGATTATATGTGATCGCAACATGCCTTCCATGTCAGGTCATGAACTGCTGGAAAGGCTGAGGAATGCTTACCCGCAATACAAGCACCTGCCGTTCATTTTTCTGACCGCCCTAAGCAACCCTCAAGATAAACAGGCTGTGGCCCATTTAAAGCCCTATGCTTATCTGGAAAAACCGCTGGATTTTAACCTCCTCCGCCAGACAATAGAGGCGGCGCTAAAAGGATAAGCCTAGAGTTTTCAGCCATTCTTTGACAAAAACCAGACGGAAACCTATCTTGCTGTCATGACATATAATCCAGACCTGCTAGACAAGGCCAAGCGCCACCCCGAAAAGCAAAAGAACCCGGATCGCCCGATGGGGAAAAAGCCCTCATGGATCCGCGTAAAAGCGCCTCAGGGTAAGCTCTACCATGAAACGCGCGACGTTGTTCATTCACTAAAACTGACAACCGTTTGCGAAGAAGCGGGATGCCCGAATATCGGGGAATGCTGGGACAAGCAACATGCTACATTTATGATCATGGGTGAGGTCTGCACCCGCGCATGCTCTTTCTGCAATGTTGCTACTGGCAAGCCTAATGAACTGGATAAGATGGAGCCGCTGCGTGTCGGCGTAGCCGTTGAGAAAATGAGTCTGAAGCATGTCGTCGTTACATCTGTTGACCGGGACGATCTGATTGATAGCGGCGCTGATCACTTTGTGAAAACAATTGGTGCAATCCGTTTTAAATCACCAGACACCACAATTGAAATTTTGCCGGGCGATTTCCGCGGCAAAATCGAAGACATTGATGCTGTAGCACGCGCCAAGCCGGACGTATTCAACCATAACCTTGAAACCGTGCCACGCCTGTACCCTACAATCCGTCCGGGCGCACGTTACTTTCGCTCACTGCGCCTGCTTCAACGCGTGAAAGAAGTCGATCCTTCTATCTTCACAAAATCAGGACTCATGGTAGGTCTTGGTGAAACCAAGGAAGAGGTAGCGCAAGTTATGGATGACATGCGCGCTGCTGATATCGACTTCCTGACAATTGGCCAATACCTGCAGCCTACACCTAAGCATGCACCCGTGATGCATTTTTGGACGCCTGAGGAATTCGAGGCGCTGGAAAAGCTGGCACGCTCTAAAGGATTCCTGATGGTATCAGCATC
>CAMLJM010000053.1 GCA_946480475.1 uncultured Alphaproteobacteria bacterium
GGTGTCGGTTTCAATCCACCCATAACCGTTGCCAGATCAGCGCCGTTCAGCAGGGTTTTGCCTTCGGCGGTCAGTTCTAGATCATAAGAACGGATATCCTGGCCTTTGGCATTTTTGCCCTGCTGTCCCAGCATTTGCAAAAGCGTCAGGTGTTGAACCATCTGCTGTGCTTTGGCTTTTTTCTCAGGTGCCAGTGTGGGGTCTGCCGAGGCGTGCTGGGCGTAGGCAATCAATTTCTCAATGCCAAATATTTCCAGACGTGTTTTCGCTGTAGCGCCCATGACCGCTTTGATATTTGCATGAGCGGTGCCGTTCAGCAGAATATCGTAGTCACGCGCATTTGCAACGCGTGTATCCTTAACCGTGAGCGATGTACCTGCATTCGTCAAAATCTGCTGTGCGCTTGCCATAGCGGCTATTGCGGCCATGCTGCTGCCCTCAGGGGTTTGCATACTTTGCGCTAGGCTCTTTTCGCCCAATTCTGAAAGCTCTTTCAACGGCACATTGTTAAAGGTCATATCCAGATTGACGGTCGTGGGCATGGCCTTATTCAGGCCTGTGGGTTCTGGCGTGATCGTGAGGTCCGTCATATTCAGGGTCGGATGCAGCATGACTTTGTTGCTGCGAAATCCGCTGCCATCCAAGCCAAATCCGATCCTGGCGATCTTTACATTATTGGCGGGTTTACCGGGTTGCGGCGCGCTTGAAATTTCAATGCCATTTACAGTGATAGTAGAACCAAAACCATCCCACGCCTTGGTCAGGTAATCGAACATGGTGTTATACATGCCCTGAATATGCTGGCCACTGAAGCTGGGGGTATCAGCACCCGTGCTTTCCAGGAAAGCGGCCATTTTATCCTGATAGGCTTTGGCTTCGACGATGGAATAATCCTTGAGCGTGCTCTGGATATCAATCGAAGCGATTTTGGCGACGCTGCCATTGAAGCTACCCAGAACGTTTGTGGCTTTGGCGTTCATCGGGCCGGACCATAACTTGTTGCTGCCTTCTTTCAGGTCATACATCAAGGTGAATTCCGGAATTGTGATTTTGCTGCCGTCCGTAGGATCGGTGAAAGTAATATTCTTATATTGGCCGTTCAAACGGACGAAATTCAGAAATTCTTCGTGGAAGATACCCGCAAAATTCTGGCTGCCGATTTCCAGCACGCCATCTTCCTTGCCGGTTTCATCGTACATGGTGATGGGTGTGGGCAGGGCTACGGTCATCTTCCATTCTTCTTTTTTATCGCCTGGGACGGCATTAATGGAAATCATGCCTAGATTGATTTTTGATTTATCGGATTGAACTGTTGTGATGTGCGGGAGCGTAATGGCGTAGTAATTATCGCCTGGCTCTACCATGACTTCGCCTTCGGTCAGCAGATCGCCGCCCTGGGATTTGGATTGCGCCCGTGAGCGTTCAATCATCTCGTTCATCAGGGTTTTCAGGCGCTTGCCATCGGCAGCGCTCATGGCGGCCTGGGCAGATTGGGGCAGGAGCAGGGATAAAAGCGCCAGAGAAATCAGGGCGCGCCTTGAAATCTGGGGGGAAATCCGTTGAAAAATAACCATAATGATATCTCCTGTGACCCGCATTATATAAGTATAAAGAAGGCACATTTTAGGCGCGGACGCAATGCAGGTTCTTGGGCAGCTTAGTAATCATTCCATAAAAACTAATAGCCCGGTCATGGCGGTCCTGGGGCCTACCAACACGGGCAAAACGCATTACGCGCTGGAGCAGATGGTAACATACGCAACAGGCGTAATCGGGTTCCCGCTGCGATTGCTGGCGCGTGAGAATTATGACCGCTTGGTGAAGCTTAAAGGTGTTCAGGCTGTTGCCCTTGTGACGGGTGAGGAAAAGATCGTACCCCGTCATGCGCGATATTTCGTCTGCACAGTGGAGGCCATGCCGCTTGACCAGCGGTTTGAGTTTCTGGCGGTGGATGAAATACAGCTGTGTGCCGATCCCGAGCGGGGACATATTTTCACTGACCGGTTACTGCGCGCACGCGGCGAAAAGATCACGTTGTTTCTCGGGTCTGACACGATGCAGCCGATCATGAATTACCTGATTCCCGGTATCGAATTTCAGAGTCGTCCGCGTTTATCGAATCTCACATACAAAGGTTTCAAAAAACTCACACGATTGCCCAAGCGCAGCGCGGTTGTCGCGTTCTCGGTGGATGATGTATATACCCTGGCGGATATGATAAGACGCCAGCGCGGCGGTACTGCCGTTGTGCTGGGGGCATTGTCACCGCGCACGCGCAATCGCCAGGTTGAAATGTACCAGGCGGGCGAGGTCGATTTCATGGTGGCGACTGATGCCATCGGTATGGGCCTGAACATGGACATCCATCATGTGGCGTTGGCTGCCACACGTAAATTTGACGGCCAGCATGCCCGGCATTTATCCGTGGCCGAAATGGCCCAAATTGCCGGGCGCGCAGGACGCCACACCTCTGACGGCACTTTCGGTGTTACAGGCCCGGTCCGGGGGCTGGATGATGATGTGGTTGAGGCCATAGAACGACACCAGTTCGAGCCCCTGCCGGCCATTTGCTGGCGCAACAGTCTCATTGATTTTACCAGCCCGCAGACCCTGCTCGCCTCGCTGGAGCGGGGGGCTGGTAACGGGGTACTCATCAAGGGGCGACCCGCGGATGATTACCTCTCGCTGGTCAGCCTGATGAACCGGGATGACATATTGGCCCGTGCCACCGAAATTCCCCGGGTCCGGCTGCTGTGGGATGTCTGCCAGATCCCGGATTTCCGCAAGACCATGAACGAAAACCACCAGGAAATGGTGGCTGATGTCTTTACGGACCTGATCGATTTTGGGGCAGTCCGGGAGGACCGGGTGGCGGACCAGATCCGCCGTCTGGACCGTCTGGACGGGGATGTCGATACCCTGATGTCCCGCATTGCACATGTGCGCACTTGGACGTATATTACCCATAAATCCGAATGGGTCAGGAATGCCGACGAATGGGCCGATAAAGCCCGTGCGATCGAGGACAAGTTGTCCGATGCCCTTCACGAAGGATTGATGCGGCGCTTTGTCGATAGACGGTCGGCCACATTGATCCGTGCGATGGAAAAGGGTGGCAGTCTGCTCGCGGGTGTGCGTCCCAATGGGGAAGTGGTTGTCGAAGGCGAGGAAGTCGGGCATCTTGAGGGCTTCCGTTTTGTGCCGGATTCTTCCGCAACCGGACGGGACTTTAAAGCAGTGATGGCAGCAGCGCGCGGAGCGCTGAGGCCCGAAATACAGAAACGGTTACGAGTGATGCTGAACGCGGTGCCTAAACAATTTCGTCTGAACGATGATGGTCATATCCTGTATCAGGCTGATCCCACAAATCCGATGCCGGGTGTCGTGGTTGCGACTGTAGTCAAAGGCGCAAGCGCGCTGCAGCCGGATATTACTGTGCTGGACACCAACCTGATCGAAGGTCAGGACCGTGAAGCGGTTACAGCTAAACTGAAAGAATGGCTGAAGGGGCATATTGCCACAGTGCTCGAGCCGCTCGTTGCGCTTGAGAAAGAGGATGAGGGCATCGCGGCCCCTGTGCGCGGTATCGCTTTCCAGGTTTATGAGGCGATGGGTATTGTTCCCCGTGCGAAGCTGGAAGAACTGATTGCGGGACTTGATCCTGAGATGCGCAAAGTGCTGCGTACAAAACAGATCAAGCTGGGGCCGATCCTTGTTTTCATTCCGGCTTTGAATAAACCAGCCGCCGTGCATTTACGTGCGTTGTTGTGGAGCCTGTGGAATGATAAGGCACTGCCTGCTAAAATCCCGTCCGATGGTATGGTTTCCAAATCTCTTATGAACGAGACGGATGTTAATCTTGAGTTTTTCAGTGCGATTGGTTATCCGGTTTATGCGAACCGAGCGATCCGCGTTGATATGCTCGACCGTATCATCAGCGCAATTTACGATAGCGCCAAGGATGGTACATTTAAGGCCACACACGCGATGGCGGAATGGCTGGGGTGCTCCATTCCCGATCTCTATGCCGTGATCGAGGCGATGGGTCATAAGAAGATCAGCGATCCGCAGGAGCAAAAGATTGCCGAGTCTGTCGCGGTGACAGATGCGGCTATAGCCGTTGTTGAAGCGCCTGCCCCCGAAGCCGTTTCTGAAGTTGTTACGGAAGCAGCGCCTGTGGAAACACCGGTATCGCCTGCGGCGCCTGTAAAACCTGAACTGGCGACGTTCCGTTTGCGCAAGGGTAAGGCTTATGGCGAACAAGGCGGTGAACGTAAACCACGTGAAAGCCAGCCCAGCGAGAAAAAGCAATTCCGCAACGCTGATAAGAAGCCGTTCAATAGAGATGAAAAACGCAAACCGCGTAAAGAAGGCGGACGTAAACCCGATAAGTTCGGTGACCGCAAAGAGCGTGAACGCGATAACCGGGAGCCTCGTGTCGTGGCTTCGGCGGCAGCGAGCAGTGTGGGTGAATCCCCGTTCTCGGTTTTGCAGAAATTGAAAACCAAGTAAGTTTGTTATGTGCAAGCATGTCTGTCTTACCCTGATGATCGGCATGATGCTGCTGGGCTATAGCGCGCAGGCGCAGGCCGATACGCAGTTTTCAGGCGCCTATCTTTTGCATGTTTGTGAAATGGACGACAAGGGCCGTGAGATTGTTAAGGGCGGGCATACAGCATGCCAGTCCTATATATCTGGTGTCATTGATTATCATCGGATATTACAGTCTATGAAGTTGGCGCCGAAGATCGATGTGTGTGTGCCTACGAAAACGCCCATTGTGAATGTTCACCGTATTGTTCTTGCCTACCTGCGCAAGCACAAGGAGAATGATGCTTTTATTGCTGCACCAGCTGTTACAATGGCTCTTTACAAAGCATATCCCTGCAAGAAATAAATGGAAGATTTAAGAGAACAGCCCGTTATAAGGATTAAGCCTGAAGAGGGTGAACGTTTCCTGCCGAATAATTTCTATGATGTGATTGCGCATCGTTATTTCCCTGTTCTGAGTCTTACATATATTGCGGCATTATTGGGGATTGCGATCAAACTATCAGGGCCTGAGGCCGGATTTGTTCATTATTTTTTCCAATCCTCTAAAGCATACCAGATGAGTGACTGGGTAGCGATTTGGGTTTCTGTGCCGGCGATTGTCTGGATCTTGATCAATGGTACCTTTCATATGAGACGCCAAGCAGATATCTGGTACAAGGTGACAGCGGGTCTAATGGTAGTAACCTTGCTTTTAAGCCTGTTGCTTTTTCCCATGAGCGATTTTGGTGGGCATTTCGGTTACAGCTTGCGCCTGTTTATGGTGGCGACCATTCCTATTTTTATCGTGCAATATTTCTTTTTTGTGCGCGGCGGATTGCCAGCACGTTTGGCGTGGCCTCTCACCGTAGCGGGCCTGACATTCTTTATTTATGGGTTGATCCTGTAAAGAGCGGCCTTGAGAAAGACTGCCTTATTTGTCTTGTTTATATTAAAGATTATTCATGATCCATCCCAGCAGCAGGATCTGCGGTACTGTCAGAAGAGGCAGTGACAGTGCGATCTTCCAGCTTTTGGTGATCTGGCGCAGGACCAGAATTTCTGTGTAATCCGTAGAAACACCTGCCATCAGGAATGTGAAGCCATTGCCGGGCGCGGCGGCCCGTGTCACCAGTTCAGCGCCTATGGGTGTTGAACCTTCGGAACATACTTCAACAATCGTTGTAACCAGCAAGGTTAGGAACAGGCCCAGGATGGTTGGTCCAAAATAAGTACCCATTATGTCATCCGGTACAAAGGTGCGGATCAACGCTGCCAATACGACGCCGAGAAAGAGCCAGCGCATCACCATAATGCTTTCGCTGAAGCCTTGCTTCAGGACATCGCGCAACCATGCAGGCGTGAATTTAAAAGCGGCCAGACGCTGTTTGAAATCAGCCTTCATATTGAAATCAGGATTAGGTGCAACTTCGTGCGGGTTCGGGGGTAATTTTCCTCGTCTCACGAGTTCGAGATATAGAATACCTGTGACAATCGCAATCAGCGCCGAACCACCCATAAAAGCAAGCGTCCAGGGCAAGCCAATCAACGAAATCAGAATTAGGGTGAGGGTGATAGAGTTCCAGGGGCTGGCAATCAGGAAGGCCATTACCTGAGCGAGCGAGGCGCCGCGTTCATAAAGTTTGGCGCCTACCATGAGAATTCCATGAGAGCATAAATCAAGAAGTAATCCCGCAAGTGTGGCGCGGATGACACCGCTTACCGTATCTCCACGTCCCATGATGGCCTGAAAATACTCACGGGGTACACGTGACATCAGGCCGACGGCGACAATACCCCCTGCTATGCCCCACCACATCACGCTCATAAGGCTGACAACCGCATGGGCAAACATGCTTAAATAAGGAATATCCATACCTGTGAAATGGACGATAAACCCCAGTGTAATGATGGAGAGCATAGTCCAGAGCAAATAATCAATATTGCTACCATGGCTGGGGTGGCAATGATTACCGTGGTTTTGCCCGTGTTCTTGACCGGGTGCGGGTTCTGGTTTGCAGCAGCTACTCATACAAAATAGTTAGCACGAAAAGGCCTAAAGGCCATAGCGGCTCCAGAGGCTGCGGCTTTCGATAGTTTGTAACAGTTCATCGCCGATCCCGCTGATATCCGGGCTTTGCATTATGGGCAGATCAAATGGCAGCAGGCGCCTTTCGGCTGATACGTCGATGAATTTGACCTTATCGCCATATTTAGTGGTCATAAAGCCGCGCATATCATTGATACCGTCAATCAGGCCCAGTTCAAGAGCAGGCTGGGCGGTCCAGAAACGCCCCTCAAAGAGTGTGCGATCGGCAGCTTTCAACATATGGCCGCGACGTTCACGTACCCAGTCGATGAAATGATTGTGCAACTCTCTTTGAATAGTGTGCAGACGTTCGACATCCTCAGGTTTTTCCGGCAGAAAGGGATCCAGGATTGATTTTTCCGAACCGGAAGTATGCAGGCGGCGCTTGATATCATGTTTGCGAATGAAATCTTCAAAGCCGAAGCTTGCTGAAATAACGCCAATAGAGCCGACAATCGAAACAGCTTGCGCATGAATTTCATCGGCGGCGCATGCCAGCCAGTAACCCCCCGATGCAGCCACGTCTTCGATAAACGCATAAACAGGAATGTTTTTTTCTTCGGCCCAGTGACGGATTTCATTACCGATCAGGGATGATTGGCCCGCTGACCCACCCGGGGAATTAATGGCCAGTGCTACGGCAACGACACCGGGCTTATCGAATGCTTTTTCAATCTGTTTGGAAACGCGCGCAAAGTTGATGTAGTTGCGGCGGTTGGAATCCATGATCGCGCCGGATAAGCGAATGACAGACACTTTGGGGCGTTCTTCAAAGTGTTTGCCAATGAAGGGCATGGTGCGCATAAAAGCGCGGAATTTCTTCAGGGTTTCCTGATCGTTTTCTTCTGTCATAATGCAATGCAGTGTGCCTGAAAAACCCGGTTAGTCAATCCGGGTTTTTACATGAATTTTGGACGTGCGGACTTGTCGTAGCCACCCCTGACGTTACCACCGGATTCCTTCAGGGATTCAAGCAGATCTTTAAGAGGGTTGCTGCTAATTTCTATATCAGGTTCAAAGATTTTGAAGCTGACTTTTCTACCCAGAAGCTCAGGCGCCTTACCCATCATATCGCCCAATCCATCGACCAGGCCTAGCTCGAGGGCTTTACGACCAGACCAGTGTCTTCCTGACATGACCTCACTATCAGGCCCTTTAATCCTGTCTCCGCGGAGTTGTTTAACCCTATTGATGAATTCTTCATGAAATTCATCAAGGCCCTCTTGTATGGCTTTCACGTACTTTTTCTTAAGCGGCTGGTGTGGGTCTAGCATGACCTTATCCTTGCCAGCGGTGAATACGCGGCGTTCGACGCCAGCTTTTTTATTCTTTTTGTGGTATCCGAATGTCGCTATCACAACGCCGATAGAGCCTATGTCTGATACAGGCAGTGCATAAATTTCCTTGGCAGAGCAAGCAATCCAATATCCGCCTGATGCTGCAACTCCGCGTACGAAGGCATAAACAGGTTTCTTTGAAAACTCTGACTGCCGTCTGATTTCCTCCGCAATCAAATAAGTTTCGGAAGGGGAACCGCCAGGACAGTCAATATCCAGGATAACAGCCTTTGATTGCTTCCAGGCAAATGCCTCTGCAATAGCTTTTCTGTGCGTATCCCAACTTATATAAGGTTCAGAATTTTCTGGGACGCGCGTTATCTCCCCATGGAGCGGAATGACAGCAATTTTTATAGGTGGTTTTGACTCGTCTACGAAAGCTTTGCTGAGCGTTTTCTTTGCTTTGGTCGTCATCCAAGTATCCCTGTTTACTGTTCTTTTTTATAATTCAGGCCAGTAAAGCGGGTGGCATGCAGGGAGTCAAGTTATGCC
>CAMLJM010000054.1 GCA_946480475.1 uncultured Alphaproteobacteria bacterium
TCCACACTGCATTGAGGGTTTTAAGAATTGCCTTGTCCTCTTCAGGAATTTTTGCTGGAGAAGCGGGGGCTATTTCGTTGCCCTCTTCGTCAATCTCTCCAAACCATCCGGGGATAGGTTCTTTAACGGTGTCCTTGCCGTAGTGCCTTAGCGAGAAATACAAAGAAGGGATGACTGGGCCATAATTCCAAGCCTGAACATCTTCCCCGCCAATAATGTCTGTGTTGTTTAAGGCAAGGCACCACCCCAATCCGAAATATACTAGTTTCTGGATTTTTAGAGGCGACATGTTGTTAATGCCGTCCTGCTTCCCTTTTTCAATAAAGAAGTTAGCGACGGCCTCTGCTGAGTATTTTTCTTTGATTTCGGTCATAGCTTCCTCCTTAGCCGATGATAACACATTTATCACTAGCGCTAACGGAAACAGAGAACGGTATTGTCGTAATTTCCCCCATTCTTAGGCCATTAGTTGTGGATATCAAGAGAACACGGTACGCAGCCTAAATCTCTAACCCGGAAATCCGGGGTTTTTTGTTGTCCAAAAAATATTTGACTGGGTATTTTTGGGGAAAATTATGCGTGAGACCCCCACCCCCAGAAGAGTCGGGCGATTTTCCCCCCACCCCCCTCATGATGGTACACTCTTGGTACGATTCCCGGCAGTAACCCATAGTAAACGGTTGATGCCAGTAGTAAGGCTTTCCAGACATCCCATTGATTTAATTGCTTTGGCTTGCTACTGGTTGCCATCAGTGCCTAGTTTTCAGGGTTTCCTAAACCGCAGGCCGGAGGTTCGAGACCTCCCGGGGACGCCATAAATCAATGGCTTAGCACGTATTCAAAAACCGAGTTGTGCTATAGAAACGAGGTTGTGCTATTCAACTTCATTTATCGTGCCGGTTTTACGTGTTCAGGCTTGCGGCGATAAATTCTATTCGTGGTTTTAGCGTCCGTATGTGCTAGCAGTTGGCGAGCATGCTCTAGGCTTCCCGCATCACTGGCGCATTTAGCCCTGAGATCATGCTCGGTAAATCGCTCCGTAACTCTGGTTTCTTCAAGTACCCGAATAAAAAACCTCTTCCACATGCTTTCCCAACCGGGCGCATGCCCCTTTTCTTCATCCCAGTAACACTCGCCTCGCTTATTACAGAAAAGGTAAGGCGATATGTGCACGGGCCGCACGGTTTTTGCAGCAGCAATCGCCGCACGCAATTCATCTGTCCACGTATAGATTACAGCTTTTCCTGAGCTATGCTCCGTCTTCGATGGTATTACATGAACACCGTCAGCTTTGAACTGAGATTCTTTCAAGTTCAATAAATCTACACCTCGGAGACCAGTTAACAACTTAATACGGATATAAGCCTGGACAGCCTGCACACTACCCTTTTTACGCATGGCTGGTAAGGCCAGAGCCTCAACGATTTCCCAATCCTCAACATAACGCGTGCGAGCCTTCGGACCCTCCAGACGCACTTCGCCTTTAAAAGGATGTCGAGCTACATATCCCCATTCAACAGCTTTTGTATAGACATGCGATAGAAGTGCAATCTCATGACGGGCCGCCGATGATCCACCTATTACCTTTATTTTCCCGTTATGCTTTTGTTCTATTTTCCGACTACGTTTATCAGCATATTTATATATATGAAGTGGCTTTATTGCTGAAATAGGCATATTCCCGAAGACGGGACGTAACTGCTCAAGATTCTGCATCTCTCTTCTTCGTGACGAAGCAGATTTCTTTGGCGTCACTTCAAGCGCATAACGATCCAACAATTGATTAATCGTTTTAGCTCTATCGTATGTCTCCAGACGTTCTGCCCAGTTTTTATAGGATTCAGGTAATGTCTTACCGAGACGAAATTGTTTCTTGCCTTCCCAAAGATGCTCCAGCCCCGGTGGAACCTGATAATAGTAAGCCCCGTGATAATAGCGCCAACGCTCTGGGAGTCCTTTGTTCTCAATGTTTCTTTTTCTTGGCATTTTTACACCGCATCCCAATTAGGCTCAGAGCTTCTGCCTGAAGTAATAACTTCATTACCATCAAGGATTTTTTCTATGTGCGCACGAGAAATTATTAGCATGCCATCGGGCCTGACCTTATGTTCAATACCCATGAGATTGAGCGCACGCCTTTGCGCGGGCTTATGCATCTTTCCTGTTAATTTATGAATCTCGTCTGGCGTCAGAAACATGAGCCATTAACACTAGAGTGTCCCCTGTATTTGTTTAGAACTTGCTCAGAATACAGGTTCGGATAAACTTCTCATAGACATCAAAAGTTGCATAATTTCACGATAACCCATTCAAACAACGAAACCAAAAGTTCTATTTTTTGTCTGTTGCCTTTGCCATGTTTCGACCGAGTGATAGCCGAAATACCATTCCATGTATTTTTAGATTGCAAGTTTTAAAAACTTTTTTCTGATTTTAAAAGTTGCATAATACCTAATACAAACAAAAGCTTATGACTCTAAAAACTTATATCTTTTATCTTGTTTCCACGCCTCTAAACTTACATATCTTTATTTACAGATTATTCGGGCGCAATCCGGTATTTATTCTGGTTTACGATCAGGTATAATCCGGCATATAATTGGGTATGATTAATACTGATACAATTCAAATCACGCCAGAACTGCTAGCCCTCATTAGCGAGATTGATGAATTCAAAGGGGCATGGCGCGCTCTTGGCACTTTGGCCCCTGAACGCTTGAAGGCCCTGCGTCATGTCGCGACAATTGAAAGTATCGGCTCTTCCACCCGTATTGAAGGCAGCAAACTAACAGACCGGGAGGTGGAACATCTACTGACCAATCTGGAAATTAAAAAGTTCAGCACACGGGATGAACAAGAAGTCGCGGGTTATGCCGAAGTCATGGAAACCATCTTCCATGCCTGGCAAGACATCCCCTTCACGGAAAACCATATAAAGCAGCTGCATCGGGACCTCTTACGATACAGTGAGAGGGATGAAAGGCATCGTGGTGAATATAAAACATTGCGCAATGATGTAGGAGCCTTCGATACCGATGGGAAGATGATCGGCGTGATATTTGAAACTGCCACCCCCTTCGATACTCCCCCTCGAATGCAGGAGCTTGTGGCTTGGCTAAATGAGGCGCGCGCGTTGGGGAAAATTCATCCTATACTCATCGTTGCAGTCTTTATTGTCATTTTTCTGGAAATACACCCTTTTCAGGATGGAAATGGCCGCTTGAGCCGCATCCTCACAACGTTATTGCTGCTGCAGGCTGGCTACGCCTATGTGCCCTACTCCTCGCTTGAAAGCGTAATTGAAAACAGCAAGGAAGGCTATTATCTGGCCTTACGCCAAACTCAAGGAACAATCAGCAGTAAAAGCCCGAATTGGCAGCCCTGGCTCATGTTTTTCATGCGGGCTCTGCAACAGCAGAAACGCAGACTCTCAGCAAAAGTAGAGCGTGAAAAGAACGCATTGGCTGCTGTGTCGGAACTTGCCGCTAAAATTCTCGATTATGCGCGCGATCATGGACGTGTAACGACCCGCGATATGGTGCGCGAAGCCGGAGCAAGCCCCAATACATTAAAAGCAACATTCACGTCACTTGTTGGCAAAGGTCTGCTGGTACGCCACGGCGGCGGCCGGTCAACTTGGTATAGCTTACCTTAATACATTTAGACATAACCACTGCACTAAACAATCAGGCTGTTATTCTGTATGAGGCTCTCAAGAGTGCGATTCTGGCCGCCTTCAATGATGGCGATAGCTGTGAAGTTGTGGCCGCCCCTGAGTTTTCAGCATTCAGGCGGTTGAGGGAGTCGTAACCGTAAGTGTACGACCCCACCTGCGTGATGTTGCCGACATCATCCGTGTCATAGGTGCGGTTGCTGATACCGCCCGAGATGGTGCGGTTGGTGGGGTTGTAATCCTGGTCATACGTCGCAGAGAACGTCAGCCCGTTGCCATACGTCATACCCGTGACAGGGCCAAAGGGCAGATAGTTGACGCCCGATGAGAACTGCACCGTGCCCACGCCCGCCACCGTGCCGCTGACGCCCGATACAAGCCCGTTGCCATTGCGGGTATAGGTAATCACACGACCTGAATCGAGCGTGATGGTCAGCACATTCCCCGCGAGGTCATAGGTATAGGCAGTTGTATACGTGACACCGGAGCGGGTTTCATTGACCTCGGTGAGTTGGCCGAGGTCGTTATATTCATAGGTGGTGGTACCGGAAGCATCAACCACAGAACATAACTGCCCGATGCCCGCCGTGCCGCAACCGGTGGTCAGGTCATAGGTCAGCGTCGCATTCAGCGAGGAATCCGACGGATAAGCGATGGTCAGCAACCGATCCAGCGCATCCCACGTGTAGTTCGTCACCACCCCACGCGCGTCCGTGCGCTGGGTCACGTTCCCCGCCTTGTCCACCGTGTAGCTGATGGTGCCGCGGTTGGGGCTGACCTCCTCCACCACATCGCCAAACGCGTTGTAGGTATAGGTGGTGGAATTGCTGCGCTGGTCCCTGACCGAGGTCAGGTCATCAAGGCCGCTATAACCGTTGAGTGTCGAGCCATTCAGCGCGTCGGTGCTGCTGACAAAACGCAGCAGCCCGTCATAGGCATAGTTCGTCGCGTTGTTATTGGCGTCGGTATAGCGCGTCAGGTTGCTGTTCTTGTCCCAGACATAGTCCGTGTCCTGCGCGGACGCGCCAATACTTTCGATGATACGGGATAGTTCGTCGAACACCTGGTCGTGGGTGTATTTCAGGCTGGCGCTGTTATCGCGGAAGAAAACACCGGAGGAGGCACCGGGGCCATGCGGTGCATGGCGGTGGCTGATTACAGAAGGATGGTATTTATAGGCGCGGAACATGTGATGATTTTACATGGGTCGGTGAGGTGTTCAACCCTGCTTTCAATTTACTCTGAATCAATTGGTCTTCAGAAGTTACTATCTCTAATGTTTCGTGATGTCCAATGAATCGTGGTATTCAAGAATGATTTGTATTCCTAATTTTAGATCACACAGATTTTGCAGGGTCTCACAAGAAATAGCCCCACCCTCTTCATCTTCACTTGTTATTTGGGGAATACATAAAGCAATTTCACTATATTCTGCATCATATTCTTCAACGAGTTTTTTGAGAATCTCCTTACCACCAATAGCTTCAATCATAGAATTAATTCTTAGATTGTAATCCTCAGGAATTTCTCCATTTAAGTAAAAACGCGCTGTATTAACAGTTGACAAACTGTCACCGTTTGGCCGCTGCTTCCCTTTGATAAAAAGCTCAGTTAAGACTTTTCTTTCATCAAGAAAAGATAAATCTATGTGTTTCTTAACATGAGTAAAAGCAAGAAAAATTTTTCTTTCCATGGTAAAGCTCTCCTGCGCTTCTATAAAGGTTGAGGTTCTGACGTTGCTTTACCATCCCAGACATAATATTTTCCAGTTTTCTTATCTTTATAGATATTAGTCTGACTTTCCCCACGATTATCTTTCGCATCATGTGCGTCTTTATAGCCATGCTCTCGTGCTACTCTGTTTGCCTCCTTGTTATTTGGAACTTTTTTCATGTCCTGAGGCTTTGGCCTATCATCATCCGGATCATCCGGTCCGCCCGTCGGGCTGGCAGCCGTACAAACCTGTTCCTGAACTGCGGTAGGTGAAGCAACCTTCGTTGCGTCGTCAGGATTATCGGGCTTCGTACTCATCATGCCGAAAATGCCTTTAGCGACATCACCCGGACGTATAGCACCACGGGCAGCAGCGGCACCGCCGCCACCTTCAAGCTTATTACAACCCGCAGCCTCATTGTCACGATTGATCACGCAATCAAGGGCTACCAACCCCTCCGGATCGGCGAACATGACGGGGGAGACTTCGGCGTAGTTGAAGGTGTTGAGGCCGCCGTCGATGCCGATCGGGTCAGAGCTTATGTATCTACCCAACGATGGGTGATAATAACGGTTCCCGTTGTAGAACAGGCCGGATTCTGAGTCATAGTACTGACCCGGCATGCGGATGTTCACTGTGCGTGATCCGCTCGGCGTCCCTACCCCATACGAATCGGCGCTGATGAACCAGACTTGGCTGCCGCCGCTGTTCGTGCCATATTGCGGGGTGCCGAGGTGGTTGGGGTGGAGGTAGGTCAGCACTTCCGGTGATCCGGCGTCGATCTGCGCCAGCGGCTCACCCGTGGCGGGATCGAGATAGATATACTCACGGATCATGGTGCCGCTATTATCGTATTCACCGTACAGCAAGCCGCTCAGGCCATAGACATATTGGGTGGTATTACCGCCCGCGACCTTCTTGGTGCGCTGGTTGCTGGCGTTGTAAGTATACGTGCCCACCGTGCTGCCACCGGTGCTGGTGAACGACAACTGCCCCGCCGCGTTCCAGCTGTATGCTGTGCCGCTAAATGTCAGGAAGTTCCCCGATGAGTCATACGTGATGCTGGAACCGCCGACAGCAGAGATTTTATTGCTGGTGGATGGCACCGTACTGGTCGTCGTGCTGCCCAGAACTTTCGTGAGGCGGTTGTCGGTCGCATCGAACGTATAGGAACCGGCGCTGCCGACATTCTCGGCATTCAGGCGGTTGAGGGAGTCGTAGCCGTATGTATACGAACCGATTTGGGTGATATTGCCGACATCGTCCGTGTCATAGGTGCGGTTGCTGATGCCGCCCGATATCGTGCGGTTGGTCGGGTTGTAATCCTGATCATACGTCGCAGAGAACGTAAGACCGTTGCCATACGTCATGCCCGTGACGGGGCCAAAGGGCAGGTAATTCACGCCGGAACTGAACTGTACTGTCCCCACACCAGAAACCGTGCCGCTGACGCCACTGACCAGGCCGTTGGCGTTGCGGCTGTATGTGATCACACGTCCGGAATCAAGCGTAATCGTCAGCACATTGCCCGCCAGGTCATAGGTATAGGCCGTGGTATACGTCACGCCGGAGCGTGTTTCATTGACCTCGGTGAGCTGACCGAGGTCGTTATATTCATAGGTGGTGGTGCCGGAGGCATCGACAACAGAACATAACTGCCCGATCCCCGCCGTGCCGCAACCAGTGGTCAGGTCATAGGTCAGCGTCGCGTTCAGCGCAGAGTCGGATGGATAAGCGATGGTCAGCAACCGATCCAGCGCATCCCACGTGTAGTTCGTCACCACCCCACGCGCGTCCGTGCGCTGCGTCACGTTCCCCGCCTTGTCCACCGTATAGCTGATGGTGCCACGGTTGGGCGAGGTCTCGCCCACCACATCGCCAAAAGCGTTATAGGTATAGGTGGTGGCGTTGTTACGCGGGTCCTCGACCGAGGTGACAT
>CAMLJM010000055.1 GCA_946480475.1 uncultured Alphaproteobacteria bacterium
CTATCGCCAGCCAGGGCGCCCAGAACAGAATTTCCGTTGCCGCTGTCATTGGCGTATAGAGAACCATGGCCCACTGCGACGTTATTGTTACCGCCTGTCAGGCTATAAATAGCCTGAGAACCAACTGCAACGTTGTTACCACCCGTGCTACCCGCTTGGCCACGAAGGGCAAGATGGCCGAATGCCTGATTATAAGAACCATTATTGTTACCAAGGGCCAGGTAACCTACAGCATTATTAGACGATCCCGTTGTAAGGGCGCCCAAAGCCCCATAGCCAAGAGCATTGTTATTATCACCTGTTGTCACGGCGTCTGCTGTGGTTTGCCCAATGCCAATGTTGTATTGGCCTGTAGCCTGAATGGCGGCACCTGCCCCCATGCCCAACCACATATTAAAGTCGCCCGTATAGTCGGTTTCAGCGTCGCTTAAATCGTCAATCGCGATACCGCCACCGCCCGTGGTGATGATGTCATACCAGCCGCCGCCCTGATAACCTTCGAATTTACCGGTTGTGCTGTTATAACGGATCATGCCGTTCGCAGGAACTGCCGGGCGATTGGTACCATCGCCTACGGGCAGCGCTATTGCACCCGTACCGCCTAATGTCAGGTTACCCGCAGAACTAAAAGTAAAGCGTGGGTCAGTGCCCAAGACGCCATTGCTATTGAATACAACTTCGCGGTTTGTACCCGGCGCGCCCACGCCGCCCGTCGCGACAGATTCCGCTGTGAAACAGTTCAGGCCGTTTTCGTCGCAATACTGAACAGCGCCTACACCGCCTTCGACGTCCACCGATAATGTGCCGCTGACAGCCGGATTAGCGGCAGGCGTCTGGTCAATCAGCATGCGGCCACCCAACAACGCCCATGTGTTGTTAGCGGTCACATTGACGCCGCTTTGATCGCCCATAATCGTGACATGCGACTCGTTACCCGAAACAATCGGCAGAGCGCCTGTAGCAACGCCAAGACCCCAGATCACGGAATTCACGCCGCTTGAGGTGACGCCGTAACCTAACGCCACAGATCCGGTGTTTGTCGCCTGCGCGTTTTGACCGATAGCCATGGAACCGTAACCGCTGGAAACGATATCCTGACCAAGGGCGCGCGCATAATCACCATTTGCCTGTACGTTACGACCAAATACAAAGCTGTAATCGCCAATATTGGCGTCATCCCACTGTGCGGCATCCACCGAACCTGCACGGAAAGAACCAGATTCAGGATCAAAGAACATGCGCGTGCCAGCCCCAGCTACGGGCGCACTGGCCGTACCGCTCCAGACTCCCGTTACAAGGAAGTCGCCATTTACATGGAAATCAGCCAATGGATCGTTTGTGCCCACACCGACAAAATCAGCTGTGTAATAAAGACGGGGATCAGCAACAGAGATACGCGTCCAGTAGCTGGCTGCGCCACCGCCGCCGCCGCCGCTGGTGCCGATATCTTCCCAGTCGTTGGTCATAGACGAGCAGACTTGCAGCAAGTCGCCAGAAACATAGCGGATCGCACCATAGATCGTCGCGCCGCAAGGCACCGCCGATGTGCCAACCTTGATCTCGCCGCCCACATCTAATGTAGCGTCAGGGCTGGCAACGCCAATGCCCACATCACCTGTGCCATCAATAATGAAGCGCGTAGAGCCGCCTGTAACCAATGATAAAGTATTATCAACGGAACTGAACATCCCTGTACCGGGTTCTGTCTCAAAACCTGGCAGCGCCGCTGATGTTGTCGCCATACGGGAGATGAAGCGGTCAGCCGTAATGTTATCATTCACGATCAGACTATTGGTTGTCAGTTCATCACCGACAACAAGATCACCTGCAATATTACCGTTCGGCGCATCAAACCCAGATGACGTCACGGTCATACCCGTAGAGCCGCCTGCGCTAAACCCAAGGCCGCCGGAGGAATAGTAAATACCTGTGTCAGTATCGCCCGTGAAGCTGAATGTCGGCGCGGCAGCAGAACCATTCGCGCCGCGCAGCCAGCCGCCGAATGTAGCATCGCCCGCCACATCGATCGTACTGTTAAAGTCAACAGCGCCGCCCACATTCAGCGTGCCCGTCAGAGTTGTATTAATGCCGACGGTCAGATTATCATCAACATTCAGATCACCTGCCACATCAACATCGGCGCCAAATACGCTGTCGCCATCTGCCGATAAGCCGCCACCGCTGTTGAAACGCAAGCCCGGATCGGCCGCCATAATGCCGCCCGCGTTAAATTGAATTTCGCCATCATTACCAGCGGCCGCGACAATAGCGCCCGCACCACCGATATCGGCCCAGTATTCATCCGTTGCGGGGTCTGAATCAAATGGGTCGCAAATCTGCAATACCTGACCGCCGACGCCGCCACCCGTCTGACGGCGCATTGCGCCCGCATTGGCGTTTCTTGTTGCTATATTACAATCAGCGTCTAGCAGACCTGTTTCATCTGGCAGGAAGAACCAGCCTGCGTTCGGATTGCTTACATTATTTCGCAAATCAACAGTGCCGCCGAATGATGTATCCGTCTGGAAGCTTACATCGCCACTGGAAAACTGCGCCCCTTGCTGGACATCAAGCTCTTTGCCGGTGGTGATCATGTCGGGATCACCCGATTTCAAATACCACAATCCGCCGGAAGCTTCGTTTGCTTCAGCATACGTCATATCAACGATGATATCGTCAGCACCATTTACGCCACGCGTGAAATAAGCGTCGCTGGAAGCAGGTGCATTATTACATGTCACACCGAATTCACGGTCAGGACCAGCAGAGATAACAGCGATCACAACACCGCCCGCGCCAGGAACACCATCAAGCAGCGGCTGGCCCGAACCATCAGCACAGGCACTACCAATCGTAGGACCACCGATAGAACCATGGTCCCATCCGCAATAACCATACGGCTTGCCCCATGGGTCGTTTGTTGTGGACCCTACGCTCGGTAATTGACCACCCCCGACAAGGCCCGGCAAAGCGACGCCCGGCGCCGTTGGTTCAATCAGCCCGTCGCCATCGCAATCCGGTGCCGGATCGCCCACAGACGTATCGCGTTGTTGTGCTTCCAGCATCGCCAGCTTCATGGCGATCTGCATTTGGCTGTCGGCCTTGGCGCGCTGGTTCAAGGCCACGACAGTACCGACAGGGCCCCGCATCAGGGTTGATGTGGCAGCACCCACCACGCCGACAAGCGCCACCGCGCCGAACAGCGTGAAGAAGATGTTACCGCTTTCACCCCAACGTTTCGTCATACGTGGAGGCCTCGCGATAAGGCTCTAGATTGTCGGTAGAAAAATCCCAAAAAACTTCCCCCGGGTTTTACACGGGCACCCCTGCAGAGGCGTTGATCCCGTATTATTAATCTTTTCAAAAAAACATTACTAAATTGATAAGAAA
The DNA here is from genome assembly GCA_946480475.1 of uncultured Alphaproteobacteria bacterium. The sequence goes on from CAMLJM010000055.1 coordinate 3,391, forward strand.
TTAAGTCGTTAACCATTTGTAAAAACATAGGCAAATCAATACACTTAACCCCATTTATTGGAATTATGAAAAATTTATTAACGACCATGTTTACCAGCAAATTCATAGGCTTCCGGAACGCGTAAAAAGTCTAACTATGCGAGAGAGGATGAATGGTCAGGCTGAACGCCCAACCGGATTCAGAGTTTTAAAACTATCGACTATGTTACTGATAAAACTGGAAGAGATCAATCCATCCACAGACTTATCCATAATTCGAATTGGACTGACGATCTAAAATGCAAAAAAGCGAGTCTTTGCTTGGAAAAATGACTCCCCTTACCTAGATTAAAGGGGTGAGATTCACATGATTCCAACTGTAAAACCACTTCCAATGACCCCATTTTCTCCCAAAATGATTCTTTCCCACCCGGTTTTGGCCCCCTTCGGGCTCCTTTTACTATCTATGACCGCCTTGGGATCGGCTTTAACGTCGCAATATGCCTTTGGAATGACGCCCTGCCCCCTTTGTTTGTATCAACGGTGGCCATACGGGATTATCATTGCCTTAAGCCTGATAGCGCTGCTTATGGGACTGAAAAAGCAGGATAAAGCCGTTTCCGGACTGGTTTTTCTATGCGGACTGGCTCTCTTGGCTGGTGGCGCGATCGCTTTTTACCATGTGGGCGTGGAACAGCATTGGTGGAAATCATTTCTGGAAGGCTGCACCATCAATTTCGACAATGCACAGGATTTGCTGAAACAAATTGAGGGCACGAAAGCCGCCCGCTGCGATGAAATCCCCTGGAGCCTATTTGGCATTTCAATGGCTGGGTATAACGCCATCATTTCCCTGATCGCAGGCCCGATCACACTCATAGCCTCATTATTGATCATACGCCGGGCAAACGGTTTTTAACTAGCTCACACCCATCAGGTTGAGCACAACCGTAATGCAGCCGAATACGCAGGCATAAAAAATATAAAAGCCCACCGACTCCTTCAGAGTTTTCGGTTTGCTGAAATCAAAAAGATTATTAAACATGTCACAACCTTCAAAAATGCTGATGAATTCAGCATTTCTAGAGGCTCACAATAAAAATATCAAGCAATTACTGAGATAGAACGGAACTTTCAGAATACAGACACCTTTGTTCTTTCAGAGAGAATGTAGAGGAGATCATCATGCCTAATCCTATTCCAGAAGGTCACACAACTGTGACTCCTAACCTGATTGTCGATGGCGCAGAAAAAGCCATCGCCCTTTATACAAGAGCATTGGGAGCGAAACAGGGCGGGATTATGATGTGCCCCGTTACCGGCAAAGTCATGCACGCCAACCTAACCATTGGGAATTCAATCATCTTCATTAGTGATGTCATGCCAGACGGGCCTAAAGCCACGAAATCTAGTTTTTATTTATATCTTGAAAACGTCGATGCCGCTTTCACCAATGCTTGCGATGCCGGCATGAAAGAAGTCTATCCATTGAAAGATCAATTCTGGGGCGACCGCACCGGCACTGTGACTGATCCGTATGGCATTCAGTGGACTCTGGCGACGCATGTGAAAGATGTGTCTAACGAAGAGATCGAAAGAATGGGACAGGAAATGGCCAAGAAGAAAAATAAAGCGGCCTGAGTTAGAAAAAGAAAAGCCGGGCGTTTTAAGCCCGGCTCGCATAAGTATTTTTAACGCACATTACTTGTTATTGATCGTCGTCAGCAATGCCAGCGGCACAAGGCCGAGGAACACGCTGGATGTCCACGCCAGATAAAGAGCAGCACCAACAATAATGATCGACATCATATCGCTGGTTAGCCCTCTCTTGGTCAGGATCGTAGCGCCGAGCCAAAGCACGAACAATGATCCTATCTGCGTCTGTACCGTGCCCGATTCAAAAATATTGCCCGATGCACCCTCTACAACGCCAAACATGCCCAAGGCATGTACAAGCACTGCAGAAACACCGGCAAGCACGACAACGTTAGCGACATAGAACATAAACGCGCCAATAAAGTCCCGTTTTTCGCCTACATCTGTGAGTTTCCCAAACATGACAACCTCCTTGTTGTTTGGAAGTACCGGACAACAGCGCTAGTCAACCAGCTCCGTATCCCAGTACAGAAAATCCCGCCAGCTCTCATGCAGAAAGTTCGGCGGGAACTTTCTTCCGTGATCCTGGAGTTCGTACACTGTCGGCTGCCGCGGCGCTGTCCGGGGATACATGCTGCATTCATGCGGCAAGTAACTCCCTTTCAGCAGGTTGCAGTCATGACAGGCTGTGACGATATTGTCCCAGGATGTCCTACCACCGCGCGATCTGGGGATGACGTGATCGAACGTTAAATCGCTCGTCTTGAACTCATCGCCGCAATACTGGCATTCCCAGTGATCGCGCAGAAACACATTAAATCTTGTAAAGGCTGGCTTTCTTGCGGAAGGGACAAACTCTTTGAGCGCCAGCACACTCGGCAGTCTCAGTTCCTGAGTGGGTGAACGCACGATGCGCTCATATTCAGAAATCACGACCACTGATTCACGAAAAATGGCCTTAACAGCTTCCTGCCAAGGCCATACCGACAATGGGAAATACGACAAGGGTCGAAAGTCCGCATTTAAAATCAGTGCCGGGCACTGTTCGAGAGGCCTTATATTACTGGTAGTAAAACGCTCCATCATGTCCATGCTCCTTCTGCAACCCGCTGGCTGCGGGGGAGACCCCCTTTGAAGGCTTTGCCGAATGGCATGATGCCGCTTATATTGCGAGGGCCTCGCTGTGCACCTTTATAATTGTATTGTATCGTAAATTTCGCGTCCGTTACACAAATTTGGTTAACATTTCGTTGTTGCGCCGCATTAATTATGTTAAATATTTCACGCAAGATTGTTTCAAAGCACGATTATTACAAGCATTAAGGGAAGGTAAATATTTTCAGAACAAATATAACTGTCCACAGACAGATTTCCTTTGTCTTTTATGACCTTGCGAAGCCCCTTTCATCGACTATCCTTGAACCACTCCCGACTCAAAGTCATGCGATTCAACATCTGCTTAAGAAAATGTTGATAGACCGCACGTTACATTAATAAAGGGGGTGTTTTAAGTACCCCAAGCTTATGATTCTTGGGGGTTTAAGGGGAA
>CAMLJM010000056.1 GCA_946480475.1 uncultured Alphaproteobacteria bacterium
CGGAGATATCGTAAATGGTATCAAGGCCGCTGGTGAACAGATACGTGTCCGCGTCGGCACCGCCCTGCATGTCATCATTGCCCGCACCGCCCTCCAGCCAGTCATTGCCATTGCCGCCGGTGATCGTGTCGTTGCCTGTGCCGCCATAAAGGAAGTCATTGCCGCTGTTGCCGTTCACCGTATCGTTGCCGCCATTGCCATAGAGGTAATCAGCGCTGGCGGTGCCGTTCAGCGTGTTATTGCCGCTATCCCCCTGCGTAATGGTGGAGACAGTTGTCAGGTTCACATCCGCATCGGCATAAAAATCAAGCGTTTCGATCTTGGGACCAGAAGCGGAGAAAAAGCTTGGAATAGTGATCGTATTGTTCGTATCGAACACGATCTGCATATCATTGCCGATACGGTAATAAACCGTAGAGGCCGATGCGATGCCCGATGCCAGCACGATGCTGTCCGTGCCGGAACTTTCAATGTAAGTATCATGGCCGCCGCCATAGTGATACACATCGTCGCCCGTGCCGCCTGAGGCCTCGTCATCGCCTGTGCCGTCATAAAGATGGTCGTTCCCGGCATTCCCCTCCAGCGTATCGTTCCCCGCATCGCCATAGACAGTGTCGTTATCATCGCCACCTTCTATGTGATCATGGCCGTCACCGCCATAAAGCGTGTCCGCGCCGTCGTAGCCATAGATCCTGTCGTTGCCGCCATTGCCGTAGATGGTGTCGACGTCACCCGTATTCCAGCGCGCGCCGTTCATGACATCAGCGCCGCTCGTCCCTGTATAACTCCAGTTCAGCGCCGTCAGGTTGATGGTCGAGGTATCGTTAAACAGGATGGTCTCAACCACCGTGTCCGCTGCCTTGAAAAACTCCGCAACATAAACTGTGCCCGCATCCGTCCCATTATCAATATCGATCTTCAGATCGTCTACCATCCGAGTCAGCGTGATGTCCCCGCTATCGATCCCCGTGCCGAAGGAAATTGTGTCAGCGCCGTCATACTCGACGATCACATCGTCGCCATCGCCGCTTTGGTAGACGTACGTGTCATCGCCCAGGCCACCTTCAAGAACATCCGAGTCTGCGCCACCCGTCATAATATCGTTACCGCTCATCCCCTGCAACAGATCGTTACCAGCGTAACCGAACAGATTGTCGATGCCGCTCGACCCGGTAACCGTCTGGTCACTGCCGCTGCCGAAAGGAAGATCATCAACTGCCAGCGCCGGAAGAATATCATCCTCCAGATCGAGGGCAGCATCTGAATCCGTAATGGCCGCCTGCAGCGCCGCGAGGTCACCCGCATCAAGATTGGTAACGCCTACAACGCCATCAATCATACGCACGACATTCTCCCAGAATGTCTGGCGCGTCGCTGTATTCGCCAGACCCGTGGCCTCCGTTTCCAGATCGGAAAGCCTGGTCAGGTCCAGACCCGTAACACCCTCAATCACACCCGAAGCCGGATCGTAATACCAGTTCCCTTCAAATAATTCGCCACCAGCCCCTTGCGTCGTCAGGTTAGCATAAATGTGATTAAAGACTTCTTTGAATGCATTGTTTACATCGATGGATGCATTATACATCGGGTTCGGTTGGTGCCCGCCCTGCAAAAATGGATTGTCAGCCAGCGCCTCAAGAAATCCTAGCTCACGCGCATCAACATAAGAACCGCGTGAAGTGGGCGAAACGCCGTCAACCCCCGCCCAGCGGAACATAATGTCTTTCACAGCGTCAGCGGTATCCGTTGTACCATCAAAAATCTGACCGAACGTCAGTTCACTGAAACCCGTCACCAGATCCAGCAGATTGCCCGTACCCTCATAATCCATGCACATAGCAACGTATAAGGACGGTAAAATACCATAGCCACGCTGATCAATGGGCAAGACCGCTGCATCGTAAAGCATTTCAAAGCCACCAACATAAACCGTATTCACATTATTATATTGGAAGGCAACATTGTGCATAGCGTAGTTGGTCGCACCGCTTCCCGCATCATACGTAAACGTACCCGTATGTGTAACGCTATGCCCCTGATTTGTGGAGCTGACTTCCGTTGCAGTCAGGTTGAGCGCAACAATATCATGATCAGCGAGTGTGTATAACTCATCAAAATCAGAATACCCATTCTCGTTATGGTCTTGCCAGACGATTAGATCATCCCAGACCACATCTTCGGCATCTATGACATCATCTTTATTCAGATCATATTGGCGCAGGGCCGCAAGGCCATTCAAATTATCGGTTCCGAACAACTCACCAGCATCCACGACGCCGTTATCGTTCAGGTCAATAGTCAGATAACCATCTTCTGCTGCCACAAGCCCCGTTGCTTCCGCAAAACCATCCCCGTCATGATCAAAATATCCTGTGCTACCCGCGAGACTGATAAGATCAATCGTGCCACTATGATCAAGATCAAGAACAAGCGGATCTTTTGCATTCTCTGCTGCACCGACTTTGTCTTTAGCCTGTTCTATAGGATCAGGCTCTGGATTTTCTGTAGAGTCAGATCCAATCTTAGGAGCCTTGGGATACGCCCCCTGCGGCATCACTATAGGTTCGCCCGGTGACGTGCTTGGATTTGGACTGGGAACAGGTGTATTGGCATGCTCTTCATTATAATCTCTTACGTCATCATCTTGATTTGGTCCTTCATCAAATCGATCACGCTCAGGCCTACCCGACTCCTTCAAATGCTCATTCTCTCTTGCTTCCGCATAATCCTCGGCAGCCTGCCGACGTGCGTAGTAGTCCGCATCACTTTCTCCAGGTAGTTTGCCACGAATATCCGTACCTCTAATACGATAATCATGAATATGAGCCAACTCATGAGCAAGCGCCTGATCAACCGTCTTTTGTGCTGGAGCACCAGACTTAGTTCTATATATTTCACCCTCTGCAAAATCAGAAGACTTAAGATGAATTTCAAGATCTGGATTGACTATGTTTCCATTAATATCCGTAGGAACACCAGTATTTGTGCCACCCGCCTCGGGATCATCAAGACTAATCTTCACTGTACGATCTTCTGAATTGGATGAACCCGCAAGATCAGAATTCATCTTTCCGAAATCCGCTTGTGATGCAAGATTCCTAATAATCTGCTCGGCTTGATCTAACGTCAAGCCAGAGCCAGTATCATGATCAGTAACTTGATAAGTTACACCATTCACAGAAACGTTACGTGTAGTCGTCATCCTTATCCCCTTCTAATATAAAATAAGATCATTTGCACTTAACAGGAACCGGGTATGGGTACGGATCCGTGAAGCCAGAATACATAGCGAGTCCCCAATCCAAAGGCTTTCTTATGTATTGTTTATAATTGTGTTCGCGTATGTCGGTTTCACAAGATATATAATCCATATTTCTAATAAATATTTCTCCATACCCATCCGGATTGAGAAAGATCGTAAACTCTTCTCGCAAATCACTGCTCTCTACAATCTTGATAAGCCTCTTATTGCCATTGCTGGTCCAGATATATTCCCCCGCATCATTCCGAGATATCACAAGATTATAAGGATCATCCTTCGTCTCGTGAACATCTTGAAACTTTCCCGATCCTACATCCTTGTATTGGGCACGACCCTTAATAACAATTTCATCCGCAGCTAAAGATTGCTGAACATGTGCCGTCGAAAGTCCGAATGAAAGGATTGAGAATCCTAGAATTGATAGAATGATGACTTTACGCATATTTATCTCCCGAATTTAAAAGTAAGAAAATTGTCCAATATTATTTAGAGTCAATTGCCTTATAATGTGATTGCAGGAACGACTTACACATTCTATCCGGTGCCCGCCCTGCAAAAATGGATTGTCAGCCAGCGCCTCAAGAAATCCTAGCTCACGCGCATCAACATAAGAACCGCGTGAAGTGGGCGAAACGCCGTCAACCCCCGCCCAGCGGAACATAATGTCTTTTACAGCGTCAGCGGTATCCGTTGTACCATCAAAAATCTGATTGAACGTCAGTTCACTGAAGCCCGTCACCAGATCAAGAAGATTGCCCGTGCCGGTATTATCCATGCTCATGGCGATGTACAATGACGGCAATATGCCGTAGCCGCGCTGATCAATCGGCAGCAGCAGCGCATCAAAGTTCAGATCGTAATCGCCGACAAAGATCGTGTTGACGTTATCATACTGGAAGGCCACCTCATGCACCGCGTAGTTCGCCGTGCCCGCACCTGTATCAACGGTAAACGTTCCTGTATGGGTAATGGAATGCCCCTGATTGGTTGAACTGGCAACCGTGGCGTTCAGATTGATGGCTATAATGTCATGATCGGCCAATGTGTACAGCTCATCATAATCCGAATATACATTTTCATTATGATCCTGCCATACGATCAGGTCGTTCCAGATGGCATCTTCCGCGGTGATCTGCCCGTCATCATTGGAATCATATTGCGCCAGATGTTCAAACCCGCCCATATCCGCCGTTCCGAACATCTCTCCTGCGTCAACCCGGCCATTCTGATTAAGATCGAGCGCCAGATAACCATCTTCAGCGGCCACAAGCCCCGTCGCCTCGGCAAAGCCATCGCCATCCTGATCGAAATACCCCGTCGCATTCGCCAGAGAAATCAGATCAATCGTCCCGCTGTGATCCAGATCCAATACCAGCGGGTCTTTCTTATTCTCTCCCGCTCCCAGCTTCTCATCCGCCTGCTCAACAGGAGTGGGGAGAGGTTTGCGTTCTGGAATTGGCGGCAATCCAGTTCCCCCTCCTGGTGTTGCTGGATTTATAATCCTTGGATCAACTGGACCAGACGGAGGGGGAAGGGGGTTGTTGCCGTAAAACCCTCTTGCTGTGGGCGTAGTTTGCTGAGGATCAATCTCGGAAGTCACTTTGTCTTGCACATCAGTCGATTCTTCTTCGCGCGCAGACTCGTCTATACCACCATCAATGTTCGGATCTTGGGCAACTCCATCTTTTAAGATTTGCCTAATGTGATCCATTTCATGCGCGAGTAACATCTCATAAGAAATATCAACATAATCATTTGGATCATCTGTCGTAGTGCCATTATTATTGGCATCAACTTTGAATCTTTCACCATCGAAAAGGTTAGTCCCAAGACTGATTACAAAATCTTGGTCTTCCCATGCTGCAGGCCAAGACATTTCCGGATTCTTCCTTGCCCAGAGTTCACGATTCCAAACCTGCCCCTCACTTGAATCTGACACCACAATAAGAATATTTGGATTAGCACTAGAACTATTAATAGCATCTATAGTCTTCTTAAACGTTTGCGAATTTTTATAAAGGTTTTTGGTGGCGTTCTCTATTGTCGTCTGAGTCACACCGTTTCTTGCAGAAGTTACACCTATTGTGTATTTGGCCATAATTATCTCCAAGTTAAAAAAATTAAAAGCAGGAATTATTTCTGCTTAGAACCTGAATAACTTCATTCTTACTCATCCCTGCCTTCACATCAGAACAATATAAAATGGAAAGCAAAAACCAATTATAGGAATCAATACTCTCCACATCCGGTACATTTGGAAGACCAAGTGAGGCCAACAAGCAAGTGGTAAGTAGTTTAGTTTGTAGTTGCATACTGGAACCAATTTTTATTCTGCATACTGAAAGTCCAATATGATTACTATCATTTGGCAAATAATAAGCTTTCATTTCTGAGTTACCAGTAACCTCTCGAACTGGCACAGCCTGCCAAAGTTGCGGCTCAAAGACAAAAGGCCCCCCCGAAAAATCTCCGTAGGAAGCCTCTAATCGCTCATCTGGCACTATAAGTATTCCAGAAAAATCTGATGGACTCACAGCTCCAATATCTACGATTTGGATTTTTTTCTGTATAGCCCCCTCTAGAGCTAATAAAATTGAATTTATAGCCACTTCGTTTTGTTCTATAAAGCCTGCATATGCATTACCAGCTCCGGGAATTCCAATTCCGACAGAAATATTAGATGGCCATTTATTAATAACCCCGCTTTTAGGAAGAGCGCCTTGTATTAGGCGTCGCGAAAACAATTCAGGTGGAGGCGTCATTTCTTTTGATGACGTGAGTACCCCCAATCGTTTCTCAAAAATATTCTTGCCTTGATCCTCATTCCAAAGCCTTTGTGAAAAAGCAATATCTAGAAAGTCAGAGATAATCTGACTTTTCTCATACAATTTTCCATCAATCTCAACCTGATCAGTTCCATTAATAAGATTCTCGCCAGCTAGAGCATCTAGGTCCACACACATCACACTGTATGAAATTAACAAAAGCGCTAGCAGTGATAGGGGAAATATTTTTTTACAACAATACAGCATTCCACTAAATCCACTCTTAAAATACAAAGACCCCACAAATTACGCCATACTTCTGTATGAAATTCAACAGAAATTCCCTTATAGATAGAAATTATTTTTTTAACACAACTCTATGGAATAAAACCATCAGTGCGTGACCCGCCCCCTATAAAGGAGTCCATATCTGGAGTGAGTCCGGGTAGATTATG
>CAMLJM010000057.1 GCA_946480475.1 uncultured Alphaproteobacteria bacterium
TGTTTGCGCACAGCATTCATCCCCCTATTATAGGAAAATAAGCATATTTGTCAAGGTAATTCCCTCACCTAAATCCTCTCCCGGCGGGAGAGGACTTGAAGGGCTATAACTCCCTCTCCCCCCGGGAGAGGGGCAGGGTGAGGGGGATGACCTTGCCGCTCTCGCTGAAAAGGCATAAGTTTCTGTCTTTATATCTTCGGCATCTGAAAGGACTTCCCATGGGCGACACAAAAAACACCGTCATGTTACACCGCGTTCTAGCCGCGCCCGTGGAAAAAGTATTCCGTGCCTTTACCGATGCGGATGCGCTGGCGCGGTGGTTGCCCCCGGAAGGTTTTACGGCCAAGGTGGATAGCATGGATGTGCAGGTGGGCGGAAAATATAAAATGTCGTTCACCAATTTCACCACCGGGCAGACCCATGGTTTTGGCGGGGAATACCGCGAGATCGTCCCCAACCAGCGTCTGGTCTATACCGATATGTTCGACGACCCAAACCTGCCGGGGGAAATTCTGGTCACAATTATCTTCAAGTCCGTGTCCTGTGGGACGGAATTGCGCATCACGCAGGCGGGAATCCCGGATGTCATCCCGCTGGAGTCGTGTTATCTGGGGTGACAACAGTCCTTGCAGTTTCTGGCGAAGTTGGTGGAGCCGGATATTAGGCAGTAAAATATCTGGAAGTTTTGTCTTACCAAATAAATAAATCAGATAAACCATGGCTATAAAAACTCCATATGTTCCCCATATTTTTGGTGCTGAGGTTGATAAAAAACTTCGAAACTCAAGGGGATGGCTTACTGCGGGTGTTGCCTCATCTATTCCATGGCCTTCCTATGATGTATGCATTGTCTATGATAATGAGGAATATTTCCTACGAGGAACAGGAGGAGATAAAGAAATATCCTCGCCATGTATCACAGTGGCGCACAATACAGACAATGACAATGAAGCTATCGAAAAAATTTATCGTCTGACTTCTGCATTAAGTTGGTTTCATGATGGCTATGTAGATGTATCAGGATACATGACAAGTTCTCACCCAATACGTTATGCGTCACGGCATGTTTATTCTTCTATAGGTATTGTTGGAGAGAAAGCATTTAATTGTAATCATCTTCCGGTAATTGAAGATGAAAATGCTCGCAGAGCATTAGCCTTTTGGCGCGAAGGAAGAAAACTTGAGCATATTCATGACGGATACGCATTCCTCAGTTTTTTTAAAGTTATTGAATCACAGTTTGCAAATAGCAAAAAAAGAACTGATTGGATTACGCTCAATATAGAAAAGCTAACTGATAAGGCTAAAGAACGTGTAGAATCTCTTAGAGCAGAAGACATTGATGTTAGCAAGCATTTATATGAAAGTTGCCGTTGCGCTGTTGCTCATGCCTCATTAGAGGGTGTTATTATTGATCCTGATATTGCTGCAGATAAAAGACGATTATCACAAGACTTGGTGATAATTGAGGGGTTGGCTCAACTCTATATTAGCGAAGAAATAAAAGTTCCAACGTCTAGATCACTGTATGCCACACGAAACAGATTGGCGCCATGGAATGAATTGTTACCAGCCGAAGTCAGCCAATCTCTCAAGGATGGCACTGGTAAAATTGAGGATTTAGCTAGTTTTGTTCAGCGCCCTGTTTCTGTCGGGTTGTGGCCTGATGGAATTATATCAGGACTGAAACATATGACTATGCATGTTCAGAATTTAGAAAACGGTGAAGTTATACTATCTTTAATAAATGATAGGCAAACGATATGCCTCACGTTCCTTCTTAATTATAAAAATGGAAGAGCAGAAGCCCTTTTGGAGCATTGTGGTTTGATAAACGGTGCAGAAATAAGTGAAGATGAAGTGAGAACATTCTACACATTCTTTTATAAAACATTTGCTAATGGAATTGTTGAGCTGACAATCGAGGGTAAAGAACCAATTGAATGTGAAACATATATTCCGACTAATATAATGATGAGAAAGTCTGTCGAACAGGCAATTGAAGATGATGTCAAAAGCTTTCAAGACAGAGTGAGTAAGAATGAGTAGAGGATGAGATTGTGAAAATTGCGCGGGGCGCATTTTCATCCCTCGCGGGCTCGGGATTCCCGTTCGCTTTCATTACATTTCGCTCCGGGCACCAAAACGCCTGCGCCCGTCTTCGCTCGCGCTACGCCGTGGCTTGTCGTCGAACTCACGTCGTTCGTAACGAACTCAGCCCCGACCAGCATTTATTAAAAAACGCCCATAAAGGGCGCTTTTTAATAAATGGCGGAGGGGATGAGATTCGAACTCACGATAGGTTTGACCCTATGCCCGCTTTCCAGGCGAGTGCCTTAAACCGCTCGGCCACCCCTCCATATATCTGGAAACGCCGGAAATTAGCTGCGAATGCGACAAATATCAAGCCTGAAATCGTGAATGCGTGCCCTCTTTCGGAAAAGCGCAATTTCTGCTAGGGTTTCCGGGAATAATGGAGAGTTGATTCATGCCCGGTCCAGCCAAGTTTTTCTGCGGTTTATTCCTGCTTTGCGCGCTTGCGGCGCTCGGCGCCGATATCTATATCTGGCAGAATTCCAATGATCATCCCTTCACCTTTGCGGAAACAGGCTATCTGAGCAAGACCTATGCGGCGGAATATCACCAGATGGTGGTCGATGCCTTCACCCCGGAAGTGTTCAACCAGATTTTCCGGCCTATCCTGCAGATCCCGGCGGTATTCCTGTCTTTGAGTTTTGCGTGCCTGTCCCTGTGTTTCGGCTTTCTGGCCATGAGCATCAAGGCCAAGACCAAAGGACAGATGGCGCCTAAAGGGCAAGGCTTCAAATATAACCGCCGCTAAGTTCAATTTTAGGCTTTTGGACGGCAAACCACACAGGCCTGGGTGGCCCCCGGCGAGATTTATGCTAGAATAAAAGCATGAATCAGAAACTGACCCAGTCGCTTCATCTACGCCAGCAACAGAACCTGGTTATGACCCCGCAAATGCAGCAGGCAGTCAAGCTGTTGCAGATGTCCAATATCGAATTGCAGGATTTCCTCGATGAGGAAATGGTCCAGAACCCGCTGCTGGAAAAGGCCGAAAACCCGGAACAGGAAAACAGCGAAGCCGATTCTGGTAGTGAGGATAGAGGCGATACTGAATCGGATAGCCCCACCTCCGGCACCGATACCGACGCGATAGATGATTTCGATGCGGGCAATGCCATGGCCAAGGTCGGCGCGGGTGGTTCCAGCAGTTTTATGGATGAATTGCCGTCCTTCGAGGACACGCTGGTAAAGCCGAAAACATTGCGCGAGCATTTGCTGGAACAATTGCAGATCGACGCCGATACGCCGCTGGAGCGCAGCCTGGGTGCGTTGCTCATTGATCGTCTGGATGAGTCCGGTTACCTGCGCGAACCGGTGGCGGTTATTGCCGCGCAGCTGGGATGCAATGTCCAGACGCTGGAAAATATCCTGAAGCATTTGAAACGGTTTGACCCGACCGGCGTTTTCGCAGCGGATCTGTCGGAGTGCCTGGCGTTGCAGCTGGATGAAGCAGGGCAGCTGGATGAACCGATGCACATCCTGCTGAATAACCTGCCCTTACTGGCGCAGCATGATGTGAAGAAACTGGCGAAATTATGCGGTGTGCAGGAAATTGACATTTCCGATATGGCCGAGCTTATCCGCACGCTCAACCCGCGTCCGTCATCGCGCTTTGACCATACGGTCGCGCAGACGGCTATTCCGGATGTATTAATGAAGGCGTTGCCGAAATCGGTGGGCGGCGGCTGGCGCGTGGAGCTGAACGCCGATACACTGCCGCGTGTGCTAGTCAATCAGGAATATTACACCGAAGTGTCCAAGCGCGCGAAGGACAAGGGTGAGCGGGAATATCTGTCGTCACAACTGGCCAATGCCAGCTGGCTGGTCAAGGCGCTCGACCAGCGCGCAAACACGATTTTGAAAGTCGCGAGCGAGATTGTCGAGAAACAGGACGGGTTCTTCCTGTACGGGATTGAATTCCTGAAACCACTGACCCTGCGTGACGTCGCCGAAGCCATCGATATGCATGAAAGCACCGTCAGCCGCGTGACTACGGGGAAATATATAGGCACGCCGCGCGGCCTGTTTGAACTGAAATTCTTTTTCACGTCCTCGATTGAAGGGGCGGATGGCATCTCCATTTCCTCCGAAAGCGTCAAGGCGCGTATCAAGGCGCTGACTGATGCCGAGAGCGCGGATGCCATTCTGTCGGATGATGATCTGGCCGATCTGCTGAACAAAGAAGGCATGAATGTCGCCCGCCGCACGGTCGCGAAATACCGTGAGGCGCTGAATATTCCATCCTCCGTCCAACGCCGCCGGATAAAAAAATCCAAATAGCTTAGGCTGCGTTTGCGACCATCGGGCCGATATGCTTCCCGCCGAGCAGGTGCAGGTGGAAATGCGGGACTTCCTGCCCGCCGTTCACACCGGTATTGGCGATAGCCCGGAAACCGCTGGCCGCCACATTTTCATCGGCCGATATTTTGGCCACGGCGCGGAAAAAGGCTTCGATTTCCCTTGCACTGGCGCGGGCGCCGAAATCGGCGATATCGGTATAGGCCCCTTTGGGAATAACCAGAATATGTGTCGGGGCTTTGGGGGCGATATCGCGGAAGGCCAGCACAAATTCATCTTCATAAAGCGGCGTGCAGGGGATTTCCTTGCGCAGAATACGGGCGAAAATATTGTTCGGGTCATAAGTGGTGGGCATAAATTCATCCTTTCAAGTCGGAAATGTCATCAAACTTTATAAAAATAAAAGAATCAATATGGATTAGGCGCAATTACGATACGATGTGTTTTGCTTTTTGCTTTTCTACGTCTTTTGTGATATAAGGAAGTTCTTACATATAACAAGAAAAAACCTTTTGGGAGAGAATCTATGCCTAGAAACGGGTATTGGATAGAATGCATGCCTTTGGAAGAGGATGTAAGAAAACCGGAGAATGGAGACGATCTTTACAGCGCCCGCCTTTCTTCGCTGCCAGATGTAAAGGTTGTCGCACCTTCTCCCGATGCGGCTATCGAAAAGCTGCGCGCAAAACTGCGTGCCCTTAACCGTTATTACCGTATGTTAGGTAAAGATTTACCCGAGCGTGATAATCCCGTGCGCCCGCCACGTAACTGTCTGGCGGGGCGTGGCTGGATATCCGTTTATGTTCAGATTGGCGAACAGGAAAATTCACCCGCGTAAGGCACGGCAATCAATTCTTCATATTAAGATCTATCAGTTTATAATAATAGCGTCCGGCTACTATCTGGCCTTTAATCCGGGCGTAGTGCGGGTGATATCCGATCTGTGTATACCCCGCACTTTCATAAAGCTTTATTGCCGCATCCTGAGTTTCCCGCACATCAAGATTGACAACCGCATATCCTTCTTTTAAGGCCGATTTTTCAACAAAATCCAGCAACCGTCGTGACAGCCCCTGCCCACGCGCCCATGGCGAAATAAACAGGCCGGTTAAGGTCACGGCGAAGGCCTGGGCTTCGTTGTTCTTGGCCGGCCGTACCAACTGCGCCGCGCCACAAATGACCCCATCCAGCCGGGCAACAAAAAGCATGCGCACGGGCATGGCCATTACCCCCTGCCAGAAGCGTTCCAGCAGTCCACGATTTGGCAAATCTACCCAGCCGAAACCGCCACCTGCTTCAATCGCGGATTCTGTTGCATCGCATAAATCATTAAGGTCACCCACGGAAAGAGGGGAGGTGACAAGTTCAACCGATGGAATAGGCTTTAAGGCAGATTGCTGCAAATTCTCGGTTGCCATGGCAGACTCCTGATTGTGATGTGTATCTTAATATTTCATCATGAAATATTAAAGAAATCAAAAAAATCGAGGATGTATTTGTGCTGCAGCGCGGAGGGCTTAGTCGTTCTGTTCACGCGTTTTAAAAAGCGAGAATAGAATTCCACCTGCTAAGAGACTCACTGTAATACCCAGTGATATAAAGTGATTCATCTCTCCGACAAAATGACCATAAAAC
>CAMLJM010000058.1 GCA_946480475.1 uncultured Alphaproteobacteria bacterium
GATGGATCAGTACCGCGAATGACGCTCTGCGCTGTAATTTGCGCATGATCTTCGATGATCACAAGATTTTCAAAACCCTCTTCTAACCATCTCTCATATTTAATTGCGAGCATTAATTAGAATGGCATTTCATCAATTATAAGGTTTATTGGAATTTCATAGTCAAAATTTCCTTTAGAAGTAACCAATCTAAAACTAGACCTTCCAGATATTTTATAACTATCCTTTAATTCTTCACCTTTAAAAGTTGACGCAAGCGTTTTCACTAACTCAAAAGTAACTTGCGTCCATTGTCCTTTTTGAAATTTTCGTACAGTAGAGTCTACGGCATGGCGTAATAAAAACGGTTTAAAATCTGATATAGTAGATGGTTGCCCCTTTGAATCTTGCAGCAGTCGCCAACTCTTGCCTGTATAAAAATACATTGCATCAATCTCAGGTGAAACTTGATTGGATTTATTCTCTAAATCTAGCGTGACCATAATCCTTGCATCTGCATAATATTTAGTTTTATTGAGATAACCTGATATACTGGTATTTGTGATTGTAATGTGGCTAATGTTGATTTTCTTACATTCTTCTTTTGCCCACGAGAGCTCTTTTTCTAATTGATCCCTTAAAGAGACTAAAGAATTCTTATAAATAATATGTCGCCTATTTCTGAGATCGAAAGGGATATCCTTTTCATCAGAAGTAAGTAGTATGCAGAGTTTATCTTTTGCATGAGCATATCCAACTTCATAAAAGACGTTGGGGTTCTGCCCCGTCATATCAGCTATAATTATATCGGCAGAATCTATCTGACTATAAATTTGCGCCAAGATAGTTTCGTTATAGATTTGCTCATCAACCCTCTCAGCAAGAATACCAAGGCTAGCTGCAGCTTCTTTAATACCAATCTTATAAACATCATCAAACTTTTTATCGAATGGCATCAAAACAAATGAAAATAATTTTTTATCAGTCATTTTATTCCCACTCAATCGTCCCTGTGTATATAAACCTTTGATTTAACATCATAATATTTTTGTTTGTAGTAAGTTTGCAGTGAGAGTTTTAATTAATCCGGAGATTCTCCAAAAAATGCTCTCGCTGATTTAGCCAATTTTTCTAATTGCCCAAGCTCATAAGCTAAACCTGTTTCCACCAACCATTCTTCATCTCCTCCAGTTCTTTCTGACAAAATTATTTTAAATGTAACTTTTCCTAAAACACTACAAGTTGCAGTCAACTTAAATTCGCCTTCCAGAGATTCCCAACCTTCTTCACCTTTCCACGGTTGCTTTTGTGAAGCCAAAAATTCTATCAAGTCGGCAAAACCATAAGCATCTGTATATGCATAAACTTCCCGTATAGCATTTAGATGAGATGATTGCAGGCTGGCTTTAAAATAGTCGCCTTTTATATCAGACAACACCAAAGCTAAATCTGATGTTGATGATTTAATTATAAATTCTGACATTCTCTGTTACTCCCACTCAATCGTCCCCGGTGGTTTGGAGGTGATGTCATACGTCACGCGGTTGATGCCGCGCACTTCGTTGATGATGCGGGTGGCAACCCTTCCTAAGAATTCATGATCGAAGTGGAAGAAGTCAGCCGTCATGCCGTCGGTCGATGTGACGGCGCGGAGCGCGCAGACGTAATCATAACTGCGGCCATCGCCCATGACACCGACGGAGCGCACAGGCAGCAGCACAACGAAAGCCTGCCAGATGGCATCATAGAGGCCAGCACTGCGGATTTCCTCAAGATATATTGTATCGGCCTTACGCAGTATCTCGAGTTTTTCCGGAGTGATTTCGCCGGGGATACGGATCGCGAGGCCGGGTCCCGGGAACGGGTGGCGTTTCACGAAGTCAGGGTGAAGGCCGAGTTCAACGCCAAGGGCGCGCACTTCGTCCTTGAACAATTCGCGTAAGGGTTCGACCAATTTCAGGTTCATGCGTTCGGGCAGACCGCCGACATTGTGGTGCGATTTAATGGTGACAGACGGACCCCCGGTGAAAGATACCGATTCAATGACGTCTGGATAAAGCGTGCCCTGTGCAAGGAAGTCAGCACCGCCGACGCGCTTACTCAGCATCTCGAACACCTCGATAAACATGGTGCCGATAAGCTTGCGTTTCATCTCGGGATCGCTGATCCCCTCCAGCCCGTCGAGGAATTTGGCGGAGGCATCTTCATGAATCAGCGGGATGTTGTAGTGGTTGCGGAAGAGGTTTACGACCTGATCGCTTTCGCCCGCGCGCATCAGACCTGTATCCACATAAATACAGGTGAGCTGGTCACCAATCGCCTCATGCAGCAGCACGGCCGCCACGGTTGAATCAACACCGCCGGAAAGGCCGCAGATCACCTTGCCACTGCCGACCTGCTTGCGGATTTTCGCAATCGCTTCTTCCTTGAACGCGGCCATGGTCCAGTCGCCCTCGCAACCGCAGACGCCATGGGTAAAGTTTTTAAGCAGCGCGGCACCGTGTGGCGTGTGCACGACCTCGGGGTGGAACTGCACACCGTAGAATTTTTTATTGTCATTGGCGATGAAAGCGTAAGGCGCCCCTTCGGACGTGCCGACCACGCGGAAACCATCGGGCAGCTTGGTCACGCGGTCGCCATGCGACATCCAGACCTGTTCTTTTGCGCCCTTATCCCAGATGCCGTTCAGCAGCGGGCTTTGTTCGGCGACTTCGACATAGGCGCGGCCGAATTCACGACTGTGGCCTGCTTCCACCTTGCCCCCCAGCTGTTCGACCATCGTCTGCTGGCCGTAGCAGATGCCGAATACCGGCACGTTCATTTCAAATACGGTTTGCGGGGCGCGCGGGGATTTATCTTCTGTCACCGATGCGGGGCCGCCGGAAAGAATGATGCCCTTGGGATTAAAGGCCCGGATGCGGTCATTATCAGCCTGGTTAAACGGCCAGATTTCGCAGTAAACCCCGGATTCACGCACGCGCCGTGCGATCAGCTGGGTGACCTGTGAGCCGAAATCGAGGATCAGGATACGGTCATGCTGGGGGAGGGAAACCGGGGCGTTTTCAGGCTGGGACTCAAGCGAGGGGGCGACCATCATATTCCTTAACGGGCAAAGGTTGCGGATATGGCGGCACCATACTATATATCAGGCCGTTATGACAGAGTTGATACCGCAAGAAATCCTGAAAAAGCTGGTCGATGAGGCAGATTTAGCCGCTGTCGAGAATGTCCGCGAGGGCCGCGGCGGGCCGTTTGGCGCCAGCCTGAATATCATCAACCTTGCCCATAACCATATCCTGCGGATTGGCGATATTGCCGGTAATGCCGTGCTGGAAACGGGGGTGGGGAGCGCCCATGCCGAGGACCAGGCCCTAAGCCCGGAAAATGTCAGGGCGCTGAAGGCCCATCTGAAAAATCGTGACCTGCCGAAGACAGTCGTCGTTGTCGCATCAAGCGGCGAAAGCTGCCCGGCATGCCATGCCAAGATTGAGATACTGGCGCGTATCCTTCTGGATGAAGGCCTGATCCAGCCGGGGCATTTTGTTGTGGCTTACGGTGCCACTTATGCCGATACATTGAACG
Source organism: uncultured Alphaproteobacteria bacterium (assembly GCA_946480475.1). Next base: position 3,562 of record CAMLJM010000058.1, read on the forward strand.
TCGCCGGTTTCAATGATGAACCTTATCACGCCGATATGAACAAACCGGAAGCAGCCCGCCTGATTCAGATTGAAGATATGGATGCCGCAAAATTGCCTGCGGAATTGAAATCACAGATCAGCGATGCGTGCGCCCTTGTGCAATCGTCAAACGGCAATTTCACAGGCCGCGATGAACGCAGTACGCATTTTACTTTAACACCCGAAGTGACGGCCATGCGCGCAGCCTGTCGTGCACAGAAAGCCAAAGGCACTCCTGAGCCGTGGGACTTGCAGCGCGCCACCTTATATACAACGACAAGGCAGATCGGACCTCTTGGTTATGCCGAAGCGCAATGGGCAAATATTGCACGCTGGGTGCGGGTTTCCGGGATGAACAGCGCTGCGCCGGAGGCACCCGCTATCAATAATAATGCGCTTTTCCAGGCAATCGCCGCCCGGCCCTATAATAACCAGTATTCAATTTTAAACGTTGTGCGCATTACGCCGTTTGCCAACCTTGGCCAACAGGAATGGGCAAAACTGCAGACAGAAAATCCAGAGCTTAAAAATTATAATGGAGTAGCGACATGAGCGAAAAAGGTACCGTTTACAACGAAGAAAAGTTCGTCACATGGGATGAAGTGCAGGATCATTGCCGCTCGCTGGCGCAGCGCATCCTTGATATGGGCCGGAACTTTAAGAAAATCCTTGTCATTACACGAGGCGGCATGTTCCCCGCCGGTGTGCTGGCGCGCGAGCTGGAAATCCGCCACATCGAAAATATCTGCATCGACACTTACGACTCCAAGGATTCCCAAAAAATGAAAGTACCTACGCTGCTGAAACCCGCAGCCGAAGAATATCTCTCGGACGTATTGATCGTGGATGATCTGGCGGATACGGGCACCACATTGCAGATGGTCCGCGATATGACACAGAACGCGCTGGTTGTGACCATTTTTGCCAAACCCAAGGGTGAGTCGCTGGTTGACCTGTTCCATGAGCGTGTCGCCCAGAATGTATGGGTGCGCTTCCCGTGGGATACAGAAAAAGGCAGCAAGTTCGTAAAGCCGCTGGCACAGCGCGGCGGCCCCAACCCATAAAGGCTCAGCCGTTCAACCCCTGACAGTGCTTGACAGTTTCGCCCCTGCCCCGCATAGATAATGCAGTGCATTATAAAAGAGGCAGGGGAGCCTTAAATGTCTGGATTGAACGCTGAAATTCAAGCTGCCGCCGCCATCATCCGTGAAAGAGCGCAAGGGTTACAGCCGAAGATCGCGGTCCTGCTGGGTTCCGGTCTGGGTGCTGTTGCCGATCTTTTAAAAGAAACAGCCAGTATTCCCTATTCAGAGCTGCCTGGGTTTTCACCACCGACAATCGAAGGTCACGAAGGCAGCCTGAGAATCGGGACTGTTGATGGCGTACCCGCTTATTACCTGAAAGGCCGCGTTCACCTTTATGAAGGTGTGGGTGCTAACCCGCTTAAGGTGATGATCCGCACATTGAAGACGCTGGGCGTTGAAACACTGATCATCACCAATGCCTGTGGGGGGCTTCATGAAGATTTGCAGCCTGGTTCTATCATGCTGATCCGTGACCATATCAATCGCATGGGCACCAATCCGCTGGTGGGACCGAACGATGATGACTGGGGTCCGCGTTTTCCCTCACAGGAAGGGGCATGGAATGAAGGGCTGCGGCGCCTCATGCTTGATGGCGCTGAAAAGAACGGTGTGCGCTTACATGAAGGTGTTTACAGTGCACATTTAGGACCCACATTTGAAACGCCGGCAGAAATCCGGATGGTGCGCATACTGGGGGTCGATGCCGTCGGAATGTCCACCGTGCCTGAGAATATCATTGCCCGTCATTGCGGCCTTGAATGCGTGGGGCTTGCCGCTATCGTCAATCGTGCCGCCGGTATGGGATTTGAAAAACCAAGTCATGAACAGACATTGATCGGTGCCAAAATGGCTGAAGGCAATATGGCCAAGCTTATAAAAACATTCATTCAAGATTATAATGCCAAAGCGATTACGAAAACTGCATGAGTTTTTATATGAATAGCAACGTTAAAGTCAGTTTTGAATTCTTCCCCCCTAAAACCCCTGAAGCCGCCAACCATTTATGGCCGCGCGTGCAGAAACTGGCATCGGTGAAGCCGGAATTCATGACTGTGACCTACGGTGCCGGCGGCTTGAACGGCGAAGGCACAA
>CAMLJM010000059.1 GCA_946480475.1 uncultured Alphaproteobacteria bacterium
TGACATCAGCCCACCTGAAAAGGGATGACTAGAACAGTTTTTAGACGTTAAACCGAAAATTGTAATCTAAGTAATTGATATGGGATCAATTATTTTAGACCGCGTTCGTTTTGTACCCGGTTATATACCCGGTTTTGTCAGGGCTGCTCGTTTTTATTAATAGCCTTTCTTGGATTGAAAGCAATCATATTAGGCCTTTTTCACCCGTTTACAGGTCAGGCCATTAACGCTATTCCTGATATTTTACCGGAGCGAATAATGGCTATTTTTAATGATATGGGAGGCGATTTTGAGGGCGTTATGCCTGACAACATGGCGAGCGGAGAATATCTCCGCCGTTCCAGACGAGAACCTGCCCGAAGAATAAGAACCAGCCTTAACGAATGGCATTCCCGCTATCCCGCCTCCGAACAAGCTGAATTGGCCACCAGACTTCTTTCCGTCAACAATCAGGATCATCAGTCAGCGTTTTTTGAACTTATGCTACATGAGTTATTTTTGCGGGATGGCTGGTCTGCGGAGGTTCACCCCACAGTGCCGGAAACAACACGCAATCCTGACTTTAAATTCACAAAGGGTGGGCAATCCATCATCGTTGAAGCCAAAGTCGTTATGGGCCGCTCAGATCAGGAAAATGCCGCCATACGCCGCTTGAATGCCCTGATGGACACGATTAACCGCCGTGTCAGAGCGGACAGGTTTTTCCTCAGCATAGATACCGAGGGATTGCCGGAGCGTGATATTCGCGGACGAAGACTTGCGGACGATCTCCAACGGTGGCTTGATGGGCTTGATTACGATGAAGCCCTGCGAAGGGCAAATCAGGGCAATGCCGAGCAATACGATTTCAGAGATGGAAATTTCCATGTAATTTTCGAGGCCGCCCCCAGAAACCGAGAGCAAGCTCAGGAAACTGACCGCGTAATCGGTATTCGCTCTCACGGACATGAAGGCGGATGGATGCAGCCAGGAGAAAATCTCAGGGGTGCTATCGAGGAAAAGGCGCGAGCATACGGGCAACTGAATATGCCCTATGTTATTGCCGTGAATGTATGGGAATTTTTTGGCGATACGGCATCCGACAGTCTCGAAGCATTATACGGCACAGAACAAACCCAAGTTACCCGGCATGTCAACGGTGGGACAGAGATAGCGCAAGTCCGCGCAAGGGACGGCTGCTTTGGTACACCTGACAATCACCGTAAAACAAACGTATCTGGGGTTCTGACCGTAAACAATGCTTCACCTTGGGCCTTGGCGAACAGAAATATCATATATACACCTCATGTCTGGTCTGATTTTCCTCTAGGATCGCCCGTTACCGGCACAACAGATATATCTTTCCATGTCGATCAAGATGGTTTCACAATCCAGAACGGCAGGATGGCGGCTGAATTATTGGGATTACCAGAAAACTGGCCTGTTAACGGCGGAGATGAATTTGAATAGCGTTATTCTAAACCTCATCTACTTGTTTCGGACGCACGAAGTTCAATAGAGCTTTTCTGGCCGCCCGGCGTTAAAAGCAAACAAAGCCAAAAAACCCACATTAGGATACTGACTCCAGCCGAAATCCCTCTCGCATCGTCCGGAGCAAGAAATTCTATCTGCCCTAAAAAAACAATCAGGTATTGCACCACAAAGAGCACAATAAACAGCCATGTCCATGTGTAAGTATTTTTGGCCAAATCCCGTACCCTACCCCGAATTGGGAAAAGCAGAGCGCCACTTGTTAAGACGACAACAAGCCAAGCGATTAAGCCGTTCGCTAAAATCGGGTTATTCTGGATAAGAACGCTGTACGTCGCCTGAGGCACAAAAATCAGTGCTGCGAGTCCCAGAAATCTAAGACGAGAAAGCCGCGTTTCATTCCAAAGACGGGAGATTAATCCCATACCCTTGTGTCCGATCGTCATAAATCCCCTCCCAAAAAAAAATCACCAGAGCTATGCCTGCTCTGGTGACCGGGAGTTGATAAGCCGTTGCAACACGGCCGCGACGACCTTTGGGCCGGGGCCTTGGACATAGTCGCCGCCTCCCGATCGTGAGATCGAGGGCGGCGTGAACACGGACACGCCATCCGGTTGCAAAGGGGTTATCAAGCCCCGGTCATCTTTGCAGACGACCACTCCTTTTATAGCGGAATGATGTGAAAATAGGAATTGAAATGACAAAAATATGAAAAAAGCCAGCACATGTAATTCTGAAAACTTCTCTAAAAAACGTAGTAATCTGTTATGCATTCATGGGGTTCGTTTCAAACGCTTGCCTCGTCGGTTTTGAGAGGAGCGCGCCTTTCCTTCAGCGGTACGTGGCCCCGTGCTTAACCCCCCATGAAATATACAACGCCCGTTACGGCATAGATCGGTCCGTTTGCAGGGCAAGCCTCTTCGATTCCTAGCCCCGCACACCATACCTCGCAATTCAGAGGGAAAACCGAGCCTCCTGCTTTCGCCGACTGCGCGCTCCGCCTCTGCCCAATAATCTCGCCATAAGCGACGCAGAAACTTGTCACGCAAAGCGAATAAATCATCCTCCCTATCGTGCATTCTCCTCCTCCACTGCCTTTATTATCGCCAAGCGCCTTTCCTTAAAAGACAGGCCTTTCAACCGGGGTTTCAATCCAGCCTCAAAATCTAAAGTTTGCTGTATACTTTTTCCTGCATAGAATTTTTGTAAAATTATTTCGAAAGATTTCTGATCCTCGCCGCTCCACCCCTGGACAGCATCCTCTCTCTTTCTATCTTCCCAAGAATTTGCATATGCCTTTGACCTGTTCGAAAATGGTATTTTTATTATATTCTCTTTTCTTGTTTTCTTTATGCAACCTCCAGAGGTTTCTTGGGGAGCAACTTCTAGATGTTCCACCCCCCTGCAGCCTAATTTGGTTACACCCCCTGCAACCTCAGAAGTTGCACACCCCTTCGAATATAAGTTGGGACGGTCATGATTTTGGATAGCTACGGCAATATTTAGAACGATAATATTTGACCGCCTGCCACCATCCGAAGAAAATCTCTTTTCGCGACGGAGGTAGTCATGCCTCTCAAGGATTTCAATTTGCTTCGTTATAGCCGCTCGCGAAACTCCCATATCAGCAGCGACCCTCTTAACGGACGGGAAGCATTCGCCCTTCTGGTCCGCATAACCTGCCCAAATATTGAGTATGCGTACAGCTGTGGGATTAAGGCGCGCATCATATGCCGCAATTTGGCACAGTTTTAGAACCGCCAACTGACCATAGATGGGCTTTTTAGTCTCCATGATTGACCCGCTTATTTTTTGCTTATGTATAAGCGTGCCTACCCCATACGGATAGCAAGGTCAGCACGCAGCTCACCGACGTTCCATGCGGTAATGCGCGGTCCCAGCTTGCGCGGCGCAGGGATCATACCCGCCTTTACCCTACGCCACAGCGTAGCGCCTGAGCAGGCATATAGGGCCTCGACAACAGGTTGCCGGACATTTGCTGTATCAGGCAAGGAATCGAAATTCGATAGTGATAGGGAGAGCGTCTCTTTATTACGATGTTCCACGGTATGCCTCCTTATTGGCTGATTTGATACCGTGTTACACATGCCGAGGCAGAAAGTCTTGGACAGCCCGGTAACCAAGGCATCCAAGTTACCCGCCACCTAAATTCCTCTCCAGTTCCCTCTGATACGTCTTGATAACTTTATCGCGAGTAAGGCCTTCCCCTTCTGGATTGCCGCTTTTCTCAAAAGCATCAATCACCAAGTCAGCACATTTTTCGAGTGGCCTCCCTGCCACTCGCATGTCATATCGAGCATGATGAACAGCAAAAAAGATTACACGATCCCTAATTCTATCAATTCCGCATCGACGGCTAACAAGCCCCATAGCTTTCGGTAAATCGCCTTTCCGGTTGGCAGGATTGTTCATGTCTACCTCTAAAGCCTTGAGCATCATCTTTCTTATCGCCACCAAACAAGCCGTGGCCTTAAAATCGCCAGCAGGAACAATTTTTAAATTGTCGCAATATTCTACAAACGTCTCCATTAGCTCCCTAGCAGCTTGTTCGTCACCATCTACACCTGCATTAAAGGCAGAGAGTTGAGAAAGCTCCCGCTCCCATTGCCCGTTAATGTATGCGACGATATGGTCGATTATATTATTATCCTCAGACATGCCGCTTAAGCCGCTTTCCTAAAATTAGCTACGATCACGTTTCCACCGCCCCTACTATCGGCTAGTGCATCCAACATATCAGCCCATTGCTGCATCATCTCTTTCCGGCCCTCCAGATGGTCAGCATGATTGTATGTCCGGCGCACAGCATTCGGTTCCACATGGGCGAGTTGGCGCTCGATCCAATCGGCGGAAAAGCCCATCTCATTAAGGATCGTGCTGCCAGTCGTGCGCGTGGCATGAGGACTGTAGCGTTTCGACCAGTTCATGTTTTTCAATGCTTGACGCAGGGCGTTATCCGTCATGGATTCGTCGCGTTTGTCCCTGTGCGGGAAAACGTGCTGGCGGTGGCCGGTAAAATTTTTCATGCCCTCTAAAAGCTCTATCGCCTGTTTTGGCAGAGGAACGACATGCCCCTTGCGCTTTTTCATGCGTTCGGCAGGAATACGCCAAATTCCCATCTCAAGGTCGATTTCATCCCACCGCACGCCCGTTGCCTCGTTCGGACGGCATAGCGTCAACCACATGAATTTGAAGGCCGCCACGACCTGGAAATTGCGCTCATACCCAGCTAGATCGCGAAAAAGCTCTCCGATCTCTTGCGTTGCTAAAGGTCGCTTGTGCTGTGTCTTGTTCGGCGGGAGCGCGCGGCGCACGGGATAAACGGGGTCTGTTTCTACCATCAGATTGGCAATAGCAAACTCGAAGATCGCCGACATAGTACGCTTTGCCTCATCCTTAACGGATGGACCGTTGTTTTCGTCGGCCTTCTTGAGAATATCCAATATATGCAAAGAGGTAATCTGGCGCACAGGCAATGCGCCGATCTTCGGAAAAACCACCCGTTGCAGCATGTCCAGCCGCCTCTTTTTGGTAATCTCCTCCCAATCGCGTAGAGCAACCCACTTACGCGCTACGACCTCAAAAGTATTGGCAAATTCATTTTCACGCTTGATCCGGTTAAGCTGGCGGTTATGGGCAGGATTGATCCCCTGCTTAACCAAAGACCGGGCCTTGTCCCTCTCCCGGCGAGCCTCCGCCGAAGTGAAGCATCTGCGGTTATGCCGTGTCTGCGTCTCTTCTTCGGTTTCTTGTCCGTGAACATATACATATTCACCGATGGCAAACATGCTCTCTTTGCGTTCGCCCTCATGGGAAAGCTCAAAACGGTAACGCCATGCTTTCGTGCCGTTGGGCTTCACCTCCAGATATAGCCCCTTGCCGTCCGCTAATCTGTAAGGCTTGTCTTTCGATTTTGCGTTCCTGCATTGAGTTTCCGTCAACATTCTCATCCCCATCATCTATACCCGGTTTTCAAACCGGGTACTTTTGACTCATACCCGGAAACATACCCGAATTTCTATGAGATGATACGATAGGTCGAGAGTCTCAAATAGACAATAACTTATTTATAAATAAGGATATTTTCGTAGTTTTGAGACTTCCTGAAACGTCCTGAAAAGACCGAAACGGTTTAGACGTTAAACCGGAACAGCATGATGTCACCATCTTGAACGAGGTATTCCTT
>CAMLJM010000060.1 GCA_946480475.1 uncultured Alphaproteobacteria bacterium
GCTGATGATGCCGCTGCCCTCGCTGGTGATGATGACATGATCGCCGTTATTACTGCCGGTCAGGTTGCTGAATAATCCACGCGCCCCTGAATTCTCATACACCTCTGAAACGGCCCCGAACAAATCCATATCAATGCCCATGGCTGTAGACTCTGCGCCCTGATGCTCGACGCCATTCCCCGCATTCACGGTAAGATCAACAAATCCCTGTATCTGCCAGAAGTCTCCTGAAAACCGGCTGTCCACCTCGAAATTCAGCGTGACATCAAGATCGCCCCTATAAGCCGAATAATCGTAGTAGTTCATACCTATGGCATGGTCGCTGGCAGTATCGGCCAGCACTTTCTCCGTGGAGACATAATCAATATTCAGCAACGTATCGCGGGTGCGGCCATTGCCATCCCATACCAGGTCCGTGCGTTCATCCAGCACCGCGCCACTGCCATAAGATACGCGGTCGGTGCCATACCGGCCATCAATCGTGTAACCGCCCGCCGCCTGGATGAAGAAATTATCATCCAGCGATGTGCCGGTGATTTTCTCTATCGCTGTAAACTGATCCGTGCCGCCACGCCCGTCAGACACTGAACCATTGCCGTAAGCATCCAGAATCACCTGCACGCCTGTGCTGCTGTGGCCCGTGTGTGCTGTTGAATAGATCAGCGTATCTTCTTTACCGCCGCCACCTGCGATCCGGCGGTCATCCGCGCCCTGCATTCTGAATTCATCATTAAGGGTTGTGCCCGTTACATACTCAATCCCGAACAGCGTGTCCGTACCGCCAAAGCCATCCGTTGCGGTGCCGTTACCGTTCGCATCCAGATTGACGCGTACCCTCTGCAGGCCACCTGCGGCGGCATCCGTGCTGTAATCAACTGTGTCCTGACCCAATCCGCCATCAATCCGGTCATTCCCCTCCCCACCGATCAACACATCATCGCCACTGCCATTGGCGGCAGCGCCATGAATGCCATCACGCATGCCATATGAGCGATACGGGTCATCTTCATCGGCTGCCGCGCCGAACCCGGCATCGCCGTCATACACCACACCATCGCCATATATCTGGTCGGCACCCGCGCCACCCTCTAATCTATTGTTCCATGCGTTGCCGATGAGGATGTCAGACTGACTAGTACCGCTTGCCTCTTCTATAACTGAATAAAAAGCAATAGAAACATTATCCCCAGCACGGGCCAGGCCGCTACCATTATCACCAATAGAGCTGAATTCGCCCTGGCGTAAATCTATTGTTACGCCGTAGTTTGTATAGCCGGACGCATCAATCCTGTCCTCTACACCGCCGCCATCCCAGATCGTGTAGATGAAGGGATTTGTCTGATCTGTTCCTGCGCCGCCAAGCCCATGACCTAAATCGTAAGTCGTACTATTCGACCTCGTTGTATAATCTCGACCATATATCTCCTGCAAAGCAGCGATATCGTAAAGTTGTAAGGAATAGTGGTAACTTTTTGCGTTTATAAAGTCATATTGCATGCCTAAGTGCGCGTTATATGACATTACTGTATATTGCATATTATCTTCTATAGAAGATAGATGCGGCGCACTAGAATCTCCGTCATTGAACGGGTGCTCCAACCCAAGTGCATGGCCTAATTCATGCATAATATTCAGAAACCCAAGAGTGCCCGGCTGAGCATTATTATATGCGGAATCGTTTTTATTGATCCATACATCCCCATCGGTGTTACCCTCATTGGCAAAAGATGGGAATGCATAAGCTGGCGCGACTTGAACTGGCAGATCGGCACTATAAACACCGTCTGATTGGCCGAAAGTAATGGCCCCAACATTATCTATGCTTATGGCATTACTAACAGGAGAGAATACTATATTAGCAACATCTTCGAATAAACTTTCGTATCCTGCTTTTATGTTCCCTAAAAGAATATTGATATTATTTTCAAGGCTTGGAGAATCAGTGATGGGTTGAAAAATACCATCTAGTGTTTCAGGCCTACCTGCGTAGTACGTCGGTACATTTTGTAAGTACGTGTACGTAATAGTGGTCGTATTTCCAAATTGAAATACTTGAGAATTTGTAATCTCATCTCCCCACAGTTCGCTCACTGAATTGTAGGCATTTCCAAAAAAACTATATCGAAATAGAGCTTCAAAGTTATCAGGATCAGCCAATTTATTTCCCCTTAGTATTTAGAAACTGTAAAGCGTATAAAAATAATAATATTTGCCTTGCGCTTCAAAGCACCCAGAATCCCAATCACGCTGCTTTAATATATGCGGTAGCGTAATAATATCCTTTTCATTTACCATTTCAGAATGCGGCAAAAGATTTGGCGAATTATCAATTCGCGGTATTCTAGCCTTATCTTTTAATGATCGAATACCCTCTGCATCATTCATTATTTTCTGACAAAACTGTTCTTTAAAATTTGGTATAATAGCTACCAGCTCCGGAGCTTCTGTACCCAAACCATTAACGCGATTAGCTATTGTATAAATAATCTCTCCGTTATTCGAACTTTCTTTGATCATTGATTGAAAGGTCTGATTCTGTTTTTTATAGAAATCAGAGGAAGAAGATCCATAAAAGATACTAAACTGTTTAGAGTTTTTATAATTAACTGAATCAGGAAAATTAAAATCGTATTTTCTAATTTCTTCGAGAGAAATTTTATCACTACCATTATTCTCAATAATTTTTCTGACAAGCGAGCTCCTTAAACCTGATACACATGATGACAATTGAGCACACGGCATCATCAAAGAAGTTTTGCTAGAAGTCTCAGCCCTACCCTCCTGCTTACAAGCCACAAGCCACAAGCCACAAGCCACAAGCCACAAGCCACAAGCCACAAGCCTTGTTTTTTTATTGAACGTAATTTGCATTTTCCCCTCGCAACAGATGTTGAAAATTCACCTGTGCATTTTAGCCCTATTCCCCAAAAAACAATGCATCTAAAATTTTATCTAATTTTGATTAATGAATACATAATTGAATATTATCAATGCCTTACACCGCGTGCGCCAGCCTGCGCCCGGTGCCCCTTACAGGGTTATCATTTGATACACATATATAAGTGTAATCATGCGAGCATGCGCTGCCGCGCATGAATCTGTTTAAATGAATGCAATGGTTATCATTCACGGCTTGTGGCCATTGTTTATAATGTGACCCTTGCGGCTTCGGCCTCGTGAACTTCGGCCTGTGTGCGCTTACGCGCTCACCGCCGCAAAAGTCACGGGGGCCGCCATTATAGGTATAGGTCAGGTCAACATTGTTCACGTAACCGTTCGCATTCGTATCCGTGCGCATATCAACGATGTCATCGCCCGACCCGCTATAGAAGGTGAAGCCGTGGCTGATGATGCCGCTGCCCTCGCCGGTGATCACGACATGATCGCCATTGTTGCTGCCGGTCAGGTTGCTGAACAATCCGTGTGCCCCTGAATTCTCATACACCTCTGACACGGCACCGAACAAATCCAGATCAAGCCCCAATGCCGTGACATCTCCAGCATTGTGCTCCGCGCCGTTGCTTAAGTTCACGCTCAGATCGGCAAAGCCCTGTATCTGCCAGAAACCATTGGAAAGCTGGCGGGCGTTCACTTCAAAGTTCAGCGTGACATCGATATCGCCCCGGTAAGCCGCGTAATCGTAATAGCCCATATCGATGCCGTGATCGCCGGCCGTATCCGCCAGCACTTTCTCGGTGAACACATGATCGATATTCAGCAAGGTATCACGGGTACGCCCGTTGCCATCCCACACCAGGTCTGTGTTCTGGTCGAAAACAGCGCCACTGCCGTAAGACACCCGGTCGGTGCCATACCGCCCATCAATCGTATAACCACCCGCCGCCTGGATGAAAAAGCTATCATCCAGCGATGTGCCGGTAATCTTCTCCATCGAGGTAAACTGATCCGTACCGCCGCGCCCGTCGGATACCGAACCATTGCCCACCCCGTCCAGCATTACCTGCACGCCTGTGCTGCTATGGCCTGTATGCGCTGATCTATAAATCAGCGTGTCAACACCGCCGCTACCCGCGATCCGGCGGTCATCCGCGCCCTGCAATCTGAATTCATCATTAAGGGTTGTGCCCGTTACATACTCAATCCCCAACAGCGTATCCGTATCGCCAAAGCCATCCGTTGCGGTGCCGTTACCGTTCGCATCCAGATTGACGCGTACCCTCTGCAGGCCACCTGCGGCGGCATCCGTGCTGTAATCAACAGTATCATTGCCCAGACCACCATCGATCCGGTCCGCCCCCGCGCCACCGATCAACACATCATCGCCACTGCCATTGGCGGCGGCACCATGAATGCCGTCACGCGTGCCATATGAGCGATACGGGTCATCTTCGCTGGCCGCAGCACCGAACCCGGCATCGCCGTCATACACCACACCATCGCCATATATCTGGTCGGCACCCGCGCCACCCTCTAATCTATTGTTCCATGCGTTGCCGATGATCGTATCACCCGCGCCCACATTGTCATCCGTGCCAACGGCATTCTCGATAACCGTGTAATAAGCGACCGCCACGTTATCCAGCGCGTCCCCGCCCAGACCGTTCACGCCGATGGATGAAAACTCACCTTGGCGCAGATCGATCTTCACACCATCCGTAAAATCGGAAGCGTCAATCTCATCAGCAGTACCGCCGCCGTCCCAGATCGTATACAAAAATGCATCATTCTCCGATGCACCTGCAAAGCCAAGCCCCTGACCCAGCGCGTACTCCGTGTTCTCATCGCGCGTATCATAGTTGCGCTGACCGTATGTGTCCTGTATCGCTGCAATGTCCAGCAACTGTAAGCCGGATGCATATACACTAATGTGTGGATTGTAAGACATGATTGTGTATTGCTGGGAGTCGTATTGTGTACCGTCGGAATGCTCTAAGCCACCTATAGCATGTCCCATTTCATGCACTATGAGCCAGAAGCCCGCCTGCCCGGGCGCAAGATCATCATATCCTGAGCCAAGATAGTTGATAACTATGTCACCAGCAGCAGATGTTGTCCCGGGAAAGAACCCTAATGAAAGACTTTGATCACTTTCACCTTCATGGTTAACTAGCTGAATCTCACCATCCACATCTTCAGAAAAATTCGTGGATAATATATCTGAAAAAGATACTCGATACGCGCTCGAATTAACTAGTACACTGTTAATAGTACTAGAATTTGTAAAATTATCTAATTCGGACGCGCTAAGAAGAAAAAATCTTACAGCATCTTGCTGATCGAAATCAGCGGGACTAGCAGAAGCACTAAAGCTAAAGCTATTTCCTAAATTTGCAAATTCATTTAAAAAACCTATCTGGGTATATAAATATAAAGGAGTATTGTTTGCAAAATTGAACTCCAAATTTTGTATTTCACTTTGGTCCCACATCAACCCAGATTGCAAAAAACTGTAGTTTATTTGACTCATGCCTAACCCCTAACAGACCTAAATTAATTTTGGAGATTTACGGTGCCGCTGGTCAACCCCCATTCTGGAGTCCG
>CAMLJM010000061.1 GCA_946480475.1 uncultured Alphaproteobacteria bacterium
GGCAAGGAAATCCTGAAAGGGCTGACGCTGGATATTCCGGATGGTCAGGTGCATGCCATTATGGGGCCTAACGGGTCGGGGAAATCGACGCTATCTTACGTGATTGCGGGCCGTGAGGGTTATGAAGTGACGGGCGGGCAGATATTGCTCGATGGTCAAGACATCATGGAGATGGCACCGGAAGAACGTGCCGCAGCGGGCCTGTTCCTCGCGTTCCAGTATCCGGTTGAAATTCCGGGCGTGGCGATGACCATGTTCCTGAAGACCGCGCTTAACTCCATCCGCAAGCAAAAGGGCGAGGGCGAGATCGACGCGCTCGATTTCCTCAAACTGATGAAAAAGAAACAGGCCGAACTCGGCATGTCCGATGAGATGATGAAGCGTGCCGTGAACGTAGGCTTCTCAGGCGGTGAAAAGAAACGTAACGAAGTGCTCCAGATGGCGATGCTGGAACCGCGCATGGCGGTGCTGGATGAAACGGACTCGGGCCTCGATATCGATGCCCTGAAAGTTGTGGCCGATGGCGTCAATCGCCTGCGTAACGAAAAACGCAGCTTTCTTGTGATTACGCACTACCAACGCCTGCTTGATTACATCAAGCCCGATGTGGTGCATGTGATGGCCGCAGGCAAGATCGTCAAAACCGGCGGGCCGGAACTGGCTGTTGAGCTGGAAAAAACAGGTTATGCGGGGTATGCAGCTTAAAAAGTAACTCCCTCTCCCTATAGGAAGAGGGCAGGGGTGAGGGGATTTGATGTCAAAGTTAACGCAGATTGCCAGATCTTTAAGATCAAACCAGACAGAAGCTGAAAAACTTCTCTGGAGTAAATTGCGGAACCGTCAGTTTATGAATTTGAAATTTAGACGGCAAGTAGAGATTGAAAATTATGTGGTCGACTTTGTGTGTTTTGAAAAAGGTTTGATCATTGAATTGGATGGTGGTCAGCATAATGGGAATGCCGCTGACCGTGATCGCTCCGATGTGCTGGAGAGTAAGGGGTTTATAGTGAAGCGTTACTGGAATAATGATGTGATGAATAATATGGAAGGGGTGTTGTGTGATTTAACGGACACATTGAACACCCTCACCCCAACCCTCTCCCTAGAGGGAGAGGTGGCCTTGAAAGGTGCCGCACTATGACCACCGCCACCGTCACAAAATTTCCTGAAAAATCACCGTATCAACCTGATACGGCGGAGGGAATTTTGCGCGCGTATGATGCTTTTGTCGCCGATATCGACGATCAGCCGCAATGGCTGCTTGATCTGCGTAAATCGTCACTCAAAGAATTTAAACGTCGTGGCATTCCGACACCGCGCATCGAGGGCTGGAAATTCACCAACCTGTTACCGCTGGTAAAAGGCTATGGCGATAAGGTCGGCCAGATCAAGGTGTCTCATGACAAGGTCGATGGCGTCACCATCACGCCGCTGATGGAGATGCTGGATCAGGATTGGGTCAAGGCTGCGCTGTCCGAAGATATGCCGCCGCTGCAACACAATACTGAAAATACGCTCTGGCACCTTGCCAATATCTATATGCGCGATGGCATCGTCATTGATGTGCCCGCCAATAAAGAGATTAAGAAGCCGCTGGAACTGCTGACGTCTGCCGCCGATGGCGCGTTCTTCACCGACCGCATGGTTATTCGTGTGCAGAAAAATGCACGTCTGACGATTGTCGAGGATCATTGGAGCAAGGGTTCGTTCTGGAAGAACCGTCTGACCCATATCGTGCTGGAGCCGGGGGCGAAGCTGACCCATATCCGCATGCAGGATGACTCTGATAAATCCGTTTATACGCAAACCACCAATGTGCATGTGGGCCGCGATGCCGTCTATGATGCTGTGGCGTTCTGCACAGGGGCCGCACTCAGCCGTAATCAGGTGCGCGTGACGCTGGATGATACGGGTGCGCAATGTCACCTGAACGGTGCCAACCTGCTGCGTGGCGAACAACTGGGCGATACGACCATTCTTGTCGAACACCGCGCCCCGCATTGCCAGAGCAACCAGAATATCCGCACCGTGCTGGATGGCCGTGCGCATGGCGTGTTCCAGGGTAAGGTGCATGTGCACCAGCCTGCGCAGAAAACGGATGGCTACCAGCTCTCACGTGCTTTGCTGCTCTCCGAAGGTGCCGAAATGGACACCAAGCCGGAACTGGAGATTTATGCCGACGATGTGAAATGCTCACACGGCGCGACCACAGGTCAGCTGGATCAGGAGCCTTTGTTCTATATGCAGTCGCGCGGTATTGATGCGAAGTCTGCCAAGGCGCTGCTGATTCAAGCTTTCATTGCCGAGGTATTTGACAATATCGAAGATGAGGGGCTGAAAACCTCTTTGGAGCGGAAGGTGGAGGCATGGCTAAAGCAGTAGCACCCAAATCTGTTCGCACAATTGCTGACCTTCGTGCAGATTTCCCGATCCTTGCCGGTAAAATGAGCGGCAAGCCTGTCGCTTACCTTGATACAGGCGCCAGCGCACAAAAACCGCAAGCTGTGATCGATGCGATGAAAGACGTGATGGAAAGCCATTACGCCAATATCCATCGCGGCCTTTATGAATTCAGCCAGACGACAACGACGGAATATGAGGCCGTGCGCGCCAAGGTTGCGGGCTTTATCGGCGCGGGTTCTGAAAACGAAGTCATCTTTACCCGCAATACGACTGAGGCGATTAATCTCGTCGCGCATAGCTGGGGCCGCAAGGTGCTGGAGCGTGGCGATGATGTGATCATCACCGAAATGGAACACCACGCCAATATCGTGCCGTGGCAACTTGTTTGCGGTATGACGGGCGCGAAGCTCAAGGTTGTTCCGGTGAATGATGACGGCACGCTGAATATTGCCGCTTTCGAACATATGGTGACCGAGAAAACGAAAATCGTTTCTTTCGTTCATATCTCAAATTCACTGGGTACGATTAACCCCGCCAAGAAAATCGTCGAAATTTGCAAAGCCAAGAACCCGAATGTCACTGTTCTGATTGATGGTTCTCAATCTGCTGTGCATGGCCCGGTGAATGTGCAGGATCTGGGTTGCGATTTCTTCGCCTTCACGGGTCATAAGCTCTATGGCCCCACAGGCGTCGGCGTATTGTGGGCTAAGGCTGAAATTCTGGATCAGATGCCGCCTTATCAGGGCGGCGGCGATATGATCGAGCAGGTCACTTTCGCCAAAACCACCTTCAAGGAAGCTCCTGCAAAGTTTGAGGCTGGGACGCCAGCAATTGTCGAAGTGATCGGTCTTGGCGCTGCGATTGATTACGTGCAAGGCATCGGCATGGGCGTGATTGCCGCGCACGAAATATCATTGTTTGAATATGCGATGAAGGAACTGGCGGCCATACCGGGCCTG
Source organism: uncultured Alphaproteobacteria bacterium (assembly GCA_946480475.1). The sequence continues at coordinate 3,363 of CAMLJM010000061.1, forward strand.
ACCTATTACGGTACAGGGCCGGATAAAGCCGGAATTATCAGCTTCCGCGCCGACTGGGGGCACCCGAGCGATATTGGCATGATCCTTGATCAATGTGGCGTTGCGGTGCGCACGGGTCATCATTGCTGCCAGCCGTTGATGCAGCGATTTGGCGTTGAAGCCACCGTGCGGGCATCCCTTGGCTTATATTCAAATAAAGATGATATTGATGCCCTTGTCGCAGGGCTGAACAAAGCCAGATCATTACTGGGCTAGGAATAAGTTATGAAGTGGATTTTGATTGTTCTGGCTGTACTGATCGTGGGACTGGGGGGCTACATATATATGGGCAAGCTATCTCAGGATACACGGATAGCGGGTATGAAACAGACCTGTGTTGAGCGTTATAATGCTATGCCGCAGGGTAAGGATATGGTGAGTGATATTGATGCTTTCTGCGGCTGTCAGGCCGATGGCGCCAGGGTCAGCAGCAAGGAAGAGGTCAAAGAGAAATGGAGTGCTTGTAACGATAAATTCCTGAAGCCGGGGTTGATAAAACTATGCATGAAAGCTAATTCCGAAATTAACCCCAATAACGTGCAGGGCAGTGGTGTCAATTGTGAATGTTTCTATGACACCTTGATGGACTCTTTGGCCCAAGAAGAATCCGAACCACTACCCGAACGTCGTAATCAGTTATCAACGCAGGCATTTATGGCTTGCCGTCAGTAGAATAAGAGTAAACGTAAACTATGAAAGCCGTCGCAAACGAAGAAATGGTCAGGAACGCTGTGGGCGATCAATATGATGAAATGGCCGAGCCGCCAAATGCAGAAGTACCGCGCACTCACAAACTGTGGCCCGCGATGGATAAGGCGTTGCGTGAGGTCTACGATCCGGAAATCCCGGTAAATGTTTATGAATTGGGTCTGATCTATAAAATCGAGATCAAGGAGAACGAAGGTCGCGGCGCTGATGTTGATGTTAAAATGACACTGACATCGCCGCATTGTCCGGTGGCGCAGGAAATGCCTGGCATGATCCAGAATGCGCTGTTCCCAGTCGAAGGCGTCGATAATGTTGATGTTGAAATCATCTGGGAACCGGCTTGGGAACCCTCGATGATGTCGGAAACCGCTAAACTGCAACTGAATATGTTTACCTGAACGGAGAAATGAAATGGGAATCATTCCAGCATCAGTAACAGACGCCGCAAAGCAAAGGTTGTTATCCATGGCGGGTGACAAGCCCGGTATCGTGTTGAGCATTGCCAAAGGCAAAGGCTGCGGCGGTAATGAATACAAATGGGGTGATTTTGTTACTGATGCTCCGGCAGGGCATGAATCCATTCCTGTGACGGATAAGTTTACGATTTATGTGCCTTTTATCGACAGCTTTAATATGTTTGGAATGACGATTGATTATGGTCCTGATGGAAATCAGAAGATGCTGGGCAGCGAGAACTTCAAGTTTGTGAACCCGAATGAAACCGGGCGCTGCGGTTGCGGCGTTTCCGTGATCTTTAAAGATCAGCCAAATCCTTAAGATTGTGCGCTACAATATAGTTACAAAAAGCCCCCGTGACAGGGGGCTTTTATTGCTTTAAAACTAATCCCAACGATAAAAAATACACAGGGAGTACGATACATGAACTTGCAACCCGCAAGGTCATCGCTGGACAGGTCATTATCTGTTTCTGCCACGTTTATGCGCGTAGCCATGCCTGCATTTATGGCGGCGATGATGAGTGTAGTGCACGCAGAGAGTCAGCCGGAAAAGCCGGAGGAGGCGCCAGCCAAAGAACAGGTGGAAGCACCGGTAGTGATAACACCGGCTGAACCTGAGCCTTCCAAGCCTGAGATCAAAGAAGCCGTGAAGGCGCCTGCTGAAATTGTAGTTACAAAATTCACGCCGTTACCTGAGGGCTGGAGTCGATTGAAAACCACATCGGTCAGCCAGATGTTCCGGGATATAGAACGTAAAGTGAATGCGACTAATCCAGAATTCCCCGTAGTGATTCTGGATGATGATTCAAT
>CAMLJM010000062.1 GCA_946480475.1 uncultured Alphaproteobacteria bacterium
AATCGTTCCGATGTTCACGTGCGGTTTCGTCCGCTCAAACTTTTCCTTTGCCATTTTCTTTCCTTCTTAGCAAAAAGCCAAACCGTTAATTGTTATGCGTATTTCTTCTTCACTTCTTCAGCAACCGCTGCCGGTACCGGATCATAATGATCGAAGCTCATTGTGTACTGAGCACGGCCTTGCGACATGGAGCGCAGGGTATTGATGTAACCAAACATGCTGGCCAGCGGCACCATCGCGTCGATGACTTTCGCGTTACCGCGATCACCCATGTTCGCGATTTGACCACGGCGGCTGTTCAGGTCACCAATGATATCACCCATGTATTCTTCAGGTGTTACCACTTCAACTTTCATGATCGGCTCGAGCAATGTCGGGCCTGCCTTGGCCATACCTTCTTTGAAGGCCGCCTTGGCAGCGATCTCGAAGGCCAGCGCAGAAGAGTCAACGTCGTGGTACGAGCCATCAACCAGCTCGACCTTGAAGTCGATGACCGGGAAGCCTGCCATGATGCCGCTTTCCTTGGCCATTTCGAGACCTTTTTGGACACCGGGGATGTATTCCTTAGGAATAGCGCCACCAACAATCTTGTTCTCGAACACGAAACCAGAACCCGTTTCGCCCGGAGAGAAAATCATGCCGACTTTAGCGAACTGACCAGAACCACCAGATTGTTTCTTGTGGGTGTAGGTGATGTCTGCCGTCTTGGACATTGTTTCACGGTAGGCCACCTGCGGCGCGCCCACGTTTGCTTCAACCTTGAATTCGCGCTTCATGCGGTCAACAAGAATTTCGAGGTGCAGTTCGCCCATGCCCTTCATGATCGTCTGACCTGATTCATGGTCAACAGACACGCGGAAGGACGGATCTTCAGAAGCCAGACGCTGCAACGCCAGACCCATTTTCTCTTGGTCGGCTTTGGTTTTCGGCTCAACCGCGATCTCAATCACCGGTTCAGGGAATACCATGCGTTCCAGAACGATCGGCTTCAGCGGGTCGCAGAGTGTGTCGCCTGTGGTTGTGTCTTTCATACCGACGAGCGCAATGATGTCACCGGCTTCGGCCGTTTTGATTTCTTCGCGGTTATTGGCGTGCATCAGCAGCATACGACCGATACGCTCTTTTTTGTCTTTTACAGAGTTCAGAACATAAGAACCGGACTCGAGTTTACCGGAGTAAATACGGGCGAATGTCAGAGAACCCACGAACGGGTCGTTCATGATCTTGAATGCGAGAGCAGAGAATGGCGCATCGTCAGCACATTCACGGCTATCATCTTCGTCGGAGTCAACTTTCTTACCTTTAACAGCGCCCTTGTCCAGCGGAGACGGCAGGTAGTCAACAACAGCGTCGAGCAACGGCTGAACACCCTTGTTCTTGAACGCGGAACCGCAGAACATCGGCACCAGTTTGAAGGCAATTGTACCCTTACGGATGCAGGCCTTGAGGGTTGCCAAGTCAGGCTCCTTACCTTCGAGGTAAGCTTCCATCGCGGCATCGTCCATCTCGACGGCCATCTCGATGAGTTTTGCACGATATTCCTGCGCTTTTTCTACGAGATCCGCCGGGATTTCTTCTTCAGTGAATTTTGCGCCGAGCGTTTCTTCCTGCCAGACGATCGCTTTCATCTTGATCAGGTCAACGATGCCCTTGAAGTCGGATTCGATACCGATCGGCAGCGCCATCACCAGCGGGTTGATGCCCAGGCGTTTCTGAATTGTGTCGATGCACATGTAGAAATCGCCACCGATCTTATCCATCTTGTTGGCGAAGATGATACGGGGCACTTTGTATTTGTCAGCCTGACGCCAAACTGTTTCAGTTTGCGGTTCAACACCCTGGTTACCATCGAGAAGGCAAACAGCGCCATCGAGAACGCGCAGGGAACGCTCCACTTCAATCGTGAAGTCCACGTGGCCCGGAGTGTCGATAACGTTAATACGATATTTTTGTTGATCCGGACCTGTCCAGAAAGCGGTGGTCGCAGCGGATGTAATTGTAATACCGCGCTCCTGCTCTTGCTCCATCCAGTCCATGGTTGCAGCACCATCGTGCACTTCACCGATTTTGTGTGATTTGCCGGTGTAGTACAGGATACGCTCGGTCGTTGTCGTTTTACCAGCATCGATGTGTGCCATGATGCCGATGTTGCGATAGCGCTCAAGTGGTGTTTCGCGTGTCATGTCTGTATCAGTCTTTCTAAACCAAAAACTCGTTTAAACTTGTAATTAACGATAGTGAGCAAACGCTTTGTTTGCTTCTGCCATCTTGTGGGTGTCGTCACGCTTTTTCAGCGCCGCGCCACGGTCGTTAGCGATATCCAGCAATTCAGCCGCCAGACGCGCCATCATTGTGCGCTCGCCACGGGCGCGTGCAGCAGCTTTCAGCCAACGCATCGCCACAGCTTGTGCGCGGTCAGCACGAACTTCAACCGGTACCTGATATGTCGCGCCACCGATACGGCGGGATTTGACTTCCAGTTGCGGCTTCACTTTGTCCAGCGCCTTGTGGAAATATTCGATCACATCATTGTCGTTTGCCAGCTTGGCTTTCGCGCGGATCTCTTCGAGAGCGCCGTAAACAATCTGCTCGGCGACAGATTTCTTACCGCCGGTCATGATGCAGTTGATGAATTTGGACAGGATGACGTCCCCGAATTTCGGGTCCGGCAGAATTTGACGTTTCTCAGCGCTATGGCGACGTGACATCTTTTATATCTCCAATTACTTCGGACGTTTCGCGCCGTAGAGCGAACGGCTTTGCTTACGCTCTTTAACGCCTTGTGTATCAAGGGAACCACGCAGGATGTGGTAACGAACACCCGGAAGGTCTTTCACACGGCCGCCGCGCACCAGAACAACAGAGTGTTCCTGCAGGTTGTGGCCTTCACCCGGGATGTAGCAAATAACTTCCTGACCTGTTGTCAGACGAACCTTAGCAACCTTACGCAGAGCAGAGTTCGGCTTCTTCGGTGTCGTTGTATAAACACGTGTGCACACGCCGCGACGTTGCGGGTTGCCCTTCAGAGCCTTGTTCTTCTTGGCCTTCATGGCCTTTTTGCCGCCGCGTTCACGCGGTTGACGGATTAATTGCTGTATCGTTGGCATTCAGCTTCGCCCTTTTCATAGTTCAAAATGTTGTATCAGGATGGTTGGCTATTGCGCTTAACCTGGTCGGGAAACCCATATCTGCGCCACAGGGGATGCGGTCGCTTTGCGGGTTTCTTTCTCATCTTCGCGCGATTGCTCGCTCTCTGCTCTCTTTTGGGAAAAATTCCCGCCAGATTTCAGTGGATTGCGTCTAAGTCACCTGCCTCGAATTTCTATTGTTTATCAATGATTTCCGAGTACTTAACCGTGTCTTACGGCCAATCCATCCATATGCAAACGTGGCGCAATATACGTATTCGGGATTCCTGAGTCAACGAATTCTTTACGAAATCCTCAATTTTTTTGATCTGGCTCATCCCTGACTCGGAACTGAATCGATTTTGACCCGAAATGAATCGCAAATGATTCTGTTTGAATCGATATCGCTGTCTGCTTGCTTACCAACCATGCCGCAAGAGACTATCATAATTATTTACATAATTACAAGTCTATTTTGAACGGCCAGTTTTCTAAAAAATTAAAAATTTTTATTCAATAACAATGCCTTATTTTGATATTGCCCTACCGAGTCCAGAGGGCTTTTCTAATTTTTAAAGGAGTATTATATCTTCATTATTATGACCCGCATCACTGCCATTGATTTTGAAACAGCCAATTATCGCAGCCATTCTGCGATAGCAGTCGGTTTAACGCTTATAGAAGAGCGCCAGATCATTGAAAGCGTTTCATACCTGATCCGACCGCCGGAGAGCTGGTTCGTTCCCAAGTTCATCGATATTCACGGCATTCATCCGCATCACGTGGAAGACCAGCCTAATTTCGAGGAGCTGTGGCCCAAAATTCAGCGATTTTTCCAGGATACAACCATGCTGGCGCATAACGCCCCCTTTGACCGCTCCGTACTGGAAGGGACAGCGGCCTATTACGAGTTGGCCCTGCCCCGCCTCGAATGGCTTTGCACGGTGCAGATATCGAGAAAGCGCTGGCCCGCGCTTGAGCGGCATAAATTAAACATCGTCTGCGAACATCTGGGCATCGCGCTTAACCATCATGATGCCGGAAGCGATGCCCTGGCGGCGGCACGGATCTATCTGAGATCAACGGCTTAAGCCAACAGCAGCGAAGATGCACTGCTGCTTCATAATGAAATTACTGCGGCTTGAGATGAGCAAGCGATACGGCGCCGGGCAGATCAACATAGCGCGTCAATCGGGCGCTTTCATCCGGGCGCGTGAAAATTGTATAGGGCAGCGTCGCTAAGTCATTTGGTGTTGTAGCAATGGCACGTGCACCGGCGGCTCGCATTCTTTCGGCACGTTCAGTGACGTTTTCATCAAGGCAACTCTGCATACTAATATAGGCCAAGCCCGGCACATCAAGTGTACGACTGGCGCGTATGCCTGACTCTGTTTCATCGACAATAATGGCTTCATTGGCATTATTACGATAGATGGCAGCATCATGAGGATTCACAGATACAGCGCTGATAATCTGGCTGAATAAAGCGACCAGCGTGGGCCTACCGTGCGCAACGGAGTTAAGACCATATACATGACCACCGAAATATCGGCTGAGTCGCGCACGATCCAAGCGTTCCTGACCTTCTGCCGCATCACCTGTAAATGTGGCAACCAACGTATGTCGATCACCCTGCAGGCCCTTGAGCATGGTTGCCATGTCGCGGTAATAGCTAAATGCCTTATCCTTGCACAGTTCAGCACGTGCTTCGGCGTGTTGCTGGCGAATAAAATCGATGGTTTCTTGCGGAACTGCCTTTTCTGACGCACGTTCGGGGAAGATGGTTTCACCTGCGCCTAAGCTGGCGAGGTCATATTGCACACGGTGCCCCGCGCCCATGGCGGCAATCAAGCTACGGAGGCTGCGGGAAGCGCGCGTGACTTTCTCGTCGATGTCGCAGCTTTTCCAGTCCAGATTGAAAATCATCAGCATTTTAGAAACTCCCGGTCGCATTATTCTTACTTGGTCGTAATCTTAATAAGGACTTCGGAAAAATGTCCAGTATAAAG
>CAMLJM010000063.1 GCA_946480475.1 uncultured Alphaproteobacteria bacterium
GGTTTTTGCGGACTGTTCTGACCTTGTGGCAATGTACCGGGCAGCGCTTCGGTGGCGAATTCATTTCCAAAGCCAGACATGTAATTCATGGTTCGTATCCTTCCTGTTCGGAAGGAAAGGATACTGGAAATGGACGGGGTTTTAAACCGGGGTGATGATGGCGGGTTTTGTGTTTTCCGGAATGTGTGGCGCGGGTTTTTGTGCAGCGCCCAAAGTGGCTGAACCCGTGACAAACGCGGCATAAAGTGCGAGCGCGGCAAACCCGTGCCAGCGTTTCAGTTCCCCCTTGTTGGCGAGCAGCGTGGTTGTGGCCAGGCCGACACCTGCGCCCCAGGCTGTCAAATTGAGTACGCCGAGTGGTGTGGTGGGTTGCAGCGATTCCGGCACGGGTGTGCCCGTCGCCGCGAGAAGGCCACCGACAGCCAGCAGGTTCAGAACGCTGCAGCCGATGATATTGCCGACGGCCATATCGGTCTTGCCCTTCAGCGCGGCTTTTACGTTGATGGCAAATTCCGGTGCGGCTGTTCCGAGCGCAAGGGCGAGGCTGCCCAGTAATACAGGGGGAGCCCCCAGGTTCTGTGCAACTGTCGATGCATGTTCAACGGCTGAATGTGCTGTATAAATCACCGCGCCCATGCCACCAGCAGCCAGCAAACCACTCACGATGGGAGTGTGCTCGACATGCACATGGTAGCCACCATGATGGTGGTTATGGCCGTGTTCGCTTTCAGGTAATCCCAGTTTCTGTGCATCACGTTTTTGCAAACGGTAATTCGTATACATATAGGCACCTGCTAATGCCATCATGCCTGCCCCAATTGCAGGAATAAGGCGGCCTGTAGCAAGCTGTGTTCCAAACGCTGTGCTGGCCCCGGCTAATGCTGCAGCATTGAATTTCCAAGCTGTGCCCTGTGATTTCTTAACGCCTGCAATGGCTGCCACGGTTCCCAGGATCAAAAGAACATGCGCAATATTCGAACCGATAATATTGCCAAGCCCCACGTCACGCGCACCACTGACGATAGATTTTGCCGCCACAGCGAATTCAGGGAATGACTCCATTGCTGCCAGGCCTAAGCCCAGTCCTACAGCAGAAAGTTTTAATTTCTTTCCCAGTGCGGATGCTGAATCAATCGTAACGTCACAGGCACGCGGTAACAAGTAAAGAGCAGCCGTCATGGCCAGTCCAGCGCCAATGGTGGTGGCGAGCAGCGGTGCGGTCAGCGCGGTAGTTGCCAGCAGGGCGGCTGTTGATCCCAGAATGATCTGCGGCCTGTACGCAGAGGCCCAGTGGAACAGACCTCTCAGGCCTGTGGGTGGTGGCTCATCATGGTGATGATTATGATCGCAGTGTTCATGGCCGTCATGATGATCATGCGCATCCCGAAAACGTTTGTAGCCGTCTTCGGTATGGCCTTCATCGTCGCCATCCAGTTTGGGTAAAAACCCCATAAATCCTGTCCCTTGTTATGATCGGGGCAGGTTATTTTATCGGGCTAAAAATTGCAAATTTGGACTATTCCCAGTCCAAAATGACCTTACCGCACTGGCCTGATTTCATGGCTTCGAATCCATTGATGTAATCATCAATCTTCAGGCGGTGTGTGATAACGGGGCGAATGTCGAGGCCGCTTTGCAGCATCGCGGTCATCTTGTACCAGGTTTCATACATTTCGCGGCCATAGATACCCTTGATGATCAGGCCTTTGAAGATGACCTGGTTCCAGTCGATATCCATTTTGCCGCCCGGTGGAATACCGAGCAGGGCGATCTTGCCGCCGTTAATCATACTGTTGACCATCTGCTGGAAGGCGCTTTCAACGCCGGACATTTCAAGGCCAACATCAAAGCCTTCCTTCATGCCCAGGTCTTTCATCACATCGCCAAGGTTTTGTTTCGATACATCGACGGCTTTTGTCGCGCCCATTTTCTCGGCAAGGGCCAAGCGATAGGGATTCACATCCGTGATCACGACATGACGCGCCCCTACATGTTTGCAGATGGCAACCGCCATAATACCGATGGGGCCAGCACCGGTAATCAGTACATCCTCGCCGACCAGATCGAACGACAGCGCGGTATGCACAGCGTTGCCATAGGGGTCGAAGATGGCGGCCAATTCATCATCAATATCATCGGGAATGGGGAACACGTTATCGACGGGCAGGGACAGGTATTCGGCAAAGCTGCCTGTGCGATTAACGCCGACGCCCTTGGTATTGGGGCACAGGTGACGTTTACCTGCGCGACAGTTGCGACAGTGGCCGCACACGATGTGACCTTCGCCGGAAACGCGCTGGCCGATTTTCAGATGCTTTACTTCGCTACCCAGTTCGGCAATGGTGCCGACATATTCGTGACCGACGATCATGGGCACGGGAATTGTCTTGGCGGCCCAGGCATCCCACTTATAAATATGCAGGTCCGTGCCGCAGATGGCGGATTTCTTGATCTTGATCAGGACATCGTTGGGACCGATCGCAGGTTTCGGATTGTCCTGCATCCAGATTCCAGGTTCTGATTTAATCTTGGCGAGCGATTTCATTGGCTTATGTCCTAATCGTTAGTGGCGGCATCATAGCATTGCTGTGGCTGCCCGCCAAAGGCCTAGAGGTGCTATGCACAAATTTACGTTTATGTTAATAGGTAACTTATGAAACTAACAAGTAGCATCATAAAATCACCCTTCGGCAATATTGAACTGATCGCCGAGGGTGATTTCCTGACCTTTTGTCGCCGCACGAACAAGCGTGTGACAGCGGGCAAGCCTGTACCTGTGTTGCAGGAAACAACGAAGCAACTGGATGCTTATTTCAAAGGCAAGCTCACGGAGTTTGATATCCCGCTGCATCAGCGGGGTACAGCATTCCAGATGAAAGTGTGGGATGCGATCATGACTATCCCTTATGGTTCGACATGGAGTTACAAACAGCTGGCGAGGGCTGTCGGCAATCCGAATGCTTCACGCGCGGTGGGGACGGCGAATGGTTGTAACCAGATATGGATTATTGTGCCCTGTCACCGCGTGATAGCGAGCGGTGGAGGACTAGGAGGATATGGTGGTGGACTGGATGTAAAACAGAAGCTACTGGATATCGAGAAGCGGGATATTCCTATCCATCTTTTGCCTTAAATCCTAAAGTTGGCTTCTAATAACAATCCCGGCGAAGGCCGGGATTATAGGGGGCTTTTATATAAGTCACGTCTATGAAAATGTGATGCCTTTATATGTGCCGCCTTTAAATGTGAGGGATCCCGTTTTGGAGTCTTTCTCAACAGTGACGCCTTCTGCTGTTCCGCCTGTCCATGGAATATCATCACCCAGGTCCAAAGGTTCTTTATTGTTCTGCGAGGTGGCTGCAGGTTCTGCGGGTTTATCTGGCTTTTCTGAAGGGCCTTCTACAAATGTATTGCCAACAAAGGTGTAGCTCTTGGAATGAGAGGGTGGCGTTGTTGCAGGTGCTTCTGCTGCAACAGCTGTATTATATTTAGGGCTAACCCCTACTGGGATACCTGTTTCTTGAGCTGTTTGTACTCTGTGTTGCAATGATGCTTCTCTTGCTAGGTCAGTCTGAACACGACGAGCCAGTACATCCGGGTCGATTTCCTTTAGCTCTGTTGCCCAAGTTTTCGGAGGTTCATAGTCAGCTGTAGGTTTGATAGCGCCTGCGATAATTTTTCCTATAGCTTCGCTTGCCTTTGCATATGAATCAGCACGAAATGCTTTCTCCAATATTTTGAGGGCGTACTTAGGATCGGTAAGGGCTTGTTTATCAGGGGTATCAAATTCCGTGTTAGGAATGATTTTTCCTGTGATCGGCTGGAATGTATATCCGTTCATATAAAGCTGGGAATATACTTCACATGGATTTTCGCGGAATCCCTCTAAAGGGTTTTCTAAGACTTTCATAAACACACCTGATTGTTATATTTTTTGTCATTTAGAATGTACTCAGAAATACTCTATTCGCATTTAAGAATACCCCAAGTAAGATTATGGAGCAAGAATATTATAGGTTGTAGTCGATTGCTATATTAGTAATTATTCATATA
>CAMLJM010000064.1 GCA_946480475.1 uncultured Alphaproteobacteria bacterium
AAGTGAATGCGACTAATCCAGAATTCCCCGTAGTGATTCTGGATGATGATTCAATTAACTTGCGCCCCACAAATAATCACCCGACATTCCGCAACCGTTTTTATGAAGTGCTGAATGATCGCGGCATACAGCTGCGCTGGAATACCAGATCAGATATACTAGAGGCTCTTGGCAATCTAAAAGGACCATCGCGACGCGAAGCTGTCGCCAAGCGTGTGAATCGCAACACCTATGCCAGCAGCCATAATCCGCAGGACAAAGATATTGTGCAAAGCCAAGTTTGTCTGGTGGTGCCGGGCGTAGGTGATTGGTCATCTCGCACCGAACTCGAGCGCTGGCTCGGACGTGCAGGGAATAATTTCCAGGAAGCAAAATCTGATCCTGGTCCTTATGTCATGATGCTGCGTGCTACATGGCACGAAGTCTGGCATTGCATTGATCGTACTTATTATCGCGACGAGTATATGATTGCTGGTGACACCGCCATCAACAACTCTCATCGCATGCACATGAGCGAAGTTTTTGCAGATGTGGCCGCTACACTTACCATGGCATCTTTGGGGTATAAAAACATTGTTCAGGATATGGCAGATGTCCGGGCTGTTAACTCACGCTGGAATGGCAGGGCCAGTACGAGAGGGGCCCGCTCAACGGATGAGTCTTATTACGAAGGAGTCACATATTACCAGACACGTGCCCATGATCTGATGCTAAAGCATATTCAGGAGGCGGGTGCTGAGGCAGTATCTCGCTACACAATTGATGATATTCGCCGTATTGCTGTCGAAATCACGGAACGGGGAGCGTTGAACAAGGACGAATTCAAGTTACTTGCTGATTATAACGTGCAGGGTGAATCCCTGATCAACGCGCTGCGGGGGCAGAATGGATCTGGTGCTGCCAAGATCCAGTTCCTAAATAGTGTTACTGAACGAGAGAAGGCAGCCCGGCAGCGCCTTTTGACAGATACAGGCCGCCCGGTGGTGCGTACATCCAAACCTGAAGATAATGATCATTACGGTGCGGTTGATATACTTGCGGACATGCCGCAGGCAGAAAAGGATGAGATAAAAACAATTGTGGGTGAGCGCACTGCTGCCGCAAAGGCTGACGGAAAGCGCCCTGAACAAGGTATTATCGATTTAATGGATGAGTGGCGCCACGAAGTGCACAATGCCACGGAACGTAAGCCAGTTATTGAACGTAAATTATATGTGCTTTCATTAATGCTGGCATATGGACAACTTGAAGATAAAGTTGATTTCAAAAGAAAAGCTTCCGTAAAAATTTCAGACGATCCTAAGCCCGCTGAATCAGAAAAGCCAAAGGCTGAAGAAATCAAGCCTGTTGATAAAACAGAGCCCAAGCCATTACTCGAAGAGAAAGAGAAAAAGGCAGCAGATAAGCCTGAAACTAAAGAGGCTCCAAAGCCATTTATCATGCCCAAGTTCCCTGAAATGCCGCCGGGTAAATGGGAGCCTGTGCCTGATGGGCACAATCAAGCCCGCATACATTATCAATTCAAGTTGGGTTAATCAGGCGGCTACCAGCCACTGCTCGCGTGCCGTTGATGATGCGCGCTCAAGCAGGTCACGGGGCTGTGTTTCCGGAAGGTGTGATTCCTGACTTATGACTTGACGCCATTTTTTGCCGCCGCGCTGATCGTGGAATAGGCCGAGAATGTGACGCGTCATGGATTTCAGCGGCACGCCGCGCGCCATTTGTTCTTCTAGATACGGAATAAATTGTTCGATGATGTCGTAACGGCTGATTTTGCGCGTATCGCCAAATATTTCGCGTTCTATCTCGGCGAGACTCCAGGGGTTCTGGTATGCCTCGCGTCCGATCATCACACCATCGAACACGCTTAAGTGTTCTTTCATTTGTACGATGTCTGTAAGGCCACCATTCAGGATAATTTTTAGTTGCGGATATTTCTGTTTAATTTCGGCAGCGATATCGTAACGCAGTGGTGGCACTTCGCGGTTCTCTTTGGGGCTTAAACCTTTCAGCCAGGCCTTGCGGGCGTGAATGGTGAATTCAGCACATCCGGCATCCATCACGGTTTTGATGAAACGATCAAGGAAGGGGCGTTCTTCGCAGTCATCGATACCTATACGGCATTTGACTGTAACATGAATATCGATAACAGATTTCATGGCGGCAACGCAGGCGGCAACCGTTTCCGGTTCATTCATCAGGCAGGCACCGAACGATCCATTTTGCACACGGTCACTGGGGCAGCCGCAATTCAGGTTGATCTCGTCATAACCATATTCTTCAGCAGCAATCTTGGCACAAGTTGCCAGTGCTGTCGGGTCACTGCCGCCTAGTTGCAACACCAACGGATGCTCCTGCGGGCTGAACGCCAGATGACGTTCCTTGTCGCCATAGATAATCGCGCCTGTTGTCACCATCTCGGTGAACAGCACGGCATTCGGCGATATCAGGCGGTGGAAGAAACGGCAATGCCGATCCGTCCAGTCCATCATCGGCGCTATGGAGACATAGGGTTTATTCATGGCGCAAGATATAGCGGGTGGGGTGTTTTTCTTCAAGGAAATATTGTCATAATTAAATGTTCTCTATACGGACTCCTTTTTTCTCATAACAAACCTCGCTATACTGGGGATATCTCTGTGGGCTGTTCTGGCTCAATTACCGATTCATTCAAGATTCTCATGCGTTTACTGACCCTTATTCTATTAGCTGTTTTAGCTCTTGGTATACCCTCCGCAAAAGCGGAGGAGCCTGCTGCTGACAGCATTAATGGTACGGCAATCAAGACATCCGGTCTGCCATTACCGCGTTTTGTATCGCTGAAATCTGACAAGGTTTATGTGCGTACAGGGCCATCCGTCCGCTACCCCATCCGCTGGATATACCAAAAGTCAGATTTACCGGTTGAGATTGTCGAGGAATTCGATGTCTGGCGCAAAATCCGCGATTCCGAGGGAGAGGGTGGCTGGGTTAGCCAGACCCTGCTATCAGGCGAACGTACAGCGCTTGTAAAAAGCGAAGATTTGGCCCCAGTAAGGGAAAAGCCTTCTGACTCAGCCCGCATGGTTGTCAGATTGGAGCCTGGCGTTATTGCCCGTATAGAGGAATGCGATAAGGCCTGGTGCCGTGTCGCTGCCGGCGGCTTTAAGGGCTGGATTTCAAGAAATTCACTTTGGGGTATTTACGAGAACGAAGAACTCAATTAGCCTAGTGATTGTGGTTAGTTAAGGTGATTCGTCCACAGGAAATTCACAGGCTATCCACAGACTTATACAAAAAGACTTCCTCAAAAATAATAATCCCTTCCACATTCTAATCTTCTGTGAGCTTCAGGCATGTCCATCCTGATCGATAAAACCGGATTCGCTGCGCACATCCACAAGTGCCTTATGAATCAAGCTTCCCTTGCCGGTGAGGAAACCGACGGGATGCGCATGATTCAATTGCTGGCCGGTATCACGGTAGAGACGCTTTTGCTGTTTGATGAGCCTGACCATGGGCTGGAGGCTACATATGCGCGTCTTGCGCAAATGCTGGAATGTGAACCGTCAACAGGCGCATTGGGGCCAAATGTTCTGCCGCCTGCTTACGTCATAGAATCTGAAACTGAAATTGGTCGTTCCTTGGCGCGCCGTTTGTTCGAGGACTGGTTGAATTGCGCTTATGATTTCCATGATCTGTTGGTTACCGTTGTTCAGGGCATGATTATTCAGCTTGAATCCTGCGGCCAACCGCGCGCTGAAACATTTCGCTTGTTTATTGAATGCACAAACCGCTGCATGGGCTATGAAATCGCAGCGCAGGAGTTGTGCGATATCGTAATCGAAGAAAAGATTGGCGCAGAAGGCTGGAGCCTTGCTGATAGCGTTAGCGGTCTTTCTGCTGTTGCGGGTCGCTGCCTTGCCATGGGGCATGTGCCATCTGCTGTATTCAATCCTGTGACATGGAATGATCGTCTGGATCAGGTTTCTTATGTGATGACACAGGAAGCTGTGCGTCTGGG
>CAMLJM010000065.1 GCA_946480475.1 uncultured Alphaproteobacteria bacterium
TATGCAATTAATATCGCCTGCTTTGATGGCATAATAATCGAGAGTTATAAGGATGCGCCCTATATGGACGGCCGTGACAATCATCCCAAAGACACATAAACATTAAGAACAGTATCGTGCCAGATATGCCTGCTTGCTATAAACTTGTTGTGAATGTTCCTTTGTCACACGCTGATGCTGTGCGCAAAGCTTTGGGCGATGTTGGCGCCGGGCAGGTTGGCAATTACAGCCATTGTTCCTTTTCAGTCATGGGCACGGGCCGCTTCCTTCCTGGCGAAAGGGCAAATCCGCATATCGGCGTTACGGGCGTTCTTGAAACTGTTGCCGAGGAGCAGATTCAGGTCAATGTCTTGCATAAGGATATGCGGAATGTGCTAGCGGCCCTGAAGGCATCTCATCCCTATGAAGAAATTGGTTACGAGATATATGCCATGATCGATGAGAGTATTTTCTGATGCCTACACATGCCGAACGACGCGCCATGCCTTATACGCCAGAGCAGATGTTCGACCTGGTTGCTGGTGTCGATCAATACCCTGAATTTTTACCATGGTGTCTGGCGAGCCGGATCACGAAGCGTGAGGGAAACGTCTTCTACGCTGATCTTGTTATCGGTTACAAAATGGTGCGTGAAAAATTCGGCTCTCGTGTAACGGCACTGCGCCCAGATCACATTCATGTCGAATATCTATCCGGCCCGATGAAACGCCTTTCCAATCACTGGCGGTTTCTCCCGCAACCTGATGGCACTTGCATCATCGATTTCTACGTCGATTTCGAATTCAAAAATCCTGTCCTGCAAAAACTGATTGCAGTCTTCTTCGAAGAGGCCGTTAAACGCATGGTGGGAGCTTTTGAAGCACGCGCAAAAGCCTTATACGGCTGAAATCTAATCATAATTTATTATTTGCCATATTAATTATTGCGGTGTTATATTCTTCAAATGACAAATAACCAAGATCAAACACCGGCTGAATCCTCAGAGGCTGTAAGTGTCAGAAAGTCTCTCGCTCTGGCGGCCGCGCATGGTCTGGGACCATTCAAAAAACGGGTGCCCTTGGCAGATCCAATCCCTTATGAGCCTGAGGAAGTCTATACATCTCCTACAATTGATGTGCGTCCGCCAGAACCAGAATGGAAATATAAGGGAACATTGGCAGACAAGCCTGTAGAGTTTCTAAAAACATATGAACCGCGACGTCTACACAATCTTGCGAACGCAAAGAGCCTTGATCGGGCCTTCTTCGCTATCACTGAAGACGAGTTCTTTGGAAACCCTCTAAAGGACAGGGAAACCTATGATTATGGCTTCACATTCAATCGAAATGGTATGCGCTATAGCATAGAATTTTATAAGGAGCACTCTGATCGTACTCCTGTAAACGAATTTACTATCTCCGATACGGATAATGCAGACGCTTCCTCAAGGCGCTCAATTTTCGCGCTTCTTTCGGAGCGTTCAATGACGCGCCGGGAAGCAAGTTATGCGCTGGACATTATCTGCAAAGAACTTTCAGGCGAGGATAAAGCAAGACTATCTTCTGAAATTAATCGTCTATTTGAAAATCTGCCTACCATTACAGAAGCGCCTAAGACATTCTTGGAAGAATACGACACAATGAGTAAGAGAGAGTTGCTCGATTTAGGCTTTCCTACACTGCCAATCGCTCAACAGGATCGTTTTATAATCAAAATTCCCCAATCAAAATCGAATTTGTTTGCCAAACGAAACTTTCGGGGCTCAACTCCATAAGACTAACGCCTGACTGTCTCACCCGCCTGATAGCTATTGGCGATATCAATCCTGATATTGCGGTCATACATATCAGGCTCATAGAAAACGGCTTCATTCTCCAAACCATCAAAATGCGGATAGCGATAGGACATAAATACCTCCTCGCCATCCATAGTCTTGAAATTCATGCCCGCTGAGCGGTCTTCACGCATTTCATCCACACCAGACAGATGAAGAATGCCAATGACCTTATGCGGCAGGAAGGGTTCGACAAACTTTTTATTTACCTGATCCCAAAGGGCAGGGAACTCACATAGCCAATGGCACCACGCAGGCAGCATTTCAAATTCGTACTTATCGCGATAACACATCACGCCGAGCGCCGTTTGCTCAGCCGTAAATACTTTGCCTTTACGGCAGGCCTGTTGCACCAGTTCCTGCCAGCGCGCCCAATGCGGGGCCTCACGATGCAAACAGAATGCCCCAGCCAGCAAAACGTGATAAGGCATCAGCTTCCGCGCTAAACTCTTACCAAAGGCGCGGCCAATATTATTGGCATAGAATCCACGAATCTTAAGCGGAATGCCGCCCAGCCACTTCACACGCAGCTGGCGGGGATAAGCACGATCAACCTGACCTGTCAGTGTGATTTTCTTTCGGCGACCGCCCTGGATGAATAAATCAACAGCTTCCCAGTTTTGCACCCACACATCTGAATCCATCCAGAAATACAAATCATATCCAGGGAAAAGTTGCGGAATAAAGGGGCGCGCAATACATGCCTTCAGATATTCTTTGCCTTTCACCTTGCGTTCGGCAATCGGAAAGGGCCAATCCGGTTTAATGATCTTTGTCGCCAGGGGAGTCAGCATTTCAATTTGCTCAGCCGTCATGCCTGCGTCCATAATGCAGATATCAATATCCTTGGACTCTTTAAAAGAGCGGATAGAGTGTATCCACTCCCTGAGCAGCGGGTAATAATGACTGTCAGCTGATGATATGAAAGTGATTTTTTCGGTCATGCAATGTTGTCTACAAATTTGATCATATGTTTAAGCGCAGCTTCCGCTGTTTGTTGGCGTATGCTGGCGCGATCACCCTTGAAACGATGCTCAGCAACCTCAACCACACCAGCCTTATCACCAAAGCCTATATAAACCAGTCCGACGGGCTTTGTTTCAGTACCGCCATCCGGACCGGCAATTCCTGTGACAGAAATTGCAAGCTCAGCACGACTATGGGCTATGGCACCCTTGACCATGGCCGTTGCCACCTGCGCACTGACAGCGCCATGTTTCATTAGCATGTCTTTGGGTACATCAAGTAATTCTGTCTTGGCTTCGTTTGAATAGGTAACAAAACCGCGCTCGAATACAGCCGACGAACCGGGGCGTTCCGTCATGGCCATGGCGATCATGCCGCCTGTACACGATTCAGCTGTTGCCAGCATCAAACCTAATGCTTTCAATTTTGTGCTTAAGTTTTCAACCAAGTCCTGCATATCGAATTCCTATCACACATAATCCCGAAAAAATTCCTGCAACAACATCATCAACCATAACACCAAGGCCACCTGGAATTTTTTTATCCAAGTATCCAATAGGCCACGGCTTTAAAATATCAAAGAAACGGAAAAAAAGGATAGCTAGAATGACGTACAATGGTTCAATTGAATAAGAGAAATCTATTTGTAATCCACCACCATAATGGCCAAGGGAAATTAATGCATCCTTACAAATCATACACCACAAGGCTATCCAGACACCCACAACCTCATCAATTACAATACTGCCATGATCATGAGATCCCGATTTTTTCTCAAAAGATTCTGCTGCCCATGCTCCAATGAAGAACAAGGCTATTGTGGAGATAAAAAGACCAATCCAACCAAAAGCGACGGCAATAAATATTGCAAAAGGCACACCTGCAATTGTTCCCCATGTGCCCGGAGCAGGTTTCATAAGCCCAACACCAAACCAAGTGGCTAACAAAACTGCAGGATCAGAAAATTTTAATCCTTTAAGTGCATCGCGATCAATTTTCATCATCGCGGAAACTCCACAGTTGCCAACGCTTGTGCGACAATACCTTCTTCACGGCCTGTGAAACCCAATCTCTCGC
>CAMLJM010000066.1 GCA_946480475.1 uncultured Alphaproteobacteria bacterium
GTTGGAGAGTTCTGGTCACAAGATCGATGGATGCCCGTGAAAGTAAATCTTCAAGCCGGGAGTAGGCAACAGACTTACTATCAAATTCAATACCTTTATCTTGCAGTAAGTTTTCAATCGGTTTCGTGTAATGAGTGCCTTCGACTAATAGCCGCTGTTCTTCGCCAATTTCTTCAAGCAATGTTTGAATAATTTCTTCGCGCTGATAATCGCCGGGGCGGCTTTCGCTAAGGAATGTTTCTTCATTTGATTTGTCGTGTTCCTGATGCCAGCGAATGACCATGGAAACAATTTCTATATCGCTTAGATCATCCAGTTTGTGGCCCTTGGCGGAAGGTAGATTGGTTCTGCGCTTTTGTTCAAATTCGCTTTCAATATGAAGAAGCGCAATTTTCACTTTCTTCCTAGCTTGCGCGGGATCATCTGTTCCCAGACTTTTGACGATTTCCTTTTTGCCATCGTAGCTTTTTAGAAGATCGGTAGGGATGCGCTGGCGAACGTAATAGGTTCGTCCACGGCGTAAGGTGTGGGCAATTTTAGGCAAGTCATCCATCCCTTTGTGTTACACGTTTGTGTTACAAAGAAAAGAATTTCTGCTTTGAATTTATTGGGTTTTTATACAGAACAAGCACTTAGCTTGTGAGTGGTGGCGGTGGAGGGACTTGAACCCCCGACACAAGGATTATGATTCCTCCGCTCTACCGGCTGAGCTACACCGCCACAATGGTGTTTGTCGAGGCTGCGTTTATCGCCGTTTAGGGCGTTTTTGTCAAGCTTTCAGCGGCGGGCGGTTCGGAAGCCGGAGCCGGGGCTGAATTTCCTGCATTTTCGGCCTTTTTGAAGGCTTTTTCCAGGAACGACAGGCTGCGCTGCCAGCTTAAGACATCGGCATCTTCATTATAGGCCGCCCCCTTGGATGGGTCATTACCGGCTTCCTTTTCGGTAAAGCTATGGACTGCGCCGGGATAGGCATAAAAAGTCAGTTGCGCGTGGGCGTCGGTCATTTCCTGCTCGAACGCCACAACTTCGGCGGGCGGCACGTAAGGATCATCAGCGCCATGGTGGACAAGAAGCGGGGCCAGGATCGCGTTTTCGGTTGCCGGGGCTTTGGTCGCGAGGCCGCCGTGGAAGCTGATGGCGGCGGCAAGCGGTTCACCGGCGCGGGCAGCCTCAAGCGCCATCGTGCCGCCAAAACAATAACCGATAATAGCAATCTCAGGACCTATGCTGCTCATGGATCGCACAGTTTCCAATGCGGCATGTATGCGTTTACGGGCGAGCACAGGATCATTCTTATAAATACCGGCTTGTTTCCCGGCGTCTTCGGGAGTTTGGGGGCGAATGCCCTGACCATACATGTCGATGGCAAAAGCATTATAACCTTCGGTCGCCAGCATGTCGGCACGGTGTTTCTCGTAATCGCCCAGACCTTTCCACTGATGCACAATCAGTACGATCGGCGCACCAGCTTTATCAGCGCGCGCGAAGTAACCTTCAAGCTGCACATCGCCATCTTTGTATAGGAAGGGTTCACCGGCAAACGCAGGCGTCGCGATCAGGCATAATAAAGACAGCAGCAGGGCGCGCAGGGACATATAAACCTCCATGAAATTGCAGGGGGATTATAGAGTGAAATCGATGGATGACAAAGGCTGCGATTTACCAATCGCCTGGAGAAAACGCGATTTTTGTTCCGGATTTTTCAAATCAAGCCGCATCGGCGTTAAGACTTGATTCATGTGCGGCGGGTATTCAGGCAAAGCATCCACACGCTGAAAACCGAGTTTTTCGTAAAAACCCTGACTGTTGTCATGGCAAAAAACGCTGATAACTTCAGCGCCCATCCGCGACCAGAAAGCAAACTGGCTGGATATCAGGGAAGTTCCCAGTCCCTTGCCGCTTGTTGCTCCGGCATGAATGCGCCTTATGATTACGGAACCATGTTTTGCAGAAAACTGATAACTCAATAAAGGTTCGTCCCGGCTGGCATCAGGCCGTATGCACACAGCCACGGCGCCTTTGTCCTGAAAGATGGTGACGCTGCCCTTTTCCGGCACGGAAGATTTGATCTGGTCAAAAGCTTCCCTGAGATTCAGCAAAGGCTCGTAGTTGAAAGCCAGACGTTCCGCGAAAGGCACATCGCCGAAACCCTCTATAAGGAAGCGTGGTTCGGTCATGCGGCAGAAACCAGTGTAGAGTTTTCAGTGCGGCTGATCCAGCCGCCGCCAATCATGCGTTCGCCATCGTAACAGACGGCCGCCTGACCGGGGGAGATGCCGTATTGCGCATCAGCCAGTGTCAGCGTGGCGCTACCGTCATCGTGACGTGTCAGTGCGGCGCTGATCGGCTGCATCATGGAGCGGAATTTCAGCAGCACATCTTTATGAGCACCGTCCAGCCAGTTGCAGTCTTTCAGATGAAGTGTATCGCGGGCCAGCGCTTCTTTGGGGCCGACGACGACTCGCGCATGCGCGGCATCCACCTTGACAACATAGAACGGATCGTTGTTATCCGAGTGTCCCCCACCAATGCCAAGGCCTTTGCGCTGGCCGATGGTGTAATGGATGATGCCTTCATGTGTACCCAATACGCGGCCATCAATATGTTCGATGTTACCGGGCTTTTGCGCTTCCGGACGCAGACGCTTGACTACTTTGGTGTAATCGCCGCCTGGCACGAAACAGATATCTTGTGAGTCAGGCTTGTCCGCCGTGATCAGCCCAAGGCGCTGGGCGTGCTGGCGTGTCACGTCCTTCGTCCAGCCACCCAAAGGGAAACGCAGGAAATCAAGCTGTTCCTGCGTCGTCGCAAACAAAAAATAGCTCTGATCCTTGCTGGGATCGACCGCGCGCAGGAGTTCAGCACGGCCTGTATCAGGATTTACGGTGCGCTGGATGTAATGGCCCGTCGCCATGCAATCGGCACCCAGATCTTTGGCAACAGCGAGCAGGTCACGGAACTTGACGGTCTGGTTACAGCGCACGCAAGGGATGGGTGTTTCACCGCGCAGATAACTATCGGCGAAATCCTCGATCACGCTGTCTTTAAAATTATTCTCATAGTTCAGAACGTAATGCGGAAAGCCGCGCGCCTCGGCGACGCGGCGTGCATCGTAAATATCCTGACCCGCGCAGCAGGCGCCTTTTTTCTGAAGCGCCGCGCCAAAATCATAAAGCTGCAGCGTCACGCCGATCACCTCATAACCCTGCTCATGCAGCAGGCTGGCGACCACGGATGAATCAACCCCGCCCGACATGGCGACGACCACGCGGGTATCTTTTGGCTCTTTATTGAATCCCAATGAGTTCATGGGCTGAATATAGGGCAGCTCCTGACGAAATATCAAGGATTATTGACATAAAAAGGATGCCAATCAGAGCGGCGCAGGTCCGTTTAGACGCTTTACCATCGTCCGATAGCCCAGGGACGGAACCTCCGCCTTCAGGATGGTCGCAACCTTGTGTGCAAGATCGTGGTTATAGATGCGCACAGCCATGCTCTCAGGATTGGTGAACAACTCCGATCCGGCAGCTTCTTTTTGGGCAACACGCTCCGCGATGCCTGATAAGACATCGGCATTGCGCTGCAGTTTATCTTTCCATGTTTGCAGGTAGGTTTGTCTGTCCGGCTCATCTTCTATACCGTCTTCCTGCAGCGTCTCATTGAGTTTCAGGATGACTTCTTCGATATGCCCGCGCGAAGTGACGAGCTTTTCCTGCACTGTCCTTTTCGCATCCTGAGAGTCAAACATGGCGGCAAAAGGATC
>CAMLJM010000067.1 GCA_946480475.1 uncultured Alphaproteobacteria bacterium
GAACGCTGATAAGGGGCTTTCCTGATAGCGCCAAGCGCGCAAAGGTCAGCACTTCGCTAACCTTGTCTTTAACCACAGCACGGGTTACTTGTAAGTCTTTCAAATTATTAATAATTTCCACGACACACCTCTCATTTTTTACTGAGCTTTATTATGTTTTGTTATAGCGCGACGCACCGTATCGAAGCAACAAAAATAGAAATTTGCCTTTATGCAAAATAATAATTATGAATGGCAGAGAACCATAAACAGGGCAGTTTTTCACAATGATTTTATCTTCAGATCAGATGGAATATTCCGCAGACCCGTTTCCTAATTTAACGCCTGGCCAGCGCCGCAGTTTCAAGGCGCTACTGACAGATGCTCAGATCGCCGCAACCCGTTACGATGGTACGCAAGCCAAACTCAATCACCTCAATCTGTGCCTGAACAGGTTGCATGAATTTGCGCGACCTTACAAGAAAGAGACTGATCCGTCCGTCGAAGCTCTGCTCGATTTGTTTGTGCAGCATTCTGACACCACGGGGAGCCGATCTGGTTCGTTCTCGGATTTAAAAGAAAAAGCATTCATTCAATCCCAACCCAAGCTTGCACCCCATCATCCGCGCCATTTTGAATCTCTTCTTTCCAATCTGGTCAGAATTGAAGTCGAAATACAGACCAGTGCCAGACCGCTTCTGAATGTGCATGAAGAAACGCGTAACCCAGCCTATCAGCCACGCTTGCCAGTACTGCTCGCATGCTTGTTTGAAAAGGGCATCGCCGCAGACCAGATCAATCTGAAAATTTATCCTGCTGTTACCAAAGCAGATACCTTACCGAGCGATTATATGGTGGTGGGTATACCGGGTATGAATGCGCAAATAGCGCTTACAAATACAAAAGGACATGACAGTTTTCTCCTGCTACGCCAGGAAACAATTGAATACTGGGAAACAGAAACACTTATCTCTCTCAAGAACGATTCCCGTGTAACGGTTCTTCCTGATTCAGGGCTTGATGCGTTCTACCAAACACTATCTCGTTCACTGCCTGCTTTCAGCCAAGATACAGCGTCGTTCCCTGTTCCGGAAGCACCCTCATTAACAGAGAATGAGCCCCGTGATGAAATTCTGACCGGGGCGCAAATCCAAGCGCGCCTGAAAGAGTTCCTGAAGGACCCCCGCGCATTCATGATTCAGGCGGCAGCAGAAGGCCATATTACGCTGAACTCGGAAGCATCCATGGACCGCCGTTATGGGCCCGTGGGCACCCCGTTTCATAGCCCACGTACGCAACGTAAGAAATCTGACGGACTTGCTAACTTGGCTGCACATGTTTTTAACATGGAAAGCTCACTGCAACCTCCGCATTTTGAAGAAGAAACTGATGAGGTTATAGCTTCTACAGCGTTGGCTGCACCTGCTATTGTTGCAGATGAAAACGATACAGAAATCGAGGCATCGCCTGCCGCTATCCTCGAAGCGCCATCCGAAAAAGCAGAAGCTGAAACAGATCCTATCAAAGATAGAGGCAACCTTTCCCTGGCACTCAATCATCTGAAAATCCAGCGCCGTTTCCTTGCCCATCTGCCCAATGGTACAAAAGGAACGGATATACTGAAGCCATGGATTATTGCACGGATATCGGATCACAGAGCATCTCACAGCCAGGAAAATCCAACCGTGCAGTCTGGTGAGATTGACGGCTATCCCGGAATTGACTGGTCGATGGTGAATGATGCCATTTACGCCAACGGACGCCATCATAAAATTAATCTTGATCAATTCATTGAAAGCCAGACCGCCTTCAGGGCACCGCATGTACGCAAACCATCTGTGCATACCACAACACAAGGCCCGGTCAGTCGCGTACGTAAAGAATTCCAGAATAGCGCTGATACCAAGCGGAAAGAGCGCGAGCAGGAAAGAAAGGCCGTGATTATTGCCGAATTTTTGGCCTATACCGCCCTCCACGGCTATTTCCCTTCTACAGGCCGTGCCACAGACACGCCGGAAGAAAAGCGTCTCTGGGGTAAGAACGAGCAGTGGTTAAACAACCATATGGGCTTTGGCATCGGCGAGTTCATAAGGCAATGGACACGCGAACAGGATGGCAAATATCAGCAAAAACATGGAGGAGCACATGCCTATGCGTTTGCAGGCGATATCGAAGGCTACCCCGGTTATGAATGGAAACTTCTCGATACCGCCTATCGCGCCTACAAGAAACAATTTACAACGACATTAACGCGCGTTTTAGGAGAAACCGATCTTGATCCTGCTCAACGCTCCGGATCTTCTCGCAAAGGAAACGTCAGAGCCGCATTCGCGCGCCAGACTTTTGATACAATGCAGGATCGCGAGATAGAAATACGCTGGCCCGGTCGCTATAAATATGTGGCTTCCTCTACTGCCCCGGCGAACCGTAATGATCTTGCAGGCCGCATTCTGGCTTACACGCAGGATAAGAACAAGTTTCCCTCTGCCCATGATGAATGCGAGAACAGCAGAACAAGAGCTTACTGGCGAGACCAGGAGGAATGGTGCCTGAACCGCGAAGGCCTGACACTTTCGAGATTCATCCTGAAATGGACACGGGAAAAAGCCGCCGAACACCGTAAGGATAACCATGGTGAACAACCATCCACAGGACCCATTAAAGGGCATGAAACCTATAGCTGGGATTTTCTGAGGACAGCTTTCTACGCCCAGCCGCTACGCCCGAATCTGGAAGATATCATTGCCTGTGATCCTAATGGTTACAGGCTTGATATCGCCAAGGTTCCCCTTCGCAAAGAAAGACAGGCAGATCCGGTAGCACCAGCAAAGACTTTAGCCAAGACTGGTGACATTAAAAATGATAACGATCTTCCATTGGCAGCTTTTGCAGAGGCCGCAATGCCGCGCGCCAAAATTGTAGAAGAGCCGGATGCCGCAGCAGCAGATGTGTCCCTTATTATTGAAGCCCGTGTTGCTGCAGTAACTGACAACGCTGTACATGAAAAACCGACCAAGGCAAAGCCCTATGGCCCTCGCAATTCTCTTGAAGGCCGCTTTGACCGTATTGTACATGATATTATAGGTTATGCTGTGAAACATAAGGCATGGCCTATGCGCCACAGCGACAATGATTCTGAATACCCCTTGAAGCTATGGCTGGCGCATGACCAATGGCTGTATCAGCACGGTAAGCTTACGATCAATAAATGCATTGATAACCTTATACACAATCTGGCACAATTTCATAAAGCCCGCACGGGGGCGCTTCCTGCGAGACATTCTGGCGATATCCCCGAAGCACCCGGCCTCACTTGGGAACTCGTCGATGATTGTTACCTTAAAAGACCACGCGCGACGACATCTCTTGATATCGTTTTACGTCAGGGACACGCTGACTATACAGAGCTTGTAGTGGCCGAGAAACAGCGCCGCCACGCAGTACCGCAAAACAGACTATAATACTAAAGAAAAACCCCGCCCATTGGCGGGGTTTGTTCCTTCCTCACTTAATTCTTTTTAGGCCACTGCCGCGCGGTTACCTTTGGCGGCGAGATCG
>CAMLJM010000068.1 GCA_946480475.1 uncultured Alphaproteobacteria bacterium
CTGGATCTGTAAGACATTCTAAGGGCCGCAGTGATGCGGCCTTTTCCTTCGGGGGTTCTCATGGATAAAGTTGTTCTGCTACATGGCATTGGCCGTACATCACGCAGCCTCGATAAACTTGAGGGTGTTCTGCAGGATGAGGGCTATCAAACGCTATCCATTACATATCCATCACGTCGCCTGACGTTGGAACAACTGGCAGAATGGTTGCGTGAGGTCGTTATTGATGCAGCTTTCTGGAATGAAACCAGCGGCTATATTCATTTTGTCGGCCATTCGATGGGTGGGTTGCTGATCCGTTATTATCTGGATCGTTATCGCCCTGAAATTCCCCGGCATAAGCTGGGGCGTGTGGTGATGATGGGTACGCCGCATCAGGGGAGTCCGGTGGCAGATTTTTGGCACAAATGGCATTGGTATAAATGGTTTTATGGTCCTGCGGGGCAACAGCTGACGACATCAGCGATGCCGCATGTGGTGAAAAAGCCTTATTATGAACTGGGCATGATTGCGGGCACACTCAGCTGGCCGTATGTCGATTCATGGTTCCTGATGCCGAATGACAGCGATGGCCGTGTATCGGTCGAGAGTACAAAGATCGAAGGTATGAAAGATCACTTTATCGTGCCTGCCACGCATACTTTCATCATGGATAGGCCCGATGTGCAGCGGCAAATAGTCTCGTTCCTGAAAAGCGGATCGTTTACCCAAAAATAATAATGCCCCAGACGGCTCCTGCGTTGAGCAGGCTTACAAACACGGCGGCACTGCCGAGATCTTTGGCGCGTTTGGACAGGGGGTGGATTTCATCGGATATACGTTCGATCACCGTTTCCACCGCTGTGTTCAGCAATTCCATCAGCAATACAAACAGTACGCTGGCAACCAGCAGGGCATGGCCGACGGCTGTGGTTTCAATGAGGAACGATAGAGGGATCATGATGAGGGCAAGCAGGGCTTCCTGCTTGAAGGCCTCTTCAGTTTTGAAGGCATCGACTAGCCCCTCTACGGCATAGCCACCGGCATTCAGCAGGCGTTTCAGGCCCTTTTGCTTTATATGTTTCATGCGGGGGTCCCTTTATCCTGGGTGGGGCCTAATAAGGCCTGCAGGTCTTCCATGCTCTGGAAGTCGAGCATGCGGGCGTTGGTCACAGTGCGTTTGGCCATGATGGCGGCTTCGTCCAATGCCTTGTTCGGGTGCTCCACATAAACGCGTGTGATGCTGCCGCCGATGAGGTTGACCTGTTCCCGCGCTGTGGGGATATTGGTGCAGAAGATCATGCCGTCAATCATTTTCACGCCGATACGCGAAGCCCCCATAATCAGGCGGTTCACAGGTTCCAGCATGTAAGTGTATTTGTTCTCGGGATCACGGATCAGTTTGGCGTCGTTCGCCATGCTGTAGCCGATGACGGGATGCGAGCGTGCAGCGAGTGAATAAACATTTCCTGTCACACGGTCACGGCCAATCCCGCAGGCAAAGCGGCGACCATGATGTGCTTTACGCATCTTTTCCACGAAGTCGACAAAGAATTTACGATTGATAACGCCGTACAGCCGTTCATATTCCAGCGGGCTGTCCTGGACTGGCACGAAATCTTTTTTAAACTCGATGATCGGTTCGATGCGCTGTTCCTTGCGCCACACCCGATAAACGGCAATGCCTGCACGCTCGCAAATCTGCATCGACATATTTTCGAAAGCAGCGCCGCGGCGGGCGGAAAAATCCTTGGTGAAGCCTTTGTGATCGATATAAATATTCTTGATTCCGGCTTCGGCGATGTTCTTAGCGCAGTTGGGGCAGAAGGGGTCGGTCACACAGATGCTGGCATTTTCAGAGATGGGGGCATTCAGGATACAGGCGGTTTCCGCATGAATGGTACCGCTGCTGTCGCCGATGTCTTTGTCCTTGCCCAGGCGTGCCTCGATCAGTTCCGGCCAGTAATTGGTACGTGAAATACTGAACTCGCGCCCCTGCCGGTCGAAGCCGAAAATAGTGGCGGCGATCTTGTTTATAGGGTGGGGGCTATCGTTAACGATATCCACAGCCTTCTGCATTTCTTCTATGGGCTGAAAACTCATGAATCCGGAGGGTATAGGCTAAAGTTATACTTGTAAAAGGCGCTTGGCTTCACTATAACCCGGCTACAGCCAAAAGCGAATACAGGATCTTTAGAGATGCCGAAACTGGACGATAAGGCGTTTATGCAGCGTGCCTACGAACTGGCCCTCAAAGGGTACAATGAAGGCGGATGCCCGATTGGCGGTGTGCTGGTTGATAACGAGACGGGCGAAGTTCTGGGCGAGGGCCACAATATGCTGGTCCAGGAAGGCAACCCCATCATTCATGGTGAAATGTCTGCAATGCGTGCCGCTGGCCGCATGGTGACCCGCCGTAATACCACGATGTACACCACTTTAAGCCCCTGCATGATGTGCGCCGGGACAATTGCCCAATTCAAGATCGGGCGGGTTGTCGTGGGCGATACCGTCAATTCTGAGGGAAATGTAGCGTTTTTGCGCGAGCGTGGTGTCGAAGTAATTGTTTTAAATGACAAAAATTGCATCGAGCTGGTGCAGAAGTTTAGAGAAGAGAAGCCGGATTTGTGGCTGGAAGATTGGGGCGGCGCGTAGTTTAAGAAACTTGGCGCCGTTTTTTCTTTCCATATACCACATCTCTATGATATGTAAATACACTTTCTGTTGATACCGGTCGTTTATTGCAGAGCCGGGGATGTGCGTACCAGAGTTTTGAGTAACACTTGCACTAGGAAAAGGACCGCCAGTTGATGAGCAGCAATCAACCGACGCAAACGAACGAAAACAATCCTAACGGCGTATTGGCCGACAAACTGACGTGGGCAGAGCATCATCTGGCCATGATTCTCAAAGGCGGCAAACCCGAAGTCGATCCGGCTGACGATAACCAGAACTGGCTTTTTGACCAATTGACCCGCTTGCATGCGGGTCATTATGTATCCAGCACGGCGCGTTCCTATGTCACGCTCACCAGCGATGACGTAACGGAAATGAAAGCGAAGGGGGCAACAAAATATCATCCTATATCTGCCCGTTTTGTCCTGACACAAAGACGCAAGATCGTCGACGAACTTCAGAATGCCAGCATTCGCAATTTTCATGTCATGGGCTCTGACGATAAGCCTGCAGAAGATGCCGATCACTATGTACTGGTTCCTGCAGGGATTCAGGCTCTTCATCAAACTGTCCAGCAGATGCTTATCAATCTGAGAATAAATCAAGGATTAGAAAAACTTGATGATGGCACTGAGAAAAGACAGCCCCTGCTCAATTTTATTCGTAGCCTTAACCACGATAGTAAACTGGTTATCGTTCAGAACAACGAAGACACATGGCAACCTCTGCTGAAATTCCTGGGTACGGATGACCAGGACGTGCGTAAGGCACTGGGTTGTGTTGTCACAAAAAGCCGTGAAGAAACCAAAAATGCCATTCTGTATGGCG
>CAMLJM010000069.1 GCA_946480475.1 uncultured Alphaproteobacteria bacterium
ATGATCGTCTGGATCAGGTTTCTTATGTGATGACACAGGAAGCTGTGCGTCTGGGTATTCCTGCTGGCTCTGACTGGCGTTTTGGTTTGGCGGCCAACGATTGCCCGGCAAACGCACCTTATGATTTGATCGTCAGTCTTGAGCCGTCTGCACGAGGTTTCTTCCGCATTATCGGTATGATGGACCTTATGGATCAGGCTGTTGCCTGTGCCAAGGCCGCAGGCCGTATGCTGGCTGTGGCAGCTGGCGGTGATACCCCGGAGCTGGAGCCTGTTATTGCCAAGCCATTGGCGATGGCCGCCATGACGGAAACTTATCGTTCGCATGGCGCACAAAACGTTGCTGTTTCAGCACATTAATATATTTTCCAGATTCTTATTATATTTTGTGATGCACATGTAAAGTCATAGCATCTATTGATCGCTAATATGAAAATGTATAGGCTGTCTCCCAATCAAAAAAAGCATAAGGGGAGATTTGAATGGAGTATTGGACCGATCGCAAACTGACGTGGTTTGCCAATTATCTCAAAAGTTTCCCCGCACATTCATTTCAGGCTTTTTCAGTTGCTAAATGGATGCATGAAAACGCCATCGATGTTCCCATGGAAATGCCATCCGTTATGGAGGAGGTGTTTGGCGGACAGGCGATTAAAGAAAAAGAAAAGGCAATTGATTTTGAGCATAGACCGGGAGAGGACGAAGACGAGTGGTTTAGCAGAATCAATCAGGATATGGATCGCAGGACACAAGAGACCATAGAGGCAAAAAAACTTAATAAGCTGGCGGCTAAGGACAGGGGACTTTTTATCTCGCTTCCGAGGCAGCAACGTGAATTCATGATTAAAACACTTATTGACGCTTTGGAAGTTAGGGATGAGGCAGATCCTGTTAATGAAGAGCAAACAGTTGTAAGTTTAAAGGCGCTATTTGATAGAATTGGCTTTGGCGAGGATGAAAGATGCCTTAGTGAGTTTTTTCTGTGCATGGCAGGCAGAGATAGCATTACGCCCTTTAATGCGCTTATCAGCAGAATGACGCCATTAACCGAAAATGATGCCAATAAGCATGTGGCACGATTTCTCAATATGCCGGTTAATAATGTTCAGCATGTTCTGGCGGCTGATAAGCCTCTGCGCAAGGCCGCTTTCCTGACATCACCAGAGCGAGGAGGCAATGTAGTTCCATACGTGGTATCAGCTCCCATTACAGCGATATTGAATGAACCAAATATGCATCCTGATGCGATGGTCGATCAGTTGATCGGTACAGTCATTACAACACCACGGGATTTTGATAGGGATTTTGATTTTCTTGGTGAAAAGGGAAAGGCTATTTATGAGACAGCGGCGGGCATGCTGGAGCAGGGAATAAAGTCTGGTAAGGGGAATATCCTGCTTTATGGTGGTGGTGGCAGCGGAAAAACAACATTGGCAGCTGTCATAGCTAAAAAGCTCGGCTATGCCATTTACGATGTGGGGCAACTTCTGCCCAGAAGTTATTCACTCAAAGAAGGCAGATCCCGATATGATAAAGAAGAAGAACCGGGCCGGCTTGAACAGTTAAATGCGTTTCTTCTTGCATCCTTCCTTGTGGGCCGGCTTAATAAAAAGGCAATCCTGCACGTGGGCGAAGCAGAGGGTATGTTTCGTGATCCGAACGATTACCGGTTTCAGGGTGGCGGATTAAAAAATCATCTTCAGGCCGCGCTAGACGCCAGCAGCGCTTTGTCGTTCATGACGACAAATCGTATTGACCTGATTGCAGAATCAACAATCCGACGGATGCTTCCGGTCTTTCATATTCCGGCAATGCCTTGGTCAAAGCGCGCGGATGTTATATTGGAGAATGCGCGTGCGGCAAATCTCACGCTATCGTTTGATGCCGCTGCTGGTCTAGCGCGTACTTTTCCTGAACTTAGTCCGGGCATGTTGGAATACACGGTGCAGGCCACGGGCCTAAGGCGTGATCTGAAAAAGGCCCGGGAACCAAAAGTCATCGATGCATTGCAGCTTGTATTCAGCGAAACAGTAAGAGGTATTCATGGTGGTTCTGTACCAAAGCGCACCCCTTTGAGTGTGACGGGTTTTAATCCAGCACTGATGAATCTCGGTTGTTCTTTGAAGGATTTTGCAAATTCTCTGAAGGTAGGGCTGAAGAAGCAGCCTGGCTTTTCATTGTGTCTTGTCGGCCCGCAAGGGGCTGGTAAGCGCAGCAGTGCCTTGTGGCTTTGTGACCGTTTAGGCATATCGCCTATGCAGGTACCTTTTCAGGAGCTTCTCAATGAAAAAGTCGGTAATCGCTTGGACGTAAATAAACTGGCTAATGTCATGGAACGTGCAGAGGCCGATGGTTCAGCCCTTGTTATCAGTGGAGCAGACGTTTTATTTGATGAACAGTTTAGGCTTATTCGTGGCGAGACCGATCTATTTGATAGCGTAACATGTCCCATGATAGTTCTGGCAGACACACCTTATGATGTATCAAGCGACAAGATAGCGCGGTTTACCTTTGCTTTGCGTGCTGGTTATCTATTGCCATCGCAACAAGCGACAGCTTTTCGCGATATAATTGGCATGCCGTTGCCTAAAGATATGAAATTACCCTTACAGTTGACGCCTGATGATTTTGCCCGTGTCCGGAAACAAATGGATTTGATAGGGGGCAAGAATCCACAACCAGAAACGGCAATCACCCTTTTGCGAAACGTGAGGCAAGCATCTCAGCAGCGGAAGGATTTTATGGGTTTTACAGGCGGTAATATGCCTAACCCGGCTTAACTACAGTGCGATGCATTATTTACATATAATATAACAAGACGGGGATGGGGAATATTCGGCTCTTGCCACCCCCCTGCGGAAATTCGTATAAAAGACCCCAGAATAAAGGTTTATGTTATGTCGAATTTGGCCGAAAAGAGTGCGATGACTT
>CAMLJM010000070.1 GCA_946480475.1 uncultured Alphaproteobacteria bacterium
GCAGAGGCAACTCGCCGTGCGCCTCATCTTCCTCTTCATGAATGATGTTCATGGCATCAACAATTACACCGATAAAAAGATTCAAGACAGCAAACGATGTGACAATGATAAAGACGACAAAAAATATCCATGACCATGGATAGATCGCCATGGCGGGTTCCGCTATCCCGTCGCGCCACCCTTCCAGCGTCATAAGCTGGAATAATGTGAACATGGATTTACCGACGCTACCAAAGAGGGATTCAAGTGTTGCATCCTGTGTATGGCCAAAGACATGGGTCGCCAGTACAGCCGCCACATAATAGATAACTAACAGCACGGACATGATGGAGGCCATACCCGGTATGGCACGAAAGAGCGCAGAAATTACCCGACGCATGGAAGGCACGGCAGATAACAGGCGCAAAACCCGGAAAACGCGTAGCGCCCGCAGTATCGACAATGCCCCTGTTGCCGGGATAAGTGAAATGGCGATAATTGTGGAATCAAACCAGTTCCAGCCGGAACGGAAGAAATCGCGCCGATAGGCCACCAGCTTCAGCAATAACTCCAGTACAAAGACCGCCAGAATGCCGTGATCCAGGAAATGCATGAATTTACCGTGTTTGGACATAAGGATATCATTTGTCTCAAGGCCGAGAGTGACAGCATTGATCAAAATCAGAGAAATTATGAAACCGGTGAAATAGCGGTGTTCAATAAAAGCCTTAAGACGGGTCATGCGGAATGGTTCCTACTTGTATTTCAGCTATAACCATCATAATGAATAATTCTGACTTTAAAACAAAAGGATAAGAATATGACCGCCGCACCCAAGCATCTGGATATGCCGCTGACATGGGACGAGATCAGCCTGCACGCCCAATCACTGGCGCTGAAACTGGCAGATAAGGGCCCTTGGAAGGGTGTTGTAGCGATCACAACAGGCGGAATGGTTCCGGCTTGCATCATCGCACGTCACTTGAAAATCAAACATATAGATACGCTGTGCATTTCCAGTTATGACGACCAGAGCCAGCGCAAGGCCAACGTGATCAAACCTGCCGCTGATGCTGGTGACGGTGCAGGCTGGCTGGTGATTGATGATCTATCGGATACCGGCAACACATTCCGCGCCGCCCGCGCCCTGATGCCCAAAGCCCATTACGCGGCCCTTTATGCAAAGCCCGCCGGTGAAGATGCAGTTGATACCTACATCATGAGTGTCAGCACAGACACATGGCTTCACTTCCCGTGGGAAACCAACGAAGCGAGCTATATTGCACCGCCTGCAAAATAGAACATTGATGCGATACATCGTTTCATCAATGCTGGTTCTCGTGGCTATCATCCACCTGTTGCCACTATCGGGTGTACTGGGTCCTGAACAGTTATCGGTTCTGTATGGCGTTTCCGTCAACGATCCCAATCTAGAAATCCTTATGCGCCACCGTGCTGTTCTTTTCGGTTTATTGGGAATTTTTATGCTTTATGCGGCATTCCGACCTGCTGTTCAGATGCCTGCCTTTAGCGCAGGATTTGTAAGCGTTACTTCATTTCTGGGACTGGCATGGTCAATCGGCGGCTATAACGACCAGATTGCCCGTGTTTTTGCAGCAGATATGGCTGCGCTGGCTTGCCTGATTGTGGGATTTGGTGCGCATCTAATCTTGGGTCGTCACCAAATCGCGAGCTTAATTGAATCTAGATAGTATTTTCCGGTGTGCCGTATTTGCGGCGATGGCGATAACCTGCCACACCCCATACAGCTGTGCCTGTTGCACCCATTCCTGCGAGGACGAGGGCAAGATCCACCCATTTCGAATTATTATTTACTCTCTCCGCGCATTTCGCAAAGGCACTCACTGACTTTTGTTCAGTTCCCTTGCATTCTTCAGCTACCTTATTCGCGACGCGAGAAAAGTCATTAATTCTTATAGCCGTTGCATCACGGGTTTCATAAACGACAAGGTTGGCAATTGCTGCCCGATTTGAAGTGGCATCTGCCAAGAAGCCAGCAATGTTCTTTTTATCCGTACAATCTACGACTCTTTGTGCATCAGATGCTGTCACCTGATGTACAGGTTTTTCCTCGATGGCATATTCCCGGAAACAGCTATTGATTACAGATTGGTTTTCTGGGGTCCTCATGCGTTGAGTAAGCGCCCGTACAGATTGTGGCGCGTCAGCCAACGGGTCTTTAGCGGACGACTTGCTGCTTTGTGACGTTGATAGGATCAGTAAAGCTGCGCTGGGAGTGGGATTTCTTAAGACAGGTGGGGGCATAGAAGGAGATCCGGCAACAGCGGCGTTTCCTGAAAAACCCAAGGCTGCAGATAAAGCCAACTGTCTAAAAAGGTCCTTGTAAGACATCTGAATATTCCTGAAATACTGTTACTATTATGGTTAGTAATAAACCATACATTATGGTAAATAACAAGCTTTTTCTCCGTACTTTTACCGGAATCAGACCCCATTTCCGGCCATAACTTGGGATTCGCCCCGGTTTTAAAAAAATCCCCAAAAAACCTTGATTTTTCAGGGCTGAAACGACTATAACAACGCTTCCAAAAAGGATGCGGCC
>CAMLJM010000071.1 GCA_946480475.1 uncultured Alphaproteobacteria bacterium
TAATCCTGAAAATTATATACTAGATATTATGCAGAGGTCTTTTTATAGGATTAAAATCAGGAGAATATGGTGGTAAAAATAGCATCATACTGAAGCAGGCGCGCATGAAGCTGCGCGAGATGGCCGACATTCTCAGCATTGGAACCTAGGCGTTAGAGATTTAAATCGTTTCTATGAGCCATTTAATGGGATAAGCCATCGCCATGACAGCCATCAGCCCGCCCAGCCAAAGTATAAGAAACCATGCCCATTGCTTAAGTTTCGGACGCTGATCAAACCAAGTCTGAACAGATTTAATACATGTGTTCATGGCTCGTTTTGCCTCGGAAGATGTAATAGCAATAGCCTGTGTAACCCAGAATAAGCGGTAAGAGCGGTACAACGCCAACCAGCATCAGAGATAAGC
Organism: uncultured Alphaproteobacteria bacterium; assembly: GCA_946480475.1. The sequence goes on from CAMLJM010000071.1 coordinate 407, forward strand.
CAGGGCCAGATGCGGCGGCGTCCCAAATAGAATATTGAAATGGGATCATCCACGGATAAAGACTTAACCCAAGCCCAATATAGCCCATTAGAAAGATACCAATACTGGCAAGAAACGGACGATATTCAGCTTTCTTTTGGTGCAAGTCTTTCCAGACAAGCAAGAACAATCCTGCTGTGACAAGCGGAATGATTGCTAAGAAATATATATTCGGTGTGCTGAACCAGAAGTTCTTAATCTGATCATTCATTAACGGCATGCAAATGCTCACCAAGGCCATAAAGACACCCACAAAGCCCAAGACATAGGAGGCTACGCGGCGTGCCCATTCCTGCGTTATGTCTTCGGTCTTCATGACAAGCCATGTAGAGCCGAGTAAGGCATAGCCACAAATAACAGCAATACCTGTCATCATGCTAAAGCCTGTTGCCCAATCAAACGGGCTGCCAGAGAAATTCCGACCATCTACTTCAACACCTTGCACAAAAGCGCCAAGGATGAGGCCTTGGCAGAAGGCAGCAGAAAGAGAGCCAAAGTGAAAGGCTTTATCCCAAATATGCCGAGATTTATCACTAGCCTTAAAGCGGAATTCAAAGGCAACGCCGCGCAGAATAAGGCCCAGTAGCATCATAATGATGGGCATATAAAAGGCAGGCATTAATATCGAATAGGCCAAGGGAAAAGCAGCAAATAAACCGCCTCCGCCTAAAACAAGCCATGTCTCATTACCGTCCCAGAAAGGCGCAATTGAGTTCATCATACGGTCACGACATTTATCGGATGGCGCAAAGGGGAATATGATACCAGCACCCAGATCAAAACCATCGAGCAGCACATAAACCAGTACCGCTGTGGCGATGAGTAAGCCCCAGATAAGCGGTAAATCAACAGCATGAGAAAAATCAAACATTCTTGCCTCCTTGCGGCACGGTGGCTTCAATCACCGAAGCCTCAATGCCGTGCTTGTAGTATTGTTCTTTGTCATCCGCCGCAGGAATGCCCTTACCAATCAGTTTTAAGATATAGTAACTACCCGCACCAAAGATGAAAATGTACATGACGACGAATGCCAAGAGTGACCAAGCGACCTGTGTACCTAAAATCGCGGGTGACACAGATTCTGCTGTACGGATGACACCATAGGCCGTCCATGGTTGCCGACCAATCTCAGTGACGAACCAGCCCGCAAGTAATGCGATAAAGCCTGACGGCAACATCAGCATCCACCAACCATACAACCAACGGCTTTCAAAGAGTTTGCCACGGAAATACTGAACTGCGCTGACAACACCAATCAGGATCATCATCATACCCAAGCCAACCATCACACGGAATGACCAAAACACCCATGCCACAGGGGGGCGATCTTCAGGCGCAAAAGATTTCAGGTTGGGAATCTCGCCATTCACACCGCCCGTTAAAACCCAGCTAGCACCGCCTGGAATGGTGATCCCATATTTTGTTTCCTCAGCATTTTGATCTGGCCAGCCGAAGAGATACAGCGGTCCATTGGTGGTGTGATCCCAATTTCCCTCCATGGCGGCCACCTTGGCAGGTTGGTGATGCATGGTGTTCTCGCCATGTATATGACCGGCAAAAAGCTGGGTCGGGGCCACAAGAGCAGCCATAATGGCTGCCATGCCCAGCATAATGCGTGCTTGTGGGATATGACGTTTACTCCAAAGGTAAAAGGCTGCCACGCCACCAACAACGAAAGCCGTAGTCAGATAAGCCGCGATAACCATGTGAGCGAAGCGGTAGGGAAAAGATGGGTTGAATATAATTTCTAGCCAATTTGTAGGCATCAACCGGCCATCAGCCATAACCTCAAAACCTTGTGGCGTTTGCATCCAACTATTGGCAGACAAAATCCAGAACGCAGAAATCAGAGTGCCAACAGCCACAATACAGGTAGATACGAAATGCATGCGGGGGCTGACGCGTCCCCAGCCGAACAGCATGATACCAAGAAATGAAGCTTCGAGGAAAAAGGCCGTGAGGACTTCAAACCCAAGGAGCGGTCCAAGTACGTTTGCTGTTTTATCGGAAAATATCGACCAGTTGGTGCCGAATTGGTAGGACATGACAACGCCCG